>JAQXVT010000037.1 GCA_029225065.1 Lachnospiraceae bacterium | reverse complement strand
CAATTCCCCTGTACTTTTTCATTCATTCCAGAAAGCACAAACGAGACCGCCGGCCTGGCCAGTCCATATGCGATAAGATAGCACAGGGTAATATTGATAACGAAACGCAGGATCTGACTGGCAGAACGTTCTTTGTTTTGAAACGTGAAATATTTGTTCAGAAAATAACTGACAATACTGCCTGCAACATAGTTGGAGGCTGATGAAATCCAGTAATTTACAGAAAAAATATTATAAAGGACAAACATAAGTCCTGTTCCGACCAACGTATTGATCACGCCAACCGCCAAAAATTTCAATGTTGTAATATCCAGAAACTTTTTTCGAAAATTCCGGATAAAAGACAGAAATCCTTTTTCTTTTTCCATGTTTCATTCTTTCTCGATTCTTTTTTCTTTACAGCCGCAGTTCTTCGGTTCTGCAGGCGTTTCTGTACTGTTTTTTCTATCGCTAAACAATTCTATTCCTTATTTTATATACTATAACACAGATATCCAGCTACCGCAAGCCTCCGCAATACTTCTGTACAAGAAGCCCAGAGGACATAACGTTACTATATAAAGCAGAACGCCGCAAAACCATCTGTCAAATGATTTTGCGGCGTTCCATAACGTCATCTTTTAGTTTTTCGGCTTCCGTAACCCGGATCAGTCGTCGTTTTCGATCGGTGCAGTCTCGATAATGAATTTTACATTTCCATCCATACCGTCTACACGTCCACTGTATGTGCTGTATGTGTAATCCGCAGAACTCAGCACGCGAATCCGCTCGAGAATATCGGAAAGATCCTCATCAACTGCTTTCTTCAGCTTGCTGGTGCCTTCCTCATCAAACTCCTTCATGCCGTCACGCAGCTCTTCTGCGCCGTCTTTCAGTTCAGAGATACCATCCTTGACTTCGGTGCTGCCGCTCTCCAGTGTCTCAGCTCCGTCATTCAGTTCATTTACACCACTCTCCAGTGTCTCTGCTCCATCATAAAGTGCTCCGGCTCCGCTTTCCAGTGTCTCTGCTCCGCTCTTTAATGTGGATACTCCCGAATCCAGGGTCTTTGTACCGTCATACAGCGTGCCTGCTCCGTTGTCCAGTGCTTCTGCTCCGCTTCTTAAGGTTGATACACCGGAATCCAGTGTCTTTGTACCATTATACAGCGTATCTGCTCCATTATTCAGCGCATCTGCTCCACTCTTTAAGTTTGATACACCAGAGTCCAGACTCTTTGTGCCATCATACAGCGTGCCTGCTCCGCTCTCCAGCGTCTCGGCTCCGCTCTTTAAGCTTGATACTCCGGAATCCAGGGTCTTTGTACCGTTGTACAGTGTTTCAGCTCCGGAGTCCAGCGTCTTTGAACCGCTGTAAAGGCTGCCTGTACCGTTCTTCAATGTATCTGCTCCGCTCTTTAAGCTTGATACTCCGGATACCAGATCGCTTGCTCCCTTTCTGAGTGTCTTGCTGTTTGCCGCAAGCTGGCTCGCACCGGCAGAAAGCTGTGTGCTCAGTTTGCTCAGACCATCCGAAAGTGTCTCTGCTCCGCTCTCCAGCTTATCAGCGCCTTCGTCCAGAGCGCTTCTGTTTTCCTTCAATGTTGCCGCGCCACTGGTCAGCTGTTCGTTGTAGCCATCAAGCGCCGCAAAACCATCCAGCAGTGCCTGAATACCTTTTCCTGCTTCCGGAAGATTTCCCGTACTCTCATAGAATTTTGCAAGACTCGCAGAGAGAGTACTGATACCGCTGCTCAGCGCCTGTGCACCTTCATTAAGCTGTTTCACGCCCGACAGAAGCTCTTTCAACGGATTCTCTGTCGGAATCTGAGACTCCATGCTTTTAATTCCGGCAAGTTTCTGCTGAACATCCTGAAGAGCCGGCGTCAATGTATTTGTAACGGTACCCTGTACGCTCTTATAGTCTTTCTGAATCAGTGCAAGACCCTGCTCCAGTGCTGATGTATCCGGAAGACTGATTCCTGCCAGCGCCTGCTGCAGGTCGTCTCCAAGCTTGATTTCATCCAGTGCCGGAAGTGTTCCCAAATCTGTATCAACCGAAATCTCATCAATCCGCTGCGCTGCTTCCGCACCTACTGTGGATAATGCTGCCGCTGTATTTCCGGTTGCACCCGCGGATGAGGAAAGACTGTCTGCCGATGCGCTTAAATCTCCTGCATTTCCGGACAAGGTCTGTGCTGCACCGCTCAGGGAACCTGCGTCATTACTCAGTGTGCCTGACGCGCTGCCAAGAGAGCCCTGCACACCGCCAAGCTGTGACGCACAGTCATTCAGGCTTGCTGCATAGCTGCTCAGCTGCGCTGCAAGACCCGGGTTGGTCTCCTCCAGTGCCTGTGCTGCATCCGCCGCCTGCTGTGCCGCACTTGCCGCCTGACTTGCCAGAGATGAGGCATTTCCAGCTACGCCGGACGCATTCGCCGCATCATTTGCCGCTGTCGAAGCTGCATTTGCCGCGTCACTTGCACTTCCGCTTGCGGATGAAGCCGTACCGGCCGCCGATCCTGCCGTACCGGACGCTGCACTTGCCTGAGCTGCGCTGTCTGCCGCTACCTGATTTGCCGTATCAACTGCCTGCTGAGCCGCTGCATTCTGCGCCGCTGCCGCCTGATTGAATGCATCAATCTTTGCATTTGCCTCATTGATCTGGTTGTTCACACTCTGAACCTTACCTGCCAGCGCCTCACCTGCACCATTCATCGCGCTTTGTGCTGCACTGATCTTATCTTTCTGAGCCTGAATCTGCTTTTCCAGTGAAGCATTTACATTCTGTGTCAGCGTCGCAACCTGGCTCTTTGCATCGCTAAGTTTACCTGAGAAGTCCTGTGCGATCTGTGCAAGCTGCCCGCCTGTCGTCATCATTTCCGTCATCGGTGCACTGATCTGGCTGTCCAGTACCGATGAGATCGTACCTGCCTGACCAACCAGTTCCTCTCCGGAAGCAAGCATACTGTCAACAATGCCTACCAGACCGGTTACGTCTGTTGCGCTTACCTTCTGCTCCAGCTCTTCTGTTCCCGCTGCCAGCTTTTTCGCTCCGGTAAGCAGATCTCCTTCTACGCTCTGCTTCAGTTTTCCAATTGTACTGTAAACGGTCGGAAGTCCGTTCACAAGCGGCTTCAGGTTCTGTGCTCCCGCTGACAGCTGCTGTTCACCGGCCACATAGGACGTCACACCATCCGCCAATGCTTCCGTTCCCTTCGTATATGCTTTCACACCGCTTGACAGCGACGTGATTCCTTCCTGGAACGTACCGATCTTACCGGAAAGCTGTCCCTTCTTTCCGAGATACTTCTGAATGCTTGCGTTTAATTTATCTACTCCGCTCGTATACTGATCAATACCTGTTTTCAGAGAAGTGCTTCCGCTTACCAGCTGGCTTGCGCCGGCTGCAAGAGAAGCAGTACCAGCATCCACCTGTTTTGCTCCGCTTGCAACGGAAGAGGTTCCGTCTTTCAGAGAGGAAGCTCCGCTTACCAGGCTGCTGCTGCCGTCTTTCAGCCGATCCGCTCCATCTTTCAGACTCGTCGTGCCATCCTTTAATGAAGCGGCTCCGCTTACCAGACTGCTGCTGCCATCTTTAAGCTGGCCTGCTCCGTTTTTCAGGCTTGACGTTCCATCCTTCAGCGAAGAAGCTCCGTTTACAAGACTACTGCTTCCATTTTTCAGCTGATCCACTCCGCTTTTCGCACTTGCCGTACCATTTTTCAAGGAAGCAGCTCCGCTTACCAGCTGTGAGCTTCCGTCTTTTAATGTGCCGACACCATCAACCAGCTCACCTGCTCCGTCCTTCAGGTCTCCGGCTCCGTCTTTCAGTTCCGTACTGCCGTCCAGCAGCTCTCCAATTCCCTCTTTTAATTCTTTGACGCCGTCATCGAACTCTCCGTACTTGTCATCCAGCTCCTCGACACCGTCATAGAGATCAGAAGTACCGTCTACCAGCTTCAGCGCAGCGTCCTCCAGATCATTCAGGGCGTCTTTAAGGTCATCAATGTTTGTGATCTTATCGGTATCGAGCTGTTTCAGGATATCAGTCAGTGCGATCGTAAACGTAGAACTCATGGAAAAGTTTTCCACATCTGCAGATACTGTAAAGCTCTCCGGCAGATTCAGCTCATCATCGTCATCCTCAGCGTCTGTCTCGGTCTCAGCTGCCGTTTCAGTTTCCGTCTCGGTTTCCGTTTCCGTCTCGGTTTCCGTTTCTGTCTCGGTTTCTGCCTTTTCTTTCGTGTCTGTCTCAGACTCGGTATCTGTTTCGTCCTCTGTTTCCTTCAGATCATCAATCATATCCTGCAGCTGATCAAGATTCAGACTTTCCTGCATGCCCGGCATGCCGACACCGATGACGATCTCGCGGCTTCCGTCCGAAACGACCTTTCCGTTGTCGATCGTGACATTCTTAAACGTATCGCCTGGGAGAATCATTCCTGTTACCATCACAAACGGGCTGTAGATCGTCTGCTCTTTTCCGTTGATTGTCACGGTCTGTTTTTCTTTATTTTCATATTCTACATGAATCTCCAGGTGGCCGCTCTTTCCTTTCAGCTCTTCCGGTGCCATCTCCTGGCCATCCAGGTAATACGTCAGCTTTACATTGACCGGAAGCTCCTTGTCAGTTGTTCCCTGATAATAGATGTCCTCGTCATCGGTACTCCAGGTCAGTCCCTCACCGTCCTGTGAGAATGTCTCATCACCTTTTACATTTACGATATCCTGCAGTTCGCTGGAATCCTTCAGCTCCTTTTCGGAACCGGCATTTTTCAGCCAGCTTGAAACGGTAACACTTTCTTTATTTCCAGAAGCATCCGCATTGACGTAAACGGTCTCTTCTTTTGATACGGATGCACTCTCCTCTGCGGCCCATACCGGTGTTGCACTCATAACTGCTGCCATTCCAACCGCAATTCCCGCAGCTACTTTTTTACTGCACTTTCTGTTTCTGTTCATGACTGTTTCCTCCAAACTCTGTTCGCCATGTTCTGATTCCCCGTTTGCCAGACCATTTTCATCCGCCCAAACGGGGAATTTGTTTTCAGTCCCATCACCCATCGGCTCACCTTTTTATGAGCCGTATTTCTTTATTTCCAGCTTATTGTGCCGTCTGCTTTTTCTTCTTTTCCTTCTTGCCAAGAAAATCGATCGTCGTCACACAGATCACCTTATCAAAAAGCAGGAACATTGCCGGCAGCACGCCAAGCACAACAACCATACTGATCAGTGCGCCTCTTGACAGCAATGTACAAATCGCACCAATCATATCTACCTTCGAGTAAGCTGCTACGCCGAACGTCGCTGCGAAGAAACTGATACCGCTCGTGATAATCGAGAGCATGCAGGCCTTATGCGTTGCCAGTACCGCTTCTTTTTTATTCTTGCCGCTCCGGCGCTCCTTCTGATACCGGCTCGTCATCAGAATCGCATAGTCTACCGTTGCGCCCAGCTGAATCGTACCTACCACAATGCTTGCAACAAACGGAAGCTCAACGCCCTGATAATACGGCACCGCCATGTTGACCATGATTGCAAATTCGATAACTGCTACCAGAATAATCGGCAGTGAAATCGATTTAAACGTAAGCATGATGATAACAAAAATAGCTGCAACGGAAAGCGTATTTACATTTACAAGGTCAATATTCGTAACATCCTCCAGGTCCTTCATCATAGGCGCCTCACCGATGACCAGCGCATTTGGATCATAGGATTTCACAATCTCATCGATCTTTCCGATCTGAGTATTGACCTCCGGGGTAGCTGACTCATACTGTGAGCAGACAAACGCAAGCTCATAATCACTGCCCTGAAGCATCGACTTGATATCATCCGGGATCATGGAATCCGGAATGGTCGGTCCAAGCAGAGAACTCATGCTGATCGTCCATTTGACTCCTTCTACCTCATCAATATCAGAAACCATATTGCGCTTTGTCTTTGCATCCATATTTTTATCCATCATAACCATATGGATCGTACTCATGTCAAAGTCCTCGGTCAGCTTCGTATTCGCAACATTGGAATCCAGTGTGGACGGAAGTGACCGCGCAATGTTGTAATAAATTCCAGTGTGATTGTTTCCGTAAAATGCCGGATACAGAAGCACGAGGAACAGAACCATCCAGATCTTGTGATGCTTTACAATAAATGCAGATGCACGATTCGTGTTCTTAATCAGCGGTCTGTGTTTCGTCTTCTCGATCCCCTTATCAAACACCAGAATGATGGACGGAAGGAAGGTAACACAGCAAATAACGCCCATGATAACGCCCTTCGACATGACGATTCCGATGTCACGCCCGAGTGCAAATGTCATACTGCAAAGTGCCAGGAAACCTGCGACCGTTGTGATTGAGCTTCCGATAATGGATTTGAACGTCGCCGCAATCGCATGCCCCATCGCCAGTTCACGGTCATCCGGGTAATGCTTTTTGTTCTCCTCAAAGCTGTCCAGCAGGAAGATCGAATAGTCCATTGTAACGCCGAGCTGCAATACCGCGGTCAGCGCCTTAGTGATATAAGAAATCTCGCCGAGGAAAATATTGCTGCCCAGATTGTAGACAATTGCAAGTCCGATACTCATCAGAAAGAATACCGGAACAAGGAACGAATCTGTTGTAAGCAGCAGAATGACGAAGCAAAGTGCTGCGGCAATCACAACGTAAGCCGGTAACTCTTCCAGTGCAATATTCTTGATATCGGTAACGATACCTGTCATACCGCTGATAAAGGTCTGGTCATCTACCAGCTTTCGCATCTCCTCAACAGCTCCCATTGCATCATCAGAGGAAGTCGTGTTGTCAAAGAGCACTAGCATCATTGTCGCATCGCCCCTGAAGAATGCTTCCCTGAGATCCTTCGGAATCATGTCAACCGGAAGGCTCAGATCAGCCACATCATCATACCAGAGCACATCCTTCACATGCTCTACCTCGCTGAACTGATCCTCCAGCTTCTGTACATCCTTCAGTTCCATGCCCTCCACGACAACCATCGAGAAAGCACCCATACCAAACTCATCTACCATAATATCCTGACCTTTCACTGTTTCCAGTGTGTCCGGCAGATAGCTCAGTATATCATAATTTGTTCTTGTTTTGATCATCCCGTAAAAGGCCGGGATCAGCAGAAGAAATCCGATCAGAAGAATCAGATACTTATGCTTCGCGATCCATTTTCCTAAACTAACCATCGCATACCATCTCCTAGTTTTTTTCTAAATCTCATTATATCCAAAAATGACTTTTGGTCAATATTAAATAAGCACAAGATTCTTACCGGAATCTGGTTTTTTTTGTAATAATTGACTGTTAGTCATTTTTTGTCATTTAGATTATCAACTTTCCAATAACACATTATTATAGAAGAAACGCATTCAGGCAGAAAGACAGCTCGTTATTGAAAAAGACTCGCCAAAAGAAAAATACAGCAAAAAAGGAACCGTCGCAAAAGACGGTTCCCATTTTCTCGCTTGGACATTGCCAGACTGTATGTCTCTGGCTGCTTTTTATTTTTTAAATTTTTAAAGATCTGCGTAAACGCCGGATTTTTTAGAATTTTCCTGCTGTTGCAGCTTCCTCGATGGAAACAGCTACGGATACAGTCATACCAACCATCGGGTTGTTTCCTGCACCGATCAGACCCATCATCTCTACGTGAGCCGGTACGGAAGAAGATCCTGCAAACTGAGCATCGGAATGCATACGGCCAAGGGTATCGGTCATACCATAGGAAGCCGGGCCTGCTGCCATGTTATCCGGATGAAGCGTACGTCCTGTACCACCGCCGGATGCTACGGAGAAGTACTTCTTACCAGCCTCAAGACGCTCTTTCTTGTAAGTACCTGCTACCGGATGCTGGAAACGTGTCGGGTTCGTGGAGTTTCCTGTGATAGAAACGTCTACGTTCTCTTTCCACATGATTGCAACACCTTCCGGAACGCTGTTTGCGCCGTAGCAGTTTACTTTTGCACGAAGTCCCTCAGAGTAGGATTTTCTGCTGATTTCTTTTACGGTGTTGGTGTACGGATCGTACTCTGTCTCAACGAAGGTGAAGCCGTTGATACGGGAGATGATCTGTGCAGCGTCTTTTCCAAGACCGTTCAGGATAACGCGAAGCGGCTTTGTACGTACTTTGTTTGCCTTCTCTGCGATACCGATTGCACCCTCTGCTGCTGCAAAGGACTCATGGCCTGCCAGGAATGCGAAGCACTCAGTCTCTTCCTCAAGAAGCATCTTGCCAAGGTTTCCATGGCCAAGACCTACCTTACGGGTGTCAGCTACAGAACCCGGGATACAGAATGCCTGAAGTCCCTCACCGATTGCTGCTGCTGCCTCTGATGCTTTTCTGCAGTTCTTCTTGATTGCGATTGCAGCACCTGTGATGTATGCCCAGCAAGCGTTCTCAAAGCAGATCGGCTGAATTCCCTTGATCTGATTGTATACATCAAGACCAGCATCTTTTGTGATCTTCTCTGCCTCTTCCAGAGAAGCAATTCCATAGCTGTTCAGGACAGCATTGATCTGGTCAATACGTCTTTCATATGATTCAAATAAAGCCATTTTCCGTTACCTCCTCAATCATTCTTTTCTCGGGTCAATAATCTTAACAGCATCTGCCACACGGCCGTACTGTCCTTTAGCCTTTTCCCATGCAGTGTTCGGATCGTCACCCTTCTTGATGAAGTCTGTCATCTTTCCAAGGGATACGAACTGATAACCGATGATCTGATCATCTGCATCAAGAGCGATTCCGGTAACATAGCCTTCTGCCATCTCCAGATAACGCGGTCCCTTCTTCAGTGTACCGTACATAGTACCTACCTGAGAACGAAGTCCTTTTCCAAGGTCCTCAAGACCTGCACCTACTGCAAGGCCGTCCTCTGAGAATGCGGACTGGCTTCTGCCGTATACGATCTGCAAGAAGAGCTCTCTCATAGCGGTGTTGATCGCATCACAGACAAGGTCTGTATTCAGAGCTTCCATAACAGTAAGACCCGGAAGAATCTCTGCTGCCATTGCTGCAGAATGTGTCATTCCGGAGCATCCGATCGTCTCAACAAGTGCTTCCTGGATAATTCCCTCTTTTACGTTGAGGGACAGCTTACAGGCTCCCTGCTGCGGTGCACACCAGCCTACACCGTGTGTGAATCCGGAAATATCCTTCACTTCTTTTGCCTGAACCCATTTTGCCTCCTCCGGAATCGGAGCCGCGCCATGGTGAACGCCCTGTGCTACCGGGCACATTTCTTCTACTTCGCGTGAATAAATCATGTTAAAACTCCTTTCAGTAGTAAATTTGTTTACTCTATATTTTCTCATAAATCGACAGATTCGTCCAGATTTATTTCGAAAACCTATGTAATAATATCTGTTTTGGACGAGTCTGTCAACTTATAGACAAAGATAATTATAGTCCCAAGATCAGTCGTTATATCCGTTCGGGTTCATCGACTGCCATCTCCAGGAATCTGCGCACATCTCATCAATGCCGTACTCTGCTTCCCAGCCAAGCTCTCTCTTTGCTTTCTCCGGTGCGCAGTAGCAAGTCGCGATATCGCCTGCGCGGCGCGGCTTGATCTCATACGGAAGTGTCTTGCCGCAGGCCTTCTCAAATGCGTGCAGTACCTGCAGTACGCTGTAGCCGTGTCCGGTACCCAGGTTGTAGATGTGTACCTTCGGCTCCTCCTCCAGCTTCTGAATTGCCTTTACATGACCTCTTGCAAGATCTACAACATGGATATAATCACGTACACCCGTTCCATCCGGTGTATCATAATCATCACCGAACACGCCGAGCTTTTCCAGCTTTCCGACTGCCACCTGTGCAATGTACGGAAGCAGGTTGTTCGGAATTCCCTTCGGGTCCTCACCGATCAGACCGGATTTGTGCGCACCGATCGGATTGAAATAGCGAAGAAGCACGACATTCCACTCTGGATCTGAAACGTTTAAATCTGTCAGGATCTGCTCCAGCATGCCCTTTGTCTGGCCATACGGGTTCGTAATCTTTCCCTTCGGACACTCCTCGGTGATCGGAATAAACGCCGGATCGCCGTATACCGTCGCGGAGGAACTGAAAATAATGTTCTTTACACCGTGATTGCGCATTACATCGCAGAGGTTTAAGGTACCGGTAATATTATTGTGATAATATTCCAGCGGCTTCTGTACAGACTCGCCTACTGCCTTGTATCCGGCAAAATGAATGACGGAATCGATCTTTTCCTTTTCAAAAATCTGATTCATCGCCTCTTTGTCCAGCATATCTACATTATAAAAGGTAACTTTCTTTCCTGTGATCTGCTCTACCCTCTCCAGTGCTTTCTCGCTGGCATTATAGAGATTGTCCATTACGACTACATCATAACCGCTGTTTAACAGCTCAACGCACGTATGGCTGCCGATATATCCGGCACCGCCCGTAACTAAAATTGCCATGTCAAGTCCTCCTATGCATCTGTTTATGCGCTTCTGGCGCAAAGTCATTTTGCGCCATGTTCATTATACGAAGAAAGGCTGATTTTGTAAAGAAAGTCTTGAAATTTTCATCATTCATTCCACAGTTCAGGCAAACGTGCTATCATTTCTGGTAAGAGCGCATTTTCACTTTCCTTACTTGCGGCGAAGTTCGAAATATGTTACAGTGAAATTCGAAATCTATCCGATGAAAGGCAGCATTTCCGCGCTGTCATGATTTCAATTCCAAACGTTTTTTATCCAAAGCAAATATCAGCGATTACTATAAAAACAGTAGAAAGGAACTCTATGCTTTTTTCCAGAATTTCCCAAAATAGTTATCGCAGGTGCAAAGCCACGTCAGCTGCACTGGTTTTCCTGCTTCTCATTGCTGCCGGAACGCTCTCCGGCTGTGAAAAAAAGACGGTCTCCGTGTCCAAAACCGGATTTTTTCTTGATACCGTTGTCTCGATCACGCTCTATGACACCGAAAATAAAGCACCCCTTGAGGAGTGCTTTTCCCGTCTTGCCTCCTATGAAAAACTGCTCTCCCGCACGCAGGAGGGCAGCGATGTGTGGAACATCAATCACAGCGGCGGAAAGCCGGTCGAAGTCTCATCAGAAACAGCCGATCTGCTTGAAAAAGCGCTTTCCTACTGCCGCCTCTCAGACGGTGCCTTCGACATCACAATCGCGCCGGTAATCGCTCTGTGGAACTTTGATGCCGACCAGAAAACCGGAACGGTGCCGGATGAGAATGATCTCTCCAATGCGCTTTCTCACGTTGGCTACGAAAACGTACAGCTCGACGGTACGACCGTAACGCTCCTGGATCCTGACACTTCGATCGATCTTGGCGGAATCGCAAAGGGCTATATTGCCGATCTGTTAAAGGAAGATCTCGTCTCTGCCGGATACGCAAGCGCTCTCATCGACCTTGGTGGGAATATCCTCACGATCGGAGGCAAATCGCAGAATCAGGATTTCCGCATCGGAATCCGCCGTCCCGAGCCGGATGCTACAGAGCCACTCACCACAATTTCCTGCCGCGACGCTTCCATCGTCACCTCAGGCACTTACGAGCGCTACTTCACAGAAAACGGCAAACGCTACCACCATATTTTAAGTCCCGTCGACGGATATCCCGTCGAAAACGGACTCGCCAGCGTCACAATCCTCTCGGAGCACTCCGTCGACGGCGATGCCTTAAGCACCACCTGTTTTGTACTCGGCCCCGAAAAAGGAATGGCACTCATCGAATCTCTGGACGGCATCGAGGCACTGTTTGTGACGGATGATCTGGAGATGACTGCGTCATCCGGGTGGCCGGATGCCACAAAATGACCGTGATATATAGGTTTAACCTCGAGCAGCAAAGCGGATTGCAAACATCCGATTTGACCAAAATCGAGTACATTCCCTGCCTCTATTCTATTATGAAGAATAATAAGCAGTGACCTTATTTGTATCGGAAATGATACAAACCCAAAAGATTTGACCAAAAGAAGTATATGTGCCGTTTTTATACGCTCAGCTTCTTCTCTGCCATCCACCCAGACGCAAAGAGCAGAATAATCGCAAATACTGCCGAGATTCCAAGATCCGTCAGTGCATACGCGTAAGTTTCATTTGACAGCTGAAGTGCCTTCGCCACCAGGTGGATGATCTGGTTCATCCCCCAATTCAAAAATAAAAACAAAATGATTGCCAAAGGCGTTGCAAGCTTGCTCTTTACCAGCACCGTACGGGAGGCGATAATCGACGCATACCCGGCCCCGATCATATTCATCCAGCTGATCAGCACCTCACAGAGAATCAGCACGACCCATTTCCAGTCAAACTGGAAGTCAAACCACTCCCGCAGAAGTCGCTGCAGCATCGGGAAGAACTGCGCAAATCCCTGACTTGCTCCAACGTAAGCGGTAAAACAGAGAAAAAACGAAGCCGCAAACAGCACGGAGGTCAGCACGATCTGCAGAAACGCCGCCAGAACCTTCGCTCCAAGAATGCTCCATGCCGAATATGGAACCATAAAAAGCATATGACTCTCCTTCGTCCGCAAATCTCGGTTCAGCACCAGAAGGCTCTCAATCCCGACGTATAAAGAACCGAAAAGTCCTGCAAACACAAGGAGCACTATCGCCGTCGTCTGCCAGCGATCCTTTTCCAGCAGTGTTCCGACAACAAAAGCCGCCGTCAGAACAATCAGGATTCCGCCGATTACCAGTTTTGAAAATAGTTGTTTCTTCCATTCATATTTTAATATCTTTCCCATTTTTCCTCGATTCTCCGCAGCACATTCCTATCTGTTTTCTGCGGTACCCGCCGCCTGCGCAGCTTATTTACGTCTCTATTATTCGGTTTTCCGTTATATAGTATCTGCCATTCAAGCAGATATTCGCAATTCTCCTCACAACTTGGCTGACTCTGTTAAGGCTTGGCATTTCTTTTGTACATTTATCCATATATTTTGCGGTACAGATCCGGAATTGACATGCCATAATCCGTGCAAAGCTGCTTTGCATTCCCCTGCAGCTCAATCTGGCCTTCACGCACAAAGATCGCATCGTCAATCACCTGATCAATCTCATCTACCAGATGGGTGGACATCACGATCGCATTTTCTTCCCCTCTGGTCTCCATGATGGTCTGCATCACGTGATCTCTTGCAACCAGATCGATTCCATTGAGCGGTTCATCCAGAAGATACAGCTTTGCATCGCGCGCCAGAGTGGCCGCGAGCTTCAGTTTCGCCGCCATACCGGAGGAAAGCGTCCGTGCCTTATCCGACGGGCTTAAGTCCATCCGCTCCAGCAGTTCCCCAAAGCGATCTTCATTGAAATCCTTAAAAAAGTCCCGGTAATACTTTCCGACGTCCGATACCTTCATATAAGAATAGAAGAACGGCTCTGTTGACATATAGGCAATCTCCGCCTTATCATGAAAGGAAAGCGGATGCCCCTCAAAGGAAATCGATCCCTCCCAGCCTTTTACCAGCCCGGCCGTCATTTTCATCCACGTTGTCTTTCCGCTTCCGTTCGGTCCAAGCAGACCATAAATTTTCCCACGTTCCAGATCAAGCGTGATATTCCGGACCGCCTGTTTCTTTCCATAATTCTTTTTTAAATTTCTGCACTCAAGCAGCATCTGCATGTTCCTTCCTTTCCTGGCACATAGTAAAGCGAACCTTTGCAATTCGCTTTCGCGACCGCGTTCAAAAACATATTCTGCCTGTTATTTTACACTGCCTTTTACCTGGGCACAACGGAAGAAAACCTTAAGTTTGTAAAATCGGAAATATCCCTTTTTGTAATTTTATCATCTTTCTTGTGTGATAAATGATTTAGGTTTCAGATTTAGATTGCAACGGCTGGATTTTTTCTATTTTTTCCATTATACTAAACGGGCGATGATACCAAAAACAGGCAGAAAGGATTTCTTATGATAAAAACAACCTCTCCCATTCCGGACTTCCCGGACTTTCATGAATTTTACGGCTACACGCCGGAAAACGCACTCTTTTTTGATATCGAGACAACAGGCCTCTCTCACAAATCCGCCTGCGTTTTTCTGATCGGGACGATTCATCTTGAAAACGGCACCTGGCAGCTCACCCAGTATCTCGCCGAGCACTCCTCCGAGGAAAAACAGCTGCTTGAGACCTTTTTTACAGATACCCTGCCATATGACACACTCATTCATTTTAATGGTTCTACCTTTGATGTGCCATTTTTAAATGCAAAAGCAAACGCCTATGAACTGACTGGGATTTCTCTGCATGGTGTCTCCGGCAAATCTTCCGGGCAGCAATCCTCTGAGAAATCCGCCTGCCAAACTTCTGATGCAGCGGATGTTCCGTTTTCCACACATCCCTTTGCAGCAGCAGAAAAAAACTCCCTAGACCTCTACCGCACCCTCTCCGTCCTGCGGCATCTGCCAGGACAGGAAAGCCTGAAACAGTCCGCACTCGAAAAGCTGGCCGGATGGCAGCGCACCGATACTCTGACTGGAAAGCATATGGTCGCCATGTTCCACTCCTTTGACAAAACGCAGGACCCGGAGCTGCTGCGGCTGATGCTGCTCCACAACCATGACGATCTGGTGGGCATGACTAGGCTCCTTCCGCTTGCAGCCTACCGCATACTTGCAGACGGAGATTTTGACTGCGTGCGCTCCTGTTCGCTCTGCATTGATGAAACAGAGGCCGCACCCCATCTGGAAGCAGAGATTCAGCTTCGTCTTCCTCTTCCTGCTCCGCTTTCTTTTTCGCTGTCCTGTGATGAATTTCCGGTTTCCGGCGCTCCTGTATGCGACATTATTGTTAAAAATTCTACAGCCAGACTGCGTTTTCCCGGTATCTCCTGCGAACTGAAGTATTTTTTCCCGGATTACAAAAATTACTGCTATCTTCCGCTCGAGGATCAGGCCATCCACAAAAGCGTTGCTTCCTATATTGATAAGGAATACCGCGTTCCTGCAAAAGCAGCGACCTGCTATACGCGGAAATCCGGCACTTTTTACTGGCAGCCGCAGCCCTTTCTCTCGCCTGATTTTCGTGCTTCCTTTGATGCAAAAGCTCACTTTTTCGCATACAATGAGGAATTTTCTCAGCATCCGAATCTTCTTGCTTTGCTTATCCAGTGCTGTTTTCGGAGATTTTTTTCATAATATCTCTTTTTTATTGTATTTCCGATATCGTCATTTCTCTCCTTTCTCTTTTTATGTGTATTTTTTAACAAAGGAGCTAATTTTTTAACGTATTTCTTTGTGAAAAAAGCTGGATTTTCAGATTCATATCTGATATGATTTTCTTAATCGATTATTTATTTCATTTTGTGTGTTTTTAGAGATATAACAATCAAACAGGAGGTATCGTATGAGTCACAAAACATTTCGGGGAGGTGTCCATCCAGACGGACACAAAGACCTCTCCAAAGATTGTCCGATCGAAGAATTTCTCCCCAAAGGAGAACTTGTCTTTCCGGTCAATCAGCACATCGGAAAACCAGCAAAACCAGTTGTAAAAAAAGGAGATCCCGTTCTTGCCGGTCAGCTGATTGCGGAAGCCGACGGCTTCGTATCCGCAAACATCATCTGTTCCTGCTCCGGTAAGGTAAAAGCCATCGAGGAACGCCACACGGTAAACGGCGGAAGAGCCACCTGCATCGTTGTTGAAAACGACGGATTGTTTACACTTGCCCCCGGGGTCGGAACGGAACGTGATGACACCTCGATGAGTGGGCCGCAGATTCTGGATGCAATCAAGGCAGCCGGTATCGTCGGTCTTGGCGGAGCCGGATTCCCGACTCACGTAAAGCTTGCTCCGCGCAATCCGGAGCAGATTGATTACGTCATCGCAAACGGTTCGGAATGCGAACCTTACATCACCTGCGACGATCAGCTGATGCGCTCCAGAAGCGACGGAATCGTCGAAGGCATGCGTCTCGTGCTCCGGCTCTTCCCGAATGCAAATGGTGTAATCGCTATCGAAGACAACAAACCGGAGGCAATCGCAGCCATGACAAAAGCCTGCGCTTCCGATTCCAATATTTCCGTACTTGAAGTAAAAGCAAAGTATCCGGAGGGCGGCGAGCGAAACCTGATCGGTGTTGTCACCGGAAGACAGCTGCGCTTCGGACAGCTCCCGGCAGATCTGGGCTGTGTTGTCTGCAACGTCAGCTCATTAAACGCCATCTACCGCGCAGTCTGTAAATCAGAACCGCTGATGTCACGTCTCTTTACGGTTTCCGGTGATGCGGTTGTAAAGCCGCACACGATGGAGGTACGGATCGGTACCTCCTGCCGCGAACTGCTCGAGGCAGCCGGAGGCATCAAGCCGGAATGCATCGCAAAAAAGATTCTCTGCGGCGGTCCGATGATGGGAATCGCCATGTCAACACTCGATGTCCCGATCGCCAAAAACAACAATGCACTGACCGTTCTCGCACAGGATGAAGTCGAACTCGCTGAAGAGCAGATGACCGCCTGTCTGCGCTGCGGCCGCTGCGGTCACGTCTGTCCGATCGGCCTTGTGCCGCAGATGATGGCAGAGGCTGCCGAACGAAAGGATTATGAGCGCTATGAGAAAAAGCTGTACGGACTGGACTGCATCGCCTGCGGTTCCTGTACCTACATCTGTCCGGCCAAGCGCCCGCTGATGCAGCTCTTCAAACAGACAAAGGGTGCAATCATGGCCGCTAAAAGAAAGTGAGGGAACGGAAAATGAATGAAAAACTACTGAATATGTCTTCCAGTCCTCACATCCGTCATCGCCTGACCACCGGCGCTGTGATGACCGATGTGGCGCTGGCTTTGCTTCCGGCTACCGTGTTCGGCATTTACCGCTACGGCATCCACGCGTTTCTGATCCTGCTGATCAGCGTCGCTTCCGCGGTCGCTACGGAGTTCCTCTACGACAGGGCCGCGAAAAAACCAATGACCATCAAGGACGGCAGTGCCGTTGTCACCGGTCTGCTTCTGGGACTCTCGCTCTCCCCGACCGTACCGCTCTACCTTCCGTGTCTTGGTTCCGTCTTTGCAATTCTGTTTGTAAAATGCTTTTTCGGCGGACTCGGCAAAAACTTCATGAACCCGGCCCTGACCGGACGCTGCTTTTTGCTGATCTCCTTCGGAAGCGCCATGACAAACTTTTCCGTGGACGGCATGAGTTCCGCGACTCCGCTTGCCGCACTGCGTGCCGGCGAAGCCGTAAGCCTTTCCCAGACTGCATTTGGCTACACGACAGGTGTCATCGGCGGAAGCGCCATTGCCCTTCTGATCGGCGGTATCTTCCTTTTGATCACCGGCGGTATCACATTCGAGATTCCGGCTGCATTTGTAGCTGCTTTTGCTGTATTTATGGGACTCTTTGGCGGACAGGGCTTTGATCCGAATTATCTGCTGATCCACATCTGCGGCGGTGGTGTGCTGATGGGCGCTTTCTTTATGGCAACCGATCCGGTCACCAGCCCGGTCACTTCCCGCGGCCAGCTGCTCTACGGTGCTCTTACCGGTATTCTCGCCGGTCTCTTCCGTGTCTACGGAAGCTCTGCCGATTCGGTCAGCTATGCGATCATCATCGCAAACATGGTTGTTCCGTTTATCGATAAGATTTCCGTGCCGAAACCGCTCGGCTACCGCAGCACCTCCGGCAAACCGCAGTTTCCAAAGGCTGCCATCAATCTGACAATCATCACCCTGTGTGCCGGACTTGCACTCAGCAGTGTTTATTTCCTGACGAAGGATAAAATCGACGAGCAGAAGCTCGCTGCAAACGCAGCCTCCTACAAAGAAGTCTGTCCGGATGCAGAGACCTTTGTAACCGACGACGCAATCAATGCAAAGGTAGAAGCCCTCGGCGGCGACATTTACGACGAGAAATTCGGCAAGACCTATATCAACAGCGTCATGGTCGGAAAAGATGCCGCAGACACCACCGTCGGATACGTCATCAGTGTTTCCAGCGGCGACGGATACGACGGAACAATCACACTCTCTGTCGGACTTGACACAGAAGGCACCGTACTTGGCATCTCCTTCACTGAGCTGCACGAGACGGCAGGTATGGGTATGCTCTGCGGCGAGGATGCTTTCCGCAGTCAGTTCGCAGGAGTCAATACCGATGCATTTACCCTAAACAAAGCCGGCGGTTCCACCGCAGACAATGAGATCGATTCCGTTTCCGGTGCATCGACCTCGTCCGGTGCTGTTGTAAATGCAGTCAACACCGCGCTTGCTTTCTATGCATCGTCGATCCAGTAAGGAGGGAGACTGACTATGAACAAATACACAGAACGAATTTACAACGGCGTGGTGAAAGAAAATCCCAGCCTTGTCCTGATGCTCGGCATGTGTCCGACTCTGGCTGTCACCACCTCCGCCATCAACGGAATCGGCATGGGGCTTTCCACCCTTGCGGTTCTGATCTTTTCCAACCTGATTATCTCCCTGATGCGGAAAATTATTCCGGATCAGGTACGCCTTCCGGCCTACATCGTCATCGTAGCATCTCTTGTTACGGTTGTTGACCTGCTGCTTCAGGCATACGCTCCGGGACTTTACGCTTCGCTTGGTATCTACATTCCACTGATCGTTGTAAACTGCATCATCCTCGGCCGTGCGGAAGCCTACGCGAACAAGGTCGGCCCGGGACTCGCACTCTTTGACGGACTTGGAATGGGACTTGGCTTTACAATCGCACTGACTCTGATCGGTATGATCCGTGAACTGCTCGGCTCCGGCAAGCTCTTCGGATTTGCCGTACTTCCGGATTCGGTATCCCCGATTGCAATCTTTGTAAAGGCTCCCGGTGCATTTCTCGTCATCGCACTGATTATTGCGGTCATGAACGCCTTACATATCAAAAACAATTCCGCAGACCTTGTCAAGGGCTGTGACGGCTGCTGCAACCACTGCAGCAAATCCGGCTGTCAGAATGAAAATAAGGAGGGCTGAGCCATATGAATACATCATTAATCCTGATCATCATTACCACGGCTCTCGTCAACAACGTCGTGCTGAGCCAGTTCCTTGGAATCTGCTCGTTTCTCGGCGTTTCCAAACAAATCAAGACTTCTTTAAGCCTTGGAGTAGCCGTTATCTTCGTTATTACACTCTCCTCCGGCGTAGCCAGCCTGCTGTATGATTTCCTGCTGGTTCCGCTGCATCTGGAGTACCTGGAAACCATCGTCTTCATTCTTGTCATCGCGGCGCTTGTACAGATCGTTGAGATGTTCCTGAAAAAGACTTCCCCGGCGATCTACAACGCACTCGGCATCTACCTGCCTCTGATCACCACCAACTGTGCCGTACTCGGTGTCGCACTGACCAATGTACAGGACGGTTACAATTTCATCCAGAGCGTGACCGCAGGCTTCGGTACGGCAATCGGCTACACAATCTCAATCGTCCTGCTCGCCGGTATCCGCGAACGCATCGATGAAGCAAGCGTTCCGCTTCCGTTCCGCGGCGCACCCGTTGTACTTCTGTCCGCAGCTCTGATGTCAATCGCATTCATGGGCTTTGCCGGACTATCACTGTAAGCGAATGGTTTGCGCGGAAGCGCGGAAATGCATTTCGTTATTCCACGCAAAATCCAGGATAGGAGGTACTTATGTCATCGATCATTATTGCCACGCTTGCTGTGGCTGTCATCGGCATGCTGATCGGCATCCTGCTGGTCACAGTCGATAAAAAATTCAAAGTAGAAGTAGATGAAAAACAGATTGCGATTCGCGAATGCCTGCCCGGCAACAACTGCGGCGGCTGCGGTTATGCCGGATGCGATGCACTTGCATCGGCTATCGCCAATCAGGAGGCACCGATAAACGCCTGTCCGGTCGGCGGAGATCCCGTCGCAGAAAAGATCAGCCGGATGCTCGGTCTTCAGATGGAAAAGACAGAGAAAGTCGCCGCTTACGTCAAATGCTCCGGTGACTGTGAAAATGCAGCGGCCAGATGCCATTACGTCGGCATTCATGATTGCGCTTCCGCTGTCAGCAGCGGACTCTCCCCGTGGACCTGTGATTATGGCTGTATCGGCTTTGGTACCTGCGCTTCTGCCTGCCCGTTCGGTGCAATCAGCGTCAATCATGGCGTTGCAAGTGTGGACCGTTCCAAATGCAAGGCCTGCGGAAAATGTGTGGCAGCCTGTCCGCGGCATCTGATTGAGCTTGTTCCGGAATCTGCGGTTTACGCAGTCCGCTGCTCCAGCCATGACCGCGGTGCCGCAGTCAAGAAGGTCTGCAAGGCCGGCTGTCTTGCCTGCAAGCTGTGTGAGAAACAGTGCGAATCCGGCGCTATCACCGTTGAAAACAACGTGGCTCATATCGATTATGAGAAGTGTACAAAATGCGGAAAATGTGCGGAGAAATGCCCGGCGGGCGTTATCCGGAAGAAAGATGTGAGCTGATTCCTTTAAACACAAACAGGTCCTTTGTAAAGCTGCAGAGGACCTGTTCGCATCATAAATGAAAGACGCTTACTCATGGTATTTTTATGAAATATTGTAGAGCATATGTGAATTTGCTTTGATCCAGCAGTCAGTTTGCATCGTCAGAAAAAGGCTTCCGGAAATTTCCGGAAGCCTTTCTGTATGTTCTGACTATTTATTTCTCGGATCTGATCCCGGAGGAAGAATTACTCCTCGTCCTCTGCCGGAGCCTGGTTCTCAAGAGCCTTCATGCTCAGGCTGATCTTCTTGTCCTCGCCGTTGAAATCTACTACCTTAGCAGTGATTACCTGGCCAACCTTCAGGATGTCGGACGGCTTCTCAACGTGCTCACGGGAGATCTGGGATACATGAAGCAGAGCATCTACGCCCGGCTCAAGCTCAACAAATGCACCGAAATCGGTCATTCTTGCTACACGGCCTTCTACTACACTGCCTGCTGCATACTTGTCTGCTGCGGTAAGCCACGGATTCTGATCCTCAAACTTCAGGCTCAGCGCGATCTTGTCGCCGTTGATATCCTTGATCAGGACATTCAGCTTCTCGCCTACCTTAAACACCTTCTTCGGGTTCTCAACATGGCCCCAGGACATCTCAGAGATGTGAAGCAGTCCGTCTGCTCCGCCAAGGTCGATGAATGCACCGAAATCGGTAACGTTCTTTACAACGCCTTCTACTACATCACCAACGTGAATTCTCTCAAAGAGCTCTTTCTGCATCTCAGCCTTCTTTGCTACAAGAAGCTGCTTGCGGTCGCCGATGATTCTTCTTCTGCGCGGATTGAACTCTGTGATTACGAATTCGATCTCCTGTCCTGCATACTTCTCAAGATTCTTCTCGTAAGTATCAGAAACAAGGCTTGCCGGGATGAATACTCTTGCCTCGTCAACAACAACGCTCAGGCCGCCTGTCAGAACCTGTACAACCGGTGCTTTCAGAACTTCCTGTGTGTTGAATGCTTCTTCCAGTCTCTTATTGCCCTTCTCAGCAGCAAGACGCTTGTAGGTAAGAAGCACCTGACCATCTCCGTCATTTACCTTTAAAACCTTTGCTTCCATCTTGTCACCAGTGTGGACAAGCTCGCGAAGGTCTGCATTAGAATCATTCGTATATTCGCTTCTGGTAATGATACCGTCAGCCTTATATCCAATGTTCAAGATGATTTCATCTTCTTTGACATCAATAACAGTGCCTTCGACTACCTCTCCATTATGAATTGTTTTGAATGATTCTTCCAGCATTTGTTCAAAACTTAAATCTGACATTGTTTTGAAACCTCCTCAATTAAATTATTTGGGGTCGATGCCCCTGCTGTAATACCTACGCAACCCCTGGATGGCAATCGCCGAATATCCAAATCTTTCAGTGTTTGTATATAGTAAGTATTTGCACATTCTTTCTTGCATATTTCGAATAGCTTTCTCGTATTCGAGCTGTGGCTGCCTCCGATCACGATCATACTGTCGACCTGACCTGCGATCTGCCGGGCCTCAGACTGCCGCTCTTCAGTAGCACTACATATCGTATTCAAAATATCTAATTTATCATACCGCATTTTGGAGATAATTTCAACCAATTTATCAAATTTCTTGTAATTAAATGTCGTTTGCGATACAACGCAGATTGCCGGATGAGGATCGCGGATAAACGCTTCTGCTTCTGCTTCCTCTCCGATCACTGTCACCGGGGTGCTGCACCAGCCTTTGATGCCCTCTACCTCCGGATGGCCATCATTTCCGATAATCACGATCTCCCGCCCCTCGGCACTGTGGCTCTGTACAATCCGATGAATTTTTTTTACGAACGGGCAGGTTGCATCCACCATCTCAAGCCCCTGTGCTTCGATCAGCCGGTAAATTTTTTCCGGTACACCATGTGAGCGGATAATCACCGTTCCCTCCTTCAGCTGCTGAAGCTCTTCCTCTGTCTCTACGATCTGCACGCCCTTTTCCGAAAGCTCCCGTACAACCTCCTCGTTGTGGATGATCGGTCCATACGTGTAAATCGGCTTCTTTCCTTCTTCGATCTGACGGTATACCTGATCGACTGCGCGCTTCACACCAAAACAGAATCCTGCCGTCTTTGCTACGATGACCTTCATCTCACATCCGCTCCCTCGCCAGATCCACAATGCGATCAACCACCTGCTCAATCGTCATTTCCGATGAATCGAGATAAACTGCATCCTCTGCCTGGCAAAGCGGCGATACATCCCTGTGCATGTCACGGTAATCACGGCTTTCTACATCCTTTTCCACTTCTGCAAGTGTCTGCTCTTTCTGTCCTTTTGCCAGATACTCTTTGTAGCGGCGCAGTGCGCGCACCTGTACGCTGGCGGTCAGATAAATCTTCAGCTGCGCATTCGGCAGAATCGTCGTTCCGATATCGCGTCCATCCATCAGCACATTTTCCTTTGCTGCAAGATCTCTTTGCAGATCCGTCAGCTTCGCCCGTACCTGTGCAATCGCGGAGCTGCGGCTCGTCATATCACTGACCTCCTCAGTCCGAATCAGACCGGATACATTTTCTCCATTTAAGTAAACCTGCTGCAGGCCATCCTCATAGCTGATCTCTACAGAAATCTCCGCAAGTCTTGCATTCAACGCCGCTTCATCTGCAATATCGGTATGACTGCGCAGAAGTCCGAGCGCAATCGCCCGGTACATTGCTCCCGTATCCACATAAATAAATGAAAGCTTTTCCGCCGCAAGCTTCGCGATCGTACTTTTTCCGGCCCCCGCCGGTCCATCGATTGCAATATTAAAGCTCATACATTTCTCCCTCTTTTTCTAAGCAAAGCGGTTACTTCATCTGTTTTACCGCTCGCAGAATTATCGTTTTCTTATTTAGTGCGATCCGCTCACCGGATTCCTCTCCCGGCCGCATGGCCCGTGGCCCATGCGATCTGCAGATTAAATCCGCCGGTCAATGCGTCCAGGTCGAGCACTTCACCGGCAAAATACAGCCCGGAAATCTTTTTCGATTCCATCGTGCCCGGATCAATCTCCTTTACGCTGACGCCTCCGCGTGTCACAACAGCTTCATTATAACCGCGAAGTCTCGTCAGCGTCAATGGGAAGTGACGCGTTACTTCAATCAGGCGCTTCCGCTCTTCCTTTGAGATATCATGCACCGGCTTCTCCTCCGGAATTTCGCTGAGTTCTATGATCACCGGAATCAGCTTCGCCGGATACAGCGCACCGATCACATTTTTAAACTGCTTGTTTTTTGCCGCCTCAAATTCACGCAGAATCCGCGCATCGAGCTGTTCTTCACTCAGCGCCGGTTTTAAATTAATCCGCATCGCAAGCGGATGAGCCGCAAGCTTTTTCTGGATCACGCTGCTCGCGGTCAGAATCAGCGGTCCGGTCACGCCGTAATGCGTAAAGAGCATCTCTCCAAATTCCCGGTACAGTTCTTTCTTTCCATCGAGGATTGTCACCTCCACATTTCGAAGCGACAGCCCCTGCAGCCGTCCTGCCCAGTCCTCCGCCGTCTCAATCGGCACCAGGGACGGAGAGCATTCTGTCACACTGTGCCCCAGCTCTTTCGCAAAGCGGTATCCGTCCCCCGTCGAACCGGTCGATGCGTAAGACAGTCCACCGGTCGCCACAACGACCGCATCTGCCTCAAGATGTGTGCCATCCTTCTTCTTTACGCCACAGACACATACCTTTTCTCCATCCTCACTGGAAGTCTCCTTTGTCAGAATCCCTGCAGCTTCCGTGTGCAGGCAGACGCGCACGCCGCATTCCCGCAGCTTCCGGTTCAGCGCCTGGATGACATCCGACGAGTGGTCAGAAACCGGAAATACACGGTTGCCGCGCTCCGTCTTCGTCTTCATCCCGGCATCTTCAAAAAACTCGATGGTATCCTGGCTGGTAAAGCCATAAAACGCGCTGTACAGAAATTTTCGATTGACGCACGTCGCCTGCAGCAGGTCTTCCACCTCGCAGTTGTTCGTCAGGTTGCAGCGGCCCTTTCCGGTAATATAAATTTTTTTCCCAAGCTTCTCATTTTTTTCCAGCAAGGTGACGTGATGTCCGTCCTCTGCTGCCGAGATGGCCGCCATCATGCCGGCTGCGCCGCCTCCGATTACGATTACTTTGCTCATTTTCTTCTGTCCTTTTTTCTCTTCTTTTCTTTTGGCAGCCTTTATTCGCTGTCCTGCTCTTCCGCATTTTCGGCCTCTGACACTGTATCCTCAGAACTCTGCGATCCGCCTTGGTTCACTTCCGCTTCTTCAGAATCTTCCGTTTTTCCCGATTTCATCGCCGCCTCTTCTGACACATGCTTCTGTGACCTGTTTTCCTGCGCTTCACTCGGCTCTACCTTCCGCCATACGCCATCACAGATCTCATTTTTTTCCTTTTTTGCACTGCCATTTGAAGTATCAGAAATGCATTCCTCATTTTCTTCTTTCTGCGTACTTCCGCTCTTTAACGTAAACCAGAACTCCACGCCGTCCGGACGGTTTTCCACGCCGTATTTCTGATTCAATGATTCCATGATTGCCTTTACAATAGACAATCCAACGCCGCTTCCGCCGTATTCACGGGTTCTCGCCTTATCCACCTTATAAAATTTATCCCAGATCTGTCCGATATCTGCTTCCGGAATCTGCTCTCCGGTATTGAATACCGATACGCGCACCTGCTCTCCGTCCTGCTCCACGCGCACCTCGATCTTTTTCGCTCCACTTACGTGATTCAGCGCATTGCTCAGATAATTCGTGATGACCTCTTCGATCTTAAATTCGTCTCCCCACGCATATACACAGTCTCTTCCTCTGTAAGAAATTTCCGCTTCTTTCTGCTGTGCCAGAATCGAGATCGACTGAATCTTGTTTTTCAAAAGCATCGCAAGATCAAACCGCTCCATCACAATCTTGTCATTACCAAATTCCAGCTGATTTAAAGTCAGCAGCTTCTGAACCATCGTATTCATTTTAGATGCCTCATCCATGATGACCTCACAGTAAAAGTCACGGCTCTCTGCATCGTCATTAATGCACTCAGCAAGACCTTCTGCATAGCCCTGAATCAACGCAATCGGCGTCTTAAGCTCATGGGAAACGTTTGAGAGGAACTCTTTTCGCATGTCATCAATCTTCTGTTTCTTCTGGATGTCCTGCTGCAATTCGTTATTCGCTGTCAGAAGCTCCGAATATGCCTTTTCCAGATTCTCCGACATCCGGTTGAAATGCTCCCCAAGCTGCCCGATCTCATTGCTTCCGCCACTCGTATACTTCACATCGAAGTCAAGCTCTGCCATCCGTTTTGACAGCTCCGTCAACTCATGAAGAGGTTTCGTAACACGCCGTGAGATCAGCCATACAATCACAACAGCAAGCACAATTCCGACAAGACAGATGTATTTGATAAATTCCGAGCAGACGCGCACATTCTCCGCCACGCCTTCTACGTTGAAGCGCATCATAAAGTAGAAGTCTTTATCCAGGCTCCCCCACATCTCGAGGTACTCAAGTCCAACCTCGGAATCCTCTTTTCGCTGAATTGTGTAAGAATCGTTGTGCTCCAGTACATTTCCCTCGTCGACTCCGATCTGATAGCCGTTTAGTCTTGCAAGCATCAGGTTGATCAGATCACTTCCGGTCCACATCGTCCGAAGCAGAATCTTGTTGTTGTGATCCACTACAACAAGCGAAATACCGTTCGTTACGCAGACTGTAGTCAGTTCCCGCATCGGTTCTTCGTTCAGACCGCCCTCATCTGTGATATTTTCATTCAGCATATCATAGGCGTCCACAAGCACCTGCTGCTTGCACATATAATAATAGCTCTCCAGAAAAAAGGAGGTAACAAAGTAATTAATCAGAAACAGCGCACCAATCAGTGCCGTAAAGCACAAAGTCAGCTGCCTTCGCAGAGACATATTCATCTTCTGTCATCCTTCCACTTCGAATTTATAGCCCATGCCCCAGATCGTCTTAATGTAATCGCCTTTGTCTCCAAGCTTACTGCGCAGCTTCTTGACATGCGTATCGATTGTGCGCGCATCTCCGAAGTAGTCGTAATTCCAGACGCTGTTTAAAATTTTCTCTCTGGAAAGTGCAATACCCTGATTTTCCATAAAATAAGTCAGAAGCTCAAATTCTTTGTAGCTTAAATCGATTGCCTTTCCGTCGATCGTCACCTCATGTGCTGCCTTATTCATCTCAATTCCGCCTGCCCGCAGCACATCATCTGTCGCCAGTCCACTTGTTCTGCGCAGAATCGCCTCCACGCGGGCCACCAGAATCTTCGGGCTGAACGGTTTGGAAATATATTCATCCACACCAAGTTCAAAGCCGAGCAACTCGTCCCGCTCATCACTCTTTGCAGTCAGCATAATAATCGGCACCTTAGAGTAGGCACGGATCTCGCGGCATACCTGCCAGCCGTCCATCTTCGGCATCATCACGTCCAGAATCACCAGCGCGATGTCCTTTGTGTCAAAAAAAACATCCACCGCCTCTGCTCCGTCTCCGGCTTCCAGTACCTCAAAATCCTTCTTTACCAGGAAGTCGCGCACCAGCTTGCGCATTCTGCTCTCATCGTCTACCACAAGAATCTTCAGTCGTTCCATACTCATTTCCTCCGCTCATTTTCATCAAAGCAGATATCGCAATCCGCTGTTTTCTCGCTTTCTGCCTTTATCATACCCTGTTTTTTTGTCCATTTTGTGTCTTTTATGCGGTATTTCCCTGTATTCCGCACTTAATATTTTCACAAGTCCCACACTGCTTATCGCTCCTCGCAACCTCGCAGGGAACTTGCTTGACTCGGTTAAAAAATCATTCCAGCGCCATCAGACCAAAGCTTACAAGCAGCAGCACACAGGAAACCCAGATCACACGAATTCCATAATTTACAGACAGAATGCCGCCGATACCCGCTCCAACTGCAAACAGAAAAATTACACCAAAATAGTACGCAGCCTGCCGCAGCTGTCCTTTTTTATGTTCTCTCAAATACACGGACAGCGCCTCCGTGCCACCGCGCAGGTTTCCGATGCACATCGTACTTGCATAAGAATAACCTCCAACCTTTCGGAATGTCTGTACCTGCATCGCACAGGCCAGCGAAACGAGCACGGTCGCTGCCATGTTAAAGGAGGACGGAATGAAGCCGACCGCAAATAAGATCGCGATCTCCGCAAGCAGAATTCCCTGTCTCCAGTGCAGTTTTTTTGCATACTTGTAACGATGCTGAATCTGCTCGGAAATCAAGACGCCAAGCGCAAATGCGATTACCGGTACAAGATAGTGCAGGCACTTGCCCCACTCCCCCTGCATCAGATGCTGGCTCATCAGCACGATATTTCCCGTCTGCGCATTTGAGAAAACGCCATCTCTGCAGTTATACGTATAGGCATCCTGAAAGCCTCCTGAGATCGCAAGAAACGCGCTCGTGCAGAACGCCTCCGAATAATGTTCCTGAGAAGTCAGGCGGAAATGTTTTGTTTTTTTCTCCGTTTTCATGAAGATTCCCCTCTTTCACTTTTGTATTTCCGCAGGCTTTACATCAACCGCTATTCTATCATTCTCCTTCTTCTCTGTCCAGCCCTTTTCCGGCTCTGCCGAGCGCTGTCAAAGCGGATATTCGCAATCCGCTTCGCTACTTGCTCATAACCACCATCATGAGTGAGTTTATCTCACTTATGATACAAGCAAGTCCCTACCCACTGCTTATTGCTCCGCGCAACCTCGCAGGGGACTTGCTTGACCCGGTAAAAAAAGGACCGCCTTTTTCCGGCCCAAACTGCCAGAAAAAACGATCCTTTCGCAATTCCATATTTACAATCACTTTCGCAGCTTATGATATAGCGAATTCAACGCGTTGCTTCTCTCTTCACAGCCACAGTTACATCAGAATATACTTCAGAATAAACAGTACAGCAAGCACTGCCATCACCGGTCCGACTTTTTTCTTCTTTCCGGTTACAAGGTTGATCACAACGTAAGAGATAACGCCCATTGCGATTCCCTCGGAAATGCTGTAGAAGAACGGCATTGCGATAATGCAGATAAATGCCGGAATGCCCTCTGCCGCGTCCTTAAAGTCGATCTCAGTCACTGCACCCAGCATGTAGAAGCCCACGATAATCAGTGCCGGAGCCGTCGCGAATGACGGGATTGCCAGGAAGATCGGGGACAGGAACAAAGAGAGCAGGAAAAGGATACCGGTCGTCAGAGATGTCAGACCGGTGCGGCCGCCCTCCGTTACTCCTGAAGCACTCTCAACAAAGGTCGTAACGGTAGAAGTACCAAGCACTGCACCTGCTGTCGTACCGATCGCATCTGCCATCAGCGCACCCTTGATTCGCGGAAGCTTTCCGTCCTTATCCAGCATATCTGCCTTGGATGCCACACCGATCAGCGTTCCCAGTGTATCAAAAATATCGACGAACAAGAATGCGAACACGATGACGATAAATTCCAGAACAGAAATACGCTGCAGACTGAATTTTGCAAAGATCGGTGCGATGCTCGGGATCGAAATTCCTGAGGAGAAATCCGGAAGCAGGCTGTAGAAGCCAAGCTCTGCACTCGGTACGTATACTCCGGTCAGCTGGCAGATAATGCCGAGCAGCCAGGTAATCAGGATGCCCCAGAGAATATTTCCCTTTACATTTTTTGCTACCAGAATTGCGGTAATAATAACGCCGATAATCGCCAGAAGCACGGTGATGCCGGCGTCATTCCAGGTCGCCTGTACGTCGCCTGTCAAGGTTGCATTATAGCCGTCCAGAGAAAACAGGCTTAACAGTGTCGAGCTTCCGATGACGATTTTTGCATTCTGCAGACCGATGAATGTAATAAAAAGTCCGATACCGACGCTGACTGCCTTCTTCAGATTGAACGGAATCGCATTGAAGATTGCCTCACGCACGTTAAAAAGTGAGAGCAGGATAAAAATGATGCCCTCTGCCAATACAGCCGCAAGTGCTATCTGCCAGGAATATCCCATGCCAAGCACAACGGTATACGCAAAGTATGCGTTTAATCCCATGCCCGGAGCCAGTGCAAACGGATAGTTTGCAAACAATGCCATGCAGAGGGTACCGATAAATGCAGCCACTGCCGTCGCGGTAAATACCGCACCGTGATCCATTCCGGCTGCAGCCAGAATATTCGGATTTACTGCAAGAATATACGCCATCGTCATAAACGACGTGATTCCTGCCATGATCTCTGTTTTTGCATCTGTGTGATTCTCTTTCAGATGAAAAAATTTTTCAAGACTCATCTTGATTTTCCTCCCTTGTGGTTCTTATGTACTCTCGAAATCTTCTCACAAAATCAAGTGCAGGAAAGACTCCGAGAGTACATTTTTATAATCATTCCGGGAAACGGCCGGTCTTATACGCTTCCCGGAAGAATTATCTGGTTTGGGCCGCGCGAAAAAACTGCGCAACCGCGCAAAAAATAACGGCACCGTATATTGCATCATATACAATGCCACTGTTTTTACGTAAAATATACATTACGGGAGCAGACGCATTTGAAAAACGAACTGCGTTCGTTCGCGTCTGCAAATCATAAGGGATCCTCCCACTCTGCGAGTGGGTCCCTCCTTATGATATTGGACTAGACGGGAGTCGAACCCGTGTCCGAAAGCCAGTCCACTGTCCTTCTACTATCATAGTCGGTTATTTGACATTCCCTCCGGCAGGCGACAACAGACAGCCTTCTGCTTTCAGTAGCTTCATAATACGCCCATATGCGCAAAGCTTAACATATGTCGTTTCCTGCATCGTCGATGCCTGGGTCACAAAGTGCAGGTGCTCTGTGTCAGACAGCTGCCATTAGGCAGCGTATGCTAAATTATCTTCAGCGTTTAATTTTAATTTGTGATTTGACGCATCAACCTGCGGATAGCTTCTCCAGCTTCATAACCCCCGTCGAAACCTTTACTAGCCCCCGGGGACCTGACAGAGCAAATTTTGCTCCCGGTTCTTTCGCCTGTTTTTCAGTATATAGACTTCGTATCCGATTGTCAATCGATTTTTTCTGTTTTCCGGTATCTTTTGTTTCTGTCCGGAGCCAATCTCTAAAATGCTGCGCATTTCGTCGGTGCAGTATATCCAACAAATAAAATTTCAAAAACAAGCATAAAATATAAGCATTTTACGCTTGTTTTATGAATTTTTTCTTGGCTCTGAACAATACTACAGATTCCGCACCTTAAATTCCTTCTCCGCCTCGCGTCTCTGATCCTTCTTTGCGATATCCTGCCGCTTATCATAGAGCTTCTTTCCTTTTGCCAGCCCGATTTCCACTTTAGCGAGACTGCCCTTGAAATAAACACGCAGCGGCACAAGGGTATAGCCCTTCTCCGCAATCTTTCCGAGCATTTTATTAATTTCCTGCTTATGAAGCAACAGTTTTTTCACACGCAGCGGATCCTTGTTGAAAATATTGCCCTTTTCATACGGGCTGATGTGCATGCCATAAATCAGCACCTCTCCGTTTTCAATTCGGATAAAAGACTCTTTGATACTGCATTTTCCCATACGCAGGGATTTTACCTCCGTGCCGTGAAGTGAGATGCCTGCCTCATATTTTTCTTCGATAAAATAATCATGGTATGCCTTTTTATTGTTCGCAATCAGTTTGCCTGCATCTGCCATGTCGATTCCCCCTCTCAGGCGGATCTGCTTTCCGCCTTGCCATTCCTTTATCACTTGCGAATGTGTAAAGCCTGCAGTAAAGCGGATTATCCACAATCCGCGCACTTGAAGCAGGAGAATGCTTATCTGCATTCATATTTATATTTCCGAATGCTCCGCCAGTTCAAAATCCACAGTTTTCTGCGCCTTATTCGCGTCGATCACACGCACATGAACCGGATCTCCGAGCCGGAAGACACGCCCGGTGTCAATTCCATACATTTCATACGTTTCTTCTTTATAATAATACCGGTCATCGTACATTTTGCTTACATGAATCAGTCCCTCCACCGTATTCGGAAGCTCTGCATAGATGCCATAGGATGTAATTCCTGAAACAACCGCATCAAACTCCTCGCCAATGTGACGCTCCATGTACTCGGCCTTCTTCATTTTCACTGTCTCGCGCTCCGCCTCATCCGCACGGCGCTCCGTCTGACTGCAGTGCTCCGCGACTGACGGCAGAAGTTCCGCGTAATGCGTGATCCGCTCCTCTTTCATCCGTCCGCGCAGCACCTCTTTAATAATGCGGTGGATCTGCAGATCCGGATAACGGCGGATCGGAGAGGTAAAATGACAGTAATATTTCGCTGCAAGGCCAAAATGCCAGCTGCACTCCGGTGTATACTGTGCCTGCTTCATCGAGCGCAGCACAAGCCTGCTGACCATCCGCTCTTCCGGCGTATCTGCAATCTTTTCAAGCAGCTTCTGGATCTCCTTTGGATGCACCTCATCTGAAATTCCTTTTAATCCGTAGCCAAAACCGGCAGTAAAGGATGAAAGCTGCCGGATTCGATCCGGTTCCGGCATATCGTGGGTCCGGTAAAGAAATGGAATCTGCTGCCAGTAAAAATCTTCTGCAACCGTCTCATTTGCCGCCAGCATAAAATCTTCGATCATCTTTGTGGCAGTATTCCGGTCATAAGCGCGGATTTCAACCGGAATCCCTTTTTCGTCAAGAATGATCTTCGCCTCCGGGAAATCAAAATCGATGGCCCCGCGTTTTCTCCGCTTCTCACGCAAAATTCCGGAAAGGACTGCCATCTGCTCAAACATCGGTACAAGCGGTGCGCACATTTCGCACAGCTGCGCATCATGATCCTCCAGAATCTTTTTCACTTCCGTGTACGACATCCTTCGGTCAACACGGATCACGGATTCCACGATTTCGTGAGAAAGAATGGTGCCTTTTTCGTCGATCTCCATGAGCACGCTCATTGCAAGACGATCCTCACCCGCATTTAACGAGCAGATGCCGTTTGAGAGCCGCTGCGGCAGCATCGGAATCACGCGGTCTGCAAGATATACGCTCGTTCCGCGTGCAAATGCCTCCCGGTCCAGTACACTCTTCTCCTGCACATAATTTGCCACATCTGCGATGTGCACACCAAGATGATAATGCGTCCCATCAAATGTAAGGGAAACCGCATCATCGAGGTCCTTCGCATCCTCCCCGTCAATCGTCACCATCTGCACGCCGCGCAGATCCGTTCTTCCCTCCAGATCGCTTTCCTGCACTTTCTCCGGCACGCGCTCTGCCTGACGCATCGCCTTTTCCGAAAATTCATTCGGAAGATCATATGCATATACAACCGATAAGATATCCGTACCCGGATCCTGAATATGACCAATGATCTCTGTCACCTTTCCCTCCGGCTTGTGATCCTTATCTCCGTACGAAAGAATCTCCACCTTCACTTTATGACCGCTCACGGCGCCCTTGCTTCGTTCTTCCGCCACAAAGACATCCGTTGTGATGCGCTGATTGTCCGGAATTACGAAACCATAGCCGCCGCGCCCCTTCTGGTACGTACCGATCAGTTCACGGATACCATGCTCCAGGATCTGCACAACCGCGCCTTCCTGCCGTTTTCCGGAAGACGGCGGAAGCAGCAGCACCCGCACCGTATCTTCATGCAGTGCACCGCCGATATGCTCCTCCGCAATAAAAATATCTTCCTCTCGGTCTTCGACTTCCACAAACCCAAATCCTCGCGGATGTGCAATAAAACGGCCCACCACATATTTTGCGGTGGATTTGCGGTATTTTCCTTTTACGGATACCTCCGCCTTTCCCTCCAGAATCAATGCATCCAATACATCTTTTAATTCCTGGCGGTTTTCCTTCGGTATCTGAAGCAGCATCGCCATCTCTTTTAATTTCATCGGCACATACTGCTTATCACATAACATATCATGAATCACCTTTTTGCGGCGTTCAAACTGTTCTTCTGTCTGTTTCATATTTTTCTCTCTGCTTTTCTGTCCTACTCTTTGTTTCTGATTCAAATCAAATAGATATTCCGGGTCCGCTTCGCTGCTCACAGGCTCATAAGGAATCCTCCCGCAAGCGGGTCCCTCCTTATGAGAGAGGTTAAAAAGAAAAGGACCGGTGCATCTGCATCAGTCCTCCGCCTCTTTGGAAACACAGGTTCCTGCCGGCCAAACAAAAATGCTCTGCCTCGCAGCCGAATCAATCCAACCTGTGATTTAGAAATTCAAATTCAGAATAACGGCAAGCACGATAAATAATACGGCCAGAATCGTCGTAAACTGAACCAGCTTTCCTTCCATGGAACGTGATTTATTCTTGCTCCAGTAAGTATCTCCGATACCACCGATCGCGCCCAGTCCTGCGTCTTTTCCCTGCTGAGCCAGAACAACCACCGTCAATGCAATGCATACCAGCACAAAAATAATGGTAATAAAAGTTCTCACGGTACACTACACCTCCTACGTCAAACATGTTCAGTGTATCACAGGACATTTAATATTTCAACTGTTTTTTCTATGAATTAGCATCCAAATCTGCTCGGCCAGAACAGGTATTTACAATCTGCTTCACCACTTACTCATAAGCGCAGTCACTTCGCACACTTGAAATGAGAAAATGTCTATTTGCGTTCAAACGGTGACTCGTACACCGCTCCGTACCCGATCGCATCCTCAATCCGCAGCAGCTGATTATATTTTGCCACACGCTCCGTACGGCACGGCGCTCCTGTCTTGATCTGACCGGCACCGACTGCCACCGCGATATCCGCGATTGCCGTATCCTCTGTCTCTCCTGAACGGTGTGAAACGATACAGCGGTAACCATTCTGTCTCGCCAGATCCATCGTATCAAATGCCTCCGTCAGCGTACCGATCTGGTTTACCTTGACCAGCACCGCATTTGCAGCCCTCCTTGCGATCCCCTCTGCCAGCCGCTCCTTGTTTGTCACAAACAGGTCATCGCCCACCAGCTGCACACGCGCTCCGATCCGATTCGTCAGTTCCGTCCAGCCCTCCCAGTCATTTTCATCCAGCCCGTCCTCGATCGACCGGATCGGGAAACGGCTGCAGAGCTGCTCCAGGTAAGTGATCATCTGCTCGGTATCTCTGCTTACCTCCTGCCCTTTCAGTCTGCTCTCTCCAGGAAAACAGTAGCGCCCTCTCTCTTTCTGATACAGCTCACTCGCCGCCACGTCAAGCGCAAACACGACATCCTTTTCCATGTCATATCCGGCCCGCTGCACTGCCTCGCAGATTAAGGTAAGCACCGCATCCGCGTCCGGAAGATCCGGCGCAAATCCTCCCTCGTCCCCGACTCCCGTCGCAAGACCTCGCTCTTTCAGCAAGCTCTTCAGCGCATGATAAATTTCCGCTCCCATCCGCAGCCCATCCGCATATCCGGCTGATCCGACCGGCATAATCATAAACTCCTGCAGATCTACGGTGTTGTCCGCATGGCAGCCCCCGTTTAAAATATTCATCATGGGCACAGGCAGACGGTTCGCGCAGGCTCCGCCAAGATAACGAAACAGTGGAAGGTCCAATGACTGTGCTGCAGCTGCTGCCGTTGCCATCGACACACCGAGTATCCCATTCGCGCCAAGTCTTTCCTTTGTCCGTGTTCCATCCTCTCTGCAAAGGATCCGGTCGATCGTCCGCTGTGCGTATACATTTTCTCCGATCACCGCATCCGCAAGCTGCGTATTGACGTAATGGCATGCCTGCTCTACACCAAGACCTCCGTACCGCTGCTCCCCGTCCCGCAGTTCCACTGCCTCATGCTCCCCTGTCGAAGCCCCGGACGGTACCGCAGCCCTCCCGACACTGCCATCCTCTGTCATAAGTTCTACTTCCACTGTAGGATTTCCACGCGAATCCAGAATCTCCCGCGCAAACACATCCGTAATCGCCATATAATTACACATAAAAAACCTCCTGCGTCATATCCCATCTTCCATTCCTTAGGTAACGATAATTTAAAACAGCTATTCTCATTCTCATAATCAAATAACTGCTCCATCCCTTATCAGAAAAAATTTTCCATTCCTTCTGGTATACTATCGTTATTTCGCAATGATCGATCAGTTCTCTATGAACAGTATGTCCCACAGGAGTTTTTTCACTCTGTCTGTGTTTAAATTCCTTATTTTCACATTATATTTGGTGTTAAATTTGTATTCAAAACAAACACGGACGGATGACTGCTTCGTTGTACCACCTAGTCTTTCCGGCAGCTGTCCGCTCAGTTCGGATTACATCCTCCCTGAATCAGACAACTGTCGCAGACTTGTGGACAACTAAGACAATCCCCGCCCGTGTCCTGTTATGCGCAACAATATCATGATTGCTTTAATCTTACAATAATATTTTACGAGATATATATTCAGTCCGTGACATGCCAAGCTCGGTTAGAACGACCCATTGTCCTCATCCGATGAACCCCAGTCCGGAATCATCTGAAACATATTTCCATCTGTTCCAAACTCGTCATCCTGACCGTCTGACGGTGCTTCCTGCGCATCGGCATCATCCTCCACTGCACTTCCGCCTTCCTGCAATGTGATTTCCACTTCACGGGCTTCATAGTCGCCGCCGTTTGCAGTCTGCACTTCTACTGTGACAGTCTCGCCGACCTTGTAATAACTCATCTTATCAATCAGATCGGAAGAACTGGAAACACTCATGCCGTCAAACTTCGTAATGATGTCACCCTTCTTGATGCCTGCCGCCTCGGCTGCAGAACCTTCTGCTACTTCATACACGAATGCTCCCTCCGGCATATTGTAAAGATCCTTTGCATCATCGGAGACATTGACTACGGTAGCACCCATGTAGCCTCTGTCACTATTGGAAAGCTGATCTCTCGTCTCACGGTTGACCAGTTCATTGAGAATCGGAATGGCCGTATCAATCGGGATTGCATAGCCCATGCTGTCGCTGCCCTCACCAGCTTCTTTTGCTACATTGATACCAATCACTTCTCCCTTGGCATTGAGCAGTGCTCCGCCGCTGTTGCCAAAGTTAATTGCTGCATCCGTTACAATAACCTCTTTTGAGAAATCGTCGATCGTAATCGGGCGGTTCAATGCGCTGATAATGCCGCTGGTTACATTCTGACCATATCCAAGTGCATTTCCGATCGCAACAGCTGCCTGTCCGACTTTCAGATTATCAGAGCTGCCAAGCTTTGCAATCCGCAGCTGCGATCTCACTTCCTCCGGAATGTCAGAAAGCTGAACGGCTACAACTGCCAGTTCATTTCCCGTATCCATTCCTTTTATCTTTGCCGGGGCAACAAGATCATCCGCGTCTTCCGCATCTACAGAAAAGCAGACATTTAATTCGGTCGAATCTTTCACCACATGGCTGTTGGTCGCAATTAGAAGTTCTTCGTCATTCTGTGCGATGATGATACCGGATGCCGCACCGCTGACCTCATATTCCTGTGTACCATAATAGTAGGTCTCGATCTCCTGCATGGATTTGCGGGTAATTGCGACGATCGACGGCATCGCATTTTCTACGACTTCTGAGACATCGGTCGTCACGATTCCGCTGCCAACGGAAGATGCAGCCTCCTCGATCGGCTCGTATGTTTCTTTTGTCTCGGTCTCCGTTTCGGTCTCCGTTTCTGTTTCAGTCTCGGTTTCCGTCTCTGTTTCCGTCTCAGCATCAGCTTCTTCTGTTGTGGCGTCATCCTTTTTATCGCCTGCAATATTTAAGGTGACGCGCTTTTCGGTCTCAGCCTCGGTCTCTTCCTCCGCCTGCACATTTCCTGCATATATGGATGCCGATACTGCAGAAGTGCCTGCAAGCAGTACGCCCGCCATCATAAGCGCGCCATACCGCTTCCATGCATTCAGCTTTCTATTTTTCTTATCGAATTTCTTTTCACGATTCTCTTTATGGTCTGTCATGGAAAAATCCCCTTTCCTGTTCTCGTTTGGTTTCTTCCACTATACGCAATCTTTGTGACGGAAATGTGAAAAGAATATAGGAAATCTGTGTTTTTTATTTTTCTACGAGCAGAGACTCTCCGGTCATCTCAGCCGGTTTCTCCATGCCCATCAGCTCGATCAGCGTCGGGATGATATCTGCCAGACGTCCGCCCTCACGCAGGGTATACTTCGGATCGCAGTTTACAAGGATAAACGGAACCGGATTCGTCGTATGTGCGGTAAACGGTGCGCCTGTCTCATAATCGATCATCTGCTCTGCATTTCCGTGGTCTGCGCAGATGAAGAGCTTCGCGCCGGTCTCCTTGACTGCTGCGACTACCTTGCCGACACACTCATCGACTGCCTCGATGGCCTTAACAGCTGCCGGGATCACACCGGTATGACCTACCATATCCGGGTTTGCAAAGTTTGTGATGATCACATCGTATTTTCCGGAGGTAATTGCGGTCGTCACTTTGTCGCAAACCTCATAAACGCTCATCTCCGGCTGCAGGTCGTAGGTCGCTACCTTTGGGGATTTTACGAGAATACGGTCCTCACCCTCGTTCGGAGCCTCCACACCGCCGTTGAAGAAGAACGTTACATGTGCGTATTTCTCCGTCTCGGCAATTCTTGCCTGTGTCATGTTGTGTGCTGCCAGATACTCTCCAAAAGTATTGGTCAGAGAAATCTTGTTGAATGCAACTGTTTTATTCGGGATCGTCACATCATACTCGGTGAAGCATACGTATACGACATTTCTGCGTGCACCGCGGTCAAATCCGTCAAACTCATCGCAGCAGAAGGTACGGGTGATCTCTCTTGCACGGTCCGGACGGAAGTTGAAGAAGATGATGGAATCGCCGTCCTGAACAGTTGCAACCGGCTTTCCGTCTTTCATGACAACGGTCGGAACCACAAACTCATCCGTTACCTCTTTTGCGTAGGACTGTGCGACTGCCTCTACGCCGGAAGCTGCCTGATCACCCTCGCCGTATGCAATTGCGCGGTATGCCTTTTCAACACGATCCCAGCGATTGTCACGATCCATTGCATAGTAACGTCCCATAACGGTTGCAATCTCACCAACACCAATCTCCTGCATTTTGTCAGAAAGCTGCTGTACATAATCTTTTCCGGATGCCGGCGGTGTATCTCTTCCGTCAAGGAAGCAGTGTACATACACCTTCGTCAGGCCGTAGCGCTTTGCCATCTCAAGCAGTGCATAAACGTGTGTAATGTGGCTGTGTACACCACCGTCAGAGAGCAGACCGTACATATGAAGTGCCGTATTATTCTCCTTTGCATTTTCCATTGCACGCTTCAACTCTGCGTTCTCAAAGAAATCTCCGTCCTCGATCTCTTTTGTGATTCTGGTCAGATCCTGGTATACGATGCGGCCTGCGCCCATGTTCAGATGTCCTACCTCAGAGTTTCCCATCTGTCCGTCCGGAAGACCTACTGCAAGTCCGCTCGCATAGCCTTTTACAAACGGATAATCTGCCATCAGCCCATCCATCACCGGAGTCTTTGCAAGCGCGATTGCATTGCCCTCTGTCTTTTCGTTCAGTCCATATCCATCAAGAATCATTAAAACTACTGGAATTTTACTCATCTTTCTTCTCCTTATCTTTCCTGTAATCTGGCTGCACGCCGTCTTTACTTATTGACCCTAGGGCCAGCCAACCGCCCGCCTGTGAGTCTGGTTGTGAATTTTTCTTTTTACTGCCGGGAAACATGCCTCAACGCTTTCGTCTCACATTTTCTGCTTCCCGGCAATGTATTATAGCACGCGCTGTTTTGAAACGCAACGGGTACTACTTATAATTCCGGCATACACCGTTCGCGTCAAAGATGTATTTTCCAACCTTGCAGCTGCGCTTCATCACGCCGTCCTTTTTATTGAAGTAATACCATTTTCCTTTGATCTGTGTCCATCCCTCCGCACGGTTGCCGTCTTTTGCAATGTAATACTTTTTCGTGCCGAACGTCAGCCAGCCGGTGCGCATCCGTCCGTCCTGCTGTGCAAAGTAAAATGTCTTGCCCTGATATTTCAGCCAGCCCTTTTGCATCTTTCCGGTCTTCAGCTTTAAGAAATATTTTTTGCCGTTCAGTTTCAGCCAGCCCGTCTGTTTTACGCCGTTTGAATTCAGATAATATGTATCTCCTCCGACTTTGATCCATCCTGTCTTTCTCGCGCCGTTTGCATCCAGATAATACGTTTTTCCATTCAGTTCAAACCAGCCAGGTGTCTTGCGCATCGCGCCGGTCTGACGGCTGAAATAATAATAATTCTTTCCAAGTTTCTGCCAGCCGCTGGCACGATAACCCAGGGAATCAAAATAGTATGTCTTTCCGCTGATTGTCATCCTTGTATTTGTCACACGGCTTCCGTCTGTTTTTACGTACCAGGTACCATACTTGTCGCTATGCCAGCCTGGTGTCTCTTTTTCAGCTGTGCCCGGCTGTGTGCGCGGCCGGATAATCTTCGTATAATCTCTCAGGTCATAGTCGAGATCCACCGCTGTACTGATGCCTTTTACTCTTCCTGTACTGCTGTGCTGCCACATGGAAGTCGGGCTGAATGAATAGGATGATGCCCATCTTGCCACCCACTTATCATATTTTGTCAGGCGGCTTAAATCCATCCGCTCATACAGCCAGTTCTGGCTCGCATAAATCATCGGATAATAGCCTGCCGCCTCAATCTTGCGTAGAAATGCCAGTGTGATATCCGTGCGCTGCTTCGTTGTCAGTTTTGTATGGATTTCATCCTCGATATCAAACGCCACAGGATAAGAAATTTTGTACCCTTTGATCTGCTTTAACACAAATGCGGCCTCTTTTTCTGCCTCCTTCACATTGTGTGCATGGGAATAAATATAAACGCCGACATTTACATTGTTTTTGATTGCATTACGGATGTTGTACTCAAATTTCGGATCGCTCTGCTCTTTTCCGTTAATGACGTATCCAACACCGATCATTGTAAATTTGATTCCATCCTGTTTTACTGCCTTCCAGTTGATTGTTCCCTGATACCGCGACACGTCAATTCCTTTGATTCGCGTCGCCGCATCTGCATGCCCGGATGGCAGAATGCAGATCACTGCCAGTAAAAACAGTACGGAACAAAAACGCACAAATCTCTGTCTTACCTTTTTCATTTTTTCTCTCCTTTTTCTCTTTATTCACCCCGGAACATATCTCAACATGCCCCGGAGTCAAAACGGACTGAAACGATCCGTTTCGCCCCATAATCCTGCATGAAACAGCTGTTTCACAGTTTATTCGCTCTTCTGTAAAAAGTCTCCCCATGTCAGCTGCATCAGTCCGGAATCACCGGAACTGCATCCGCCGGAATCGGGCAGGTATAGCCTTCCGCCGTGCGTTTTTCAAACTCTTTTCTTGCCTCGGCCAGAATCTCCGGATGCAGGAAAAGCTCCACCGCCGATGCAGCCAGCACCTTACCCGCGTGTACTGCCGCCTTGTGGCCGATCTCAGTGCGGTCACAGGAAACATTCTGCCAGCTGTGGCCCGGACAGCCATTCGGCCAGGCAGCCACGTGGATCTGCGCCGTCGGTGTCAGCCAGCTGACATCCCCCACATCGGTAGATCCCGGATCAAACGCCTCGCCCTGATACAGCGGCGCCAGAAATGCATTCATTGCATGACCGCACTCCTCCCGGAGCGCAGCTACCTCATCCCGCAGCGCCTCGTCATTTTCCGCTGCCACGCCCGGAAGTCCGCCGCTTCCCGGATACGTCTTTGCCAGTTCATCCGCATACTCCAGCTCCTCCTTCGTATACTGCGGCACGCCAAGCGCTTTGAAATTGTCATACAGCACCCGCTCCAGTGTGTGGTTCGTCACAGTATCGGCCAGCCCGTCGATGAATTTTCGTTCAAACGTCGTGTCCGTCATCAGAGCCGCACCCTCCGCAATCCGGTCAACCCGCTCCTGAAGCTCTACCGCCTCTGAGACATGGTTGGAGCGAACCATATACAGAACACTCGCCCGCGGCTGCACGACATTCGGACTGCATCCGCCTGCGTCTGTGATCGCATAATGGACCCGCGCGCGGTCGCTCATATGTTCCCGCAGAAACTGCACACCGATATTCATCAGCTCCACTGCATCGAGCGCGCTCCTTCCCTTTTCCGGTGCTCCCGATGCATGGGAGGCCACTCCGGTAAATTTGTACTGCACCTGAATGCAGGAGTTCGACGAACCGGTCTCCACCTCGTTGACATCCTCCGGATGCCAAGTCAGCGCTGCGTCCAGATCACGCCATACGCCGTCACGCGCCATAAATGCCTTGGCCGCTCCGCCCTCTTCGCCCGGACAGCCGTATAATACCACCGTGCCAGGGCAGCCGCTCTTCTCTAAAAACGCTTTTACGCCGAGCGCCGCCGCAAATGCTCCTGCACCGAGCAGGTTGTGACCACACCCGTGACCACTTCCGCCCGGTGTCCGCTCTTTCCGTCTCAGGCTTCCCGCTTCCTGTGACAGACCGGAAAGTGCATCGTATTCCGCCAGAATCCCGATCAGTGGGCGGCCGCTTCCATACGATGCCGAAAACGCCGTCTCAATCCCGCAGATTCCCTTTTCCACATGAAATCCCTCTTTTTCCATCACCTCGCAATACAATGCTGCCGAGCGCACTTCCTGAAGAGACAGTTCTGCATAATCCCAGATACGATCTGCCACCTCACAGATAAGAGAAGCTTTCTGCTCGATCGCATCAATCGCTGTCTTTTTTTCCTGCTCCATCTTTTTCTTCTTTCTCCTTTTCCTGCTGTTGCCTGCTTTACTTCCGTTTTTCCAGGTCTTGTTCCATGCCCGCAGCATTGCTTCCCCTTTGCCTTATCACGCAGGCATGAACACCTTTTTAAGCCCTTAACCCCGCTATTGCGCTGTCGTTTCACGCCATGCCGGGGGCTGTTCCCACCATTTTTTAAGGCTGCCGGATCGCTCCGACAGCCTTTATCTTACCTGATTCTTCCAGTTTTTACAACACTTTCGAGAGAAAATCCTGCAATCTCGAGTTCTGCGGATGCTCAAAGATCTGCTCCGGTGTGCCCTCTTCAAGCAGCTTTCCATCTGCCATAAACAGAACACGGTTTCCGACCTCCCGTGCGAAGCCCATCTCGTGGGTCACACAGACCATCGTCATGCCCTCTTTTGCAAGCTCCTTCATAACGTCGAGTACCTCTCCGACCATCTCCGGGTCCAGGGCCGAGGTCGGCTCGTCAAACAGCATGACCTCCGGCTCCATCGCCAGCGCACGCACGATCGCCACACGCTGCTTCTGTCCGCCGGAAAGCTGAATCGGATAGGTGTCCGCACGGTCTGCAAGTCCGACGCGCTCCAGCAGTGCACGTGCCTTCTTCTCTGCTTCCTCACGGCTTGCGCCGCGCACCTTCATCGGCGCCAGCACCATATTTTCCAGAATCGTCATATGCGGGAAAAGATTGAAGTGCTGAAATACCATGCCCATCTTCTGGCGAAGCGCATCGATATCGAGCTTTACCGTCTTTCCCTGTTCATTTTTATACTTTTTCTTTGTGATGTCCACGCCCTCAAATACGATCGAGCCTCCGGTCGGCTCCTCCAGAAGATTGAGGCTGCGCAGAAATGTGGACTTTCCGGAACCGGACGGTCCGATGACCACCATGACATCTCCCCTGTTGATCGTCGCTGTCACTCCGTCCAATGCCTTGATCGTGCCCATTTTGTAATGTTTTTTCAGGTCTGTCACCTGAATCAGACTATCTCTTGTCGCCACGGCTCATTCTCCTTTCAAAGTATGCAATCAGCTTCGAGGTCGGGAAGCACAGGCAGAAATAGATTGCCGTTGCCACCAGCAGTGGCTCGATAATAACGAAGGTCGCGCCCTTGACTGCGTTTACTGCCGACATGATATCCTGCACGCCGATTGTGTAGGTGATCGCGGATTCCTTGATGATAACCACGAATTCATTCGCAATCGCCGGAAGAATATTTTTCAGCGCCTGCGGCAGGATGATGTAGCGCAGGTTCTGCGCCTGGGAAAGGCCGAGCGATCTCGCCGCCTCCGTCTGTCCGCCGTCGATGGACTGAATACCGGAACGGATAATCTCACAAAGATACGCACCGGAATTCATACCGAGCGCAACAACGCCCGGGAAAAAGCGGTCAAACTTGATGAATCCGAACATCCGAAACGACGGAAGCTGAATCATGCTGAACACGCCATAATAGATGATAAAAATCTGAACAATAACCGGCGTAGAACGCAGAACCTCTACATACGCGGTTGCCAGAAAGCTGAGCGGATTGAAACGGCTGATCACCGCCAGCGCGCCTCCCTCTCTCTGGTGTCCGTCCTTATCAAGTCCCAGAAAACGAAGAGGCCGGAAATTGGACAGCCTCATCAGCGCCAGTAAAAGTGCAATACAAAAACCGATCGCAACCGTAAATAAAGACAGCAGTACCGTGACCAGCATGCCCTGCCGGAACAGCTCCGCGTACGGCGCAATCAATGAAAAATTACTCAATTTGATAAAACTGTCCATTTTAAATCCTTTCTCTGTTCGGAAAATTGTGTGTCACAAAAAGCTGCTGCATTCTGTCTGGTTCGCATCGTGCAGCAGCTTTTCCGCAGTTTTTATCTGTTTTTCGGCAATTTTATCTTACATGCTTGCCGGAACATTTCTTGCTTACTCTGTTACAGCCTCTGTCTCATCTGCTGCAGCTTCGCCGTTCTCGTCCAGAAGTCCTTCGTACTTCTCGCCGGACGCCTGCGCATTTGCCTCTGCGATGAACTCCTCCAGAGAGCCGTCTGCTTTTGCAGCTGCGATTGCTTCATTGACTGCTGCAAGCAGTTCTGCATTGCCCTTGGATACACCAATGGAAGAACCCTCTACTTCATACGGTACATCTGCTACGATCTCCAGATCCGGATAATTCTTCTGGTAGCTCTCTGCTACAGCCGTCTCGATGTAAGCTGCGTCCAGTTTGCCTGCAAGCAGCTCGGAGATGATATCTGTTACCTTCGGAAGGGATACGATATCTGCATCCGGAGAATTCTTCTGTGCAAGGTCAAGCTGGATAGAACCAGTCTGCGCACCTACAGATACAGACGGATCGTTGATTGCATCTGTTGAATTATAGGTATCTGCGTTGTCCTTTACCGTAACGAGCGACTGTCCGCCTTCGTAATAAATATCGGAGAAGTCCATAGCAGCCTCACGTACCGGATCCGGTGACAGGCCTGCCATGCCAAGGTCTACGGACTTTGTCTGCAGCTCGGTCAGTACTCCGTCAAAATCTACTGTGACAACCTCAAGTTCAAGCCCCAGATAATCTGCGATATACTGAGCCAGTGCCATATCAAAACCTGCCAGTGACGGTGTACCATCCTCATCGATTGCATAAAATTCATACGGAGCGAAATCCGGGCTTGTCGCCACAGTCAGTTTTCCGTCTGTAACGGTCTCTACTGCTGACAGATCAACACTGCCTTCTGTTGCTGATTCTGTGCTTTCTTCTGCGAATGCAGTCATTGAAAATGCCATGCATCCAACCAGTGCAAGTGCAAATAATCTTTTTTTCATGATTTTTTCCTCCCTGCATATCTATGCATATTTATAAAATTTGAATGAACTTGTTCTATTATAGCCTATTTTTTTAATTATGCAAGTGGAAAAGAACGTCTTTCTCCTCTTTTATCCCTGTTTTCTGCCAAAAAAGAAGGAAATGCAGATGACTGCACCGGATACCAGCGCGTTTCGGATATCGTTTCCCCAGAAAAAATACCTTCTGTCAGCAATGCAGTAAATTGCATAAACTGCCGTTCCAAGTAAAAAGCAAACCAAAAATCGAACTGCTTCCGCACGTCCCCGTTTCTTTTTTCCGCTCATTCCGGCCCAGTCACTCCGCCCGGTCAGCAGCATCAAAATGCCAAGCACGTCAAGCAAACCAAGGCACACCAGCCCGAAATCCTTTGATTTCCCGAAAATAGCCACCGGTAGTGTGCGCACAGAAAGAAAAACAATCGCTCCCCCTGCAAGAATCAGCCACAGCATCAAAAAAACATCCGTCCATTTTCTGGTTTTACCCGCCATTTCTTACTCCTCTTCTCCATGTGCATTCTGTACTGACAATTCCACTTCTGTTTTTTCGAATACTTCTGTCCCGTATGGTGACGGTTCTACTTCCGCTTTTTCAAATGGTTCTGTTTTCTGTAATACTTCTGCTTCTTCCAGCGTTTCATTTTTCGTCTTCGCCGATTCAGAGTTCGTCGTTTTTTTTAATATTTCTCTTTGTACCGGCAGCCCGTTTCGCTCTTCCCACATCACGAGAAGCGTGCCTTCCTGTACGGAAATGCTGCTCTCCCCGCCGATAAACTCATTGCTGACACCAAGCACCTTATCATTTTTAAGCGTGGCATCGTTCAGCGTGTATTTCAGGCCTTTTTCCCAGATTCCCGTCGATACATCCGTCATGCTGAACACGGAAATCATCCCTTCGGCCTCTTTCGCAAACGAGATCCGTTCCCCGGTGATTGCAGTCACAATATTATTTTCTCCAATCAGATAGGCCTTCATTCCTGCGCGCGACAGGCCGGTCAGCAGCTGAAAATTTGCCATCGTATGATCCAGCCGCTTTCCGCCAAGCCCTCCATATAAATAAAACAGGCGGTATCCTTTTTCCTGCGCATAAAAAGCCGCCAGTGCCATATCTGTATCGTCCTTGATCGGCGAATGGCGCAGGATATGGTCATGCTCCGGCACATACTCCAGGGAATCAAAATCACCGAGCAGCACATCCGGCTGGATACCAAGCCGTTTCAGATACGCGTAGCCACCATCCGCAGCAATAATCAAATCTCCCTTCTGCGGCATGCGATCCAGTTTTTCAAAGCTTCCGGCACCCACAATGTAGCACGCTTTTTCTGAAATTTGAGGATCCATCTTTTCCGTCCCCACTGTCCTTTCCTGTCTCTCTTTTTGCATGATGAGCTCTTCCTTTTCTCTGTTTTTCTATCTTATCCTTCGTTTCTTCTGTGCCGCAAAACGAATATTTGCCTCATATCAGATTTCCCCGAAGGTTATTTCCTTTTTCATTCTTTTTATTTTCTTTTTTATCGCTTCATTTTCCTTCATCATAGACAAAATGGGAATTTGCAAAAAGGCCGCCGCATAACGCGGCAGCCCCTCTGTCTTATTTCTGCCTATCTGTAATATTAAACCGGATAAGCCTTATTTTTTTCATCCGCTACGGTCGGATCTACCTTTTTCTGCTGTGCTTCTCTGTATTTAAAGAAGTCAGTAGCTACCTGCGGGAACAGTGCGTAGGACAGTACGTCCTCATCCTGCTCAGACCACTGAGCCATCTCGCCACGCAGTGTATCCAGCTCATCCGGGATCAGGTCAGCCGGACGGCAGGTAATTACTTCTGCATCGCCGATGCACTTCTTCTGCACTTCTTTGTTGAACGGTTTTACAGTAGCGCCGTACTTTCCACACAGAACATCTTTCGTCTGCTGCGGAACCATCTTGTAACGCTCTCCGTTGATGACGTTCATAACGGCCTGTGTACCTACGATCTGAGAAGACGGAGTAACCAGCGGGCACTCACCAAGGTCCTTACGTACGCGCGGAACCTCTTCCAGTACCTCATAGTACTTATCCTCTGCATGCAGATCCTTCAGCTGTGAGGTCAGGTTGGAAAGCATTCCGCCCGGTACCTGGTACAGCAGCGTCTTAATGTTTACACCAAGGTTCTTCGGATTCAGCAGACCGCTCTTGAGTGCCTCGTCACGCATCGGACGGAAGTAATCAGCGATTTCATCCAGAAGCTTGGAATCAAATCCGGTATCATACGGTGTACCCTTGAAGGTCTCAACCATAACCTCAGTAGCCGGCTGAGAAGTACCAAGTGCGAACGGAGACATTGCGCAGTCGATAACGTCCACGCCAGCCTCTACTGCTTTCATGTAAGTCATGGAAGCAACACCGGAAGTATAATGTGTATGCAGCTGAATCGGGATCTTTACGTTCTCTTTCAGTGCTTTTACCAGCTCAGTTGCCTTATACGGAAGAAGCAGACCAGCCATATCCTTGATACAGATGGAGTTTGCTCCCATTTCCTCAATACGCTTTGCAAGGCTTACCCAGTACTCCATGGTGTAAGCATCGCCCAGTGTGTAAGACATTGCTACCTGCGCATGACCCTTCTCCTTGTTTGCAGCAGATACTGCAGTCTGAAGGTTACGCATATCATTCATACAGTCAAAGATACGGATGATATCGATACCATTTGCGATGGACTTCTGTACGAAGTACTCTACTACATCATCTGCATACGGACGATATCCAAGGATATTCTGTCCACGGAACAGCATCTGAAGCTTTGTATTCTTGAAGCCTGCTCTTAATTTACGAAGTCTCTCCCACGGATCCTCATGCAGGAAACGAAGAGATGCGTCAAATGTTGCACCACCCCAGCACTCTACGGAATGATAGCCAACTTTGTCCAGCTTTTCAACGATCGGGAGCATCTGCTCTGTCGTCATACGAGTTGCAATCAGAGACTGATGCGCATCACGAAGGATGGTCTCAGTAATCTTAATTGGTTTTTTTGCCTGTTCAGCCATTTTGTTCCTCCTGTATAGAATGGCGCCGCCAGACGGCGCCATAAACTGTTCACTGTCAAAGCGGATCTCAGCAATCCGCTCTCATAACCAAACAACTGCTTCGCAGCGATTTCGTTATACTCCGAAAATTGCCATGAAAGTACCAGCTGCTACTGCAGTACCGATAACTCCTGCTACGTTCGGTCCCATTGCATGCATCAGAAGGAAGTTCGTCGGATCTGCCTCTGCACCGACCTTCTGAGATACACGGGCTGCCATCGGAACGGCAGATACACCTGCAGAACCGATCAGCGGATTGATCTTGCCGCCAGAAAGCTTGCACATCAGTTTTCCAAGCAGGACTCCACCAGCAGTACCAAATGCGAATGCACACAGACCCAGAATAACGATCTTGATCGTGTTCATGTTCAGGAATGCTGCTGCAGATGTTGTTGCACCTACGGAAGTACCAAGCAGAATAACAACGATGTACATCATTGCATTGGAAGCAGTCTCTGTCAGCTGTTTTACCACACCACTCTCACGGAAGAGGTTACCGAGCATCAGCATACCTACCAGCGGAGCAGTAGACGGAAGAAGCAGGCAGACAACGATCGTGATAATGATCGGGAACAGGATCTTCTCCAGCTTGGATACCGGACGAAGCTGCTCCATCTTGATCTCGCGTTCTTCCTTTGTTGTAAGAAGTTTCATAATAGGCGGCTGAATAATCGGAACGAGGGACATATAGGAATATGCTGCTACTGCGATCGGTCCCATAAGCGCCGTCTGTCCAAGCTTACCTGCAAGGAAAATAGAAGTCGGGCCGTCTGCACCACCGATGATGGAGATTGCTGCTGCTGCCTTGCCGTTGAATCCAAGCGCAATTGCAAGGAAGTATGCAACGTAAATACCGATCTGTGCTGCTGCACCGAGCAGGAAGCTGATCGGATTTGCAATCAGCGGACCAAAGTCCGTCATCGCACCAACGCCCATGAAGATCAGGGACGGCAGAATTGACCACTCATCCATGATATAGAAATAATGAAGCAAACCACCTGCATGCTCAATACCTGCAGCATCGGTGTACGGCTCAGCCATAATATCCGGATAGATATTAACAAGCAGCATACCAAATGCGATCGGTACAAGAAGCAGAGGCTCAAAACCATGCTTGATTGCCAGATACAGGAACACACATGCAACCAGAATCATGACATAGTTTCCGATTTCAAGGTTGCAGAATGCAGTCTGTCCCCATAAATTCGCCAACGTATTTGTTACGTAAGACATTCTTTTACCTCCCAGTTTGTACTTTTCGTCTGCCGGATCAAACCTTCACCGGCATGACGCACAAAATCATTAGTTCAGAGTAGCCAGAACGTCACCGTTCTCTACTGCAGCGCCAACTGCAACATCAATGCTTGCTACTGTACCATCCTGCGGAGCTACAACCGGGATTTCCATCTTCATTGCCTCAAGAATTACGATGCTGTCGCCCTTCTTTACAGCCTGTCCAACGCTTGCCTCTACCTTGAATACTTTGCCCGGTACAGAAGCAGTTACCTTTACAGATCCTGCGCCGCCTGCTGTCGGTGCTGCTGCTTTCGGAGCTGCCTTCGGTGCTGCTTTCGGAGCCGCCTTCGGTGCTGCTGCCGGAGCTGCTGCTCCTGTTCCCTCTTCTACTGTTACGTCATATGCAGTTCCATTAACTGTGATTGTATAGCTTTTCATTTCGATGTCCTCCTGTCTTTAGGCTCTCTGCCAGTTTCTTCTGTTTGCTTTTTTGATAGAACGAACGACAAATCCATCACCGGATGTTGTCTCTGATGCAGCAATCGCTGCTGTAATTACAGCTACCAGTTCAAGGTCGTCCATCAGGTCTTCCTCTTCCTCAACAACCGGTGCCGGTGCTGCAACAGCCGGAGCTGCCGGTGCAACCGGTGCATTTTCTTTTGCTTTCTTCTCGATCAGATCCGGAATGATATGAAGTCTTCCGATCAGGAAGCTCAGGAAAAGAAGCGCAAGGAACACAATACCGATTCCCATCAGTGTGTTCAGTCCTGCACGCTCAATCAGTTTGCCCATGGAATACTGAACATCCCATGCAAGTGAAGTAGTCTGATCTTTTATGTTATACTCATATGTAACAATAACATCAGTGTCGCCTGTCTTGTCATACTTGGTATGGCAGGTAACGATATAAGCAGCGCCGTCCTCAGACATACTGCTCTCCAGTCTTGTTACTTCTACAAAATTACCGACTTCTTCTTTTATAGAACTCCAGTTAGCTGCAATCAGCTTTGTGGATGCATCGTCGCTCTCCATCATCTGTGCCAGCTGCTCATCCGTACAGGAATTGAACTGCTCCAGCATCTGTGCCATCGACTGCTTCTGCTGTTCTTCCTGCGAAAGTGCTTCTGTCTCAGACTCTGACTCTGCTTCAGCTGCTTCGGATTCTGCCTCTGCTACTTCTGAAGCCAGCTCTGTCAGCTCTTCCTCCGCTGCTGCTTCAGCTGCTTCGGTCTGTGCCTCTGTCGCTTTTTCCGTTGCCGCTTCAGTAGATGCTTCGGTCTGTGCTTCCTCTGTTACCTGCTCGGTCGCTGCCGTTGTCTCCGTCTCTGCCGCATATACGCCCGTGGAAAGTGCGGATACGGTCAGGCCAAGAGCAAGCAATACTGCGCTTAATCTACGTTTCATGTGATTCACCTCGCTTAGACTGTTCCGTGCTTTTTGGCCGGGCGATCGTCTCTCTTTGTGAACAACATCTCAAATGCACCAATGACATACTTTCTGGTGTCTTCTGCTGCGATAATGTTATCTACATATCCTCTCTTTGCTGCTGCCACTGCACTTGACTGAAGTGCTGCGTACTCAGCTGCTTTCTCATTGATAACCTTCACATCCTGACCTGCATACATAATCTTTGCTGCCAGCTGTGCATCCATCATGCCAATCTGTGCGTTCTCCCATGCAAATGTCATGTCTGCGCCGATTGCCTTGCTGTTCATTGCCACGTATGCGCTTCCGAATGCCTTTCCTGTGATAACATTTACCTTCGGAACTGTTGCATTTGCAAATGCATAGGTAAGCTTTGCGGCTGCCTTTGCGATCATACGCTCGGAGCATTTACATGCCTTGAAGCCGGATACGTTCGTCAGAGAAAGTACCGGAATCTCAAATGCATCACAGAAGTTTACGAAATCTGCTGCCTTCTGAGCGCCTCTTCCGCTGAGCGTACCGTCAAAGGTCTCTGTCACTTCGCCGTCCTCACCGTAAACTTCGCTGCGGTTTGCTACCACACCTACCGTGGTACCGTTCAGGCGAACGAAACCGGTTACCATATCCTTTGCATAAGCAGCTTTTACTTCTACGAAGTTGTTGTCATCTGCGATATTGGAAAGAAGAACTGCCGGATCGCCTGCTGCATTCTCAAGATCCTTGCATGCACGGTTCAGATCGTCGGAGCACTCCTCGTAGGACATGTCATCCTCGTTGTTTGCCGGAAGCATTGCAACCAGCTCACGGATACCTGCGAGGATCTCATCCTGTGTACCGATGAAATCTACAAGACCAGCCTCTTCGCTCTGGAATTTTGCAGATGCGGTATCACATTTGTCCTTGCTGTTTCCGTCAAGTGCGTTCGGAGAATTTACAAAAAGCTCTGCTTTTTTGCCTTCCATAAAGGTGAAGTCTGTTAATGCCGGTACAAGCGCAAGTCCGCCTCCGCATCTTCCGAAGATGGCAGTAATCTGCGGAATGACACCGGATGCCATAGTCTGCTTCAGATAGATCTCGCCAAATGCGTTCAGCGCATCGGTAGCTTCCTGAAGTCTGAGACCTGCACAATCCAATAATCCAATCACCGGAGCGCCCATTTTCATAGCCATGTCATAAAGACCTGCGATCTTCTTTGCATGCATTTCTCCAATGGTACCGCCCAGAACGGATGCATCCTGGCTGTAAACATATACCAGATGTCCGTCGATCACGCCGTATCCGGTCACAACGCCGTCACCCGGTGTTTCTGTCTGCTGCATGTTGAAATCAGTATTTCTGGCAGTTACATATCCGCCGATTTCAACAAAACTGTTCTCATCAAGTAAAGAAGCAATTCTTGTACTTGCCAAGTTTTGTGCTGTATTACTCATTCTCTCAGCCCTCCATGTTATATTAAAATGTTTATCCAATTTCTGCCTAGTCTATAGTACCCTTTTTGTTTCAAAATTGCAAGCAAAAATACAATCATTTTTGACAATTTCCTCTTTCTGTCATGCTCAGATTTCTCTACTTTAAGTCAGTCGCAACTACCTTTTCGACCTGTTTTTCTCTTCCTCCGCATTCTTATTTCTGCTTTTCTTCTATTATATAATCCTCCTATCATGCCTCCCCTGCCAACTGCTCCACCGTTATAAAGCACACACTTATCATCACATTTATAAGCACACACTTTCTGTTATAAACCGTTTGATATTTTCCAGCAGTATCTTTGGCATTCTCCATTTGCAGTATCATAATGAATCCATGTCTGAAAGCGGCTCACACATGAATCACTTTCTTACGCAGCAAAACAGCAGATATTTCACTGCCAAATGACCAGCAGTAAAAAACTCCCCCGACAGGCACTGCATACCGTGCTGCGGGAGAGTTTTCGTTTTCCATCAAATGAATTTTTATAAAACGCTTTGCTTTTTGTTTCAACCAAAATAAAAACTTTCTGTTGATCTGGTTCTGCGTATCAGGCAGCATGCTCAGATTTACTTCACTGCTCCTGTGATACCTTCCGTGAAGCTCTTCTGGAAGAAGAAGAACACGATTGCGGTCGGGAGTGTACAGATCAAAACACCAAGCATCAGCATGCCGTAATCTACGGTGTAACCGCTGAGCAGGTTCGATACCAGCATCGGCATCGTGATCGTGTCGTTCGTCTGAAGGATGATCTTCGGCCACATATAGTTGTTCCATGCGTTCATAAAGGTGATGATGAGCGCTGCAGAATACGTGGATTTCATCGTCGGCACAAACATACGGAAGAAAATTCCGATCTCACTCAGTCCGTCCATCCGGGCAGCCTCGATGATGTCCTTCGGGAAGGAACGCGACGCCTGGCGGAACATCATGATCATAAATGGTGTCGAGATCGAAGGAAGCATGAACGCTGCCATTGTGTTGACCATTTTCAGCTGGGAGAACATACGGAACATCGGAATCATGATCGCTGCAAACGGAACCATCATCGCCGTGAGCAGGATCGTAAAGACGATATCCTTTGCCTTGTCGTGATAAACCTCAAATCCGTATCCTGCGAGGGAACAGATCAGCAGGCAGAGAATCGTGAGCACCGCCGAGTTGCGGAAAGAATTCCACAGTGCGCGCGCCAGATTCTGGTTCGTGATCAGCGCCTTGAAATTCTCCACCAGATAAGTACCCGGAATCAGTTTTCCTCTCGATACGTCAACGCTCATATTTGTCGCTGCACATGCCATGTAGTAGAGCGGGAAAATCGACAGCAGCGAAAAAATGATCAGAAACAGATACATGCCAATTTTTTTGCCCTTACTCATCGCTCATCACCTACTTTCATCTGAATCACTGCAAGGATCGCAACCATTACCAGAATCACGATCGACATTGCCGCCGCATAACCGAAGTTCGGGCTCTGCACGAATGACGTATTGTATATGTAGTGAGACATCGTCATTGTAGACTTTCCAGGTCCGCCGTTTGTCAGGTTCAGTGACTCATCGAACAGCTGCAGCGTACCGTTTGTGGAGGTGATCGTCGTCAGCAGGATGGTCGGTTTTAACAGCGGGATCGTAATCTTAAAAAGTGTCTGTCTTGCGCTTGCTCCGTCGATTCGTGCCGCCTCGTAAACAGAATAGTCGATATTCTGCAGTCCGGAAAGGTAAAATACCATGTTGTATCCGGTCCATCTCCAGATCAGCGCGATGATGATAACAAAACGTGCCGTCCATGCATTTGCGAACCACATCACCGGAGTCATGCCAAGTCCGCGAAGCACGGTGTTGACAAATCCATCGTTTGCAAACAGAGAACGGAAAATCATGGAATAAGAAACAAGGGAGGTCGCACACGGCAGGAAAATGCAAGTACGCCACAGCCCCTTGAATTTCAGATCCTTGTTGTTTAAGATCGATGCCAGAATCAGCGCCAGTGTCAGCATGATCGGCACCTGAATGATCAGATAAAAGAACGTGTTGAACAGCGTTCCCTTGAATGTCGGATCCTTTAAAATACGCGCATAGTTGGAAAATCCGGCAAATTTCAGGTTTACACCAAGTCCGTTTTTCATGGAAAGAATAAACGCCTGAATCATCGGGTAAAAGCTGGTCCAGCAGATCAGGATTACTCCGACTGACAGAAACAGCCATCCAATCAGGTTGTGACGTTTATCCATCGTCAGTTTTTTCTTGCCCATCCGGCACATCCCCCTTTTCAAAGGAAAGGGTCTGACTGCTGCCTCAAACCGCCGGCAGCGGCAGACCCTCTGTCTTTCTTTTTACTGTGATGCGTTTACCGGAAGATCCATGCCAGGAGCTTCAGGAAACTGCACCGCTTTTATTTTCACCTGTTTTCAGAGAGAATTACATGCCCATGCTGAAATCAAGCGTTTCCTGTGCGGTCTGAAGTTCGGAAGCTACATCAGCACCAGTCTGTGTAATGTTGGAAAGTGCAACACCTACCGCATCACGTGCGTCATAGTAGAATGCGCCAGTTGTGTTGGACGGAGTCTTGGTTGCGAAATCAACGATCTTAGCGTAAACAGTGTCGCCGCCGTAGAAATCAACCGGTACGTTGTATGCGTCAGACTCGCCTGCCGATGCCCATGTAGCAAGAGCGCCCTTGGAGATGATGTCATCGTACAGCTCTGTACTTCCTGCAAATGTGGAATTCAGGAAGTCAACTGCAAGATCCTGATGGCTTGTGTTGGAAGAGATTGCCCAGGATGATCCGCCGTTGTTGGAATAGTTGGTTGCGCCGTCTACATCGTCAAGCTTCGGCATGTTGGTAACTGCCCATTTTCCGGACTGATCTTCTGCTGCCTGAATGGAAGCCATGATCCAGCATCCGTTGAAGGTACTTGCTACGGTTGAGCTGTTCAGGGAAGAAATGTACTGATCCCAGTCGGTTACCTCTACGAGTGTTCCGTCTGCTACCATCTGTGCATAAACCTCTACGCACTTCTTCAGAACGTCATTGTCTGCGATATTGCCCGTGCCATCCTCATTGAACAGGGAAGCGCCGCAGGACTGAAGCATCATCATGATCACGTCCGGAGAACCTGCCTGTGCAGTCAGCATCGGAAGACCGGTCTTCTCAAGAACAACTTTTGCTTTCTCCATGTAATCAGACCAGGTAATGTCCGTAAAATCATCTACGGTATAGCCAGCCTGCTCGATCAGGTCAATGCGGAGGCAGTTTACAACTGCGCCGTTATCAAACGGAATACCGTAATTCTTTCCGTCAAGAGAAGAATATGCAACCTTTGCTGCGGAGAACTGTGAGAAGTCAACGCCGGAGTCAGTCAGATCTACAAATACGTCCGGATAGAATGTTACGTACTTTTGGAAAGAGTTATCCTGCATCAGGAAGATATCCGGAAGTGTGCTCAGATCGCCTGCATTTACAGCGGTCGTGATCTTGGACTCGATATCGTCTGACTGGATCTCGGTTACCTCTACGGTAAAGCCTTCATGATCCTGTGCATAGATCTCTGCTGCCTTATTGATTGCGTAAATATTGAAGTTCGGGTCCCAGGTCCAGACGGTGAGCTTGTTGTCTTCGTCACTTGCTGCACCTGCCGTAAGTACGGATGCCATAGACACTACCATCGTTCCAGCCAGTACAAATGCCAATACCTTTTTCAGTTTCATATGAAATTCCTCCTTATATTCGGCCATGTACAGTCTGTTCAGCAATCATTCACGCCCTGTGTTTTTTGGTTAAACTGCACATTTTTCAGCCGTTTTTTTTGCTTTCTTGTGCATATTATACCACGTCTCCTGCTGTTTTTTCATCAAATCCGATTGTATGATTTTCATTTTCGACCATTTTATGTCATTTTAACTATTTTCTCACCATCCGTCATGGTATGCAATTGTGTTTTCGCTTAATCTTCGTTCATAATTCTCTGGAAGTTTCTTCCATTCATTAGGCGTAGTGCCCATAAATTTGCGAAAATTCCTGTTAAAAGTGGCCGAACTGCAAAACCCGCATTTCATTGAAATCTCCGCCACCGACTGGTTCGTCTTTTTCAGCAGTTCACATGCCTTTTTAATCCGCATCTGATTGATATAATCGTTTGGGTGAATTCCCATGCATGACACAAACAGCCTGCGAAAATGTGTCTCGCTCATATGGCAGACTTCCGCCAGCTCACTGATTTTCAGCGGCCGGTCACAGAAATCCCCGACGTATTCTAGGGATCTGGCGATCTGTGCAAGTTCTGATTTTTTTGCCTTTCCCTGCGTTTTCTCCTCCGGAATCAGTTCCTGATTGAGCCGTGCAATCTCGATCACAAGTGCTTTTAACAGCCCGTTCACAGACTCCCGATACAGTTCACCATGTTCCTGCATTTCCCGAAAGATCTGACTCATCAGCACAAAAAGCACCGGCTGCTCCTCCTTTGATGTACAGCACGCGTTTTTATTTGTCCGATAAAGCAGCCGCTCCGCCAGACGGCGGTTGTCCGGGTACAGTTCCTGCACCGTCTTATCCATGTCCAGAAAAAGATACTGCCATTTGTTCAATTTTGCCTGCGCCGCATTCGTCGTATGCGGATAATTTTTTGGAATGACTGTCAGCGTCCCGTCGTGATACGGTACGCTCCTCCCTTCCAGAACAATCTCGCCCGCGCCGTAGCAGCACCAGCCGACCTCCATCAGATTGTGAAAATGCAGATCCACGATCGGCTTTAAATTTTTATCGTATCCGTACGGGCGGATCCAGTCGTCGCCATACAGCGCCAAAAGCGGTTCCCCGTGCGGAATGTCATAATAACGAAATTCAAGATTGTCTTTTTTCCGTGCCATGTATCTGCCTTTCTTTTGTCTGGTTTTTCGGTCTGTTTCCCATCCGACTCTGTTTCTGCCATTTGCTTCTACTTTTTCAGATTCTTTTATGACTTTTACATCACATTTTTATTTTTGTCTGTTTTTCATTCTTCTTTGCCTGCCACGCGTTTTTATCTGCATGTATAGCCTGACTTTTTTATATTCCATTTTTTCGTATTCTTGCTTTCGATTTTCAGTATCATTATAAAATATTCTCCATTATCTTACAAGCATTGTTCTCTTCCGTTGTTTATATATCTTGCTTTTTTACAGAAGCAGTTGATCAAATGTAACTCCCAGTCCATACCAGAAATCTTTCACTTCCACACGCTCCGCCGTCCGCACCGGGGCAGTCAGTATCACCGTCTCTCCCACCCGATACTGAACCGCTCCGACTGCCGTACCTTCCTTCACCGGCGCCTGCAGCTCCTTCGGCACTTTGATCTCACATGTCACCTTTTCATTTTCCCCCAGCAGCAGCTGGCACCTCTCGTACCCCTCTGTAAGCCCCACCTGAGTTTGCACACCATTTTTCACCGCCGCCGGAGCGATGCGCGTCTTTCCGCTCTCCAGCACAGAAAGGCTGTAGTGATCCATTCCGTAATTCATCAGGACTCTCGTATCCGCCCACTTCCATGATTTGTGGCCCGGCCAGCCGCATGCGAGCAGCGAAACAACCAGCAGTCTGTCATCTCTCTGCAATGCGCCCACATAACAGTAGCCCGCCTTTGCGGTAAAACCGGTCTTGCCGGTCAGTGCCCCGTCCATCATCTGAAGAAATGCATTGTGGTTGACGCAGCTGTAGCTGTGTTTTCCTCCCACATCATTAAACGCATACTGCGGTGTTCCGGTGATTTCCAGAAACGTTTCTGCCTGCGGTGACTGCGTGATACAGTAGCGCAGTACACGCGCCAGATCCGCCGCTGTCGTATGATGGCTTCCTCCCTCATCCTCCCCGTCAAGTCCGTTCGGAGTAATGTAATATGTATCCTCACAGCCGATCTCCCGCGCCTTCACATTCATTTTTCCCGCAAATTCTTCCACACTCCCGGCAATCGTTTCCGCAACGCAGACCGCCGTATCGTTGTGCGATTCCAGCATCAGCGAATACAGAAGGTCCTTCAGATAAAATTCTTCGCCCGTCTGCATACCAAGCTTTACCTGCGGCTGGCGCGATGCCTGCTCCGATGCGGTGCAGACCATCCCATCCAGCTCATCTCCCGCCTCCTCCAGCGCCACAATGCACGTCATGATCTTTGTCGTGCTCGCCATCGGAAGCGGCTCCGCGACTTCTTTTCCATAAAGAATACGCCCGCTGCTGCCGTCCATCAATACGGCGCTGCTGGCGTATAGTTTCAGTTCCTCTTCTGCTTTCGCCGGATATACTCCTAACAGGAAACAAACGACCAGCAATATTACAAAAATATTACCGTTTTGCTTCTGCCTCTGCTTCCATTTTCTTCTTTCGTCTATGCTTCGCGACTCATTATCTTTTGCAGAATTCTGTTTCTTTCTCTGCACTGTATGCATAGATTCAGGTGCCTCCGCAATATCACTTGTCCTCTTTTTCTTTTATATGCTTTAGCTGTACGTATGAGAACTTTTCATGCCTGGCAAATTTCAAATGCAATTCCAGATTTTACCGAGTCAAGCAAGGCCCCTGCTTCAATTGCGCAGAACAATAAACAGTGGATCCGCTTTTATTGCTTCATCTACGCAGACATCTCATCGGATTCGGTGAAATCATATTCTCACACCTCCACATCCAGCTTCTGCTGTACCTCTTCCTCTGCCTCCGCCTTGAAGTCCTCCAGCTGTACCGGATTGATCATCGGAAGATCCTCCAGCGACTGCAGTCCGAAATGGCGCAGAAATTCTTCTGTCGTGCCAAACAGCAGCGGACGGCCCGGCGCGTCCAGCCTTCCGAGCTCCTTTACGAGATCGTATTCCACCAGCTTGTTCACCGCATGATCGCACTTGACGCCGCGGATCTTCTCAATCTCCAGCTTCGTGATCGGCTGCTTGTAGGCAATGATCGAGAGCGTCTCCATCACCACGTCCGACAACGTAATCTTTTTCGGCTGCTTTGCCACGCGAATCAGATACTCATACAGACTGCTCTTCGTGCACAGCTGAAATGCGCCGTCCAACTCCACGATCTGAATGCCGCGGTTTTTCGCGCGGTAATGATCCATCATTCCCTCTATAATTTTTCTGGTGGTCGCCGCGTCCTGGTCGATCGCCTTCGCGATTTTCTCCAGCTCCACGGAATCCCCCATCGCAAACAAAATCGCCTCAATGGCGGCTTCTGCCTCTTTTATTCCCACGGTTCTTCTCCTGTCCCTCAGTCATAATCGTTCCCCGCATCCGACACCGGCTCCATGCCTTCTTTTCCCGTCCATTCGATGCTGATATCCGCAAACGTCTCCTCCTGCTCTACCTCGACCTTTCCCTCTTTCATCAGCTCCAGGAGCGTCAGAAAGGTCACGATCTTATAAAGCTTTCCGCGCCTGCGCGTCAGAATTTCACGGAACATGCAGTGCTTCTTCTCGGAAATATAGCGCTCCACTTCCTGCATCGTACCGCTTAAGTCAATCTCCTCTTTTTTGAGATTTCCAAATTTGCTGCGGATCGGGTCCATGCGATTTTCCTGGCGTTTCATGATATCCTGAAAGATCGCATGCAGCTTTGCAAGCGTCATATCCCCAAGCAGATCATCAATATTCACCGGCTCGCGGTACGCCTTCACTTCGTCCGGAATCGTCGGCTGCTTGTAAAGGACAAACTCTGCCTCCTCCTGCCGGTCCCGAAGCTCAAATGACATATATTTGTACATTTTGTATTCCAGAAGCTTCTCAACCAGCTCCTCGCGCGGGTCGATCTCCTCGCCCTCCTCCGTCACCTCCGGAGGAAGCAGCATTCTGGATTTGATGTCGAGAAGCGTCGCTGCCATCACAAGGAACTCGCTCATCACATCGAGGCTTTCCGTCTTCATCTGACGGATATACTCCATATACTGATCCGTAATCTCGACAATCGGAATATCATAAATATTGATCTTATTTTTCTCTATCAGATGAAGCAGCAGGTCCAGCGGTCCCTCAAACGCTTCCAGTTTTACCGGTATTCCCATGGCAGCTCCCGTCTACATAAAATCAATCACAACAAGCTCCGGCGGATTGTTGATCCGAAGGTTGATCGTGTGGCTGCCAAGGCCCGCGCTTGTGATCAGCTTTCTGCCGTTCTCCGTGTACATTCCGTGCGTATACTTTGGAAACAGCCTGATCTGCGGACTGATCACCCCGCCGACAAACGGAAGCCGGACGATTCCGCCGTGCAAATGCCCGGACAGCGTAAGATCTGCCCCCCACGCCGCATACGTCGGAAAATAGATCGGATTGTGCGCCAGCAGTAAATTAAAAGAATTTTCATCCGGCGTTCCAAGCGTCTCTGTGATCTGCATCTCCAGCAGCTCCGCTTTCCTGCCTCTTTTATAGTACTCGATCGGAAGCTCATAGCCCCAGACTGTGATTGGCATGCGATTAATCTCCAGGCGTTCGCACGAATTTTCCAGAAGATGCACACCAAAGCTCTTGATCGCGTCAGAGTACTTCTGATACTGCTCCCCGTAGCGGTCCGGGAATGCCTTCAACCGCTGCTCATGATTGCCGTTTACACAGTAGACCGGATATTTTTTTGTCAGCTCATCCATCAGAGACATCGCCGCATCCATCTGCGGATCCGTGCTGCCCACCAGCATGTCTCCCGCTGCAAACACTGCCTCCGGATTCTGGTTGCGAATTTCCAGAAGCAGCGCACTGTTGTCTTCGCCATAGCTCATATTATGAAGATCGCTCAGAAAAACCACGGAAAACGGGTGGTCCGTTCCTCTCGTCCGCACACCTGTCCGCAGTTTATACCGCGTCACTTTAAATCCTGACATATGGTTCTGTCCTTTCCTGTTACGATATAGCCATTTTTATATTGTAACATATTTTATCGGCTGTGGCAAATTGTTTAGGTAGCAGGGTCAAAAGATCAAAAAACCGTTCATGCTTGCATGATAAGGCTTATATCTCCTCAAATCATCCATGCGCCCCACGCTGCATTCACCCAGTCAAAGTATCCCGCCTTCTCGACGGCCTCTGCCGCCACAATCGGCATTCTTCCGATTTCCTTTTCTCCGATTCTGTATACAAGGCTTCCCACTTCCTGCCCTTCTTCCAGCGGCGCTTTTATCTCTTCCAAAAATTCTGCTTCCCTTGTAATCTGCGTGAAATCCTCCCCGGTCGTGCTCAGATACGAAAATTCATCCGGGTAACGCACTCCCACCTCTGTCTGGATCGCGCCCTTTACCGGCACCGGCGAAAGCTCCGGCATTTCTTCATCATAATAAATCGAACATCTGGAAAATCCATAGTTCAGCAACTTTCCAGCCTCCGCAAATCTGGTTTTGGAGTCCGGTGCCGTCATCACCACACTGATGATCCGGATTCCGTCCCGCCGCGCCGTCGCACTGAGACAGTATTTCGCATAGCTGGTGCTTCCCGTCTTCAGCCCGTCACAGCCGTCGTAGCTGCGCAGCAGTTTATTCGTATTCGTAAGCGTAAATAAACTGCTGCCCTTTGCCGTCACATGTGTGATATCTTCCATCCAGATATCTGAATATTCCACGCAGTTCGGATAGTTTCGCAGCAGCTCCCTCGACACAAGCGCCACATCCCGCGCGGAGGTATAATGCTCCTTCGACTCCGTCAATCCGCAGCAGTCCATAAAATGTGTCTGCTCCATGCCAAGCTCCGCCGCTCTTTGATTCATCAATTCCACAAACGCTTCCTCGCTCCCTGCGATATGCTCTGCCATCGCGACCGCCGCGTCGTTCCCGGAGGCGATGATAATGCATTTCAGCAGAGTCTCGACGGTCTGCTTTTCTCCCACTTCCAGGAAAACCTGTGAACCGCCCATGGATTTCGCGTGCGCACTCGTTGTCACTTCTTCGTCCAGCTTCAGTTTTCCCTCATCCAGTGCCTCAAAAATCAGCAGAACCGTCATCACCTTCGTCACACTTGCCGGATGAAGCCGCTCATCGGCATTTTTTTCATACAGGATCTCCCCGGTGGACACCTCCATCACACAGGCATGCGGTGTCTGTATTTCCGGCTCCGCCGCCTTTGCCGCAGGCAACACCACAGATACGGCCACCATCAGCACTGTAAAAAACCAGGCTCGCCTTCTTTTTTTCGTGATTCTTTCTATCACTCTTTTCATGATTACCGTCCAGAATGACTTTTACTCTATCTATATTCAGTCTCCCTTCGCTTCATTCTACCCTTCGCCCCCTCTCATCACCCGGTGATACCAGAACGCCAGAAGCACAAGCATCAGAATCCAGCTTGCGTCATAGCTGAAATAAATCACGCGGATATCCCAGATATGCGGCAGCAGCACCTGGCACCAGATGACCCGGAACATACAATAACAGATCAGGCAGCACATCATCGGAAACGTAGTATGTCCCAACCCTTTTAATGTGCCCGTGTATACCTGGTTGATCGCACACAGAAAATAAAACGGGAAAATACACAGAACAGCATCGATATCATAATCAGCTGTTTTAATTTTCCGTACCTCTGCGCGCCGAACGCTGCGGCTGCCGCCAGTGCAAATGATTCCGCAAAGTTGCCGACGATCATGCAGTCTCCAATGCTGTTTCCGTATTTTTCCTCGAGTATGTTTGATCCCTTCAAAAATTGTGTTCTGAACAGCAACAAAAAATTCCCGGTCTGGCATAAACCTGACCGGGAATTTTATTGCACATTAATTGTATTTACGCTTGCGAGCTGCTTCAGACTTTTTCTTACGTCTTACGCTCGGCTTCTCGTAATGCTCTCTTTTACGAATCTCCTGCTGGATACCTGCCTTTGCGCAGTTTCTTTTGAAACGACGTAAAGCACTGTCCAGAGTCTCGTTTTCTTTTACGATAACATTTGACATTGTCTCACACCTAACCTCCCTCCAGTTGTAGATTGTGCAGAATACAACTGTCTGGGTATTTTATTGCACTAACAAGTATTATACCAGATTTTTTACTTTCGTCAACACATTTTCTTAAAATTTTTCAAGAAACTTTTTTACGAAAGCTGCCCAGCCAGTACTTCTTTTGCTTTCTCCAGTGCGGCATCGATGCCTGCCGGATTCTTTCCGCCGGCCTGTGCCATATTCGGACGTCCGCCGCCGCCGCCACCTACAAGGGCTGCAATTCCCTTGATCAGATTGCCGGCATGTGCGCCCTTCTTCATTGCGCCGTCGGTTACCGCTGCCATCAAGCTGACCTTTCCGTCGTTTACGGATGCGATCAGTACGACGCCCTCACCGATCTTCTCGCGGAGCTGGTCTCCCAGATCACGCAGTCCGTTCATGTCAACGCCCTCTACCTTCGCCGGAAGGAACTTCACGCCGCCGATCTCGCAGACCTGGTTCATAACGTCACCAAGCGCATCCTTTGCAAGCTTACTCTTCAGGGACTCATTCTCGCTCATCACTGCCTTCAGCTCGCTCTGCAGTGCTGTGATCTTCTCCAGCACACCGGCCGGAACCGTCTTAAGCAGCTTCGCTGCCTCTGCCAGTTCTTTCTCTGCTGTCTTATAGTATGCAAACACGCCGTCACCGGTCAGTGCCTCAATTCGTCTTACACCTGCTGCAACGCCTGTCTCAGAAACGATCTTGAACGTTGCAATCTCAGAAGTATTCGCAACGTGCGTACCGCCGCAGAGCTCCTTGGAGAAGTCGCCCATGCATACCACACGCACCTCGTCGCCGTATTTCTCGCCGAACAGTGCCATTGCACCGGTCTTCTTTGCATCCTCAATGCTCATGATCTTCGTCTCAACCGGAAGTGCTGCTGCGATCTCCTCGTTGACAATCTTCTCAACCTTCTCAATCTCCTCCGGAGTCATTGCCTGGAAATGCGCAAAGTCAAAACGCAGACGATCCGGTGTCACTAAAGAGCCCTTCTGCTCTACATGGGAACCAAGCACGGTCTTGAGCGCTTTCTGAAGCAAATGCGTCGCACTGTGGTTCTTGCAGATATTTTTGCGGTAAACTTCGTCTACCTTCAGCGTCACCTTGTCACCGACTTTCATCATGCCCTCTGCCAGATATCCGACATGGCCGATCTTGCCGCCGAGCAGATGAATCGTATCCTCTACTACAAAGCGTCCTGCCTCGCATACAATCTCACCCTTATCGCCGTTCTGTCCGCCCATCGTCGCATAGAACGGAGTCTTGTTTACGATAATGGTGCCGCGCACACCCTCAGTCAGTGCCTCAGTCAGTTCAGTCTCTGTCGTCAGTACCGTAATCTCAGAATCACAGGTCAGGCTGTCGTAACCGACAAACTCAGAAGTCACCGCTGCCGGGATCTGATCGTATACCGTAGCATCTGCGCCCATGTAGTTCGTTACCGCTCTTGCGCTGCGGGCTTTCTGGCGCTGCTCTTCCATGCATGATTTGAAGCCGTCCTCATCGATCTCATAGCCCTTCTCTTCCAGGATCTCTTTTGTCAGGTCAAGCGGGAATCCATACGTATCATAGAGCATGAATGCGTTCTCACCGCTAAGTACCTTTTCATTCTTTTTCGCCAGGTCTGCTTCCATTCCTGCAAGAATGCTAAGACCCTGATCGATCGTCTTGTTGAATTTTTCCTCTTCCTGTGCCAGAACCTTCACGATGAAATCGCGCTTCTCTTCCAGCTCCGGATATCCGTCTTTTGAACCCTCAATGACGGTCTCACTCAGCTTGGAAAGGAATGCTCCCTCGATACCGAGCAGTCTTCCGTGACGTGCTGCACGGCGGATCAGACGGCGGAGTACGTATCCTCTGCCCTCATTCGTCGGCATAATGCCATCGGAAATCATAAATGTCGCGGAACGGATATGGTCTACGATCAGACGGATGGAGACATCCTTATTCTCATCGGTCTTGTAAACTGTCTTTGCAAACTCACATACCTTGTCGCGCAGTGCCTGCATCGTATCCACGTCGAAAATGGAATCCACTTCCTGTACTACGACAGCCAGACGCTCAAGGCCCATTCCAGTATCGATATTTTTCTGTTTCAGCAGCTCGTAATGACCCTCTCCGTCATTCTCGAACTGGGTAAATACGTTGTTCCATACTTCCATGTAACGGTCGCAGTCGCAGCCAACGGTACAGCCCGGCTTGCCGCAGCCATATTTTTCTCCTCGGTCATAGTAAATCTCGGAACACGGTCCGCACGGTCCCGCGCCATGCTCCCAGAAGTTGTCCTCTTTTCCAAAACGGAAAATACGATCTTCTGCGATGCCGATCTCATCATGCCAGATATTCCATGCCTCATCGTCCTCCAGATAGACAGACGGATACAGGCGGTTCGGATCCAATCCGACTACCTCGGTCAAAAACTCCCAGGACCAGTGGATTGCTTCACGCTTGAAGTAATCACCGAATGAGAAGTTGCCCAGCATCTCGAAAAAGGTGCCGTGACGTGCCGTCTTTCCGACGTTCTCGATATCGCCGGTACGGATACATTTCTGGCAGGTCGCAACGCGGCGCTTCGGCGGGATCTCTGCTCCCGTAAAGTACGGCTTCAGCGGCGCCATACCTGCGTTGATCAGCAGAAGGCTGTTGTCGTTGTGCGGTACCAGTGAAAAACTGTTCATTACCAGATGATCCTTGCTCTTAAAAAAGTCAAGGAACATTTTTCTCAACTCATTAACTCCGTATTTTTCCACAATAATTCCTCCAGATTCAGTTACTCTTTTGTTCGGATGCTGTCTTTGCATCCTTTCTGTCACGCAGCTTCTTTCCACAGAAAATCGCTGCCACAGAGACTCCTGCCAAGATAATCAGTTCGATCAATTCTTTTGAAAATTCGATAAAAAATGCTGCCATCCCGTCATCCCTTCCTTTTCTTTGTATGATTTTGTCCTCAAAGATTCTGCAAAGAGGAAGCTCTCCTCCTTGCGGCTTTCCATTTCCTGTTCTCAGGCCGGTCTGTGTAATCAAATCCCGCCCGACTCTTTCCTGCATGATAATGGCAGACTATGCCAGTCTGTTCACCATCATAGCACAGCCGACCGGGCATTTCAAGCCGTTTGTGAATTATTTCAGCCTTCCCTGACGATATCTTTCAAAAGATCATCTCCATCCGCAGCCGTCGTCGCCAGCTGATCACACCGCTCATTCTCCGGATGTCCCGCGTGTCCTTTTACCCAGATATAGCGGATCGTGTGCGGCTGCGCCGCTGCAAGCAACCGCTTCCACAGATCGGTATTTTTCACCGGCTCGTTTTTGCCTCTCTTCCAGCCTTTTTTGATCCAGCCCTCGATCCAGTGCTGATTAAACGCATTGATCAGATACTGGGAATCGGAATACAGTTCCACCTCACACGGCCGGTTGAGCGCCTCGAGTCCGACGATTGCAGCCATCAGCTCCATGCGGTTATTCGTTGTTTTTTCATAGCCCTGCGAATACGTCCGTTCATGCAGCGTGCCTTTTCCATCCACATACTGCAGGATTGTCCCGTAGCCGCCCGGTCCATCCGGATTTCCGCGCGCCGAGCCGTCCGTAAAGATTTTTACCAGCATATTTATTCCTTTCCTTTTGCCTCTTTTTTCTGCAAAATGCCTGCCTGATCCTCATCCAGAAACTGCTGCAGCCGTCCTGCAATTCCCTTCTGCTGCTTCTTTTCCTTCCCGCTTGTGCTCACGCCAACCACAAGGTTGTCCTGCATCGCAAGTCCCGGAAAATAAAAATCGCAGCGGTCCCTGTCCTGACAGACGTTGACCGGAATGCCAAGACATTTGCACGCTGCATAAATATCCTGATTCACTTTATGATCGTTCGTCGCCGCAATGACGAGCGACGCATCATACAGATCCTCCCGCTCATACGTCTTTCGTAGGATCGTAAGCTTTCCTGCCTCTTCCAGCTCTTTTAATTCCTTATTTACTTCCGGTGCGATCACATACAGATGATCCGTAAATTCAATCATGGAACGAATCCTCCGCTTTGCGATCGTGCCTGCGCCCGCAATTACTACTTTTTTGTCCGTAAGATCCACAAACATCGGAAAATACGGTTTTCCGCATTTTTTCATATTACTGCCTCACTTATTCTGCTTCTTTCCTGTCCTCTATTGTATCATACGCTTTCTAAATTTAAAACATAAAATTGTATCGACATTTTTTTATACTTATACTATAATGTTAATAATTATTGTTTAAAATATCTTACAGCAGAGGTGTAAAAAAATGTCAATGAATTTCGTCAAAAAACTTCCGATTCCGGCTGAGGTCAAGAAAATGTATCCGCTTTCCGACAAGGTGGTACAGATCAAAAAAGAGCGTGATGCTCAGATTCGTGACGTCTTTACCGGAGCTTCTGATAAATTTCTTTTAATCATCGGACCGTGCTCCGCAGACAATGAGGTATCCGTGCTCGATTACATTCACCGCCTTGCCTCCATTCAGGACAAGATCGGTGACCGCATCATTTTGATTCCGCGTATCTATACAAACAAGCCGCGTACAACCGGTGAGGGCTACAAGGGCCTCGTGCATCAGCCGGACCCGGAAAAGAAGCCGGACGTATTTGCCGGTATCGTGGCAATGCGAAAGCTCCATGCGACTGCAATCGAAGAGACCGGTCTTACCTCTGCAGATGAAATGCTTTATCCGGAAAATTACCGTTACGTCGACGACCTGCTCTCCTATGTGGCAATCGGTGCGCGCTCTGTCGAAGACCAGCACCACCGTATGACCGTCAGCGGCATGGACGTACCGGCCGGCATGAAAAATCCGACGAGCGGCGATCTTTCCGTTATGTTCAACTCCATCAAGGCGGCACAGAGCAAGCACAACTTCATCTACCGCGGATGGGAGGTCTACACGGACGGCAACGACCTTGCCCACGTCGTGCTGCGCGGTGCAACCAACAAGCACGGTCAGTCCATCCCGAATTACCACTACGAGGATTTGATGCTGATGAACAAGCTGTATCAGGAACGCGACCTGAAAAACCCGGCTGCGATCATCGACACGAACCACTCCAACTCCGGCAAACAGTACATCGAGCAGATCCGTATTGCAAAGGAAGTCCTGCACAGCATGAACTACTGCCCGGACCTCAAAAAGCTGGTCAAGGGCTTCATGATCGAGAGCTACATCGAGGACGGCGCACAGAAGATCGGCACCGGCAATCACGTCTACGGCAAATCGATCACCGATCCGTGCCTTGGATGGGAGAAGTCGGAGCAGCTGATTTATGATATTTATGATGCATTAAAATAATTTTTTAACCGAGTTAGAAATCAATATTCAAAAGCTCCCTGCATGGAATGGCAATTTCGCCGTTTACTGCGTTGGGAGCTTTTTCTTTTAAAATAATTTTGTCTTTTTTATTTTGTTCTTGTTTCAATCTGCAAATAACCGCTTCGCAGAATTAGATGCTTTACATTACAGTCAAAGGGGCGATTCGCATTTTGCTTCGTATCTTTCTATTCGCGCTCTTTCCTCTCACCCTTGCCTGACGCAAAGAAGCTTACCGTCTCGGATGCGCTTCCTTATACACGCGGCGCACCTGCTCGAAATTGAGATCCCGGTAGATCTGTGTCGTCGCGATATCGGAATGGCCGAGCATCTGCTGGACGCTCTTTAAATCGGCACCGTTCTGCACCAGATGTGCAGCAAAGGAATGGCGCAGTGTATGGGGCGTGATATCTGCCGTAATTCCGGCTCTCGACGCATACTGCTTGATCAGCTTCCAGAAGCCCTGACGGCTCATTCCGGAACCGGAGCAGTTCACAAAGAGGAATTCACTGCCCTCTTCCCGCACCAGATACATGCGGCCATGCTGCAGGTAATGATCGAGCGCTGCCTTTGCGTTGTCTCCAAACGGAATCACGCGCTCCTTTTCCCCGTCGCGGCACACTACGTAGTTGAGAATCAGATTGACATCCGAAAGCTTCACAGTAATCAGCTCGGACACCCGCATGCCCGTCGCATACAGAAGCTCCAGCATCGCCTTGTCGCGAAGCTCTTTCGGGCTTGACCCGGACGGCTGCTCTAAAAGACGCACCGTCTCCTCCATGCTCAGCACCTCCGGAAGCTTTTTCTCGATGTGCGGCGCCTTGATGGATTCCGCCGGATCCTCTTTGATCTGGGCGCTTCTGCAGGCATAATGAAAAAAGGCTTTCATCGAAGCCACATTTCTTGAAACCGTCGCAGTCGACAGCCCCTGCTTTTCCAGGTAGAGCACGTACGAATTCAGATTGGTGGAGGTCACACTCTCCACATCTGCAATCCCATGCTCCTCAAAATAGCTCTCCATTTTTTTCAGATCACGCTGATACGAACTGACCGTGCTCTGTGATGCATTTTTTGTCTCTTTTAAATAGTCTATAAACAGAGGCAGTTCAAATCCCATCCCCTTTTCCCCAGCTTTCCAAGAATCCCCTATACGCGCTTCGACCTCTTCGGACAGCTGCATGGCACATTTTGTCTATCGGCGTCCCGTCTGTCTTTTGTACTGTCGAATTTCATAAGTAAATGTATTATACGCAATTTATTATGTAAAATCAACGGTAAAAATGACGTAAAATTGCCGAAAAACACAGCATTTTCAAGCGTTTACAAGATTTCGTCCTGTTTCTGTCATATGATACCAGATATAGTTGCCTATTTACGTTCACATCAGGATCTTCAGAAAAATTTTCACACTCCAGAGACCAAGAAACGTTTCCGCCGCGCAGCCACATACACAGTACAGCACCATGGCAATCCAGTCGATGCGCGTTCTTCTGCCCGGATACGGAAAGATATCTGCCGAAAAAACTTCCCGTGGCAGAATTCGGCTTAGAAAAAGCTGCAGTTCCTTTTTCCACTGCAGTCCGTAAAAAATCCACTGCGGCAGTGTGCAACAAAAAAAGAGGCCAATCCCCTGTGCACCCTGCCGCAGCGCAAAAAGTGAAAGAAGCATGCCGCCGGAGCAGCCAAGCCACGCGGCAAAAAGCAGATGCAGCCACAGCCCCACCGGTGTATAGCTGCTCATCCACAGAAAAAGAAGTGTGCACATCCGGCTGCTCAGCAGATATCCGAAAATGGGCCAAAGCGCGATATCAGCCTCCTGTATTTTTTTCATTCCGTACAGGCTGAAAAAACCGGCATACGTCCCCTCCTGCATCCGAAACAGCTCCGGAAGTGCCACGCCTGTAAGGATTCCAAAAAGCAGGGCGGATGCCAGAAACAGATAAATCCCCTGATGTGTTTTTATTTTCATAGTAGGCCACCGCAGCTTTTTTTACAGTGTATGAAGGGGCAGCCTGTTTATGCAAACAATTTTATGATGTCACCGTTGCTCCGCCAGATACCGTTTCAGCCCCTCATAAATTTCCTCCTCCGACGGCGGACATCCCTTAATGCAATACGCAAACCCGGACGTACAAAGACCGACACCAAGCTGCCCGCTCTTGCCCCGGTATCCCTGTCCGATACAGATTTTTTCCTGAAGCGCACCAAGCAGTCCTTCCTCCTTCAGACGGTCAAGCACCGGAAGAAGACTTCCGTAGCAGGCACTGCATGACTCGACCTCCTCGACCACATCGCGCACTGCAACTACTTTCTGCGCGTACGGAATCTCCTCGTCCCAGATCGCATCGCCGGAGAGAAAATGTAACTGCACACCTTCGTCACATTCTTTTTCCGAAAGTTTACCGGTACGGCTTGAGGACTTCAAAACCTCTGCAGAAGAAGCACAAAAACAATTTCCATCTGAGATTTGCGCTGTATCCGCCTCACTATCTGTACATTCTTTCTCTGCTTCCGTTCTTTCCTCTGTCAGATCCATATCCGCTGCATGACAGTTCCGTTCTTTCCTTTCACACACCGCCACCTGCACATTCTTCAGATCTGCGCTTCCTGCGCCGAGCGCCTCGGCCATCCCGATATATGGCACCTCGTTGCAGTCGTAGTGGAGCAAATTACAGACGTATGCATCGAGCAGCACCGGGTCGGCCGCTGCCATAATACAGTTGCGCACCACCGGATTACCACCGTCCTCAAAATCAAGATCACCGCAGATATGATCTGCGACAATAAAATCCTGATGAATCCCAAGCGCCAGATGTGCAATCGGCCGGTGCAGCCCCATCGCATGAAAATGGCGCTTCTCCGCATTTGGAAGCAGTCCCTTCATATTTTTCAGCGCACATGTAATTTTCGTCTGGCAGTGTCCCTTTACCACCGGCACATTGATCAGAAAATCAAACTCTTTCACACATTCTGTAAGACGCAGCTTCAGACCGCCGCAGTCCTTTTCAAATGAGCCTTCCTTCTGCGCATCGATCAGGCGGACTCCGTACTTCTCTGCCAGCTCACAATACCCACACACCTCCATTGCCTCCGATGTGCAGTCACCTACCCATGAGCCCTCCGCAATCGTAAGATTCCGGCAGCCATACTCCTGCAGATACTCGATGATTCCTGCGACCACCTCCGGATGCGTTGTCGCCCCGAGAAACGCCGGTGTCGGTGCCACGAGGTTCGGCTTGATTCCGATCCGGCAGTTTTTATCCGGAATCCGGCTGATCAGATCCGCCGCCGCAAGCAGCTGCTTCGTCATTTCTCTGTAGTCTTCTCCATATATTTTAATAATCTGGTTTCGTTTCAAAGATAAATCCTCCCTATTGTCGATTGCCATAAATATGTTAGACTATCGCCAATCAGATTAGAGCCAACGCAGGGATAGTCTGGTGGTTGTTCCTTCCGGAAACGGAAAGGAGATATTGCATGTCAATATTAATCGTAAAACGCCCCCAGACACAACTTTCATTGTATCCGGAGGCGTCTTTTTTATTTCCCGCTTGGACTCATTTGCCAAAAATGGCTGTTTTTATTTGTTGTAGTTTACGATCTTACCGAAGTCCGGCTTCAGAGCTGCTCCGCCGATCAGACCACCGTCGATGTCCGGTTTGGAAAGGAGCTCAGCTGCGTTGCCTGCATTCATGGATCCACCGTACTGGATGCGAACTGCCTCTGCAGTTGCCTCATCGTACATCTCAGCGATGGTGTGACGGATCATTGCGCAAACTTCCTGTGCCTGGTCAGCCGTTGCGGTCTTGCCGGTTCCGATTGCCCAGATCGGCTCGTATGCGATTACCATGGTCTTTACCTGATCAGCGGTTACGCCCTCCAGATCGGCTTTGATCTGAAGATTGATCCAGTCTTTGTATGCGTTTCTCTCACGAAGCTCAAGAGACTCACCGCAGCAAAGGATCGGGGTCAGGCCGGAAGCAAATGCCTTGAGCACTTTCTTGTTCAGAAGTGCGTCATCCTCTTTGAAGTAGTCACGACGCTCGGAATGTCCGATGATGACATACTTAACACCTGCATCCAGAAGCATCGGAGCAGAGATCTCTCCTGTGTATGCTCCCTTGTCCTCGATGTAGAAGTTCTCAGCACCAACTGCTACGTCAGAACCCTTGACAGCCTCTACAACCGGTACGATATCGATTGCCGGTACGCAATATACAACGTCTACATCCGGATTTACTACGAGATCTTTCAGCGTACTTACTAATTCTACTGCCTGGCTCGGAGTCATGTTCATTTTCCAGTTGCCAGCGATAATTTTCTTTCTTGCCATTTTCGTATCCTCTTTTTCTAATTTTCTGCAAAGCGGACATTCGCAATCCGCTTCGCTACTTGTAGGATCATAAGGAATCTCCCGCAAGCGGGTCCGCCTTATGATATTTCATGAACGCAGTCGCTTCGCAACCTGCGTTCAAATACTGGCGGAGCTGCTGCACGTACTCCTCCATACGAATCCGGTCAACCGTGACCTGCGTATTGGAAAAAAGCGCGTAATTTGCAGAATTGAGATAAGACTCCAGCTCGTCCAGCACCTCATTTGCCTTCTGCAATTTATGTGAAAAAGCTTCTTCTTTATTTGTCATCTGCAGCTACAACACCCGGAAGATCCTTGCCCTCAAGGAATTCAAGGGAAGCTCCGCCGCCGGTGGAGATATGGCTCATCTTGTCACCGAAGCCAAGCTGGTTAACTGCTGCTGCGGAATCACCGCCGCCGATGATCGTGGTAGCATCTGTCTCTGCAAGAGCCTTTGCTACTGCGATTGTTCCTTTTGCAAGGATCGGGTTCTCAAATACGCCCATCGGTCCGTTCCATACAACGGTCTTTGCAGTCTTTACAGCATCTGCGTACAGAGCAGCTGTCTCTGTTCCGATATCAAGGCCCATCATATCAGCCGGGATTGCATCAGACTTCACTACAGAAACCTCAATCTCAGCATCGATCGGTGACGGGAATGCCTTTGCGATTGTGGTATCTACCGGAAGCAGAAGCTTCTTGCCGAGCTTCTCTGCCTTCTCGATCATCTCTTTGCAGTAGTCAAGCTTTGTATCGTCAACGAGGGAAGCACCTACTTCCAGTCCCTTTGCTTTCAGGAAGGTGTAAGCCATACCGCCGCCGATGATCAGAGTATCGCACTTCTCAAGCAGGTTGGAGATAACGTTCAGCTTGTCTGCTACCTTTGCGCCGCCAAGGATTGCTACGAACGGTCTTACCGGATTGTTTACTGCATTTCCAAGGAAATCAATTTCCTTCTGCATCAGGTAACCAACTACATTCTCGCCGCCCTTAGCGCTGATGAATTTTGTCACACCTGCAACGGATGCGTGTGCTCTGTGAGAAGAACCAAATGCGTCGCATACATAGATATCAGCCAGATCAGCCAGCTCTTTGCTGAACTCCTCGCCGTTCTTTGTCTCCTCTGCGCCGCGGAAACGGGTGTTCTGAAGAAGAACAACGTCGCCTTCCTTCATCTCCTCAACTGCCTTTGTAGCAGCCTCACCTGTTACATGATAATCTGCAACAAAGTTTACTTCCTTGCCAAGCTTCTCAGAAAGACGCTTTGCAACCGGAGCAAGGGACTCGCCCTCGTTCGGGCCGTTCTTTACTTTGCCAAGGTGAGAGCAAAGAATTACTTTGCCGCCATCTGCGATCAGCTTCTTGATCGTCGGAAGTGCTGCAACGATACGTGTCTCGTCTGTGATCACGCCATCCTTGAGCGGAACGTTAAAATCGCATCTTACAAGGACGCGTTTTCCTTTTGCATTAATGTCATCAACTGTTTTCTTGTTGAGCATTGGTATTTCCTCCTTATGCTATCGATTAGCCAAAAAGAAAAGGTCCGGTCCAATCAGACCGGACCTCTTTTCAGGTCTTACTTAAAAACTGATTATGCAAGCTCTGCGAAGTACTTGATTGTACGAACCATCTGGCTTACGTAAGAGTTCTCGTTGTCATACCATGAAACAACCTGTACCTGAGAAGTACCGTTGCCAAGGTTTACTACCATAGTCTGAGTAGCATCGAACAGAGAACCAAATCTCATACCAACGATATCAGAAGATACGATCTCATCTGTGTTGTATCCGAAGGACTCGGTAGCCTGAGCCTTCATAGCTGCGTTGATACCATCAACAGTAGCCTCACCCTTAACAACTGCGTTCAGGATTGTGGTAGATCCTGTCGGGGTCGGTACACGCTGTGCAGCGCCGATGAGCTTGCCGTTCAGCTCCGGAATAACAAGGCCGATTGCCTTAGCTGCTCCTGTGGAGTTCGGAACGATATTTACAGCACCTGCACGGGATCTTCTGAGGTCACCCTTTCTCTGCGGTCCGTCAAGGATCATCTGATCGCCTGTGTAAGCGTGGATTGTGCACATGATACCGGACTCGATCGGCATGTAGTCATTCAGAGCCTTTGCCATCGGAGCCAGGCAGTTTGTTGTACAGGAAGCTGCAGAAATAACTGTATCATCCTTTGTCAGAGTCTTATGGTTTACATTGTAAACGATGGTCGGAAGATCATTTCCTGCCGGAGCGGAGATAACAACCTTCTTTGCGCCTGCTGCGATATGAGCAGAAGCTTTCTCTTTGGATGTGTAGAAGCCGGTGCACTCCAGAACTACATCTACTCCAAGCTCTCCCCACGGAAGATCCTTAGCGTCTTTCTCAGCGTAGATCTTGATGGTCTTGCCATCAACTGTGATGCTGTCCTCGCCAGCGCTTACAGTCTCAGCCAGAGCGTATTTACCCTGCGATGAATCATATTTTAATAAGTGAGCCAGCATCTTCGGGCTTGTCAGATCGTTGATTGCAACTACTTCATAACCCTCAGCGCCAAACATCTGTCTGAATGCCAGACGACCGATACGTCCAAAACCATTGATTGCAACTTTTACTGCCATGATTACAATTCCTCCTAAATGTAATTTGATAGTATGTTGGGTACCGTGTAGTGTACCATTGCATACCGCCGATCTTCGCCTGTCAGGCACGGCTCTTTGTCTGCCGCATCAGCTGCTCCGAATCCACTTTTCCCGGCTCGGCAGCCTGCAATGATACATTACCCGTAAGAATCCTCGATGTATTGTAAAATACATTGTTAAATTTCTCCCAACCCATATGTATTCTACCCAATTTGTTCCAAAAATTCAAGCCCCAATCTGTGTTATCTTCAAATTTTTGTGGACTTTTTGCATCTCATCCGATAATATGTTTATCAAATGTGCATTTTGCTGGTATCTCTTTACTGAATCAGGGGGACTGCCGCACGGATTACGGATATCCGCCTGCTCTTCCCCAAAAGAAAGGAATGATTTTATGCCAATCTGCTGCGATTTTCATCTGCACTCCTCGTTTTCCGCCGACTCCGATGCCACGCCGAAGTCGATGATTGAGCAGGCCATCCGCCTTGGGCTGGACGGTATATGCTTTACGGAGCATCTCGATCTGGACTGCCCGCCGGAAGGACCTGACTTCGCACTTGACCTCGACACCTATTTTCCGGAGATCGCCCGCCTGAAGCAGGCATACCGCGTTCAGATCCGCATCGGCACCGGCATCGAATTCGGAATGCAGCAGCCTCATGCAGCGTATTTTCAGCAGCTGGTCAAAGACCATCCGTTTGACTTCGTGATCGGTTCCGTACACTTTATCGACGGAAAGGATCCGTACTATCCTTCTTTCTTTGAGGGAAAAAGCGAGGAAGAAGCCTACGCGAACTATTTTCGGGAAATGCGGGCGCTGCTCGACCTCTATTCGGATTTCGATACGCTCGGACACCTCGACTACATCGTGCGCTACGGCCCGAACCAGAACCGTTTTTATTCCTATGCGCGCTATGCAGACGTGATCGATCCTGTCCTGCGCCACCTCATCTCGCACGGAAAATGTCTCGAAGTCAACAGTGCCGGATTAAAATACGGCCTCGGTGAGACGAACCCGGCCCTGGACGTGCTCAGGCGATACCGCGAGCTTGGCGGTGAGCTGCTCACGATCGGATCGGATGCTCACGCCCCGGAGCATATCGCTTACGATTTTCCGGTCGTGCTTACCATGCTTCGTGAGCTCGGTTTTCGTTACTACACTGTTTTTTCTGAAAGAAACGCAGAAATGCTCCGGCTCTAAACCGGGGCATTTCTATTTTTCTCTTTTATTTTGTTAGCTGAAGCGTACTGTTTCCGAAACACATTCGAAAAATCTTCTGTAATCGATCGCCTGCTTTGCAGTATCACCTGTATTCGTTTCATACGGCTTAATGCGCCCCTCACTCCGTGTTCTCCGGCGGTGCAATCTGATTGTAAGCCAGAAATGCATCGCTGATATGGTACGTCGCGGAATCGGTGTTCTGTGCCCATCCGGCTGTCACAAGGATGTAAATCCGGCCGTTAATCTTCGCCGCGCTTGCCAGACAGTGACCCGCCTCATCGGTATAGCCCGTCTTTCCGCCGATGATCTCACCGCCGTTTACCACCTCATCCGTCATATTTTTGAACATCGTACTCCAGAACGTGAAGCCGTCCGGATGCTGCTGCGTCGCCTTTGCGGTATAGGAATGCGTCGTGATCACCTCATAGAAGGTCTTGTTTTTTAATGCCGCCTGCAGAATCTTTCCGATCTCATGCGACGTTGAATACTGATCATCATTGTGCAGTCCCGTCACATTCGTAAAATGTGTGTCCGTCAGTCCAAGCTCCTGCGCCTTTGTATTCATTTTCTCCACAAACGCTTCCTGTGAACCGGCCGCCTCCAGTGCAAGCTGCGCGCAGCATTCCGCACCTGACGGAAGAAGTGCCCCGTAAAGCAGCTCTCTTGCCGTCACCTGCTCACCGGGATCAAATCCCGCCCGTGACGCATCCTGCTCATACAGTGCGTCATAAATGTCATACGACATCTGAAATTCCGTATCCAGGTCATCGATCAATTCGATCGCCGTGAGCACAGTCATGATCTTCACCATGGATGCCGGGTAAATCCGGTCGTCCCCGTTTTTTGAGGCAAGCACCGTTCCCGTCTCATCATCCAACAAAATCGCATACGGACTTTCAAGTCCGGTCAGATCCACCTGGATCTTTTCCAGCTCCTCTTTCGTCTTATCCGTCTGCGTCGCCCGGTAAGATGTAATCCCCCATACAGCGATCAGACAGACGGCTGCCGCAATAAGCACGACGAGCAGCAGGCTCATCATCCGGTTATTCCGTCTGCGTCTTCTGCCTGCTGCCTGTCTCTTTGACATTTCTTTTTTTCGTCCCGGCTGTTTGTCCGCGTACCGGCTTCCGCCCTGCGGCCTGTCATATCCGGAAATCGTTTCTATGTGCATTGCACTCTTTTTTTTGAATGTCTTTTTCATCTGACTCCTGTCACCGGATAATGGTGCCGCCTCCGGCTACATACTCTCCGTCATAAAAAACGACTGCCTGTCCCGGCGTCACCGCCCGTACCGGCTCTTCAAATATTACTTCTGCGAGATCTTCTCCGATCCGGCGCACATGTGCCTTTGTGCCGCTGTGATTGTAGCGTATCTTTGCGACAACCGGGAAATCATCCACAAAATCCGGCACGCTCATGAAGTTCAGGCGGTCACAGATAAGACGGTCCGTAAAGACCTCAGAGCCATCCCCGACGACAACCTCATTCGTCTCCGGGCGGATCTCCAGCACAAACACCGGATGTCCCATCGAAAGATTCAGTCCCTTGCGCTGTCCCACCGTGTAATGCGTGATGCCTCTGTGCCGTCCCACTACCGTGCCGTCCGCTGTCACAAAATTGCCTTCCGGTACTTTTTTCCCGCTGTTCTCCTCAATAAAGCGCGCGTAATCCTGATCCGGCACGAAGCAGATCTCCATGCTGTCCGGCTTGTGTGCCACATACAGTCCAAGGCTGTCTGCAATCTCGCGAATCTGCATTTTTTCATAATTTCCGACCGGCATCAGCGTCCTGGAAAGCTGCTCCTGAGTCAGATTGTACAGGGCGTACGTCTGATCCTTGCGCGCCGTCACCGACTGCCGGATCGCATATCTTCCGTTTGGCAGCAGATCGATTCGCGCGTAATGACCCGTCGCAATGTAATCGGCCCCGATCTCCAAACTGCGCTGCAGAAGGGATTCCCATTTCACATAGCGGTTGCACGCAATGCACGGGTTCGGCGTGCGGCCCTCCAGATATTCCTTCATGAAATACTGAATGACCTTCTCATCAAATTCCCGTCGGAAATTCATCACATAATACGGAATGCCCAGCATCTGTGCCACACGGCGTGCATCCTCGACCGCACTTAAGCCGCAGCAGCCGCCGTTTTCTTCCATCGTCTGATTATCTTCCTGCTGCCAGATCTGCATCGTGACTCCGATCACATCGTAGCCCTGCTGCTTCAACAGATACGCTGCAACGGAAGAGTCAACGCCGCCGGACATCCCAACTACTGCTTTTTTTCTGCTCATACTCTTTTAATTAATATTCCTCTTCTTCTGCTTCCTCACCCTCGTGGATGTCGGATTTCGGCTTCTGGAGTCCCTCGATCTTGATGCCGTGCTTCTCTGCGTAATCCCAGAGTGCCGCATGGATTGCCTCCTCTGCCAGCAGGGAACAGTGTACCTTTACCGGCGGAAGTCCGTCAAGTGCCTCCATAACTGCCTTGTTGGTGACTTCCAGTGCTTCCTGGATCGTCTTTCCTTTTACCAGCTCCGTTGCCATGCTGCTCGTTGCAACGGCAGCGCCGCAGCCAAAGGTCTTGAATTTTGCTTCCTGAATGATTCCGTTGTCATCGATATCGAGATACATTCTCATGATATCGCCGCATTTTGCGTTGCCGACTGTGCCGACACCGCTTGCATTTTCAATTTCTCCTACATTTCTCGGATGCTGAAAGTGATCCATTACTTTTTCTGAGTACATAGTTTCTGTGTCCTTTCCTCTGTCCGCGGCAGCATCAGAAGAAGCTGCGCAAGCCAAAATTCTGCCTTACGCCTGCTTGTTCTGATACAGCCACAGTTTTTCTTTTTTATGCGCCTTTGCGCCTGTTTCTTTCATTTTTCAGCCGCTGCTTTTCCTCGCAGATGCTTTTACAAAATCTTCCATATCGGCACCTGCTCCGATCAGCACTTTTTATTTCTGCTTCTTTACGAAATCCTCATACAGCGGTGACATGCTGCGCAGCTTCGCCACGATACCTTTTACTTTCTCGATGACAAAATCAATATCTTCCTTTGTCGTATCTGCGCCGAGCGTCAGACGAAGAGAACCGTGTGCAATCTCGTGCGGGAGGCCGATTGCCATCAGCACGTGAGACGGATCAAGGGAACCTGATGTACAGGCAGATCCGCTGGAACCGCAGATGCCTTCCATATCCAGCATGATCAGAAGAGACTCGCCCTCGATAAACTGGAAGCTGAAGTTTGCATTGTTCGGAAGACGGTTTGTTCTGTGACCGTTCAGTCTCGTGTACGGAATCTCTGCAAGTACGCGGTCAATCAGGTAATCACGAAGTTCTGTCTCTTTTGCGGTACGATCCTGCATGGAAGCAAACGCTTCCTCGGCAGCTTTTCCGTATCCGACGATGCCCGGCACATTCTCCGTACCTGCACGACGCTTGCGCTCCTGTGCTCCGCCATGAACGAAGGAACGAATCTTTACACCCTTGCGGATGTACAGGAAACCGATTCCCTTCGGCCCGTTCAGCTTATGTCCGCTGGAGCTGAGCATATCGATATGGCATTCGTCTACATTGATCGGCAGCTGGCCGTAAGCCTGCACTGCATCGGTGTGGAACAGTACGCCATACTTCTTTGCGATCTCTCCGATCTCTTTGATCGGCTGAATTGTACCGATCTCATTGTTTGCATACATAATCGAGATCAGGATGGTATCCGGGCGGATTGCTTTCTCCAGCTGGTCAAGCTTTACCGTACCATTTTCGTCTACATCGATATAAGTCACTTCATAGCCGCGCTTCTCCAGATACTCGCACGTATGCAGAATTGCGTGATGCTCAATCTTCGAAGTGATGATGTGTTTTCCTTTTGACTCATACGCCTCTGCGGTCGCTTTCAGCGCCCAGTTGTCAGACTCGGAACCGCCGGCTGTAAAATAAATCTCCTCCGGTTTTGCGCCAAGTGTCGCTGCGATTGTCTCACGGCTCTTTGTGATGGCTTCCTTGCTCTTTGTACCAATGCTGTAAATGCTGGACGCGTTGCCGTAGCACTCCGTAAAATACGGAAGCATTGCCTGCAGAACGCTTTCCGACGTTTTTGTCGTTGCCGCATTATCAAGATAAATTAATTTTCCCATTTCTTTACTCTCCTTCTGGTGGATGCGATTCAGCCTGAGCAGCTGTTCTGACTGTAATCTACGGAGTGAGCCTTCGCTTTTTCCTGTGCTTTTCTGCTCTCAGCAACGAGCTGATCGAGCATCATTTCATCCACAGTTCTGGAAATGCTCTCATTGATCCGCTGCCAGACATACTTCGTCACACAGAGTTCTTCTCCCTGACATCCTTCGTCCGTGTGCGCCGTGCACTCAACTGCCCGCAGGTCTCCCTCCAGCGCTCTGAGCACATCACCGACCGAGATCTCGCACATAGGAAGAGCCAGCCGGTAACCGCCCTGCGCTCCGCGCGTACTGATTACAAGGCCGGCTTTTTTCAGCTTCGCCATCAGCTGCTCCAGATAGCTCTCGGAAATATTCTGCCGAAGCGCAATGCTGCTGATGGAAACCGCCTCCTGCTCACTGTAAAGAGCCAGATCGATCATCGCCCGCAATCCGTACTTTCCTCTCGTAGAAATTTTCATCTCATACCCCGCTTTATCATTGCCAGGCGGAAGCAGCAGCGGATTTTCTTCTGCTTTTGCTGCTCCGTCTTTTCATTTCCGAGCGTTTTGCTCGGATTTCTTTAGAAAGAATAGCATTTGACGTTTCATCTGTCAAGGGTCTTTGAAATTTTCTTCTGTTCAGAGCCAAGCAAAATTTCATAAAATAGCTGTAAAATGCTTGCATTTTTAAAGCTATTTTTGAAATTTTATTTGGCGGATACGCCAAACCGACGAAATGCGCAGCATTTTGAATACAGACAGCGAAGCGGCTGTGTTCATGAGCAAGCAGCAAACGCGGATTGCGAATATCCTCTTTACTGTTGGCTCTGAACAGGCCCCTTGGTCATATCAGAAAGTGGCTTCGCATATGCTGAACCAACACCGTTTTTGCAGGAAGCCCCTCTATGAACCTTTCTCTCCATCGCTTCTCCCCTTTTTTTCGAAACCGGAACTCCTATCTTTTAAAGGGAACCTTCTTTTTAAGCGCCACCGGGGTCCTGTGCAAAATCGCGGGGTTCTTCTATAAAATATTCCTCGCCCGCGCAATCGGTGCGCAGGAGATCGGGCTGTTCAACCTCTGCCTTCCGCTTTGTACCCTCTGTGTCACGCTTTCCGGCGGCGGTATTGCGACCATCCTCTCCCGCCTTGCCGCACAGTACACGGCACAAAAAGAGACACAAAAAGAGCAGCGCTTTCTCCTTGCCTCTTTGCTCGGCTCACTGCTGCTCTCTCTTTTCTGCTCGTTTCTTCTATATTATAATGCGAGCTTTCTCGCGCTCCACATTCTGCAAAATGAGGCCTGCGCTCCGCTTCTTCGCATTCTTTCTCTCACCATCCCGCCTGCCGCACTTCACGCCTGTATCTCCGGATATTTTATTGGAAAAAAGCAGATTGCAGTGTCTGCACTTTCCCAGATTTTTGAACAGATGCTCCGGATTGCATCCGTCCTTTTTTTCTATGCCCTGTTTCTGCCCTCCCAAAAACGACTGGATAGCACAGTCATGGCACTTGGTCATCTGGCAGGTGAACTCTCTGCCGGCCTTTTCTGTCTGCTTTTTCTCGTTCTAAAAACACCGTTTCCGCAAAAAATGAGCCCTTCTTCACTATCACGTGATCTTGGTGAGGTATTCCGCCTCTCCGCTCCGTTAAATGGAAGTCGGGTCGTCCTCTGTCTGTTTCAGGCTGCGGAGGCTGCTCTGCTCCCGGTACTCCTCGTCCGTTTCGGCATGGCAGCTTCCGACGCACTTGGCCTTTACGGTATCTTAAGCGGCATGGTACTTCCGCTCCTGCTTTTTCCGACTGCACTCACCTCATCTGTGAGCAAACTCCTACTCCCGGTCGTCTCAGAAGCACACACCCTTGGGCAGCCGGGAAAAATTCAGGCCACCGTCCGCACCTCTCTTTCCGGCGGTCTCCTGCTCGGCCTGTATTTTTTCACGCTCTTTTTCCTTTTCGGCAATGAGCTTGGAACTCTGCTTTTTTCCAATGCCTCCGCCGGTGCGTGCATCCGGCAGTTTTCCTATCTCTGTCCGCTGTTGTATGTCAGCACGATACTGGTCGGAATCCTGCACGGTCTTGGAAAAACAGCCGCCGCCTCTTTTCAGAGTATGCTCAGCCTTGGCCTGCGCCTGCTGCTTTTACTGCTGCTCATCCCGCGTCTTGGTCTCTCCGGCTACCTGCTTTCCGCCCTTGCCGGTCAGAGCATCGTCTTTCTCCTCGCGCTTCTGACACTCAATCGTGCCGGCAGCCTTCCACGCTATTTTCTGCTCACTCTGCCGCGTCCGCTGCTTGCCTGCGCGGTCACGGTCTGCGGGGGGATGTTGCTCAAAAGGTGGCTGTTTTTTGAAAGCGGCGGGTGGATCTGCCTGATTGGCGGCGGCCTGCTGTGCTCTGCGCTGTTTTTTTCCGTGTACGTACGCATCAAAGCATCTGCGGACAGATAGACAGTTTTTGCTGAATCCTCTGCCGTTTCGTGACTAGCGTTTAAAAACAAAAAGAAATCCCGGGACTTCGCTGCCTCTTGCTGCAGTTCGGATGCCCCGGGGATCTCTCATATCTGATTTTATCACCAGATTTTCTTTTTGTAAAAATCTATCGACTCCGTTTTTCCTTATCACTTTTTATCAAAGCATCCACTTTAAGTCCGCTTTCGCGATCTGACTTCGTACTGAATCCTTCGATTTCCGCCTCTTTTTGTGGTCTCTTCTGATTCTTATCTCACCTTTTCTACCAGCCAAGCACGTCGTTGTACAGCTGCTCGTACTTTCTCGCAGAATTGTTCCAGGAGAAGTCCGCTGCCATACCGCGATCGATAAGCTTGTTCCACTCACGGCGGTGGTTGTAGTATACGTCCATTGCATAGCGGATGGTGTTGTACATCTCATGCGCATTGTAGTTTGCAAAGCTGAATCCGGTACCGGTGCTCTCATACTCATTGTACGGCATAACGGTATCCTTCAGTCCACCGGTCTCGCGCACGATCGGCACGGTGCCGTAGCGCAGGCTCATCAACTGGGAGAGTCCGCACGGCTCAAATAAGGACGGCATCAGGAATGCATCGCAGGATGCATAGACCTTGTGAGACATCGGCTCAGAATAATAAATGTTGGCCGATACCTTGCCCGGATACTTCCATGCAAAGTGACGGAACATGTTTTCATACTTTTCTTCACCGGTGCCGAGCACAACAAACTGCAGGTTGTTCTGACACATCTCATCCATCATATAGGCGATGAGATCAAAGCCCTTCTGGTCGGTCAGTCTCGAAACGATGCCGATCATAAATGTGGAGTCGTTCTGCTCCAAGCCAAGTTCTCTTTGCAGTGCCCGTTTATTTTTGATCTTTTCCTTGCGGAAATTCTTACTGTTGTATCTGTTTTCAATCAGCTGGTCGGTCTCCGGATTGTACTCGTTGTAATCGATGCCGTTTACGATACCGCGCAGGCAGTTGGAACGTGCACGCATCAGACCGTCCAGCCGCTCGCCGTAGAACGGGGTCTTGATCTCCTCCGCATACGTCTCGCTGACCGTCGTCACCGCATCTGCATAAACGATACCGCCCTTTAAGTAATTGGCATCGCCGTATGCCTCCAACTTGTCCGGTGCAAAATAATACATCGGCAATCCGGTGATATCGCGAACTGTCTTCACATCCCACACACCCTGGAATTTGAGATTGTGGATCGTGATGATTGATTTCATATCGCGGAAGAACTCACCCTCGTGGAACTTATCCTTCAGCAGCACCGGAACGAGTCCTGTCTGCCAGTCATGGCAGTGCACGATGTCCGGCTTGAAACCGATGACCGGAAGCGCTGAGAGCGCTGCCTTTGAGAAAAATGCAAATTTTTCAATGTCCTGATAAATATTTCCGTACGGCTTCGGTCCCGCAAAATAGTACTCATTGTCGATAAAATAGAACTGTACACCGTCATACTGCATCTCCAGCACGCCGACATACTGAGAACGCCATGCAAGATCCATATAAAAATGCGTCACATAGTTCATTTTATTTTTCCATTCTTCCTTCATACACATATACTTCGGAAGAATGACGCGAACGTCGTACTCTTCTTTATTATAACATTTTGGCAGAGAACCTACTACGTCTGCCAGACCGCCTGTCTTGATAAACGGCACGCCCTCAGACGCTACAAATAATACTTTTTTCATACACGAACCTCCATCGACGAGTCTGAACTCAGACTCCTGAGTTTTATAAAATTATAACTCATTTTCGTCGTAATGAAAAGTATATTTGCGAAATTTATCTGCGATTTTTGTATTCCAGCCTGATTTTATCAGCAATAAGTGCAATAAATTCTGAATTTGTCGGTTTTCCTTTTCCGCCGCTCACCGTATATCCAAACAATTCCTCGATCGTATCCATCTTGCCTCTGCTCCAGGCCACCTCGATTGCATGGCGGATTGCGCGCTCCACACGGCTCGGTGTCGTCTGGTGCTGTTTTGCAATCGTCGGATATAAAATTTTCGTAATCGAATTGAGCATCTCCATATCGGTGACCGACATGATAATCGCATCCCGCAGATACTGATAGCCCTTGATATGTGCTGGTACGCCTACCTCATGGATGATGTTGGTGACGTCCGTCTCCAGATTCCGTTCCAGATATTCGTTTTCATTTACATTTGTTTCCGCAGCTTTTATTTTTACCGGAAATCCTGGACGTTTTACACGTGCCCGCTTGATCCGTTTCAGGACTGTGTCACGGTCAAATGGTTTTAAAATATAGTAATCCGCACCCAGTTCAAACGCATCCTCTGTCGTTTTTTCCTGACCCACTGCTGAAATCACAATAAACGCTGGCTTTTTCATCTCAGGCTCGTGATTGACACGATCCAGTACCGCAAGTCCGTCCAGCTTCGGCATGATAATATCCATCAAAACCACATCCGGTTTCTTTTCTCTGATGATATCGATCAGTTCTTCTCCGTTTCCGGCTTTCCCGACCACTCTCAGTTCTTCGTCGCTGCTGACGATCTGATCCAGCAGCTGCACCATCAGCGCATTATCATCGGCAATCGCAATATTCAGCTTCTCCATCCTATATTCCTCTCCTCACCCTCAGCAGTCGACGTTTTCCCGCAAAAATGACTCCTGCCAACATCCAGCCATTTCTCCGAAGAATACGCTTTCTGCCCTATTTTGTTGTTGATTCGCCGAATTTTCCGTGGGCCCGAACAAAAAAACTGTCACGAATAAACACTAACTGTATTATATAACAATCCCCTATATCCGCAACAAAATCTTATCCCGTCCGTTCGTCACGAATCGTCAAAATTCTACACGGAAAATCTGAATCCACACAGGATAATAACGTTTAAAAAGTCGATTTGTGACAGATTTTAGAGTGAAAAAGCAAAAAATGTCGAAATTATTTTTTATTATTCTTTCCCCTCTTTCGGAAGAATGATATTCAGTAAGATCGCTGCCATCGCCGCCGGCACGATCCCGGAACCGCCGAACACAAGCTGTACCAGCTGCGGTGCATGTACAAGAATATCCGGATTGGTTCCCATACCATAGCCTACGCCGAGTGCCGCCGATACAATAGAGAGATTCCGGGCATTAAGTTCTGTCTTTGTGATCAGGGAAATTCCGCTGAATACGATCGACGAGAACATCATAACAGCCGCACCGCCAAGGAAAGACTGCGGCATAATGGAAACAAGCGCCGCAAGCTTCGGGCAGAGTCCACAAAGGATCAGAAAAACTGCGCCGGTCCAGGGCACAGGCATTTGCCGTTTCCCCGTAATAAGCCGGCATTTTCATACCCTCGCGAAGCATGTTTTTCTCACGGAGCACCGTCGGATCGATCCCCAGCTTCCCGGCAAGTTCGTTTACGGATGTCTCCAGTGCAAAGATTCCCTGTGTTGCACCGTATCTGAGGAGGAGGCATCCGGAAGGAATCTGTTAACCGTAAACGACCTGTCAGCTGGCTATGACGGTAAAAATGTCATAGGAGGACGTTATCTCATGAAAGCAGTTACAAAGATTATTTTTTTGATGAGAACAATGAAAAATTCTTTGGCGAAGGTCCATATCGTCTTTTGCGCTCTTTTTCCGGCCGGTTCGATCCAAACCTGTCCGGTACGGAAAATCGAATACAGCCTGTTCCGAAATCGTTTTGCGAGAAAGGAACTTCTTTTTTAATTCCTTTCTGAATTCCTCTGATGCATGGATCACCATTGACGAGATCGGATATCCTGAAAATCATGCATACAGCTATCAGAACGCTGTCAAAAAACTACTGACACATAAACACGTTCTCATGGTTATTTGAAAACAAAATCTCGATTTCTTTTCTTTATGATCCTGCATCCGGCTGACTCCGGTCACATTTTCTTCGATATCGTCAACCGATAATGCTCTTCACCAGCTGTGCCCACTGCCCAGGGTGGCAGACCAACAGTTCCTCGTGCTGCATATCCTGCGCATGAATCACCGGATGTGCAAAATGCTGTTCGTAACGTGCACGGTATTTTTCTCCCATTTTCAGTGCATAAAAAATATGAATCTCCGTCCCCGGCACGTCGATCCGATCCGGCAGGGCTGTGATCAGATCCGAGTAAAACTGGTTCCGGCAGCTTTTCTTCGTCACATAAGGCCGCGCACCGCCCAGCATTTCCACAAATTTACTGGCGTATTCTCCTCTTTCCGCCAGACTTTTTTCCATCCTTTTTTGCAGAAAGCGCAGTCCGAACTTTCCGTTCCGGATAAACGGATACAAGAGCGGAATCAGAATCCCGGTCTGTAGTTTTGCAACAAACGGCGACGTCTGATCCAGATCGGAGCTTCCGAGGATTCCGTAATCCATATGGATGTTCTGCCTTGCAGCCAGAAGCCCGACGAATGAACCGCCAAGCGAGCATCCATAGGCTGCCCGGATTCGTCCGCCCAGATGCTGTTTGATATAGTCCTCGATCTTTTCCGTTTCCTCCAGCATCGACGAAAACTCGGTCTGCTCCGTCTCGTCAAATCCGTCATAGCTGACACAAAGCACGTGGTAATCCTGATCCAGAAGCGGAATCACCGCTCCGAAATTGCCCTCCCAGTGGCAGCAGGTGCCCGGAAGCAGTAAAATTGCAGGTGCCTTGGTGTTTCCAAACGAATATACTTTCATTGTCTTACCTCCAGATTATTTTTGTCTCAATCCATTTTCGAGCGAGCCCAAACGTACCGCAAAATATTCCACAGCGGTCCGTTCCGTCTGTATTTGATTAGTTTTTTCTAACCTGTTTTTATTAGAAAAGCTGCCCTTCGGCAGCCTTTCTCTTTCCCGGAAGACAGCAGTTCGCTTTCTTCCGACCGTTTCTGTTTTTATTCTAATAATACCGTTTCGAATTGTCAAGACAATGTATGACGGTCATCCCAGCTTACACAGGGTCCCATTCTTCCAAAGCAAAACAGTCCAGTTTCCAGCTTCCCCACCCGAAAACCGGCAGCCCGCAGGCTGCCGCTGGTTTCATTTCCCGTTTCTTTCCAGTTTTTTACCTTTTTTCCATCCTGCATTTCCAAACTCTAAAGCATATCCTCAATAAAGATCCCATACCCCTTCTCCGGATTGTTCACAAAAACATGCGTCACAGCTCCGACGATACGGCCGTTCTGGAGGATGGGGGAGCCGCTCATGCCCTGGACGATTCCGCCGGTGAGCTCCAGAAGCTCTGGATCGGTGACGCGCAGCACCATACCCTTGTTGATATTTTTGTCATTCATCCGCAGCTCCTCGATCTCGATTTCAAAGGTTTTCGTCGTGCCTCCCGCAAAGCAGAGAATCGATGCCGGTCCGGTTTTTACCTCCTGGCGGTTGGCTGTCTCGTACTTTGTCAGATGCTCGGCCAAAAGCGGGAAACCGGAGATTGTCCCGTAGATTCCGTTGCTGCTATTTTCATCGATCACGCCGATCCTATAGCCCTCCTTGTAGTGGATGACACCGGAAAGCTCGCCCGGTGAACCCTGTGTCCCTTTCACGACGGAAAGTACATCCGCATCGTACAGCACGCCGTCTGTGATTTCCAGCAGTTCGCCGGTGTCGACGTCGCTGATTCCGTGGCCGAGCGCCCCGAAATGGCCCTCCTCATCGACGTACGTCAATGTCCCGATGCCCTGTGTGTTGTTGCGCGCCCAGATTCCGGCGCGGTAGGTGCCGGTGTCATCCTCTACCGGCAGGACCGTGCAGGATACCTCCTGATCGTCCCGCCGCAGTCCCAGTTCCACCTCTTTTCCGCCGGATGTGCTGATGCATTCCACCAGTTCTTCCTTTGTCGCAATCTCTTTTCCGTCTACCTTTTCAATATAATCGCCGCTTTTCACACTGCCCTGCGCCGGGCAGCAGCTTTCCCCGGCGGCCGTCTGAATCATCCCGGTATCCACCACATAAACGCCCTTTGTGTCCAGGTAGATTCCAACCGGCGCGCCGCCGACGTAGACAGATTTGGATTCTGCTACGCTGGCGCTCGCCGTTTTCAGCGGAATCCTGCCAAATAGGGAATAGAGAATTTCGTATTTTCCCTCTCCAGTTTCCACGCTGTCCTCCACCTTTGTCTCGATCCAGTTTCCCAGAAGTCCTGAAAAAAGGGCCGGAGCCTCCCCGCGCTCTCTCACTGTCATGTGATCCGGAATCTGCCTTTTCAATGCCGCCACGCATGCTCCCGCCGTCGCCATGACGGACAGCACCAGCAGCGTACATACCAGAATTCTGTACTTTTTTCTCGCATTCATCCTTTGCACCTCTCTTTCGTCCGCTCGCCTGCCGCCTTTTCCGGCGGTTTCGGAAGCGGCAGGCAGAGTTCCGAACTTTCGTGCACAGAAAAAGCAGAGTACTTTCGTCTCTGCTTTCAGTATGTGGAATCGGAGCGATTCCAACTCTGGTATGTTTTTGTGTTTTCTGCCAGTTCTTTCTTTATATTACTTCGAACCCGCGCCCATTTTTTTCATACTCTCCGCCAGCTCTTTCATCTCACGCGCACTCTCGAGCACCGTATCGGTAATCCGCGCGCCACCAAGAATTCTCGCAAGCTCCTGCACGCTTTCCTCCTCGGAGAGCAGTCCGATGTTCGTGACGGTCTTGCTGTTCGCCGGCTTTTTTTCGATGATGTAATGCTGATCCGCCATCGCCGCGATCTGGGCCAGATGCGTGATACACAAAAGCTGATGATTTTTTGCAATCACTGCCATCTTCTCGGAAACCTTCTGCGCCGTACGTCCGCTGATTCCGGTGTCGATCTCATCGAAAATCAGCGTCTCCACCGCATCCTTGTCCGCCATGACCGCCTTGATTGCCAGCATGATACGCGACAGTTCACCGCCGGACGCCACGCTCGCAAGCGGGCGGAGCGGAAGTCCCGGATTCGTGGAAATCATAAAGCAGACCTCGTCTCCTCCGTTTTCATTCGGCTCTGCAAGCTCTTTAAATGCAATCTCAAAACGGACATCCAGAAAATTCAGATCCACCAGCGCCGCCACGATCTGATCGGAAAGTTTCTTTGCATAGTTTTTACGGATCTGTGAAATTTCATCCGTGAGCCTCAAAAATTCCTTTTTCTTCTGCTCATATTCGTGCTGCAGCCCTTCGATGTATGTCTCATAATTCATCAGAACATCCATCCGCTGCCTTTTTTCTTCGGCAAACTCGAGAATCTCCTCGATCGTATTTCCATATTTTGTCTTTAAGCGGTTCAGAAGATCGAGGCGCTCCTCCGTCTCCTTCATCGCCTGCGCATCAAACGAAAACTCATCCATATAGCCGGAAAGGCTGCGGTTAAAATCGTTGAGCAGCGCTTCGATCTCACCAAGTGAAGTGCCAAGCTCCTCCAGACCATCGTCGTACGACTGTACGGCCGCAAGCGCACGCACCGCATGACCGATCTCATCCTCTGCCCCGGCACAGCCGTTTGCTCCGGTCAGGATCCCTGTCTCTGAGAGCGCTTCCATGATCTTCTGACCGTTTGCCATCAGCCGATAGCTGCTCTCCAGCTCGTCATCCTCGCCAACCCTTAAGTTTGCCGCCTCGATCTCCTCAAGTTCAAACTGCAGGAAATCAAGTTCCTTTGCCCTCTGGCTCTCATCTGCCTGCGCATCCTGCCACTTTCTGCGGCACTTCTGGTAACTGCGGTGCAGCTCCCTGCAGCGCGCCAGACGGTCTCCCAGCGCATCATGCGCAAATTCATCGAGGATTGTGAGATGATTTTTTTCATACAGAAGCGACTGATGCTCATGCTGTCCATGAATGTCAATCAGCTCCACGGCCAGCTCCCGCACAAAGGAGACCGATACCGTCTCACCGTTGATCTTGCTTGACGAACGGCCAGCACGGTAGCGCCGCGTAATGATAATCTCTCCATCCTCAAATGGCAGCTCCTGCGCCAGCATCTTCCGGCGCACGGCCGGATTGTCCGTCACAAATACGAGTTCAACCAGCGCATAGTCCGCATTCTCCGGCACATAATCGCGGAAATTTCCGGTGCCGAGCGCGATGTTGACTGCTCCGATTACAATTGATTTTCCGGCGCCCGTCTCTCCGGTCATGATATTTAATCCTCTGCCGAATTCTACTTCTACTTCTTTTATCAGCGCCATGTTTTTCACATGTAAACTTACTAACATCTGTTTTCCTGTACTCTCCCCGACTGTCTGTTCCCGTCTCCGGCCTGCGGTTACTGTTTGCCCACAATTCTTCCAATCTTGTCCATCACCCGCAGGGTGTCCTCTGTGCTGCGGATCGCGCACATGATCGTATCGTCCCCGGCTATGCAGCCTGCTACTTCTGACCAGTGCATCGCATCGATCGCGGCCGCAACGGCCATCGCCATGCCGGACACCGTCTTGATCACGAGAATATTCTGCGCCATATCCATCGACACGAATCCGTCCTTGAGCACCCGGAGATACTTTTCATTCATTCCGGCCCCCTGCGGCTGCATCAGCGCGTACTTCTGCTGTCCGTCGTTCGTTGCGATCTTGGTCAGCTTCAGTTCCCGTATATCTCTGGAAATCGTCGCCTGCGTGACGCGATAGCCTTCCTTCTTCAGATAATCTGCCAGCTCCTCCTGTGTCTCTATATCGTATTTTCCGATCAGATCCACAATTCTTGCCTGTCTGCCGATTTTCATGTTGTATCTCCTTTCTGCTGCTACCTGCTCATTTTTTCTCTCAGAATCTCGAGAAAGCTGGTATTTTTCGTCTTGATCATCAGCGCCTCCCGCCTGGAGCGCGTGATGACGATCCGGTCACCGGAATTTAATTTTACCGAGGTGTCGCCGTCAAATGTCGCCTCCGCTCCGTCGATATCGGTGCCGTGATTCGTGCCGATCTCGATCGTGATCTCCACAAAATCCGGCAGCACGATCGGTCTGGAATTCAGCGTATGCGGCGCGATTGCCGTCACCAAAATCAAAGAAGCCTCCGGCGCAACGATCGGTCCTCCCACGGAGAGATTGTATCCGGTCGAGCCAGTCGGCGTCGAGATGATGATGCCGTCCGCCGTGTAGGAGCTTAAAAATGCTCCGTCGACATACACATTAAAATCAACTACGCGCGGCCGTCCATTCCGGCTGATGACGATGTCATTGAGCGCGATATCCGCGAGCATTCTGCGGCTCTGATGAAAGGCCGTACCGGTCAGCATCATCCGGTGCTCCACCGTGTATTCCCCTTCGATCAGCTTATCGAGCGCCGGGAAAATGTTTTTCCGGTCGATCTCCGCCAGATATCCCAGTGTCCCCATGTTGATGCCAAGGAGCGGGATTGCACGGTCGACCAGATCACGCGCCGCCTGCAGAAGCGTTCCGTCTCCGCCGAGCACCAGCACACACTCTACCTCATCCGAAACCCGCTGTGCATCCGTATAGTGATACTTTCCCTGCGGATCCTCCGCCTCTCTTTGCTGAATGTAGCACGTTTTCCCTTTTGATTCCAGATATTCCTGAATCTCATGTGCCACCGCCATCTCCGGGTCCTTCTGATAATTCGTTATAATATAAAAGGTGTCCATTTTTACTCCAATTTCACCATCCGGCGCGGGCCAGATCAGAGTATATCTGAAAAATCCTATTTCTGCTCCGCTTTGGTATCCAGCGTCTCATGCGCCTTTTTTACAACCTCTTCCACACTGATTTCAAACGGCTGCACCGCTTCCGGTCCATCCTTCTTTTTCAGATGCAGCAGGTATTCGATGTTTCCCTCCGGTCCCTTGATCGGGGAAAACTCCAGATTCCGGCTCTCCAGTCCAATCTCCGCCGCATAATCGATCACATTGTGGATGACCTCCTCATGCACCTTCGGATCACGCACCACGCCTTTTTTTCCGACCTTCTCGCGACCTGCCTCAAACTGCGGCTTGATCAGGCAGACGATTTCGCCGTCCTCTGTCATCAGATTGCGCACCGGAAGCAGCACCTTGGTCAGGGAAATAAAGGAGACGTCGATTGAGACGAATGCAGGCGGCTCGGCGATATCTTCCGGCACAACGTAGCGGATATTCGTCTTTTCCATACAGGTGACCCGCTCATCGTTTCTCAACTTCCAGTCCAGCTGTCCGTGCCCGACGTCCACAGAATAAACCTTTACTGCTCCGTTTTGCAGCATACAGTCCGTAAATCCTCCGGTTGATGCACCGACATCCATACATACCTTTCCGATAAGGGTCAGGTCAAAATGGCTCATGGCCTTTTCCAGCTTCAGACCGCCGCGGCTGACATATTTTAACTGACTGCCTTTCACCGTGATCTCCGCCTTCACATCGATCATCGTCCCGGCCTTGTCCTCCCGCTGGCCGTTTACCAGCACATTTCCCGCCATAATAATCGCCTTTGCCTTTTCCCGTGATGCGGCAAGTCCCTGGCTTACCAGCAGGACATCCAAACGTTCCTTCATATCAAACTCCTACTCCTTATTGTTTTCCTCTCACTTCAGCCATATCTGCTGCCTGATTACCTCACGCCTGATACCCCGCGATAATCCGCTTGAATACGGATTCCGCGTCGATACAGGCCTCTTTTTTGAGCAGGTCGACATTGCCATGCTCAATATAATCATCCGGAAGCGCGATCTGCAGTACCTTTACCGCTGCTCCCGTCTCATTATAATACTCCAGTACCTTTTCGCCAAAGCCGCCGTTTTTAACGTTCTCCTCCATTGTCACGATCATCGAATGATCCTTTGCAAGATAAGAAAGCATCTCCTCATCAACTGGCTTGACAAAGCGACCGTTGACCACGGTACAACTGTATCCAACCTCCTTGAGCAGCTCGCGCACCTCAATCGCTGTCTTTACCATGCTTCCGACCGCCACAAGAGCCAACGAACACTCGTCGTACAAAATCTCGCTCTTTCCAAACACAATCGGTGCACGGAATGACTGCAGGCCATCGTATGCTTCGCCACGCGGATAGCGCAGTGCAATCGGTCCGTCATAGGCGATCGCAAATTTCAGCATATCGGCGAGTTCCCATTTGTTTTTCGGTGCCATCACGCACATGTTCGGAATACCGGACAGGTAGGAAAGATCAAAAATTCCCTGATGTGTCTCTCCGTCGCTTCCGACGAGACCGGCGCGGTCCACTGCAAAGACAACCGGGAGATTCTGAATACAGACATCGTGGATCATCTGATCGTACGCACGCTGCAAAAACGACGAATAAACCGCCACAACCGGCTTCATTCCGCCCGCCGCCAGTCCTGCCGCAAACGTCACCGCGTGCTCTTCCGCAATTCCGACATCAAAAAACCGGTCGCGGTACATATTCCGGAACCGCTTGAGTCCGGTACCGTCCGGCATCGCCGCCGTGATTGCGACCAGCTTCGGCTCCCGTGCACCCATCTTGCACATGACTGTTGAAAAGACATCCGTATAGGAAGCCTTTTTCCGGCGTGCATTTGGAAGTCCGGTTTCCGGGTCAAACGGCTCCGCGCCGTGAAACCGCGACGGCATCCGCTCTGCCGGGCCGAAACCCTTGCCTTTTTTCGTGACCACATGGACAATCACCGCGCCCTCCACGCGCTTTGCATCCCGCAGCACGCGCATCAGCTGACCGATGTTGTGTCCGTCCACCGGACCCAAGTACTTGATTCCCATCTCCTCGAAAAACATGCCCGGCACCAGAAACTGCTTCAGTCCCTGCTTCGTGGAACGAATGCCCTTTACCAGCCGGTCTCCGTAGAGCGGAATCTTATTTAAGGTCTGCTCCACTCCGCTTTTCAGTTCCATATAGGAACGGTCCGTCCGGATATTGCTCAGATAGGTGGAAATTCCGCCGACGTTTTCCGAGATCGACATATTGTTGTCGTTGAGTACGATAATAAAATTCGTTTTCAGCTGAGAAGCATTGTTCAGTGCCTCGTAAGCCATTCCGCCGGTCAGCGCGCCGTCTCCGATCACCGACACGACCGTATAGTTTTCTCCCAGAAGGTCACGCGCCTTCACGTATCCAAGTCCCGCTGAGATCGATGTCGAGCTGTGTCCCGTATCAAACGCATCGCAGTCGCTTTCTTTGCGCTTTGGGAAACCGCTCATACCGCCGTACTTGCGCATCTGGTCGAAGCCGTCCTTGCGGCCCGTCAGAATCTTATGCGTATACGACTGGTGGCCGACGTCCCAGATCAGTCTGTCTTCTGGCAGATTCAGCGACAGATGCAGTGCCATGGTCAGTTCCACGACGCCCAGGTTTGATGCCAGATGTCCGCCGTTTATACTGATCTTTTCAACCAGAAAATCCCGGATCTCCTGTGCCAGCTCCGGCAGTTTTTCTTTCTCAATCTTTTTGATATCGTTTACCTTTTCAATCTGCTCTAACAGTGTAAACGCCACCTTTCCTCATGCGTTGCGGTGGATCAGGTTGAGAATCAGTTCCTTCAAAAACTCATTCTCGTACGGAAGCTCTTCCAGAAGCGTTACTGCCTCTTTCGAATACTCCGCTACGTCTTTCTGTGCCTGCTCCAGGCCCTTCACCGAAACGTACGTTGTTTTATTATTTTTCTCATCGCTCTTTGTCGCTTTGCCAAGCGTGTCCGCATCCCCGATCACATCCAGAATATCGTCCTGGATCTGGAATGCCATCCCGACTTTGCGCGCGATCTGCTCGATCTTTTCCACGTCCTCATCGCCTGCGCCTGCAAGCACTGCGCCGATCATCATGGATGCTTCAATCAACGCGCTCGTCTTCAGACGGTAGATAAAGCAGAGCTGTTCTTCCGTCAGCGGCTTTCCCTCATACTCCACATCCACCGACTGTCCGCCAATCATTCCATAAATTCCGGTCTTCGCTGCCAGAATTCCGAATGCCCTGCCAACCGCCGGATTCGCCGGATCCAGTTCAAATGCCTTCGACGCCGTCTCATAGGCAAGATTCAAAAGCGCATCGCCTGCAAGAATCGCCATCGCCTCTCCGTATACGACGTGCGTTGTCTTTTTCCCTCTGCGGTACTCGTCGTTATCCATCGCCGGAAGATCGTCATGGATCAGGGAATGTGTGTGGATCATCTCGATCGCCGTCATAAACGGTTCGATCGCCTTTGATTTTCCGCCGAACATCACATAGGTCTGCTGCATCAGAAGCGGACGCAGCTTTTTGCCGCCTACCAGCATGCTGTAATTGACTGCCTCTAAAAGTGTCCTCTGAAAGCCTTCCTCCTCCGGAAGATTTCGTTCGATAATGCTCTTTATCTCTGTGACCCGTTTTTTCATTTCATCGCTAAAATTCATCAAGACCGCCATCCCCATTCATGATCAGAATCTTCTTTTCTACCGTATCTATCTTTTCGTTACAGCTTTTCAGAAGTGTCATGCCCTTCTGGTACATCGCAAAAGAATCCTCCAGCGAGAGCTCCTCGCCGTCCAGCGCTTTCAGGATTGTATCCAGCTCCTGCATGCATTCCTCCAGTGTCGGTTCTTTTTCCTGCGCTTCTGTCTTTTTTCTGCCCGCCAAAGTATCACTCCCTGTCTGTTTGTTCTATTTTCTGTACCTGTACCGTAATCTTTCCGTCCGATACGTACAGATCCAGCAGCTCGCCTTCCTTCACCTGCGATACGCTGTGTACGCGCTCACCGCTCTCATTTGTAATCAGCCCGTAGCCCTGCGCCAGCTTCTCAAGTGGGGAACACCGCCGCATCTGCTCTGCGTACAGCCGAAGCCGATTCCGGTACTGCTGCGCCCTCTGTTCCATGCTCCGCTGCAGATGTTCCTGTGCATCCGCAAGCTGCTGCCGCTGCTCCCGCACACGCTGCATCGGCTCCAGATACCGCAGATGGATCTGATACTGCTGCAGGCGGTTTCGTTTTGCCTTCAGTACCTGCTCCATCTGCTGCTGCAGACGAACCTGCGAAAGTGCCTGCCTTTTTGTGTAAATAATCCTTCGCATCCGGCGCGTCAGCTCTTCTTCCGCCGCATCCAGCTGCTGCAGAATCTGCCGCACATCCAGTACCGCAAGCTCTGCCGCCGCAGAAGGGGTCGGCGCACGCAGATCCGCCACGTAATCCGCGATTGTCGTATCCGTCTCATGTCCGACTGCCGAGATGACCGGTGTCTGACACGCGAATATCGCCCGCGCAACCTCTTCTTCATTGAACGCCCAGAGATCCTCGATCGAACCTCCGCCGCGCCCGACAATAATTACATCACAGTCCATCTGATCCAGTGCTTCCAGGCCGCTGGCTACGCTCGCCGCCGCACCTTCGCCCTGCACCTGTGCCGGATAAAGAATGATCTGGATTCCCGGATTTCTGCGCGTCGCAATGTTGATGATATCGCGCACAGCCGCACCGGTCGGCGCCGTCACAACGCCAAGTCTGCGCACAAAGACCGGAATCTCCTTTTTGTACTCCGGTGCAAACATTCCCATCTCTTCCAGCTCTGCCTTCAGCGCAAGAAAGCGCTCGTACAGCTCACCTGCACCGTCCAGCCGGATCCGTGAGGCGTACAGCTGATATTTTCCATCCCGCTCGTAGACATTTACATTGCCATCCACGACGATCTGCTGTCCATTTGCCAGCCGGAATGTAAGCCCGGCGCGCATCCCGGCGAACATCACACAGGCGATTGTACCGCCCGCGTCCTTCAGGGAAAAATAAATATGCCCGGAGGTATGATATTTGAGGTTGGATACCTCCCCGCGCACACTGAGACGGTTCAGCACAAAATCCTGTGTAAACATCGTTCGGATGTAGGTATTGATCTGACTGACTGAATATACCTTCTGCATATCATCTAATTACTGTTCGTTTGCTTTGACAAGCTTTGCCAGAATTCCGTTGACAAACGCCGCCGAATCATCTCCGCCGAACGTCTTTGCCAACTCGACCGCCTCATTGATTGCAACCTTTACCGGCACATCCTCGTCATAGAGCATCTCATAGACGGCAAGACGGAGAATCGCAAGCTCTGCCTTTCCCATACGGCCTGTCTTCCAGCCCTTTGCCACCTCGTTGATCTTTGCGTCTATCTCCGTGATACGATCCCTGATACCGTTAAATTTCTGCGTCATATACGCACGCTCTTCTTCCGTCGCCTCCGGAAGCTCCTCAAAATACGCGTCTACCTGACCCTGCAGCTCGTCGCTTGTATGAAATTCCCCACAGAACACAAGCTTAAAAATGTTCTCTCTGATCTCTCTTCTTGTCATAGTTTCTCCTCTGTTTCGAAAAAAGGACTGCCACAAAGCATAAACCGGTCTGACCGTATTTCATGTTCTGCAGCAGCCCCTCCGCCTTAATTCTGGTTGTCCATCAATACGTTTACAATTTTAATATTTACTTCGGCAACTTCCAGTCCCGTCATCGTCTCGATTGCGGTCTTGACCTTGTCCTGAATCTTCGTGCAGGTGGACGGCACGTTGTAGCCGTAGCGGATATTGATTGCAAGTGCCACGCGCACCGTATCCTCGTCCATCGTGATCTTGACACCCTTGGAAAGGCTCTTCATGCCGAGCTTTTCGATCAGATCTCTCGTCACATTTCCGGCCATGGATGCCACGCCCTCTACCTCGGACGCTGCCAGACCTGCGATGATCGCAACCACCTCATCTGCGATCCGCACCTCACCGAATTTTTCCTCTGTTTCTATTTTATGTGTATGAAGTTCTGTGTTTTCCATTAAATTGAACACCTCCGTTATTCACCACTGTCTGGTTTATGATTACTCACCATTATACCAGAGAAATGTATATTTGCAAATAAATATTCGTTATTAGTTCTTTCCAAATTCAGAAAGTACGAGACCCTCGTTGCGGTCAAGCACCATGCCGACGGACCAGCTGTTGATGAACAGCAGCAGCGGACGGCCCTTCAGATCCTTGATCTTCTTCATGTCAGACGTGCCGACAAGACGGTTCAGGTCAATGTCCTCATTCTCAATCCAGCGGATGTACTCATATGGAAGCTCTTCCAGCCGGATATCTACCTTATATTCATTTTCCAGGCGGTATTTGAGCACGTCAAACTGCAGGACGCCGACAACACCGACGATGATCTCCTCCATACCGGTGTTGTACTCCTGGAAAATCTGGATTGCACCTTCCTGCGCAATCTCGCTGATTCCCTTGATAAACTGCTTGCGCTTCATCGTATCGAGCTGTCTGACACGTGCAAAATGCTCCGGTGCGAAGGTCGGAATGCCCTCATAGCGGAATTTTTTGCCCGGCATGCAGATCGTATCTCCGATCGAGAAAATGCCCGGATCAAACACTCCGATGATATCGCCTGCATATGCCTCCGAAATCACCTGGCGTTCCGAGGCCATCATCTGCTGCGGCTGGGAAAGGCGCTGCTTGCGGTCTCCCTGCACGTGGTAAACCTCCATGCCTGCATCAAACTTACCCGAGCAGATACGCATAAACGCAATCCGGTCTCTGTGTGCCTTATTCATATTTGCCTGAATCTTAAATACAAATGCGGAAAAGTCTTCGCTCATCGGATCGATCACACCGCAGTCTGCCTTTCGCGGAAGCGGCGAGGACGTCATCTCCAGGAAGTACTTCAGGAAAATCTCCACACCGAAGTTTGTCAGTGCAGAACCGAAAAATACCGGTGAAAGTTCTCCTTTGCTGACCATCTCCTGATCAAACTCTGCTGACGCGCCGTCGAGCAGTTCAATCTCCTCGAGCAGCTTTTCTTTATTTTCTGTCCCGATAAATTCTTCCAGCTCCGGATCGTGCACATCCACCTCCGTGGCATGTCCCATCTTTGTTCCCTTCTGCGTGTCAGTGTACGTCGTCACCTTTCCGGTGTTGCGGTCGTAGACACCGCGGAAATTTTTTCCGGAGCCAATCGGCCAGTTGACCGGGCAGGTCGCAATTCCAAGCTCTTTTTCAATGTCATCGAGCAGCTCAAACGTATCGTTTGCATCGCGGTCCAGCTTATTAATAAAGGTAAAGATCGGGATGTGGCGCATCACGCAGACCTTGAAAAGCTTTCTCGTCTGTGCCTCGACTCCCTTGGAAGCATCGATTACCATGACCGCGGAATCTGCTGCCATCAGCGTACGGTACGTATCCTCCGAGAAGTCCTGATGTCCCGGTGTATCCAGAATATTGATGCAAAATCCGTCATAATTAAACTGCAGCACCGAGGAGGTAACGGAAATACCTCTCTCCTTCTCGATCTCCATCCAGTCGGACACCGCATGACGTGCGGTCGCTTTTCCCTTTACGGATCCGGCCAGATTGATTGCTCCTCCGTAAAGCAGGAATTTCTCAGTCAGAGTCGTCTTTCCTGCGTCCGGATGTGATATAATCGCAAACGTGCGTCGCTTTTCTATTTCTTTTCTGATATCGCCCAACGTTATTTCCTCCTAAACGGTGCGCTTGCTCCCGTTTTATCTATCTTCAGTCATTTTCAGTCCATCCTGCCTATTCTATCAAGCCTTCGGATGGCTGTCAACGAGATTTTAACCGAATCCAGGCAAGCAGCAAAGCGAATTGCGAATATCCATTTCATCATGCTGTTTTCGAAACATTGGAGCGATCAGACATATTTTCCTGCTGATTTTCCGGAACACTTTTTCATTGAAGTTTCGGTTTCAGCGACAGCTGTCCTGTCTTCCCATCTCGCCAAGCATGGGGCCGCCGTCCAGGCTCTGGGTGTGGAGCGTCTTGCGTTTCATGCGCTCCTCCTCGGACTGCCTTAAAATAAAATCCTTGATCTGCTTTGCATTTCGGATGTGCTGGATCTTCAGATCCGGGTCGGTCACATCACCGCTGAAGCAGTGCACTGTTCCAAGCCCAAACATTCGCTCCGCCAGTGTCCTTTCCAGCCGGACATCCACCACTTTATACAGGTAGCAGTCATTCTCCTCTCTTCTCAAAAAACCGGAATTTATGGTGATTACCTCGTCCGTGATCGTGTACTTCGTAAAGGTAAGCGGCAGGCCGAGAAACGGCCATCTCTTTTTCTCGATATATGTCATTGTTTTTCTCCTTGTTCTTTCTGGATGCGGAGCCTTTTCTCTTCCTGACAGTCAGATTCGTTCCCGGATCTGATCCGTCTAATCGTTCCGCATTTATCGGTTTCATTTCTTTATTATACCGAAAATACCGTCTTGCTTCAATGAATCTTCCGATAATTTTTTTCATAATTTTTCTCTTGAATTTTTGAAGCTGATAGTATACTATAGGGAAAGTGCAATTTGCATTATCATTTGCTTCACCACATAGAAGGAGGATACTATGAGACATCTAATGAGCCCACTGGATTTTTCCGTGGAAGAAGTAGATCGACTTCTCGATCTCGCAGCTGACATCAAAGCCAATCCTGAAAAATATGCACACGCCTGTGAAGGTAAAAAATTAGCGACGTTATTTTATGAACCAAGTACACGAACGCGACTCAGTTTCGAAGCAGCAATGTTGAATCTGGGTGGCCGTGTACTTGGTTTTTCTTCGGCCGATTCCAGCTCCGCTTCAAAGGGTGAGAGCGTTGCCGATACAATCCGAATCATCTCCTGCTACGCAGATATCTGCGCAATGCGTCATCCGAAGGAGGGCGCTCCGCTCGTAGCTTCCATGCACTCTTCGATTCCGGTCATCAATGCCGGCGACGGCGGACATCAGCATCCGACCCAGACGCTGACGGATCTGATGACAATCCGCTCCGAAAAAGGACGCCTCGACAATTTCACGATCGGCCTGTGCGGCGACCTGAAATTCGGCCGTACCGTTCACTCTCTGATCAAAGCGCTGATCCGTTATCCGAACATCAAATTTGTCCTGATCTCCCCGGACGAGCTTCGTCTTCCGGACTACATCCGTGATGATGTGCTTGTGCGCAACAATCAGCAGTTTGAGGAGGTTGTTCGTCTTGAGGATGCACTTCCGCAGCTTGATCTGCTCTACATGACCCGTGTTCAGAAAGAGCGTTTCTTCAACGAGGAGGATTACGTCCGCATGAAGGATTTCTACATTCTGGACAAGGCAAAGCTTGCACTTGCAAAACCGGATATGCAGATTCTCCATCCGCTTCCGCGTGTCAACGAGATTGAGCCGGAGGTAGACGATGATCCGAGAGCGATCTATTTCAAGCAGGCACAGTATGGCGTTTACGTCAGAATGGCACTGATTCTCACATTACTGGAGGTAGAGGTATGTTAAATGTCGGACGGTTAAATGAAGGTGTTGTACTCGACCACATCGAGGCAGGAAAAAGCATGTCGATCTACAAATACCTGAAGCTGGATAAAATGGACTGCTGCGTTGCAATCATCAAAAATGCACACAGCAACAAGATGGGCAAAAAGGATATCATCAAGGTAGAGTGCCCGATCGATGAGCTCGACCTGGATGTACTCGGTTTTATCGATCACCACATCACCGTCAACATCATCAAGGACGGCGTGATTGTCGACAAAAAGGAACTGACGCTTCCGAAAAAGCTCGTCAACATTATCTCCTGCAAGAATCCGCGCTGCATCACCTCGATCGAGCAGGGTCTGGATCAGGTCTTCCTGCTTGCAGATGAGAAGACAGAAACCTACCGCTGCAAATACTGTGAGGAGAAGTATCGCAGCAGCCGGAAGAAACAGTAACAGAACGGTACAGCATTTTGGATGCTGACTCGGAACAATAGCAGAAAATAAAAAAAGGCATGTGCTCCGGTAGATGGGAAGGCATGCCTTTCTTTTTACTGTTTTCCATTCGTATATCAGGAGCATTGCTTTGTTTGCCTGATTCGGTTAATTCACCGCATTCGTTTTGCCTGGAGCGTGTTTGAAAAATGCTTTCTGCAAAATATGTGTCACAATTTGTGGAAGGATCCCTTATGAGCCACTTAGATTGCGGTAATGATTTTTCAAACACCCTTTAATGCGCTCAGTTCTTCGCCCTGCGCTCATATCGCAGAAACGTATACTCCAAATCAAAATACGTCTGTTCCTCGCTGTCCGCCGTAATCACCCAGTCCTTCTCCTGGTCGAGATTCGGGAAAAATGCATCTGCAAGGTATTCATGATCGATCTTCGTCACATGGGCTACATCGCAGTACGGAAGAAATTCCCGGTAGATCTCTTCTCCGCCGATCACGTAGATATCCTCAGAATCATATTTTTTCAATTCCTCCAGCACGTCTTCCACCGAACGAAAAATCAGTGCGCCTTTGACCTGATAATCCGGCTTTCTTGTCAAAACAATGTTTGTGCGCATTGCAAGCGGAAGTCCGTTTGGAAAGCTTTCCAGCGTTTTTCTTCCCATCACGACCACCTTTCCGGTTGTCGTCTCCCGGAAAAATTTCATGTCAGACGGAATGCTGACCAACAGCTTGTTCTGATAACCGATTCCCCAGTTTTTGTCTGCTGCTACTATAATATTCATCGTTATCCCTCGATCACTCCACTGTGACATCATCAAAAATAACCGGTATCCGCTCCTTCAGCTCTTTCAGAAGCGGTACGGATACCTCCCGGATCTGCGGATGCGCATCGCTCGCTGTGCGAAGGCGGAAATAATTTCTCCACTCCCGGTAGTTTGCCGTGATCATGATGTTCGTCTTGGTGGAATTCGGCAGAACGGAACGTGCGATCTGCGCCGTAGCGCCAAGCTCGATCATCCGCATATAATGCTTTTCCGCATCGAGCATCGCCTGCTCCCACTCTTTTAACACCTCATCAATCACTTCCGCCGACATTCCCGCCATTTTCCGGTCAAGCTCGATTCCCGGCTTCAGGTCGATCACATTGATCTCATTTCCAAATTTATCTTTTGAATAATTGACGTATCTTGTGCTCTCCTGCGCAAAGCTTGCGATCCGATGGCGCACCATCTCATGTGACACACCGCGGTCAACCGTAAACATTACCGAGAGTGTGCTGTGCTCGATCATCGCCTCATGATGCGCATTGATCAGCATTTTTACGAATTTTTTCGCGCTCTCGCCATCCTCTGTAATCTTGTCCTCTGATTTATAGCATACTCTTCCAATTCGCTCGATGTGCTGAAGCTCCTTCACTCCGCCCTCTGAGATCGGGGTCAGGATTTCATAACCTGCTTTTTGAATTTTCATGTATGGGGTCCTCCTTATCCTATTATCCTAGCAATACTCGTATCTTCCGCAAATCCCGCCGCATTATACAGGAACAGAAAATCTGTGTATCCGCCCTGTGCGATGAGATCGCTCACCTTCTGATTATAATACCGAATGTCCAGCAGATCAACCTCTGCAAAATCCGGCAGCAGAAACGGTGCAAAGCAGTGCGCATAAGAATCCTTGATTACCAGCATCTTCCGCCCGTTCGTATTGCGCGTGCGAAGCTTCACAAGTGCATGGTTTCCGCCAAAATAAACGCCGTATTTATTTTTCGTATCCAGAGCTGTCCGGTCATAAATGCTGTAGGATACCTCGTCACTGCCGTCCATCTGTACCGTGTAAAAGAGATCGTCGATCGGCTGATACAGTTCGATCGAATCTTTTACGGTGTGAATGCCAAGCTTTGACTGAATCGTCCCCTCAAAGCTGTCCGTCGCCGTTTCAATCTGATAATCCTCTTCGGACGGTACCGTAAGATCCTTGGTCGCCGCCCATTCCTGATATACCGTAAATGCTGCCCCGGTCTTCCAGTGATGATCCGTATGATAATAAAGCTCCTCATCCAGATGGCTGCGCAGCACAGAAGAAGCGTCAAACCACACACCGGACGGCATCACCTCCGCCGCCTGATTTAAATACGTCTCCTCATCATACGGAGCCGCAAACGCCGGCAGCTTGTCACGCAGAATATCGACCGCGTTCGGTACAATCATCACTGACATGTGTTCCGCACCAAACTGCGGTTCATACGTTTCCACAAACTGCTGCAGAATGCGGATATTCTGCTGTGCCATATCTGAAGTAAATGACCCAGTATGTTTTTCAATCAGATAATCGTCATCTGCAAAATAAATATCCTTGCTTTCCGTCTTAAACGTCGCCCGCTCTGCCTTCGTCTTCAGTGCAATCCACTGATCACGCAGCACAAACTGATCCGTCAGATACGACTCATAATCAGATTCAAATTCTCCATTTAAAAGTGGCTTTACACTGAGGGATGGCTTTTGTGCCAGCGAACGGTTTTCCGTCTCAGAAAATTCTGTAGACGGCTTCAGTATCGTCGCGACCGTCATGCCAAAAATCAGAATGCAGAACACCAGAATCGTGTTCCACGACTGTCGTCTGCTCATAGTATTTCTCCTTTTTTGTAACCATTGTTTTCTTATACTCACCCACACAACTCGAAATCATATGCATCAAAGCGAAAATCCACAATTTTGCAAACACTTCCCTGCACCATAACCTCGCATAGCACCTGTCTGGCCTTATTCAGAGCGGACATTCGCAATAGAATCAGGTGACTTGTCAGGTTCTTCCTGCGCTTAGAACCGGAAATAGAGAAACGGATTGTAAGACGCATCCACCAGCCACGCAACCGACAGCAGAAAGATTACAACGTAAAAGATATTTTTTACGATTGTCAGCAGTATTTCGTTTCCTTTCAGCTTTGCACAGATCCAGTTTCCTGCCCGCGCCGGAAGCTGTGTGCTTCCAAGAATCAGCAGGATCAGCAATACTGCATTATTATATAGAAGATACAGCGTCTCCCGGTTGGCAAGACCACTGCCATACATGCCGAACAACGCTTTCGCAAATGAAATTCCGGCACTCATATCGTCAAATACAAACAGTTGCCAGCCCAGCATTACAAAAAACATACAGTAGATGTGCTGAAACACCCCCGGAAGCTTTTTCAGATATTTTCCAAGCACAAATTTTTCGATCAGAAGCAGCACGCCGTAATACAGCCCCCAGAGCACAAAATTCCAGCTTGCTCCGTGCCAGATACCGGTCAGCATCCAGACAACCAGAATATTTCGGATGTGCTTCCACGCCGCAACGCGATTGCCGCCAAGCGGAATGTACACATAATCCCGAAACCAGGTGCTGAGTGAAATATGCCATCTTCTCCAGAATTCCGTGATGCTCTTTGACACATACGGATAATTAAAATTTTCCAGGAATCGGAATCCAAACATATGCCCCAGCCCGATCGCCATATCCGAATAGGCTGAGAAATCAAAATACAGCTGAAAGGTATACGCGGCCAGCCCCATCCAGGACATTGCCACCGGGATCTGTGTATGCGGCATGCTGCTGATTGTATCCCAGAGCGAACCGGCATTGTTTGCCAGAAGCACTTTTTTCCCAAGTCCGATCATAAACCGGTGAATACCGTACGCAAACTGTCCTGCCGTTTCTTTTCTTGTACGAAGCTGACGGTCAATCGTCTTGTACTGTACGATCGGTCCCGCGATCAGCTGCGGAAACATCGTCACATACGCACCAAACGAGATCAGATTTTTCTGAACATGCGCCTCGCCGCGGTACACATCGATCGTGTACGACATTGTCTGAAACGTATAAAAGGAAATGCCGATCGGCAGCGCAATCTTCAGCAGATTGATGTCGGCCCCGGTCAGGCTGTTGACCGTCCCGATCACAAAATCTGCATATTTGAAAAATCCAAGCAGCGACAGGCTGATTACAGAGGAACCAATCAGTGCTGCCTTAGCCGCCTTCTGCCTTCCCTGCGTCTTAAACCGGTCGACCAGAATGCCGCCCGTATACGACACCAGAATCGACACAATCATCAGAATAATATAGACCGGCTCTCCCCACGCATAAAACACCAGGCTGCACAGAAGCAGCACCAGATTGCGCAGCGGACGCGGTGCGAGATAATACAGCACCAGCACCGCCGGAAGAAACCGGAACAAAAATAACAGACTGCTGAAAATCATTGATCGTTCTCCTTTTTGTTCTTTGATGATAAAAAACGGCTTAAAGATGTAAGAATTTTTGTCCGTTTTATAAAATTTCGTCTGACTCTGAACAGTTGCCTGTTTCAGAAGTAAACACGGTTTAGTATATAATAAAACGCAGAGAGAAGCAAATTAATTTTTTGTCTGTATGGCGGTTTTATTTCCATGAAATTTTCTATCTGTGACGCTTTTCCGGATAAAGTCTTTATCTATATACGAATTCTGTATCATTATTGACATTTCAAAAACATCTGCGTATAATATTTTTTAGTTAGTTTCATCTAACTATTTTGAACATGATCCATGGAAGGAGTTTATCATGCAAACATTTTACGGAATCCTCATTCCCTTTCTCGGGACAACACTCGGCGCTGCCTGCGTGTTTTTCCTGAAAAAAAATCTGAACGAAACCATCTCGCGGGCGCTCACCGGCTTTGCGGCCGGCGTCATGGTCGCCGCCTCCATCTGGAGCCTTCTGCTCCCTGCAATGCAGCAGGTCTCCTGGATGGGAAAGCTTTCCTTTCTTCCAGCCGTGATCGGCTTCTGGATCGGAATTCTCTTTCTTTTGCTGCTCGATCACATCATCCCGCACCTTCATCTCGGCAGTGATGCCGCCGAGGGACCGAAAAGCCAGCTGCAGCGCACTACGATGATGGTGCTTGCCGTAACGCTGCACAACATTCCGGAAGGCATGGCGGTCGGTGTCGTCTACGCCGGATTTCTCTCCGGGAGCACGCAGATCACTTCTGCCGGCGCACTTGCGCTCTCTCTTGGCATTGCCATTCAGAACTTCCCGGAAGGCGCAATCATCTCGATGCCCCTGCGCGCAGAGGGCATGAAAAAAGGCCGGGCTTTTGCCGGCGGTGTCCTCTCCGGCATCGTCGAACCGATCGGCGCCGTGCTCACCATTCTCGCCGCACGCTACCTCGTCCCCGTCCTCCCCTATCTGCTCAGCTTCGCCGCCGGTGCCATGCTCTATGTCGTCGTCGAGGAACTGATCCCCGAAATGTCCGAGGGAAACCACTCTAATATCGGCACAATCTTTTTTGCGGTTGGATTCAGTATGATGATGGTGCTGGATACGGCGCTTGGGTGAACGCTTCATCAAAGCGGACGTTCGCAAGCCGCTACGTGAGCTTCTAAAAAAATTTAAAAATCGGAAAAAAGGACTTGCTTTTTCGTTTAAAATCAGATATAATATTTGAGTCGGCTGAACAAGCCGATCTGCTGGATTAGCTCAGTCGGTAGAGCGACGCATTCGTAATGCGTAGGTCGTGGGTTCAAGTCCCATTTCCAGCTGGTCTGAAGAGCCCGTGCTTACGGGCTTTTTGATTTGTATAAAATGTGCATGACTGTCCGGTGCTACCAGCACCGGACGTTTTTGCGTTATTCCAATAAATCTGATATTCGAATGGCGAACCCGGGGTAGATCGATACCGGAATCCTATCGTCAAAAGAATAGAGGCCGGTCTGAGTATTTTTTTCAAAATCATACACGTTGACGATTTCTTTCATCGGATTTATAATCCAGTATTCCCGAACGCCGGCGGATACTCGGCTTCCGAGCAGCATGCAAAAAAATCCCCAAAACCACAGCCTTTACCTTTATTTTAACTCTGATTTTGGGAAATTTCATATACAGGTTCAATATTTTTTTATTTCATGTAGAATTTAGTTCCACAAAGTAGAATTTATCTTTGTAAAGTGAAATTCACCTTTTCAATTCACCACTTCTTTAGAAACCATTCTCCTTCAGAATTTCGTTTGCCTTATCGGTATCGTCACAGACACAGAGAACTGTGTATTTTCCGGCGCTCTTAATGATTGCGTCATCAAGTCTGCCTGCCTCTTCTGCGTTGTAGGAAGCGTACAGATTTTTCTGATTCTCGACTCTGGTCTTGAAGTTCTTTTCCACGTCAGCTGTCTCAGATGCATCCTTGCTCTCTACTACTGCCACCTCACAGGAGGTTGTACCGGAGCTCGCGTAAGCCACTGCACTGTTTACATTGTTCGCATCATAGAAGTAAATCGTCGACAGATCCATCGTACTTTTTGACAGATCATCTGAGGTCACTGTCGTAAGAAGCTCCTCGGCAAGCTTATCCGGATCCACGGATACTTCTTTTGTATTTCCTCCGCACGCGGTCAGGCTGATTGCCATCATTGCAGTGCAGATCACTGCTGTTAATTTTTTCATATGTTTATCTCCTTTCAGATTTTCTGTCTTCCTAATTGTAAAGCAGTCATTCGAAATTCGCTTCACTACTTGCTCGTAAGCACAGTTGCTTTACGATCTGCGTTCAATTTCTATCGGATTTTATCCCATAAATACTACTGTAATTCTCTTTGTCCGGATACCTCACCGCTATTTGTTCTTTTCAGCGACCGTCTCTGTCTCTGATTCTGCCGTTTCACTCTCTTCTCCAGAATCTGCAGAACCATCATCTGCCGTAACATAATGGGACTTCATATACGTAAGCATCTGCCGGCAGTATTTTTCATACACGTGAACGCCATCACTGGACGCACCCTCGATCAGGGATCCGTAACCATTCGACAGGATCTCATTCAAATCCAGATAATGGTATCCTTCACTTTCACAGATACCCAGCAAAATCGAATTGATCTTATCCACATTTGCATTTGTGACATAACTGCTTCCGCTTGTAATCTTGGACTCCTCCACATAGATGACGCTGCAGATATAGAAAATCGCATTTGGCTGAATCTCCTGAAAACGCTTCGTACAGGAGATAAATCCTTCTTTAAAAGAATCCCAGTCATACTCACCCAGATCATTCGTACCGAGCATGATATAAACCTTGCCATAGTTTCCGCCAGAGAGCGCTGCCGCAACCGTCACATTTCCCTCTGAGGTCGGAATCACCGCTTCACTCTGCATGGTTGCAAGCGACATGCCAACACTGGTAAAGAATGTACCCTGTGTGATCCCCGATGCATTCTGAAAGCCCTGCATCCGCGAATCTCCGATGAAGACTGCATCTGAAAAATAGAAGTCATCAACCGGAGTGGCTGCCTCTTTCACAATCGCTGCGCTGTCCGGATTGGATACCGTCGGGTAAGTGGCCTCTGTCTCCTGCTGCTTTGTCACTGTTCCCTTTCCTGACGGAAGTCCTGCCAGAACAGAAAAATCGCTGTTTCCATCTGCTGCTGACACTGATGCCAGATCTTTATCCTGCTGTATCTCCGTCTCTGTGCCGTCTGCTGTGGTTCCTTCCTCTTTCGAACCGGCGGACTGCGTTCCGCTGGTGGACGCGCGGTGCGTGACCATCGTAACTACGAATTTTCCCTCAAACACGACAAGCACGATCGCTACCAGAATCATCAGCTGCAGTACAAGAGAATCATTCCGTCTCTTCCGCTTGCCTTTTGATTTTGCCATGGCATATCTCCTGTATCTTATTTTTTTCTCTTATAGATGTTCGCTCTTTATCACAAAAAGAGAATGTACGAAAGGTACATCCCAGCTATTTGCATGTAAAAATAGATTTTCGCAATATCTAATTATATATCAAGTCCCGCCTTTTGGGAATACCCAAATCCAGTCAATTCTGTACCTTTTTGACGCGAAATTACACCATTCTGCACAAAAAAACTTCCGGTTTCGATTCCGGAAGTTCTTTCTGTCATTTGTGAATACAGTCGGCGCCATCTAAATGTCACATATTATTCAAATCAAATATGTATGAGTCTTATACCATGCATCAAAGTGGATATCATCAATTAAGTGAACCGACTGGCTTAACTCAGATAAATGCGAAGAGTTGCTCCATTTGTTTCAATCCCTCTTTGCCTCAGCCCTACTGCATTCTTCCTCACCAGCTTCTTTTTCCATTTTTTCTGCAGAGGCAGCAGCTTTTTCTTTCTCTGCCTCCAGACCTTTCAGCCGCTCCAGCTCCTTTGCCGTCTCAGGCAGAATCTCCGAGCACTTTCCGCTCAGGAAAATATCGGCATCCTTATCGGCAAAATGATTCCCGGAATGGATCAGTATGACATTCGTTCCATGGAAATATTTCAGGAACTGCTGTACCGTCTCCGTCCACAGATTGGTACCGGCCAGAAGCAAGGTATCTGCTTTTGACACCTCGTCTGCTGCCTTCGTCGTCAGCCCGATGTCCACCATCTCGCCGAGCAGTGTCACACCCGGATGAACCGGCACACGGCATTTTTCACAAAGCGGAACCTTTCCGCTGTCCCTTAAATATTCCATGGAATAGAGCTTTCCGCATCTCGGGCAGGCATTGCGCTCAAAGATGTTTCCGTGCAGGTTGTAAACGTGATGACAGCCCGCACGGCGCGGGAAGTCAAACAGCTGTCTTGTGATCGTGCACTGAAGCACGCCAAGCTCTTCCATCTTTGCAAGCGCCTGATAGGCGGGTCCAGGCTCTTTGTCCTGCGCCAGCACCTCTTCCCGGTAAAACTCATAAAACTGCTCCGTACGTGTGTTAAAAAAACGGGCGCTGAAAACCTCTTCCGGTGAATAACCATACTTCGTCTCGATCTCGTAGGCCGTCTCCAGATTCCGCATGGAATCAATTCCGTCCTCCACGATCATCTCCCGCCCGGAAATGCATACTGTATAATTGCTTTTGTACAAAACTCCAGCCAATTCTTTTCCATTCATAACTGACACCTCCGTACCGCTTTTTCCGATCATCTGTCCGCAGTCCTGATGTTATGCCCTCTGCTGTCGCTCCGCCATCACTTAATGAACCGGTCAATTGCTTTGTTTAATTCTTCGATTGTTTCCATATCTCCAGATTCGATCGCATCCACCAGGCAATGCTGGATATGATCCTGAAGGATCACCTTTCCGGTATTGTTGATCGCAGACTTGACCGCTGAGAGCTGAATCAGCACTTCACTGCAGTCCCTGCCATCCTCCACCATTCTGCGAATCGATTCCAGATGTCCGATTGCTCTGGAAAGACGGTTTAAAACCGCTTTCGTATTCTCGTGCGTATGAGTATGCGTGTGGCCATGGTCGTGGCTGTGAGCATGCTCATGTGCTTCCATTTCAGTGTTATGCTCATGAGCACACGACGTTTCGTGACTGTGCTCATGATGTGTGTCATGGGTATGTGTCACCACCGTGCCATCTTCCAGTATGTGTGTATGTACTGCATTGCTTTTTTTCTTTTCCATTCTCCGTCTCTCCGTACGTTTTTATTTTCGCAGACACTATAATATCCAAAGCTTCTCTGTCATATGGATATCAGATTGCTGCCTTGTCTTTTCTGCCTGCCGGAAAGAACTGCCCTGCTGGAATATTCTTCTCTGCATGAGTCATCCTGCCCTTTACCTGTAAGTCTCTGTTTCAGAATCTCAATACAGATTTTCCGTTTATTTTCGTGTTCCGCATAGTCTCCTGCTTCTTTCACTGGATCAACTGTGCTTCACTATTCCCACACACTGTTCTGGCATTTCTTTTCTTATTCCAGCCCAGCCGCTTTCTTTTCCTTCGGCTCGCGCTTTACTGCCACTTTCGTCTCTTTCGGCTCACGCTTTACCGCTACCTTGGTCTCCTTCGGCTTGCGCTTTACTGCTACCTTCGTTTCCTTCGGCTCGCGCTTTACCGCTACCTTGGTCTCTTTTGGCTCGCGCTTTACCGCTACCTTGGTCTCTTTTGGCTCGCGCTTTACCGCTACCTTGGTCTCCTTCGGTTCCCGTTTTACTGCCACTTTCGTTTCCTTCGGTTCGCGCTTTACTGCCACTTTTGTCTCTTTCGGTTCAGGCTTTACCGCAACTTTTGTCTCAGTGCTCGCAACCGTAACTGCCGCCTCGTCCTTCGCCGCTTCCTTTAGAGCTGCCTTAGCTGCCTTTTTCACCGGCGTCTTTTTCTGCTCCGTTTTCTTCTGGCGCTTTTTCTCTGCAGATGCGGTCTCTTTCTTCTTCTTACCGGTCGCTACTTTCTCTTCTGTCCGCGTACATTTAAAGACTGAAATTCCCATCGGCGGCACCAGGATCTGAATCGAATCCTCGCGGTCATCGCACGGACTCTTCTTCGAACTCTTCGCACGCGGATTTACATTACCGTCTCCGCCGAACTCCGTGCTGTCGCTGTTGAAGATCTCTTTGAATTTTCCGCTGTAAGGAACGCCAATCTTATGATTCTCATAAACGAGCGGCGAGAAATTGCATACGACAAGCAGATCGTCCTGCTCCTTCGCTCCTCTTCTCATAAAGACAAGCATATTTTCATCTGCCGAAATATTGTTGATCCACTCAAAACCGATCGGATCGAAATCCTTTGCATACAGCGCCGGCTGCTCCTTGTACAGCTTCAGAAGTGCTTTCACATAATTGTTCAGCTGCTGATGCTCCTCATACTGCAGCAGATCCCACTCCAGGCTCTTTGCCTCGCTCCATTCGGCAAACTGTGCAAAATCCTGTCCCATGAACAGAAGCTTTTTGCCAGGATGTGAGAGCATAAATCCATACGCCGCACGCAGGTTTGCAAATTTCATTTTCCGCTTACCAGGCATCTTTCCGATCATGGAACCCTTTCCGTGTACCACCTCATCGTGGGACAGCGTCAGGATAAACTTTTCGCTGTACGCATAGATCATGCTGAACGTCAGCTCCCCGTGATGATAGGAACGGAAAATCGAATCCAGCTGCATATAGCCGAGGAAATCATTCATCCAACCCATGTTCCACTTGTAGTCAAAGCCAAGGCCTTCTTCCTCTACCGGAGCTGTGACCTTCGGCCATGCGGTCGACTCCTCCGCGATCAGCAGTGCGCCATCCTTATCTTTTTTGAAAATTGAATTCAGATGTTTGAAGAACTCTACGGCCTCCAGATTCTCATTGCCACCATAAATATTTGCAACCCATTCGCCGTCGTTCTTTCCGTAATCCAGGTAGAGCATTGATGCCACCGCATCCATACGGATTCCGTCTGCATGATATACATTTTTCCAGAACAGCGCGTTGGCAATCAGGAAGTTTGATACCTCCGGACGGCCATAATTGTAAATCAGTGTCCCCCAGTGCGGATGCGATCCCTTGCGCGGATCGAGATGCTCATACAAACAGGTACCGTCAAATGCACTCAGGCCAAAGGTATCACGTGGGAAATGTGCCGGTACCCAGTCAAGGATCACGCCGATTCCCTGCTCATGCATATAATTCATGAAATACATAAAATCCTGCGGCGTACCGTAGCGTGCTGTCGGCGCATAATATCCGGTCACCTGATAGCCCCAGGATGCATCAAACGGATGCTCCATCACCGGCATCAGCTCCACGTGCGTATAGCCCATCTCTTTTACGTAGTCTGCCAGCATCGGTGCAATCTCCCGGTAATTGTAAAACTCCCGTCCGTCATCCGGCTTTCTCCAGGAACCAAGATGCACCTCATAAACGGCTACCGGCTCCTCATCCTCATTTTTCTTTTTCCGCTGCTCCATCCATTTTTCATCCGACCACTCGAACTTTGACAGATCGGTTACAACAGACGCCGTATTCGGGCGAAGCTCTGCTGCGTTTGCATACGGATCCGCCTTTAAATAGGTCAGACCGCCTTTTGCCTTAATCTCATATTTATACAGCGCGCCATCCGGAAGATTCGGCACAAACAGTTCAAAAATACCGGAATCCCACAGTCTGCGCATCGGAAGTCTTCTGCCGTCCCAGAGATTGAAATCCCCGACAACGCTGACACGCAACGCATTCGGTGCCCATACTGCAAACTCCACACCTGATACGCCATTTACAGTCATCGGGTGTGCGCCAAGCTTTTTGTAAATGTCATAGCAGATTCCTGCATTAAATTTCTTTGTCTCTTTTTCTGTGATCTGCGGTGCAAAAATGTACGGATCGAGCAGTTCTTCCTCACTTCCGTCCTCATACGTCACGCAATACACATAATTCGGTATCCGCTTTCCGGGAATCAGTGCTGCAAAATACCCTGCTTCATCCTCAAGGTCCATCGGGTATACCTTTTTTCCGCCGTTAACCTTGACAGCCACTTCTCTGGCTCCGGGGAAAAATCCCTGAATCGTGATGCCATCTTCCGTCACATGTGCTCCAAGCAGATTCTGCGGCTGATCCTCTTCCGAATAAACGATCGCCTCGACGCCTGCCCAGTCCATTAACTCGTATAACTTCTCATCCATATGGTACCCTCCAAGACTCGTGAATATAGTCAAAAATCTAACACTGTATAGTTTACCATTTTATCCGGACAAATTCAAGAATAATTGGAAAATATCCCAGAATTTTCTTCCCTTTATCCAGTGGTCTTTATCGTGAATGTACAAAAAAGCAGGGCTGGTTCAGTCAAAAATCACAAAAAAGAGAGCCGCTGCATTTTGTCTGCAGCCGCCCTCTCTCTTCAGCATTTCCGTTTTATTTTACTACCCGTACCTTCAATACGCCTTCAATTGCTTCCACCTGTGCAAGCTCCTGCGGGGATACCACAGAATCAAGATCAAGTAAGGTATAGGCGAAGTCACCCTTGCTTGCATTGCTCATGTTGTGAATGTTCGTGTCAGCCAGCACATCGGTAAACCGGCTGATCATACCCTTTACATTCTTGTGGCAGATCGCAAGTCGGGATGCCGACTCGCAGATACCGAGATCACAGTTCGGATAATTAACGGAATTTTTGATATTTCCGTTTTCCAGGAAATTGCGAAGCTCTTTTACTGCCATGACTGCACAGTTCTCCTCAGACTCTGCTGTGGACGCGCCAAGATGCGGTGTCACAATTACGCCCGGCTTTCCGACGGTTGTCGTGTTCGGGAAATCAGAAACGTAGCGATGTACTTTTCCGCTCTCGATTGCTTCAAGCACAGCCTCTTCGTCCACCAGAAGGTCTCTCGCAAAATTCAGAAGCACAACGCCGTCCTTCATCTTTGCAATTGCATCGCTGTTTATCATCTTTTTCGTGGAATCCAGAAGCGGCACATGAATTGTAATGTAGTCACACTGGCGGTAAATATCCTCCACATCATTGATATGATGGATATTTCTGGAAAGATTCCAGGCCGCATCGACGGAAATATACGGATCATAACCATATACATCCATACCAAGATGGGTTGCTGCATTTGCCACCTTCACGCCAATCGCACCAAGTCCGATGATACCAAGCTTCTTTCCGAGAAGCTCTGTTCCGGCAAATTTCTTTTTCTCTTTTTCTGCCGCAGCTGCCACATCCGGATTTTCTGCCTGGCTCTTCGTCCAGTTTGCTCCTCCGATGATATCTCTTGCCGCCAGCAGCATTCCTGCAAATACAAGCTCTTTTACACCGTTTGCATTTGCCCCCGGTGTATTGAATACCACAATACCCTGGTTCGCATACTTGTCAAGCGGAATATTATTGACGCCTGCCCCTGCCCGCGCAATTGCGCACACGCTCTTTGGCAGCTCCATCTCATGCATTTTGGCGCTGCGCACCAGAATCGCATCTGCGCCGTTTAATTCTTCTGTTTTTTCATAATTTTCCGAAAATCCGTCCAGACCGGTCTGGGCGATCGGATTGAGGCATGTATACTGAAACATTACGCATTCTCCTTTTCAAATTCCTTCATAAACGCCACAAGCTTTTCCACGCCCTCAACAGGCATTGCATTGTAAATGCTTGCGCGCATTCCGCCGACGGTCCGATGTCCCTTCAGGTTGACAAAGCCGGCCTGCTCTGCTTCTTTTACGAACTTTGCATCCATCTCTTTGTCGCCCGTCACAAATGGAACATTCATCAGGGAACGATCCTCTTTTACAACGGTTCCGTGGAACAGAGCACTCTCGTCGAGATAATCGTAAAGGATTTTTGCCTTTGCCTCGTTGCGCTCCTTCATGGCTGCAAGACCGCCCATGGATTTGATCCACTTAAATACCTTGCCGCACATGTAAATGCAGTAGCAGTTCGGAGTGTTATACATGGAATTTGCATCCGCATGCGTCTTAAATTTCATCATGGTCGGAGTAAACGGCATGACATCATCTGTGATCAGGTCTTCGCGGATAATGGAGATGACCATGCCCGCCGGTCCGATATTTTTCTGAACACCGCCGTAAATGATACCGTAATCCGATACATTGACCGGCTCAGAAAGGAAACAGGAGGATACATCTGAGACGAGAATTTTTCCTTTCGTGTTCGGAAGCTTTTTGTACTTCGTTCCGTAAATCGTATTATTCTCACAGATATAAACGTAATCGGCTTTCTCATCGATCGGCAGATCACTGCAATCCGGGATATACGTAAACGTTTTGTCTGCACTGGACGCAATGGCATTTGCCTGGCCGTACTTCTGTGCTTCCTGCCATGCTTTCTTTGCCCACTGTCCCGTAATGATATAGTCCGCAACACCGTTCTTCATCAGATTCATCGGGATCATTGCAAACTGCAGACTTGCACCGCCCTGCATATACAGAATTCGGTAATTATCCGGAATCTGCATCAGATCACGAAGGTCTGCTTCTGTCTCATTGATTAAGTCATCAAATACCTTGGATCTGTGACTCATCTCCATCACAGACTGTCCGCATCCTCTGTAATCCAGCATCTCTTCCTGTGCTTCTTTCAGCACTTCTTCCGGTAATACCGCCGGTCCGGCCGAAAAATTATAAACTCTGCTCACGTCTTCATCCTCCTCATTTTATGGAAATGCCGCCCATCCGGTGCGGCACTTCCCATTTTTCTGATCAGCCCAGATCAATTCTTTCCATTTTGATCAATCCAGATCATCCTGATCAAATACGGTCTCGATTGGTTTTCCTGCCGGAACCATCGGGAACACTTTATCATCACTGCCGATCACACAGTCAATCAGATATGGTTTTCCGAGTGAAACCGCATGTGCCAGTGCCGGCCCAAATTCCTCCGGCTTCGTCACTCGGCATGCTTCCACGCCAAGTGCTTCTGCCAGCTTTACAAAATCAACAGAATCATTCAAAATTGTCTGGGAATATCGCTGCCCATAAAACAGTGTCTGCCACTGACGTACCATTCCGAGCACGTGATTGTTGATGACTACTTCGATCACCGGAATATTGTAACGTGCTGCCGTGGCAAGCTCATTCATATTCATACGGAAGCATCCGTCTCCTGCGATATTAATAACGGTTTTATCCGGGCAGCCCATCTTTGCACCAAGAGAGGCACCGAGTCCGTATCCCATCGTACCAAGTCCGCCGGAGGTCAGCAGCCTGCGCGGCTTTAAGTACTTGTAATACTGTGCCGCCCACATCTGATGCTGTCCGACTTCCGTCACGATGATCGCGTCGCCCTTTGTCTGGCGGTTGATCTCTTCCATAATATACGGTCCGGTCAGAACACTGTGATCGTATTTCAGCGGATATTTCTGCTTCAGCTCTTTGATTTCCTCATCCCATTCATCGTGGCGATGATCCTCGATCCGTGCATTCAGTCTTTTCAATACCTCGCGCACATCACCGATAATGCTGCAGTCAACCAGAATATTTTTGTTGATCTCTGCCGGATCCACATCGATCTGAATAATTTTTGCATTCTTTGCAAAGCTCTTTGCCTGTCCTACAACACGGTCGCTGAATCTGGAGCCGACGGTGATCAGAAGATCACACTTCGTAACACCGAGATTCGCTGCTTTTGTACCGTGCATACCGAGCATACCGCAGTACAGCTCGTTCTCTCCGCTGTAAGCACCCTTTCCCATCAGGGAATCTGCAACCGGAGCATGCAGTTTATCGACAAACGTTTTCAGTTCGTTCTCTGCATCTGAGATCACTGCTCCGCCGCCGACAAATACGAACGGACGGCTGCACGCATTAATCATCTCTACCGCCTGCTGAAGATCTGTCTCCTTGATATATTCCACGCTGCGCTCGATTGGCTCCGGTTTCACCGGCGTGTACTCTGCACTGCCTGCTGTTACGTCCTTCGTAATATCGATAAGAACCGGTCCCGGTCTTCCCTCACGTGCGATATGGAATGCGTCACGGATCGTGTCCGCCAGTTTATCCACTTCTTTTACGATAAAATTATGCTTTGTGATCGGCATTGTGATGCCGGTAATATCGACCTCCTGAAAACTGTCGCGTCCAAGAAGCGGTACAGAAACGTTCGCCGTAATTGCAACAATCGGAACGGAGTCCATGTAGGCTGTTGCAATACCTGTGACCAGATTGGTAGCACCGGGGCCGGAAGTTGCCATACAGACACCTACCTTTCCGGTCGCCCGCGCATAGCCGTCTGCCGCATGAGAAGCACCCTGCTCATGCGACGTAAGGACATGGTGAATTTCATCGCTGTGTTTATACAGCTCATCATATATATTCAGGATCGCTCCGCCCGGATAACCGAAAACCGTATCTACGCCCTGCTCTTTTAAACATTCAATAACAATCTCTGATCCTGTCAGTTTCATCGCGTACATCCTTTCCGTATTTCTTTTTATGAATTTTTCTTCGGTACCTCAAGGATCGCTCCGCGGTTTCCTGAAGTTACCAGGGACGCGTAGCGTGCCAGATAGCCGGTCGTGATCTTCGGCTCTCTCGGCTGCCATTTGCTTCTTCTTTCTGCCAGTACCTCATCGCTGACATCCAGCTGCAGACTGCAGTTCGGAATATCGATCTTGATAATGTCGCCCTCTTCTACCAGTGCGATCGGGCCGCCGACTGCCGCCTCCGGAGAAACGTGTCCGATGGATGCGCCGCGGGATGCACCGCTGAATCGTCCGTCTGTAATCAGTGCAACGGAAGAGCCAAGTCCCATACCTGCGATTGCAGAGGTCGGATTCAGCATCTCACGCATACCAGGTCCACCCTTCGGTCCCTCATAACGGATAACAACGACATCACCCGGATTGATCTTGCCGCCGAGGATTGCTGCGATTGCATCCTCCTCACAGTCAAAGACTCTTGCCGGCCCCTCATGTACCATCATCTCCGGTACTACTGCAGAACGCTTTACGACACCGGAATCCGGAGCCAGGTTGCCCTTCAGGATTGCAAGTCCGCCAGTCGTGCTGTACGGATTATCAAGCGGACGGATAACTTCCGGATTGAGGTTTTTGCAGCCCTTGATATTTTCGCCTACGGTCTTTCCGGTAACTGTCATGCAGTCCAGATTCAGCAGGTTTTTCTCAGAAAGCTCGTTCATAACAGCGTAAACACCGCCTGCCTCGTTCAGGTCCTCCATGTAGGTCGGGCCTGCCGGTGCCAGATGGCATACATTCGGGGTACGTGCGCTGATCTCGTTTGCGATATCCACGTTCAGCTCCACGCCTGCCTCATGCGCGATTGCCGGAAGGTGAAGCATACTGTTCGTGGAGCAGCCAAGCGCCATATCCACGGTCAAGGCATTCATAAATGCCTTCTCGGTCATGATGTCTCTCGGACGGATATCTTTTTTCAGCAGCTCCATGATCTGCATTCCGGCCATCTTTGCAAGACGGATACGCTCAGAATAGACAGCCGGAATCGTGCCGTTGCCCTTTAATCCCATGCCGAGCACCTCGGTCAGACAGTTCATGCTGTTTGCTGTGTACATACCGGAGCAGGAACCACAGGTCGGGCACACTTTATTTTCGTATTCTACGACATCTTCATCGGTCATCTTGCCTGCCGCATGCTCACCGACTGCCTCGAACATGCTGGAAAGGCTGCGCTTTCTGCCATGTACATGACCTGCAAGCATCGGGCCGCCGCTGACAAAAATAGTCGGGATGTTCAGTCTTGCTGCTGCCATCAGAAGACCCGGAACGTTTTTATCGCAGTTTGGGATCATGACCAGCGCATCAAACTGGTGTGCAGTTGCCATACACTCGGTGGAATCTGCGATCAGGTCTCTGGTAACCAGAGAATATTTCATGCCTACGTGTCCCATCGCAATACCATCACACACTGCGATTGCCGGGAAGACACGCGGTACGCCGCCTGCCATTGCCACGCCCATTTTTACAGCCTCTGTGATTTTGTCCAGATTCATATGACCCGGGACGATCTCATTGTAGGAATTTACGATACCGATCAGCGGCCGCTTCATCTCCTCCTCGGTCAGTCCAAGCGCATTGAACAAAGACCGGTGCGGTGCCTGCTGAATTCCTTTTTTTACTGCGTCACTTTTCATAATGTCACTCCTCACTGTATCCTGTCACTGACCTTTCAGTCAGCTTCTATCTATTTATTTTGCAGCTGCCAGAACCGGAATTTCCGTTTCAGGCAGCCTTTTTTGCATTCAAACCCGCTCTGCGATCCGTGTTCCCATCTCTTCGGTGCCGACCTTCGTGCAGCCCTCCGACATGATATCCACGGTGCGGTAGCCATCCTTTAATACCTGCTTTACCGCCGCCTCAATCGCATCTGCGGCAGCATCCTGATCCAGAGAATAGCGCAGCAGCATCGCAGCAGAGAGAACGGTTGCAATCGGATTTGCGATGTTCTGTCCTGCGATATCCGGTGCAGAACCGTGGCTCGGCTCATACAGACCGAACTTCGTCTCATTTAACGAAGCGGATGAGAGCATTCCGATCGATCCGGTGACCATGCTCGCCTCGTCGGATAAGATATCGCCAAACATGTTCTCAGTCAGAATTACATCAAACTGTGCCGGGTTCTTTACCAGCTGCATCGCGCAGTTGTCAACGAGCATATGGGACAGTTCCACATCCGGGTAATCCTTTGCGACTTCCTCAACGACACTTCTCCACAGTCTCGAGGAATCCAGAACGTTCGCCTTATCAACGCTGCAGACTTTTTTGCGGCGCTTTCTCGCGATATCGAATCCCTTAATCGCAATCCGGCGGATCTCGTTCTCACTGTATACAAGCGTGTCGGTAGCTTCCTTCACGCCGTCCTTCTCGACCGTCTGTCTTGCTCCGAAATACAGACCTCCGGTCAGCTCCCGCATGATCAGCATATCAAATCCATCTCCGATGATCTCATCGCGCAGCGGGCATGCCGCCTTCAGCTCCTCATATAAATAAGCCGGTCGAAGGTTCGCAAACAGGTTTAAGGACTTGCGTAGCTTCAAAAGACCTGCCTCCGGTCTTTTTTCCGGCGGAAGCTGATACCACGGAGAGGTCTTTGCGTCTCCTCCGATCGATCCCATCAAAACGGCATCCATGCTCTTTGCCGTCTCAATCGTCTGGTCTGTCAGCGGCACTCCGTTTACATCGATCGATGCACCACCCATCAAAAGGTCTGTATATTCCAGCGTAAAACCGAATTTTTCGGCCGCCCGGTCCAGCACTTTCCGTGCCTCTTTTACAATTTCCGGTCCGATTCCGTCTCCCGGAATGACTCCAATTTTGTAATTCATGTTCTGTCATCCTTTCCGCTGACTGCCCATCTGCCCCTTTTCTACTTAATGCAAAGCGGCAGTCCCTCTGCCCGTCTGCTGTCAGAAGCCTGCCGCATGTTTTCCTTCGGCGAACCATGTCCGCTTTTCCACTCTGCTTGTAACCATTCCTTACCAATGCTCTGGTTGTCGGTTATCACTGCACCGTTGCAGCCTGCCCTCTGTCCGGACTGTTTTTCTCAGTCAGCCAGCCGTTTTTGGCAGACGGACGCATAAAGCGTATATCTGCCGAAAGCTTTCTCATTATCATAATGCATTTTCGGACAGATTTCAACTGTTTAATTCGTTAAATCTTCTCTTTTAAAATTTTTTCTGCATTCGTTCAGAGCCAGAAAAAGCCGACGCACTGTCTTAAAAAACAGCGGTCGGCTTATTTTTCTGTGCTTTTTATGCCTCGCCCGGTTTTTCTACCTCAGCGATTGCGCTCTTTTTCATCGGGATGCGGCAGTTTTTATTGCTTCCGAATTCTACAATACAGTCTTCGTCTGTAATGTCAATTACCACGCCGTAAAAACCGCTTGTCGTTACAACCGTGTCTCCGATTTCAAGGGCAGAAAGCATTGCTGACATTCTCTTCTGCTCTTTCTTCTGCGGACGGATCGCAAAGAAATACATTGCTGCACCGATGATCACGATATAGATCAGCATCAGCGCAATTCCGCCGCCAGCAGCACCAGAAGACTCTGTTAAAAGATTCATCATGCTTTTGTTCCTCCTGTTTGGTTCTGTACACTGTACATATCCCTACTATAATACACAATCCGCCTGCATAGCGCAAGTAAAATTTTAAGCCTGCCCCTGCGTATACCGCTCCACCCGCTCTTTTTTAAACGCCTGATAGTTTCCTTCTTCGATCGCGCCGCGGATGTCCTCCATCAGATGATTGTAGAAATAGAGGTTGTGCAGCACGCAAAGACGCATGCCAAGCATCTCCTTTGCCTTGAGCAGGTGACGGATGTAGGCTCTGCTGTAATTCCGGCATGCCGGGCACTGGCAGCCCTCCTCAATCGGATGATTGTCCAGTTCGTATTTCGCATTAAACAGATTCAGCTTGCCGTCCTTCGTGTAAACGTGGCCATGGCGTCCGTTTCTCGACGGATAAACGCAGTCAAAGAAATCAACGCCCCGGTCAACGGCTTCCAGAATATTGAGCGGTGTACCGACGCCCATCAGATAAACCGGCTTCTCCTTTGGCAGATACGGAACGACCTCATCCAGAATATGATACATCTGCTCATGCGTCTCTCCGACCGCAAGACCGCCGACTGCATAGCCGTCCAGATCCATCTCCCGGATGCGTTTTGCATGCTCAATGCGGATGTCACTGTAGATCGCACCCTGGTTGATCCCGAACAGCATCTGGTGCGGGTTTACTGTGCCTTCCAGGCTGTTGAGGCGATCCATCTCCGTCTTGCAGCGCGCCAGCCATCTTGTCGTGCGCTCGACCGAGCGCTGCACGTAATCACGGTCAGCCACACTCGACGGACACTCATCGAATGCCATCGCAATCGTAGAACCGAGATTTGACTGAATCTGCATACTCTGCTCCGGTCCCATAAAAATTTTCCGGCCGTCAATATGTGACTGGAAGTACACGCCTTCTTCCTTGATTTTCCGAAGGCTTGCAAGTGAAAAGACCTGAAATCCGCCGGAATCCGTCAGGATCGGACGATCCCAGTTCATAAATTTGTGTAGTCCTCCGAGCTTTCGCACCACCTCGTCACCCGGACGTACATGAAGATGATACGTATTGGAAAGCTCAATCTGCGTGCCAATCTCCTTTAAATCCGTCGTCGCCACGGCACCCTTGATCGCTGCTACGGTTCCGACATTCATAAACACCGGCGTCTGCACCGTGCCGTGCACCGTCGTAAATTCCGCGCGTTTCGCACGGCCGTCTGTTTTTAAAATTTTGTACATAACATTCCTCCTTTGAATGGCTGCAATTTTTCCTCAGCTCCATTCCGGTGCTCTGGTGTGCCGTCTGTCCGAACCACAGGGTAAATTCGACGATCTGCCCTGCTCCTCTCCATACCGCACTTCGAAACTGTCTGATCTCCGGCCATTCATCTGTTCTTAACAAAAATTTAACATAGTTATTTTCTTTTTTGAATTTGCAAAATTTTTGTCGGTTTTCCCCAGTGTTTTCTTTTGTTTCCCGTTTTCTTTTGTTCATTATCGCTTTCTCTGCCGTACATTTTTCACAAAAACACGCCGCACTCAAACGAAAACACCCTGAGATATCAGTATATATGCAAATTCTGGCGAATGCAAGCGATTTGATATTTTAAAATTTTTGTCGTATAATCAGAACGCTGTTGAATCAGACCATGCAGGATTTCTGTTTTTTCCGAGGATCTGTCCGTGACTGGATCCTGTCACGAAAAACAGTCTGCATATACAAAATATAATAAGGTTTTTAAAAAGAATTTGTTTTTAAAGAAGAAAAGGAGGCGCGGGATTCCCCGCAAATACTTTTATGGCAGTTACAACATTACATACGTTAGGCATCGATATCGGCTCCACGACGGTCAAAGTCGCGGTCCTTTCTCCGGAGCAGGAGCTGCTTTTCTCCGACTACCGGAGACATTATGCCAATATTCAGGAAACACTGGCCGCCCTCGTCTGTGAAGCGCGTGAAAAACTCGGCGATCTGCAGATCTCCCCGGTCATCACGGGTTCCGGCGGTCTGACGCTTGCAAATCACCTCGAAATTCCGTTCGTTCAGGAGGTCATCGCGGTCGCATCCTCTCTGGAGCATCTCGTTCCGCAGACTGACGTCGCGATCGAGCTTGGCGGCGAGGACGCAAAGATTATCTATTTTGAAAATGGAAACGTGGAGCAGCGCATGAACGGCATCTGCGCCGGCGGTACCGGTTCCTTCATCGATCAGATGGCTTCTCTGCTGCAGACCGATGCTTCCGGATTAAATGAGTATGCGAAAAATTACCAATCCCTCTACTCGATCGCAGCACGCTGCGGTGTCTTCGCAAAATCTGACATCCAGCCGCTGATCAACGAGGGCGCAACAAAGGAAGACCTTTCCGCATCTATTTTTCAGGCGGTTGTCAATCAGACCATCTCTGGCCTGGCCTGCGGAAAGCCGATCCGCGGACACGTCACCTTTCTCGGCGGCCCGCTCCACTTTCTCTCTGAGCTGCGCACAGCGTTTATCCGTACACTTGAACTCGATGACGAGCATGCAATCGTACCGCAGAACTCCCACCTGTTTGCAGCGATCGGCTCCGCATTAAATGCAAAGCCGGATACGGTCACAACACTCGCTGACCTCGAGGAGCGGCTGTCACACGCGATCCATCTTGAATTTGAGGTAGCCCGCATGGAACCACTGTTCCGCTCAGAGGAGGACTACGATCTTTTTGTGCGCCGCCAGAACCAGTATCAGGTAAAGACGGCTCCGCTTGGCTCTTACTCCGGCAACTGCTTCCTCGGCATCGATGCAGGTTCCACCACGACAAAGGCTGCCCTCGTCGGCGAAGACGGTTCTTTGCTGTATTCGTTTTACAGCAACAACAACGGAAGTCCTCTGCGCACCGCGATCCACGCGATCCAGGACATTTACAGCAAGCTTCCGTCCACAGCTCACATCTCCTACTCCTGCTCAACCGGTTACGGCGAGGCGCTGATCAAAGCAGCTCTGATGCTCGATGAAGGAGAGGTTGAAACCGTTTCTCATTACTATGCCGCTTCCTTCTTTGCTCCGGAGGTTGACTGCATTCTCGACATTGGCGGTCAGGATATGAAGTGTATCAAGATCAAAAACGGCACCGTTGACAGTGTTCAGCTCAACGAGGCTTGCTCCTCCGGCTGCGGTTCCTTCATCGAAACGTTTGCAAAATCGTTGAATTATTCCGTACAGGATTTCGCAAAGGCTGCACTGTTTGCCAAGCATCCGATTGACCTTGGTACACGCTGTACCGTATTTATGAATTCCAAGGTAAAGCAGGCACAGAAAGAAGGCGCGGAGGTCTCCGATATCTCCGCCGGACTTGCCTACTCCGTTATCAAAAATGCATTATATAAGGTAATTAAAGTCTCTGATGCCACACAGCTCGGCCACCACATCGTCGTACAGGGCGGTACCTTTTACAATGACGCCGTTCTGCGCAGCTTTGAGCGGATTGCAGGCTGTGAAGCCATTCGCCCGGACATCGCCGGAATCATGGGTGCGTTCGGCGCTGCCCTCATCGCAAGAGAGCGTTACAAAGATGGCATGGAGACAACGATGCTCTCGATCGACCGGATCAACGCACTCACCTTTACCACCTCGATGGCAAAGTGTAAGGGCTGTACGAACCAGTGCCGTCTGACCATCAACCGTTTCTCCGGCGGACGCCAGTTTATCAGCGGCAACCGCTGCGAGCGCGGCATCGGCAAGGAGCGCAACAAGGATCACGTGCCGAACCTGTTTGAGTTCAAAAACAAGCTACTCTTCTCCTACGAGCCGCTTTCCGAGGACGAGGCGGTCCGCGGCACGGTCGGCATTCCGCGCGTGCTGAACATGTACGAGAACTATCCGTTCTGGTTCCGGTTCTTCACCACATTAAAATACCGCGTCGTGCTCTCCCCTTCGTCCACGCGAAAGATCTATGAGCTCGGCATTGAATCGATTCCGAGTGAGTCCGAGTGCTACCCGGCCAAGCTCGCGCACGGCCACATCGAATGGCTGATCAAAAAAGGCATCAAATACATTTTCTATCCGTGCATCCCGTATGAGCGGACGGAATTTAAAGATGCCGGCAACCATTATAACTGCCCGATCGTCACCTCCTACGCGGAAAACATCAAAAACAACGTTGAGGAGCTGCGCACGGAACAGATCCGTTTTGAAAATCCGTTCATCGCGTTCACAAACCTTGAAACGGTAACAAGCGGACTGAAAAAGGCATTTCCGGACATCCCGGCTTCTGAACTGGAGGCGGCGGTAAAAGCCGGCTGGGAGGAACTCGCACACACCCGACAGGCCATGTATGACAAGGGTCAGGAAACGTTAAAATACCTCGAAGAGACGGGACACCACGGCATCGTGCTTGCAGGAAGACCGTACCATATTGACTCTGAAATCAACCACGGCATTCCGGAGCTGATTAACTCCTACGGACTCGCCGTGCTCACAGAGGACTCTGTCTCCAACTTAAATCCGGTGGAGCGGCCGCTTGTCGTGCTCGACCAGTGGATGTACCACAGCCGTCTGTATGCTGCTGCCAACTTCGTAAAGACGCGGGAAGACCTTGATCTAATCCAGCTCAATTCGTTCGGCTGCGGACTCGACGCTGTCACAACAGATCAGGTAAACGATATCCTTTCCGGATCAGACAAAATCTATACCTGCCTCAAGATCGACGAGGTCAACAACCTTGGCGCCGCGAGAATCCGCGTGCGTTCCCTGATCTCCGCGATCCGTGTCCGCAAGGAGCGTCACGGCACCGACCGGAAAATTGTGTCATCAAGCACTCCGCGTGTTATCTTCACAAAAGAAATGCGTAAGACCTACACGATCCTCTGCCCGCAGATGTCACCGATCCATTTCAAGATGCTGGAGGCCGCGTTCAACGCATCCGATTACAATATTGTCGTTCTTCCGAATGACAACAAAAAATCCGTCGATGTCGGACTGAAATACGTCAACAACGACGCCTGCTACCCATCCCTGATGGTTGTCGGGCAGGGCATGGAGGCGCTGCTCTCCGGAAAATATGACTTCAACCACACCGCAGTTCTGATGTCGCAGACCGGAGGCGGCTGCCGTGCGTCAAACTACGTCGGCTTCATCCGCCGCGCCCTCAAAAAGGCCGGCATGGAACAGATTCCGGTTATCTCCATCAACTTAAGCGGACTTGAGAGCAACCCGGGCTTTTCCATCAGCTACTATCTCGTAAAACGCGGCATGTTTGCCGTCGTATTCGGCGATATCTTCATGCGCTGTCTCTACCGCATGCGCCCATACGAAAAGGTACCGGGCTCCGCAAATGAGCTGCACCGCAAATGGGAGAAACGCTGCTGCGAGTTTGTCTCCGGCAAACCATCCTACCGCGAATTCAAAAAGATGTGCCGTGAGATCATCCACGATTTCGACACACTTCCAATCACGGATGAGAAAAAACCGAAGGTCGGCGTTGTCGGCGAGATCCTCGTAAAATTCCTTCCGGCGGCCAACAATTATCTCGTCGAGCTGCTGGAGTCTGAGGGTGCGCAGGCGGTCGTGCCGGATCTGATGGACTTCCTGCTCTACTGCTTCTACAATCAGAACTTTAAGGCAGAGCACCTGGGCACAAAGAAGAGCTCCGCGACAATCGCAAACTTCGGCATCGCCTTTCTGGAAAAGCTGCGCGGCACCGCCGCAAAGGCACTTGCAGAAAGTAAACATTTCGACCCGCCATGCCACATCGAGGAGCTTGCAAAAATGGCTTCCGATATCGTATCGTGCGGCAATCAGACCGGCGAGGGCTGGTTCCTGACCGGTGAAATGCTTGAGCTGATCCATTCCGGTGTGAATAACATCGTCTGCACACAGCCGTTTGCCTGCCTGCCGAACCACGTTGTCGGAAAGGGCGTTATCAAAGAGCTGCGCAGACAGTATCCGACCTCCAACATTGTGGCAATTGACTATGATCCGGGTGCCAGCGAGGTCAACCAGTTGAATCGTATTAAGCTAATGCTCTCCACTGCCGTAAAGAACCTGAATAAGGCCGAATAAGGCTGCGGTTCACGCCTTTCTTGCGCGCCGCAACATTCAGAAAGCTTACGTAATCATTCAGAGCCACATCAAAAAGGCAAGCATGTTCCATTCGCTTTGTCTGGCTTTGAACAATTGCATTTTCCACAAAAAACAGAATATCTTGTATGTTTCTGTAAATTATGCTAAATTAAAGGGGAATGCTGCCTGGCAGCGTTCCCCTTTTTTATATTCTGAATGAAGTAGAAATAAATCAAAATTAAGGAGTGACAGCATGATTGCAATCATTGATTACGATGCCGGAAATCTGCGCAGTGTGGAAAAGGCCTTCCAGTACCTAGGCGCTTCTCCGGTCATTACCCGCGATCCGGCACAGATCCTCTCAGCCGATAAAGTAATCCTTCCCGGCGTCGGTTCTTTTGGCGACGCGATGGAAAAACTGCACCAGTACCAGCTGACCGACGTCATCCGGGACACGGTAAAAAAAGGCACACCGTTTCTCGGTATCTGCCTCGGTCTTCAGCTTCTTTTTGAATCCAGTGAGGAGACTCCCGGCGTAAAGGGCCTTGGCATCTGCCGCGGACGCATTCTCCGCATTCCGGAGACCCCCGGCATGAAGATTCCGCACATGGGCTGGAACTCTCTTTCCTATACGGAAGAAGCCGGCGGCAATCCAAATGGACGGCTGTTTCGCGGCATTCCAGAAGATTCCTACGTCTATTTCGTCCATTCCTACTATCTTAAGGCCGCAGAACCTTCCATTGTCACTGCATCCACCGATTACTGTACCAGAATCCATGCCTCGATCGAGCAGGACAACGTATTTGCCTGCCAGTTCCATCCGGAAAAGAGCGGAAGTATCGGTCTGGCGATTCTGAAAAATTTTCTTTCTATTTAAAAAGGAGGCGCACTGAATGTTTACCAAACGAATCATTCCATGTCTCGACGTAAAAAATGGCCGTGTCGTAAAAGGTGTCAATTTCGTGGACCTGCGCGATGCCGGAGATCCGGTGGAAATCGCCGCCGCCTATGACCGTGCCGGAGCCGACGAGCTTGTCTTTCTTGATATCACCGCCTCCTCCGACGCCAGAAACACCGTCGTCGACATGGTACGGCGCGTGGCGGAAACTGTTTTTATCCCGTTCACTGTCGGTGGCGGAATCCGCACCGTGGAGGACTTCCGTCTTCTTCTCCGTGAGGGAGCCGACAAGATTTCCATCAACTCTTCCGCGATCCAGAACCCATCCCTGATCAGCGAAGCTGCCGATAAATTCGGCCGCCAGTGTGTCGTCGTCGCAATTGATGCCAAACGGCGTTCGGACGGATCCGGCTGGAATATCTACAAAAACGGCGGACGGATTGATATGGGAATTGACGCCGTAGAATGGGCCATGGAGGCCGACCGCCGAGGCGCCGGAGAAATCCTGCTCACCAGTATGGACTGTGATGGCACGAAAAGCGGTTATGACCTCGAACTGACCCGTACCATCGCTGATCACGTCTCCGTTCCGGTCATCGCCTCCGGCGGAGCCGGCACAAAGGAACACTTTTATGAAGCACTGACCGACGGCCATGCGGATGCCGCACTTGCTGCCTCTTTGTTCCATTATAAAGAGCTGGAAATTAATGAAGTGAAACAATACCTGCTCGACCGGAATGTGCCGGTACGGCTTTGAAATATTTCAAACAGGCAAGTCCTTTCCTGGCTATCGTCTACCGCGCCAGCTGAGGATCTGCATGTTTGGCATAAATGAAACAGCTTCTCAGAAAGGACATTTATCATGCCTCCGATTTCAAACGACTGGCTTACTCCGTTAAAGCCGGAGTTTTCCAAGCCTTATTACGCAAAGCTTTATAAAACAATCAACGAAGAATACCGTACACGCGAGATCTATCCGCCTGCGGATGATATCTTCAACGCGTTTGCCTTTACCCCGCTCTCCAAAGTAAAGGTTGTAATCCTCGGACAGGATCCTTACCATGAGCCGGGACAGGCACACGGACTGTGCTTTTCCGTTCAGCCGCAGGTACAGGTGCCGCCCTCTCTCGTCAATATTTATCAGGAGCTTCACGAGGACTGCGGCTGCTACATACCAAACAACGGCTGTCTGACCAAGTGGGCCGATCAGGGCGTTTTGCTGCTCAACACTGTGCTCACCGTGCGTGCTCACCAGGCAAACTCTCACAAGGGGATCGGCTGGGAGGAATTCACAGACGCGGCAATCCGTATTTTAAATGATATCGACCGTCCGCTTGTCTTTATTCTCTGGGGCCGTCCTGCTCAGATGAAAAAGAACATGCTCACCAATCCGAACCATCTGATTCTCGAATCTCCGCATCCAAGCCCTCTGTCTGCTTACCGCGGCTTTTTCGGAAGCCGTCCATTCAGCCGGACAAATAAATTTTTAAAGGCACACGGCATCGAGCCGATCGACTGGCAGATTGAGAATGTGTGACCTCTCCTGCTGTAAAACGGACATTAGTGCTCCGCACACTTGAAGCGGAGGAATGCTTATCTGCGTTCAAAAAAGGAACAGCTTCCATGGTGTGCTGTTCCTTTTCTATTATATTTATATCGTCCTGTTTTTACTCTTGTCTCCGTATTATTCAATTCCCCTGCAAACCCAGAACTTCTTCTTTAACCAGTTCTATTCCGCATCAAGCAGCAGCTTCACCGGCGATTCTTTCACCGTGATCGCTTTATCCGCCAGTTCTGCTTCAATCTGCTGGAATTTGCTGTGTACGCGCACAAAGACTGCTTTCTTGTTGTAAAAAGCAGTCCGCTCAAACGGCCAGCGAATCACCTGCGGATACTGGAATCCTACGCCAAGCTCCAGCACACACAGCTTTTTATTTAAAGTCGTGGCCAGCCACTTTTTATACGCTTCCCACTGCGGAAGATATCCGCTTTCCAGATAGCCATCCATCTGGATTGTATGTGCCACAAGCGGCTTTCCACACTCTGGACAGACCGCAAATTTTCTTAGAATCTTCTGCGCTGCCTCTTCCTGAACTTTTGAGAAATCTTCACTTTCTGATATTCTTTTCTTTTCATTGCATGGCGCATCCATTATTCTTTCTGCCTTTGAGCCTTCTTCCCAATCCACACCATCCAGGCACAGTTCCTTCTCCTGTGCGATTTGCGTCCGGTACTGCTCCATCACCTGCTTCGAAACCTCATCTGCATCCACGATATGCTCACTGCACTGAAGCTTGCCGCAGCTTCCGCACGGTGCAACCACCTGCTCCGCCTCAAATCCTGCCCGGTAGATCAGATCATCCGTATTCAATGTCACCACAAAATACGGGCGCTCTCCGACCAGCTCACGCAGCTTCCGATACGCCTGCAGCACCTCATGATTCTCCGGAAGCTGCGCATAATATTGATTCTTATAAAATGCTTCCAGACAGTCCGGCCCTTCCCATGCCGGTACCTGCGGAGAAAATTCTTCTCCAATTCCGATCAGGATACGTTCGGATTCCTGTATTGCGTCTTCTATTTTTTTATTCATCTTTCTGTCCTCTCTTTTACTTTCTTTTCTATATTACTGAATTTCTTTTATTCCGTTTCCTTATTTTTGATTTTACTTCTTTTGAAACACAGAACTTGCTGGATTCAACAAAAAATGCTCCCTCTTATCTGTATTTACGAAGCGGTCTGTTTCTTATTTTCACCCACTTTCCTCATTCTGTCAACCGCAAACTTTTCGCGCTTCCTTTCTCCTGACTTTTCAATTTTCCTGTTCTCTCCTTGTTGCTCTTTTCTGGAATTTCATTCACCCATTCTTCCTATTTCTTTCTACTTGTCAATGCAGATATTTGCAATCCACTTCGCTACTTGCGTGACTCATTTAAAACATTTTATGCCTCTGTTTCTTACACATTTTTTCTGATTCCAGTCTTCTCTCTTTTGTTTTCTTTTTTATTTTCATTGCCGTTTCCTGACATGTATGATAAACTGAATATACGTTTTGTCTCAGGCGGTGCAGACACGCACCGGGACAATTACCATATCGAAGAGGGGGTTTTTTTATGAACGATGAATTTTACGACGACGCCGAATACGAACGTGCGGCGCAGGCGCGCAGAGAACGACGCCGAAAAAGAAGACGGCAGGCGATGATCCGCCGGACGATTACCTTAATCGTACTCGCAATTGTCTTTATTGGTGCAGCCATTTTCGCCGGCAGCCTTATCTTGAAAAAGCAAAATGGAACTGCTTCCACTCCGGCACAGAAGCCGTCTTCCACGGATTCTACTCTCATCCAGACGGAAAAAGAGACCGCAGCTCCGGCCCAGACGGAAACGCAGCCAATCCAAACGGAAGCACAGACCGAAAAAGAAACTGCTGCTGCTTCCAGCCAGGAAGATACACTCACCCAGGCTCAGCTGCTTGCCGCCGGATACGATTATGACGGTGCAATCGCACTGCTCCAGTCGATCCCGAATTATGAATCTGATGCGACGGTGACCGCCGCCATCCAGGAGTACGAAACCACAAAGGCCTCCTGTGTTGCAGTCGATGTAACAACCATTCCTCATATCTTCTACCATTCGCTTGTCAATGATCCGAGTGCCGCTTTCGATGCTGCCACACTCGGCCAGGGCCAGGCTGACGGCATGAACGCCTGGATGACCACGGTAGAGGAATTCGACAAGATCACACAGCAGCTCTACGACAACGGATACGTTTACGTCAGCCTGCATGATCTTGTGACGCAGACCACCGATGCAGACGGAACCGTCCACTTTACTCCGAACCAGAGCCTGATGCTCCCACCGGGAAAGAAGGCGATTGTTCTCTCTGTCGACGATCTGAGTTATTACCATTCCTACGAACCGGCCAGCTTCCCGGACAAGCTCGTGATCGACGAAAACGGCGATGTAAAATGCCATTATGTAAAGACGGACGGCAGCGAAAATATCGGTGATTTCGACGTTGTTCCCCGCCTGAATACCTTCCTGAAGGAGCATCCGGACGGAGCTTACAAGGGCGCACGCGGTACGATCGCACTGACCGGTTACAACGGCGTCTTCGGTTATCGGACTGATATTGATTACAAGGTAAAAGAAAACCTGATGGATGACCAGCGCAAGTGGCTGGACGAGCACCCGGACTTCAACTGGGATGAGGACGTTGCCGAGGCAACTAAAATTGCTGATGCACTCAAAGAAGAAGGCTGGGAATTTGCAAGCCATACCTGGGGACATTTGAGCGTAACCGGTAAATCTGTCGATGCGCTGCGCACCGACAATGAAAAATGGGTCAACACCGTCCAGAATATCGTTGGGCCGACCGATACGATCATCTTTGCACACGGCAATGATATCGGCTCCTGGGAAGGCTACTCTTCCGACAACGAAGTCTACAATTACTTTAAGAGTGCCGGCTACAACTTCTTCTGCAACGTTGACAGCTCACAGCCGTACTGGGTACAGATTACCGATCAGTACGTCCGCCAGGGACGTATCGACCTCGACGGCTACCTGCTCTATCAGGCAAGCACTGGTCAGACAACCGTCCTCGACAACATGATCACGGCTTCTGAAATTTTTGATCAGCGCCGTCCGACCCCAGTTGTTGCAAATGGAGAGTCATGATCTGCTGATACCTGTCTCAGAGTGAATTTTAACCGAATCAAAATTCTTATTTTCATTCATAATATAGAAAGCAAAAAATCCTCACGAATTTCTGATAAAATTACATACATCAGATTCCGCGAGGATTTTTTGTTTCACATCTTGCATTATTGACAAATTTTTCAAAATATCTGTCAAATATTCTGCCATAAGCAGATCCGATTCTCTATTGCTGCTCTCAATCCGTTCCTCTCTTTATAGAATCATTAGAAATCCACCCCATAAGGTATCGGTCCCTCCTTACGAGATTCCGCAAGCAGGTTTCTCCCGTGATATTTCATAATCAAAGTAGCTGCTTATTGCTCCTCGCAATTGAAACAGGAGACTTGCCTTGTTCGGTTAACCACAGCTTCTCACTTCATCCTCAGATTCAGATAATTCCGTCCCGACAGCGTCCGGTTCGTACAAAGAAGCAGCAGCAAAATGACACAGCCCGCAAGAAATCCGCCCCAGTTAAAAAGCGCGGTCAGAATCAGGATCAGCATTCGCATAAATTTTACCGCATATCCAAGCTCAAAATTCGGCTGCGTATAATTCGCCACTGCTACAAAAGCCATGTACAGCATTACCTCCGCATTAAACCACCCGGAATTAACGGAAAATTCTCCAAGCACCAGCCCGGCAAAAATACTGAGCGGCGTGCTCAGCATATTTGGCGTGCTGAGTGCTGCCAGACGAAGGCCGTCGATTACCAGCTCAAGCAGCAAAAGCTGGTAGACAAGCGGAATATTTACCGTATCCTTAACCGCCACAAATTCAAGTGCCGGCGGAATCCACTGCGGATTCTGCATCAGCAAAAGAAAAACCGGAGTCAGGAAAACGGTCAGAATTAAAATCAGCACTCTGGAAAATTTGAGATAGAGCGATGTCCACGCCGGAAAGTAATAATCGTTCGCTTCCTCTATCATATCAAAAATCGAAGTTGGAAGAATCATTGCGGACGGTGAATTATCCACCAGAATCGCTACCTTTCCTTCCATCAGACAGGCAGCCGTCGTATCCGGCCGCTCTGTAAATTTAAATTTCGGAAATGGATTATACCATCTTGTCCCCATCAGTGCTTCCGCCAGACTCTGCTGATTCATGCAGAGATCCTCTGTCTTTACTGCACTGATCTTCTTTCGAAGATTCTCCAGCAATTTTGGATCTACCCGCTGCTTCATGTAGCAGAGCACCACATCACTGCGGGAAGAACTACCGACCTCCAGCATTTCCATCACAAGCTGCGGATCACGCAGCCTTCTGCGAATAAGTGCCGTATCAAAAACCACCGTCTCCACGAAGCCGTCCCGCGAACCGCGCAGAGACTTATCCTTTTCCGGCTCGTCCACGGACCGGGCCGGATACGTTCTGCAGTCGATCATGATACATGATTCATACCCGTCAATAAACAGCGCCAGCACACCTGAAAGGATTCCCTTTACGATTTCCTCAAAGTCCGTGACAACGTCTACCTCCACACACGGGATGCATTTCTTCGCAAACGTCTCCGCATCCTCCGGCAGATCCTGCTCCTTCACTCCAAAAAACGCCGCCATAATCTTTACCATGGATTCATCCTTCAAAAGTCCGTCCACAAAATAGAAAACGCCTTCTTTTCCGCCTACCCAGATAGATCGTTCCACCAGATCAAAGCTCTCCTGAATTGGCAGGATCGTGTTCATGTACTCCTTAATCTCTGAAAGACTTGTATGAACCTTCTGAATCATCTCCACACCCTGGCCCCCGTTTCTTTTCTGATTTTCTGTCTTTTCTCAGATTTTCTTTCCCTGCTTCAACGCAGGAATACCTGATTCTTTTTATTACAGTCACCTCTTCTTCCAGTATCTCCTGTTCCTTCCTTTCTATACACTCTTTTCCGATTTTCCGGTTTTGATATCTATTCTCTTTCTCCTGTCGTTTCGCCTCATTCTTTCAGGATTTTCTATTCCATCCTTTTTATCCGTTCTCCTTTTTTGCCTCCCTCCAGCGTCTGCCATTCACAAATTCTCTGTCAACTGTATGCCTCTACCCTTCCAGTCTCTCATTTTCCTTGCTTCTCTCCTTCGCATCCGTTATAATGAAAGAAATCATGACTGAATCTGTTTTGCTTCAGTTAAGTCAGCAACATTCAAGGAGGAAAAGAGAAAATGAAAGAAATGAAACCTTGCATACGCGCATTTTGGCGCCGTCTGCTGCCGCTTCTGCTGCTCGTCTTTTTTGTCAGTATTCCCTTTCATGCGGATGCCGCGGTCACCTCTACCGACAACATTCGTATCTCAAAAGGCGGAAAATTTGTTCATGTAAAAGGGCAATGGTACAAGTATCTGCAAAAAGACGGTACCTACGCAAAAGACTGTCTGATGAACATCGATGGAAAGATCTATTATTTTTCTCCAAAGGGCTATCGCCAATTCAGTTGGAAGAAGATTGGAAATGATTACTACTATTTCGGCACATATCGCGAAGGATATATGTACAAGCTGCGCTGGCTGAAAAAGAAGGATGGCACTTATTTACTCAAGAAAAGCGGAAAACGCGCAACCGGATGGGTCAAATATCAGGGCCATACCTACTATTTTGACAAATATGGAAAACGTGTCAGCGGATGGCAGCACATCAACGGCAAAAAATATTACTTCGGCACGCAGGATCAGGGATATAAATACACCGGCGGATGGCTGAAGTATAAAAACCGTATTTTTTATATGAAAAAAGACGGTACGCCTACCTACGGCTGGGCGACCATCTCCGGAAAACGATATTACTTTGATACCGATGGCCGCGCTTACAAGGGCTATCACAAAATTAACGGCATTGATTACTACTTTAGTAATCAAGGTGTCCTGCTGTCCACCGGTCCTAAACTGAGTATTTCTTCTGACTGTGCAGTGCTGATTGACGCTGCTACCGGAAAAGTCATTTACAATAAAAACGGCACCAAAAAACACGCCAACGCCAGCACCACAAAGATTATGACCTACATTCTCGCAGTGGAAAACAGTCCGGCTTCTCTTAACAATCGTGTAAAAGTCTCTGCCTATGCTGCTTCACAGGAACCAACCAAGCTCTATATGAAAGCAGGGGATTCTTTCAAAATGAAAGATCTTCTGTATTCCCTGATGCTCGGTTCCCATAACGATACCGCCGTTGCAATCGCGGAGTATGTCAGCGGCTCCACCACAAAATTTGCTGCCAAAATGAACGCCAGAGCAAAACAGCTTGGCTGCACTTCCACACATTTTGTAACTCCGAACGGATTGGACAACGGACTGGATCATTACACGACGGCATGTGATCTCGCAAAAATTGCCCGCTACGCCTGGCTGCACGCCCGTTCCTTCCAGAAAGTGGTCGGTACTTCCTCCTATTCATTCCGAAGTACACAGGGGCGTTCCTACACTGCCTATACTACAAATGCTCTGCTTGGTACTATGCCAGGTGTAAAAGGCATGAAAACCGGTTACACCAACAAGGCTGGTTCCTGTTTCGTCGGTGTTATAAAGGCCAAAAGCGGAAGAACCTATATTTCCGTTACCCTTGGCGCTTCTACCAGCACCGCCAGATGGAACGACTCACGAACACTCTTAAACTACGCCTACAATAATCTGTAGACAGAGCACCAAAGATTTCCGGTAAAAAATTTCCTGAATTGTAAAAAGATTCCGCCTGCTTTTTAACAGACGGAATCTCTTTTTTATGCTGTATTCCTGTACTCTGATCCTGCTTTTCTGCTGATGTCACATTATACCATATCACTTTCTGTATTCCATATTTTCTGCGTGTTTCAAAAATCATTCACGCAATCTGTGTATCACAATTTGCAAAAAGCATTCACACACTGGTTCATTTAATCTTCCCACGGACGGATCCGATACACTGCCCCGATCTCCTCGCAGATCTTCCGGCACTGCGCCTCTTCCTCATGCGTGATTGTTGTATCTACCGTTGTCAGCACTACCTGTATTCCCTCTTTTACGCACTCACGTGCAAAATCAATCATCGCGTCAAAAGACTGCTCCCCAAATCGGCTGCGCACCAGACGATGGTACTCCTCTGCATTTGGTGTATTCAAACTGATCGATACGGTATCGATCACCGCTTTTATGTCCGGAACAATATCTTTTCCATTGACGAGATTTCCTAATCCATTCGTATTGATTCGAATTGGAAGATTGTAATGTGCTTTGATATAAGCCGCTCCACGAAGCAGCACATCAAGTGCTTCTGTCGGCTCTCCAAAACCACAGAAAACAACCTCTCTGTATGGACTCATATCTGTCTTCTTAAGTTCTGCTTCCAGCTCCTCATACGTGGTGTCATGCTCCAACCACAATGATCCGGATTCTTCCATATGATCGCGCGTCTGTCTCAGACAAAACGTACAGGCGCAGGGACATTTATTCGTAAGATTGATATAAAGATTTCCATGCACTTCATACAAAATCGTCATTGCTTTTTTTTTTGTCTTTTTTCCTGCTTCGCTCATTTTCGTTACTCCTTTTCTGCCACGCATATGTGCCAGGGCTTTCCTCTGGAATTATCTGCGCGCTTTTTTATTATTTTCTGGGAATATCCGGCACTTGTTGTGTCTCTGAACACTGATCAAAACGGACATTCCTAATCGATCCATAACCATTATTTTGATACCGGTAAGCCCCACTGATTATTTCTCCACAAAATTGCATCTGAGGGTTTACCGACACGATAAAAGGCCCTGTGTCCTCTTGATAATCCTCCATCACCGCAGCGTATGAAGCACTTCCTCGAAACATACTCCATCCGTCACCGGAATATCCAACTCAATCGAACGCTCAATACATTTCTTAATAAAGCGCGAGGCTTTCCTGACAGATTCCGAAAACGGCACTTGATTAACCGCATCCGCCGCAATGATCGCCGCAAAAATATCCCCTGTTCCAGAGCGCTGTGTTCCGACTTTGTGTGAGCGAACCACCTTCGCCTCTGCCCCGGCCTCATAGCAGTAATTGGCAATAAACCCGCCCTGTACAATTCCGGTGATGACCACCTTTTTCGGTCCCTGTGATGAGAGCTGCGCCGCCATCCGTTCATAATCCTTCATCCGAAACTTTTCACGATACGGCGTATCCGTCAAAATACACGCTTCCGTGACATTCGGTGTCAGGATATCCGCATACGATACCAGATTTTTCATCTCCAGACACATCTCTTTCGTGTACGTCGCATACGTTTTTCCATAATCCCCCATAACCGGATCCACAATCACCAGATTGTCTTCCTTTTTAAATGATTCCAGAAACGAAATCACAATACGAATCTGCTCTTTTGACCCAAGGAATCCCGTACTGATTCCAGCAAATTCCAGTCCAAGCTTTTTCCATTCCTCCATATACGGCATCATTTTTTCTGTATAGTCATCAAAAAAGAAACTTGGAAATCCCGTATGATTGGAAAAAATGGAAGTTGGAAGGGGACAGCACTGTACCTTCAGCATCGAAATCACCGGCAGTGCCACCGCGATCGAGCATCTCCCAAACCCTGTAAAGTCATTGATCAGTGCAATTTTCTTCTGATTATTATGTGACATCTTATCTTCCTTTTCTTCTTTTTGTTTCTGCCTGCTGCCGGCACTTCTGATACCGACAATCATCTATCCTCATACCAACGTACAGGATTATTTCAAACACGCTCCAGGTAGCTCTCACTCGTCTCCACAAGCGTATGCACTGGTGCAAAACTCTCCGCAAGCGCTGCAATCTGCGCTTCCTTCTCGTCTGACTGCCCGGAAACCGCATCTGTCAGATAAATCACCGGACATCCAAGATCAATCGCCTCCATCATCGTTGCAAGCACACAGCATTCTGCCACTACACCGGTGAGCACAATATGCTCAGCCTCTTTTGCCGCCTGCATAACCTCCGGAATCTTCATTGAAGAATAAACTGATTTTTCACAGACCTTTCCCTTTTCCAGGTACGGTTTCAGCTCTTCCGTAATGTCATTCAACCACTTATCCTCATTAACTGCCTGATTTACTTCATTATAGGCTTTCCAGGCTCCCTGCGGTTTTTCAGGCGCTGCAAACTTCGTAAAAATAACCTGCTGAAACTGGCATGTATCAAGCAGCTTTTGTATTGCATCAGATGCGCTTCTCATCGACGGACAGGCCCATTCCTGCCCGGGCAGATATACATTCTGCATATCGATCACCAGCAAAAGATCTTTCTTTTCTTTCATATCGGTTCCTCCGGTTTTTTATTTTGAAAACACGTTCTAAACCGCTCTCACTTTAGCCGAGTCAGGCAAATCCCCTGCGGACCTGGAATATCCGCTTCGACCGAATTCAGTTCCTTGCGGTTGACAATCGTTCCAACCACAACCTATAATAGTTACAGAAGATTTTCAATCTGCAATCAATATTTTCCCTCAGCAGAAAAGAGCTCTAAACTATTATAACAAGTTCCAGGAAGCTCTGCAATCACGAAAGGAGTCACGTTATGAACAAAATGCCGCACATTCAATTAGATGATTCGATTGGCGCCACAGCCGCCATTCTTCCAGGTGATCCGGCCCGCGTGGACGCAATCGCTGCATTTTTGACCGATGTAAAAGAAGAAGGTTTCAGCCGTGAATATAAAAGCGTCACCGGCACCTACAAAGGCCGCCGCATTCTGGCCATCTCAACAGGAATGGGAGGTGCCTCAACTGCAATCTGCGTTGAAGAACTCGCCGACCTCGGATTTCGGGATCTGATCCGTATCGGAAGCTGCGGTGCACTTCAAAGCCAGCTGCAGCTTGGGCAGTTGGTCCTCTGTGATCGCGCGGTCTGCGACGATGGAACCAGCCAGACCTACACCAATTATCTTCGCTATGCAGCGGCAGAGCTCAATCTGTCTTCTTCTGATAAATCGGCTCACCACTCTATTTCCGGTGGCGCCGAACTTCCGACAGACAGCTCAGCCCCATCTTCCGAATCAGCCATCCAGTATGCATTTGCCACTCCAGAACTGCTCTCCGTTTGCGAGTCCCAGGCGAAAGTACTTGGTCTCCCGTACGCCATCGGCCCAACCCGCTGCCATGATGCCCTTTATCAGCGAACGAAACCTGCTCTGGACGAATTTTACTCCGGCAAAGGCATCTACGCATCCGATATGGAAACGGCTGCTCTTTTCGCCGTCGGCACGCTGCGCGGACTTCGTACTGCAAGCATTCTGAACGTCGTTGTTGAGTGGAAAAAAGACCTGAAGGACGGCATCTCTTCCTATAAAAACGGAGAAGATGCTGCCGCACTTGGCGAACGAAATGAAATCCTGCTGGCACTCGAAACGCTTGCGGCAGTCTCACTTTCGCCTGCACGCTAAGGCTCCCCATTCAGCCCCTCTGTAAAGCGGATACTTGCAATCCACTTCGTGTCCTGTGTTCAAAACCTGAACCATTTTATTTTTTAACATAGTAATCCCCTCAGACAGGAAATGACTTAACCTGCTTGAGGGGATTTTATTAAGACTTGCTAATCTTTTAACTTCTTATTTTTCTCTCTATATTTTTCAATACCTGACTATCGCATCAGTAGGAAACAACTTTGGTTCCAAGCGGACAGGTCTGATCAAGAAATCTCAAATCATCATCGCCAAGTCTGATGCAGCCACCTGATGCAGCTCCCTGTGTAAGTGAAGAAACTCTCCGATGGAATCCGTAGCCTCTCTGTCCAAACCATGCAATGTAAATGATCGGGCCACCATACATATAACCCTTTCTGACAAGTGTGTAGGTTGATTTAATTGGAGTTCTTCCATTTTTTCCAACGACACATTTCATTTTACGGACACCTTCCCATTCACCCTGCGATCCCTTAAATATATAAGTATAAAGAGAATACTGGTTGACCCAGATTAAATACTTTGTCTTACTGGTATATCCTTTGGAATTTACAAAAGCTTCAGCCTGTGCCCATGTATACATTTTTCCGGAAGTATTCAAGCTGTTATAGCTCAAACGTCTGCCTTCTACCTCGATCTCCTTGCCGTTCCAGATCGCATCTACCTTTCCATTCTTCCGCTGTTTTGCTACAATCTTTGTACCTGCGCGTAAACTGATCTTTCTGCCGGTTGCTTTCTCTGTAACCTTTGAATTATACCGTAATTTTGTGTTATAGTAACGTCCATGTACGGAACTCATATTAATTGACTTGGCAGTTCCCGTTACCGTTTTGGAATTACTGCCATATATTGTCTGATTTCCAACTTTCCGGTAGCTCTGTACAAAGAAAGAATACTTTTTCTTCGCAGTTAAATTTTTTACCTGCACCAGCGTGTTCTTTGTCGTTTTAATTGTTGTGGCCTTATTTGTTTTGCTATCATAGCATTTTACAATATAGCCGGTTGCATTATTTGCTTTATTCCATTTTAATATCATACTTTTATCACCATAACTGGTGATGCGCAGATTTTTTACCTTAGAAGGATTCTTATAAGCAGTTGTTGCTTTTACAATCGGACTTCCTTTTACGCTCTTGTATACCTTCCCCTTGTTATAATTATAGGCATATACCTGAAACTGATAGGTCTTTCCTAATTTCAGCTTCTTTACTGTATACGAGTTTTTTGACATATGAGCCAAATTTGTAGCTTTTCCGGTCTTCGTGTCAATGGAATAAATAATGTATCCATCTGCATTTTTTACCTTTGACCACTGCAGCGAAACGGAATTTTCTGATTTTCCCGTCACACTCAGCTTCGTTACATTTCCCGGTGTGTGATTTTCTGCCGCCAGGGACATCGTCTTTGGAATTCCTGTCAGAAAAAGCACACATGCAAGCAGAACAAGCATTCTGATTCTTGCTTTCCATCCATTTCCTTTTCTCTTCATTTTTCTTCCTTTCCCGCCATCTTTCTGATGGCGTGCCCTTTTAATTTTCAATTTTGTACACTTTGTATTTTCCCAGTTGCGTTACAAAAACTGCTTTCACATTTTTGTCATAATGTTTCTGTAAGTATTCTACCGTACTATCAATGCTGTTGTCAATTAAATAAATCTTTTCATTTCCAATTATGTCACGAAACGGATTCGTTACTCCATATTTCTCCAGGCTCTCCTGATAAAGTGGAGTTGGAGCCGTCCATCCCCCTAACGGATAAAAATTTTGCGCCATATTAAAAGGCACACTTGAAAATACCGGGTATGCTTTTGCAAAAGAAATTGTTCCGGGTTTAAACACATACAAATGATCGAGGTCTGCATGGATTGCCTGCAGCACGGCTCTTTCTTCTGCTGCGTTCTCCTCTTTTTCTTCTGTATTGACCCGCCAGTTTTTTCTTGCCGTATTCTGCTGCATGCACAAAACGGCCGCAAACAGCAGTATTCCGGTCCTGTATGAAAAAGCCCTGCTTTTATTGGACACCGACCATAGGGCAACAAGACTGACACTCAGCCAGATTCCCACATCCACACGGTTCAGCAAATAGCGCCCACAGTAAAACAGATACAGATATAAAATTGTAATTAGAATCAGCTCATATGCTGCCGCAATCCATTCACTCCAACCGTAATGCCCCCAGCATATACTAAAAGTAAATATAATCAGAAACATCCAAAAGCTGGGAATCGTTGTAAATTTAAATGGAAATTTTTCAAAAAAACTCTCAAAAAAATCACTGTTTACTTCTCTTGCTTTTTTTAATGCAATAATACCTTCCAATGTTTCTGTGGAAAAAACTTCCGGATCCATATGATTCCATTTCGTCAGCATTTTATATGCCGAACGATCAATTCCCAGTTTTTCATACGCTTCTTTATTATCGTCGTACTTCGGAAAACCGTAATCCAGCAATTCAGAACGTGCATCGTTATATCTGCGATATTCCTGCCACTGCGGTGACTGATATGCCATTTCATCAACAAAATACAGGCCGCCGATAAGAGCAAACAAACCAGCCGCGCAAAGAACATCTCTCAGCAGCAGATGATTTCGCACCTTTTTTTCCTGACGAAGCTGTTTAAAAAGCATTATAAGGCAAATTGCCGATAATAATGCAAATTCCGCCAAGAACTGGTCTTTCCTCACCATAAAGCCAAAACCTGCCAGGATATATCCACAAATCAGCTCCGGCCATTGCATGCGCTCTTCTTCCATCGCATAAAACAAAAGATAGATTCCCGCTGCTGAAGCAACTCCTGCTGTTTTCGTAAACTGTATCTTTATGTAACATTCATAAGCAAAAAAAAGCACCACAGTCAATGCTGCCAGGATATATTCTTTTTTTGCGCTCCTCTTTACAATCACATACATCAATGCGGTGAAAGAACAGAGCATCAACGCATACTGATAAATCGTATACCATGGTACCCACTGTTTTATTCGATAAAGCACTGCCAGAATCAGTCCTATCATATAATTCGAATAGATCAAATGAGGATCAAATTTTCCCTTTGCACCATTTACCATATTTGCAAGTCCTGCATCATCATTTGTCTCAAATGCAGGCCTGAAAATGAAAAGAAACACAATCAGGAGGATAATGTTCACAGTCAAACAAAACAGCAGCATCTTTCCTCTCTGATTTATTTTTAAACGTATTTTTTTCATCGCTTTCTCCCTTTATTCATTGTTCTGCCTGAAGCTCTTCTTTTTGTTTGCTGCATTTTTCTTCGTATGTCCTCTCACTGATAATATATCTTGGTCTGGACTTTGTCTCAAGGTATATTTTTCCGATATATTCCCCAATCACACCTGCACAGATCAGTTGAATTCCGCTCATCAGACAAACAATCGCACAGATACTCGCCCAACCCGCTACTGTTTCTCCGCGAAAATATTGAACCATAATCCAGATAATAAAAAGAAAGCTGATAAAAGAGACCGTAATTCCAAGCCCTGAAATCATTCGAATCGGACGCACACTCAGACTCGTGATTCCATCAAATGCGAGTCCCAGCATTTTTGACAGAGGATAATGACTTTTCCCTGCCATACGCTCATGACGTTCATAAAAAACGGTCGTGCTCTTAAATCCTACCAGTGGAATCATTCCACGCAGATACAGGTTTACCTCTTTAAAATTCTGAAATTCCTGCAGTACCCGGCGGGAAATAAGGCGATAATCTGCATGATTATATACCACTTCCACCCCCATCCAGTTCAGTAATTTATAAAAAGCCTGTGCCGTGAAGCGCTTAAAGAATGTATCCGTCTCCCGGCTGCTGCGTACACCATATACAATCTCGTTTCCCTCAAGATATCTTTTCACCATTTCATCCATCGCATTCAGATCATCCTGTCCGTCACAATCAATCGAAATAGTAATATCGCACTTATCTTTTGACTCCATGAGACCTGCCAGTACCGCATTTTGATGCCCCCTGTTTCTGCTTTGAGAAATTCCAATATAATGCGGATCTTCCTGAGCCATCGTGCAGATCAACTCCCACGTTCCATCATTACTTCCATCATTCACAAATAGAATTCTGCTGTCTGCACTGACCAGAGACTGATTCATCATGTCCTCCAGTTTACGCCGAAAAAGTGGAGCGGTTACAGGTAACACCGCCTCTTCATTATAGCAAGGAATCACAATATACAATACTGGACTATATTCCATAAACTGTAGTCTCCTTCCTCATTGTTACTGTTTCTTGGCAAGTAAAGTTTCATATAAACAGGTATAAAATACTTATATTTTTGAAACTTTATTTGCTTCACAGATCTAAGCCGGATTTCAAATCGTAATATAAAAAATACGCTTTGTAAAGTCAATAAAAATAAGTATTTTATCGTAAAAAAAGCCATTTTACACATATTCGAGCAAAATGGCTATCAGTCAAATATTCTGTTATACATACCTTCAAAACCACATACAGTTTATATCTTGTTCTCCGATTTATTTAACCCTAACCCTGCTTCGAAACCGGATATCTTGAAAACTCCGTTTCCTCCGCGTTTGGATAAGCTTGCGACCGATTAGTAACAGTCAGCTCCATGTGTTACCACACTTCCACCTCTGTCCTAT
>JAQXVT010000036.1 GCA_029225065.1 Lachnospiraceae bacterium | reverse complement strand
CTTACCAGAAGCTGCTGCGGCAGTTCCGGATCCAGCAGCTGCGGAATTTCATCCGGAGAAAGATACTCCTGGCCTCTCTGGCGTAGTACCAGCTGTCTTGCCGCATCAATCAGTTTTCCAGGCTGTACATTTCTCGGACAGCGCTCCACACAGGCAAAACAGGAAAGACATTTCCACAGTGATTTCGAATTTACGAGTGCTTCAATATTTTCATTCTGCACATAGGAGACAAACTGATGCGGTTTGATATCCATCTCATTGTAGGACGGACAGGATGCAGAACATTTTCCGCATTTCATACATTTCAACGGGTTCACGCCGCTGATCTCGCGGATCAGCTCCGCCTGATGTTTCGCTGTATTCACGCCATTTCCTCCTTTACGCCAAGTGCCTGTGCAAGCAGCTCTGTGAAATAAACCACCGGCAGCTCACCGGCTGTCTGTTTCCTGAGATTGTACATGCAGAGCGGACAGGCCGTAATCAGCATTTCCGCGCCAAATCCCTTTGCACTCTCCGCGATATCCATGCACATGCTGCCTGAGAGTTCTTTTTCTTTCAGGGAAATATAGCCTCCGCAGCATTCATTGCGGTACGGATAAATCACCGGCTCCGCTCCGATCGCACGAATGAAGTCCTCCAGGATCTTTGGATTTTCCGGATTGTCAAATTCCAGTATTTTCCCCGGGCGAAGCAGCAGACATCCATAATACGCTCCGATCCTTCTGCCAGTAAACGGATGCACCACCTTTTCCGCCACCCGGTCAAAGCCTACCACATCCCGCAGCACCTCCAGATAATGAAGCACCCTGGTCTCTCCTGCGTACGGCTCGTCAAGCTGCAGGTAATTGTTCGCTCTGGTTCTGATGTCTTCCACATGCTTCATATCATCATTGACACGTTTGATCACATGATGACAGGCCGAGCACAGTGTGACCAGATCCTGACCTTTCTTCTTTGCATCATTCAGTGCACGTACCGAGGAGAGCTTCGTCGCGATCTCATCACTGCCAAGCGGATACACGCCGCCGCAGCACTGCCAGTTTTCGATCTCACAAAGCTCAAATCCCAATGCACCGGCGCAGGACCTGGCATACCGGTCCAGATCACTGGCCTTGTTCTTCAGTGTACATCCCGGATAATAGCTAAATTGCATCGTCCAGCCTCCTAACTCCTCATACTTTGTTTATTTTTTAACAATTTGGGGCAAAAGAAAAAAACCATCGCTAATATCATCAAAAACATTAAATGGATATTTTTCTCATTTTTACGTTCACGTTCCGCCGCTTTTCCGTCCAAATGATCAAACATTTTCATTTTTATATTTTGATGAGAGTTAAAACTTCTCACTCCGCATTGGAAGTATTAGCTCCGATTTCTTTTCTCACAGCAACATATTGTTATATTATTAACAAGTATTTTTTTCCGTACAATTTCATTCCCCGTTCAGAGCCAGGTAAAATTTTATAAAGCGATTGTAAAACGCCTCACCGGAATCTGAATTTCCGTCACGAACTCCTCCGTATTTCGCGTCATTCCCTCGTCAATCAGCGTGATCTCTCTCGAAAATCCATCCACGGCAAATCCATGCTCTGCCGCATATGCGAGCAGTTTTTCATAATGCTGTGGCGCATCCTTGTGACTTCCGTGAAACCGAAGACAGAGACAGTCCATTTCCGGCCAGGTCTCTGTATGTCCAAGGTACGTTTCCTGTTCATCCAGCAGCAGAAATACCATGGCATATTCCAGAAAACGGCCTGCCCGAAGATCCTCCTGCCGGATTCCGATTCCGACCCGTCCAAGCCAGACACCTCCGTCCGGCTGTTCACGCTCCAGCTCCCGGATCGATGTCTCCAGGTCAAAATAGTGCTTCGGTGAGATTCGTCCCCGGATCCACGCTGCCCTTCTTTTTGGAATATGACGCATCGTGATCGTTTCCATCTCACCACGAAGCGCATCCTCGATCACTGCCTGCTGCTCATGGATCTTTTTCTCAATCCGTGCAAGCTCCTGCTGTCTCCTTTGCACTTCAAGCTCCTGCTCTTTCAGCATTTTCCGAATTTTTTCGATCTCTCTGCTGTCAAGGAAGTCCCGGATCTGCACGATCGGCATATCCAGCTGGCGCAGAAAGCGGATCGTCGTGAGCACCTCCAGCTGTCTCGCACTATAGTAACGATAGCCGCTGTCCGGATCGGTATATTCAGGGCGCAAAAGCCCGCATCTCTCATAGTGGCGCAGGCTGCTCACGCTCAAATGAAACATCTCTGCAACCTCGCCGATCTGAAACAAATTCTTTTTATCCACGTTTTTTCCCCTTTTTCCGGCAGGCTGCCCCGCCGTATTTGTAAAATATGCTCTCTCCCATTGTAAGCCGGCTGCGGTTCAGAGCCAAGCAAAATTTTACAGAGCAGCTGTAAAATGCCTGCGTCTTTATTTTTATAACCCATCCTTGTATTTCATCCAGTCCTGTGCTAGAATGAGAAAACAAATCAATACCAGTATTTCGCGAGTGCCGACAATCGTCGGGTAAAAGAGAAACAGGTGCAACACCTGTGCTGTCCCGCAGCTGTAAGTAGGAAACACGATCCAAAACAGTCACTGGAGCTTTATCTTCTCCGGGAAGGCGGATCGCCGTATTGCCTGCAAGCCAGAAAACCTGCTCACGGATTATTATCATTCGTCACGAGAGATGACAGCGATAGTAAATAATTCAGAAAAAGAACCAGCTAAAGCTGGTCTGTTTTGTTGCGCCATAAGCTGTCAAACTGTTTCCAAATTTTTTCATGGAGACTTTTCTGACCGCTTTTTTTGTGCGCTTCATTTCCCGTGATTCCAGGCAAGTGCGTACACTCCGCCCTTCTGCGCAGCTTCGCCTGGTCCGTATCTGCTTCACTGCCGCCACATAAGGAGGAATTTATGAGAGGACTTTATTCATCCAAAACCAAAATCCGCCATGCAATCTTCACAGAAATCGCACGCATGGCCTACAAAGGAAACGATACTTCTGCGCTTGAAGAGCTGCCTTACCGCATCGTACCCGGTGAAGTCGCACGGTACCGCGACGATATTTTTCTGGAGCGCGCCGTAGTCGGCGAACGCCTCCGCGCTGCCATGGGCATGTCACTGCGCAGCATCACCGAACATGCGCCGGTCTCAAAGGGTGTCGAGGCCAGCGTGATCGAAGAAAAATATTATGAACCGCCCCTTATCAACGTCATCAAATTTGCATGCAATGCCTGCGCAGAAAAACGCGTCTTTGTCACAGAAGGCTGTCAGGGCTGCCTTGAGCATCCGTGCCGCGAGGTCTGTCCGAAGGATGCAATCACAATGATCCACGGAAAATCAAAGATTGACGAAAACAAATGTATCAAATGCGGCAAATGCATCGAGGTCTGTCCCTACAATGCAATCATCAAACAGGAACGGCCGTGCTCGCAGGCCTGCGGCATGGGCGCAATCCATTCCGATGAGTATGGACGTGCCGAGATCGATCAGGACAAGTGTGTTTCCTGCGGCATGTGTCTTGTCAGCTGTCCGTTCAGCGCAATCGTCGACAAGGGACAGATCTATCAGACCGTGCTTGCGCTGAAAAGTGAGACTCCGGTCTATGCCATCGTGGCACCTGCGATCGCAGGCCAGTTTGAGGGGCTGAAAAACACGCAGCTGCGCGGTGCCTTTCAGGCGCTCGGCTTTACCGACATCCGCGAGGTAGCGGTCGGCGCAGACCTCTGCACAATCGAGGAAGCACAGGATTTTTTAAAGGAGGTGCCCGAAAAGCTGCCATTTATGGCGACCTCCTGCTGTCCTGCCTGGTCGATGATGGCTAAAAAGCTGTTCCCGCAGCAGGCCGAATGCATTTCTATGGCACTGACCCCGATGGTACTCACCGCGCGTCTCATCAAGCAGAGAGAACCGGACTGCAAAATTGTTTTCATTGGCCCGTGTGCCGCGAAAAAGCTGGAAGCCAGCCGCCGCTCGATCCGCAGCTACGTCGATTTTGTTCTGACCTTTGAGGAAGTTGCCGGTATGTTTGAAGCGAAAAATATCGATTTTGCCTCTCTTCCGGAGGGCGAACCGCTCATGCGCGCCAGCGCAGACGGCCGCGGATTCGCTGCCAGCGGCGGAGTAGCTGCTGCAGTCGTAAAGGCAATCCGCCGCCTTGAGCCGAACCGCGATGTCAAGGTCATAAGTGCAGACGGACTTGCCAACTGCAAAAAAATGCTCCAGATTGCAAAGGCCGGCAAATACAACGGCTATCTTCTGGAGGGAATGGCCTGCCCGGGTGGCTGTATCGCCGGAGCAGGTACGATCCAGCCGATCAAAAAAACAGCCGCCTCTCTTGAAAAAATGAAGAAAGAGGCAGCCTTTGAAGAATGTATCGATACGAAGTATGAGGCCAGACTTTCTGATCTGGAGAAGCTGTGATGGAGGGCAGACTGAAAGCCGAACCGCTGCTTTTTGATCTGTAAAACAATCATGCTCTGCAAAAATTATACCACCGGTATAAAAAATCCCCCGCTGACTCACTTTTGCGGGGGACTTTCTCTGGTTAAACGTCTGCGCTTCCTGATCAGTTGACTCCGTACTCTTCCCGTACAAATTTCTCGAGTACCGGGATTGACCGCTCCACCTTTTCCGTATCGATGCAGTATGCCATCCGGAAATAGCCCGGACAGCCAAAGCCGTCGGCCGGTACGAGGATCAGATCATACTTTTTCGCTTTCATACAGAATGCTTTGGCATCCTCCTCAAGCGCCTTCGGGAAAATGTAGAAGGTTCCCTGCGGCTTTACAACCTCAAAGCCAAGACGTGTCAGTGCATCATACAGCAAATTGCGGTTTGTCTCATAGACGCTCATGTCACTCGTCTCATCAATCACCTTTGCCACCGCCTGCTGAACCGTCGATGACGGGCAGTTATGACCGATACCGCGGCTGATCTGACCACACATCAGCGCAATCAGGTCTGCGTCCGTGCACGCCGGATTTGCCGCCACATAGCCGATACGCTCGCCCGGAAGGCTCAGGCTCTTGGAAAACGAATAGCAGGACAGCGTATTATCATAAAATTTACTTAAATACGGACAGGTCTTTCCGTCAAACACGATCTCACGGTACGGCTCATCGCTGATGATGAAAATGTCGTGGCCGTACTCCTTCTGCTTTGCGCGCAGGATATCGGCAAGACGCTTTAACGTCTCCTCGCTGTAGACCGTGCCGGACGGATTGTTCGGGGAGTTCACGAGAACGGCCGCCACGTTCGGATTCAGCATTTTCTCAAACTCCTCAAAATTGATCTGAAATGCTTTCGTGTCCGCCGGAACCACCTTCAGCGCCGCGCCGGTGGTATTCACATATGGGAAATACTCCGGAAACAGCGGTGCAAACGTAACAATCTCATCTCCCGGCTTTGTCACACAGCGGATGGCATGTGCCAGCGCACCTGCCGCGCCGGATGCCATAAAAATATGCTTCGCCTCATAGTTCATGCCGAAGCGCCGGTTCAGGCTGTCCGCCACGATCCCGCGCACCTCGGTATTGCCAAGTGACGGGCTGTAGCCGTGCAGCGCCATCGGATTTTCTTCCTGATGAAGTTTGATCACCGCATCTGTATAATCCTGTGTACACGGCACACTCGGATTTCCAAGACTGTAATCAAATACATTTTCATATCCAATCTCGGCTCCGCGTGCCGTCGCGTACTCACTCAGTTCACGAATCACCGATTTTCCCTGCAGCATTGCTTTATATGTTTCATTTATCATTTCTGATCTCCTCCCAAGTCAAAGCAGAGCCTTACTTCATCATAATCTCCTCGAAGCCCTTCTCTGCCTTTGCAACTGTATCTGCGATAATATTCTCTGCAATCGGCTTCAGATCCATCCCAATTACCGCATTGATCACCTCATCCTGCTTCTCCTGCGGCACATGGTAGAGTGTAAAGCAGCAGCTCAGAAAACGCTTCAGCTTCTTATCGATCGTAAAATAAAGATCACAGTGCTTTGCCATAAAACCGCGTATTATACTGCCTGACGCAATCTCCATCTCATAAAAATCCTTTTCCTGCGCACCCGGCATATAATCACCAAACAGCTGCAGCAGCTTCTTTGCCATGCCGCTGTAAATATACTCAGAAGTAGTCGCCATGGAGTATGCCATCACATAAGTCTCGCGCAGCGGCTCAGAAAGCTCCGTAATGTACAGCTGAATCGCCGTTTCCACCCCATAAAGCAACAGCGGATCATCCCTTCCGATCAGCCCCTCTGTTCTGCTGAACTGACTTTCAAACATCTCCTTCGTCAGCGTGAGCAGAAGCGCTTCCTTATTCTCAAACGCTGCAAAAAACGACGAGGGTGCCATTCCTGCCGCCTGTGCAATATTCGCGGTTGTCGTTTTCTCATAACCATTCTCAAGAAACAGCTTCACTGCAGAGCGCACAATCTTATTTCTTCTGATAATCCCTTTTCTCTGTATTCCTCTTGGCATTGTGTCATCCTTTCTTGTCCTGTGTTATCCACGGAATTTCCGCGGTGTGCAGTTATTTTCTGAGTGATGCAGAAATTCGCATCTGCGTTCCTGATCAACTTTTGATTATTTTACATATGTCTGCAATTCAATATCATTTTCTTTTTCGTAACCAAGCCTGATCTTGACTGCAATCAATTATATCATAAAAAATACGCGCCCGCAACGTGCGAAGCGCGTATTCTGTATTGTTTTAATTCTCAGTCAACAATTTCACGGAGTCTGACTCACCGAAGATAGTTCAGCTGTGACTCGTTACCTTGGATCTGAATTTTCAGCTTCTTCAGATTCGCCTGTGTCCAGAAAGGCTTCCGCCTCCTGCTGCGCCGCCTGCTTCTCCCTGATCTCCCGAATCGCCTCCTGCACCGCCTTCGCCTCCTCTTCCTTCGCGATCCTTCCGGCAAGGCGGAGTGTGCGGATGAGGTTGCCCAGCAAAATGACAGCGAGCGGGATCAGAATAATCGGAATGAAGATCAGCGGATTTGCCGCCAGGCGGGAAAGCTTTCCAATCAAAATTGACGAACCGACCACCTTTCCGACGAGATAACGGGAGTATGCCTCATACGTGTCGTCCACGTTGTTCGCATCGCCGCGCGTAGTGTACACCCACTCCTCGCCGTCGCGCCGGATCGCTGTCACGCGGTGCGTATTGACCGCACCGTCCAGCGCCGGGTCGGATGAATAAAACGAGATCACATCCCCGACTTTAATCTCTGACGGCTCGGTCTTTTTCACCACAATCATCGTGTCGATCTCGTACGTCGGCACCATACTTCCCGTTGTAATCCTCAGAAACGAGTACCCGACGATATTCGGTGTCTCCCCGGATGGCGTAAATACCACCGTACACAGCACCACGATCGCTGCCGCGATGACTACCACTGAGAAAAAATTGATGAGTGCAAAAAAGAATTTCTTTATCATTTGTCATCCTCTTTTGTATTCCTGCGTTCTTTCCGCTCGCGGAGCGCTGTCACGAGATATTTTGAGAGGCTGTTGGCCTGTGCTTTCGCGATTGCCTTCTCTTTTGCGGATTCCGCTGCGGCTACGGCTGCCTCGCAGGACTTTCGAAGTGCCTCCATCTCACGCTGCGCTGCCTGCTTCTCCTCGTCGATCTGGTTTTGCGCCTCGGTTTTCGCAAGGGCTGCCTGCGCCTTCGCTTCCTCGCATTTCTTCGAAGATTCCTCTGCTTCTTTTGCCGCCTGCTCAGCCTCAAGCTGCGCGGCTGCCGCACTCTTTTCTGCAGCTTTCTTTGCAGTTTCGGCCTGCTCCTGCATTTCCTGCGCCGCCTTCATTTCTGCCTGTGCAGCCTGCACTTTGCGTTCCGCATCCCCTCTGATCTGAGCTGCTTCCGCTTTCGCAGCTTCCTGTGCGGCCGCCACCTGCGATTCGGCTTCCTTCTGGCTGCGTGCAATCTGCTCCTGCGTCTCCCAGCGGATGCGCTCAACCTCCGCTTCCGCCTCCCGCTGTGCTTCTGCGATCTGGCGCTGCGCCTCGGCCTGCAGTGCTGCAATCCGGCTCTCCGCATCCTTCTCGGCAGCGATAAGTGCAGCTGTCTTTTCTTTTTCCAGCGCAGCCGCTTCTTCGGCCGCTTTCGTTTCCAGTGCTGTGATCCGGGCTTTCGCTTCCGCCTGCGCCTGCTGCATCTCATCTGCTGCTTTCGCTTCCGCCTGCGCAACCTGCTCCCTTGCTTCCGCACGCGCCTGCTGCAGCTCCTGTGCGGCATGCTCCTTTGCCTCCTGCACCTCGGCACGAGCCGCTTCCATCGCTTCCTTCGCCTCCGCCTGCGCCGCGTCGATCTCCGTGCGTGCCTGCGCTCTTGTCGCTTCGGCTGCTTCTTCTGCCGCCGTACGTGCACTCTTTTCTGCGTCGAGCTCCGCCTCGATGGCTGCCTTTTCGCCCTCCGTCTGCATCTGCAGATTCTGCATATCCTCCAGCTGCTGGTTCAGAAAATCAAGCTGACTGTTCAGACCGGCAAGTGACTGCTCCAGCTCCTCCCGGCGCGCCGTCTCCTCCGCAAGCTTTGCCTCTGCGTCCAGCTGCGCCTGCGTTACCTCCTCGATAATGACCTTGCGCACCTCGACGTCCGGAATGTTGTAATCATCGACGATCTCTTCCTTGATCTCCTTGATAAATTTCGGCTTTACCGGCTCACGCTTTTCCTGTGCGATCTCGCTCATCTTGCGTGGATCGGATTCCAGCAGGCTCTTGAATACGGTGTAATTCGTAATCAGGTTGATATACATCTGTAACAGGTACTCTTCGTCGAATTCCAGAGCAGAATCCTGCTCCTCGATCGAGTAACCAACCTCATCGTAGTTCTCAATAAACTGCCACAGCTTGTAACACGTCCGGTAATCCGGATCCTTCATCATCAGGTTCGTCCGCTGAATCGGGCTGTGCACACGCGCACAGCCGTTCATGATATCGCAGAATGAGCTCGCCCGCAGTGTCCGTGACATTCGGCGCACGCGGTCGATGCGCTTGAATATGCTCATGTTGTCGGTATCATTTTCCACCAGACTCTGGCGGTTTTTGATCTTCATCTCCACCTTGTAGGAAATTTCCTCATAGGCATCGTCGATCGTGCTCTCCATGCTCATGACATCGCATGTCTCGTCCCCGGTGGCCCAGAAGATGACATCCGTCCGCTTGTCCACGAACGCGAACAGGCGCTGAATCAGATGGTAGACGAAGCGGTTTTCGTACAGATCGTAGCTTTCCTCCGTCGTCACATTCAAAATTTTTGTCGGCTGAATCTCACCCTTCGCGTTTGCCGCGATAAACTGCGTATTCTGGCTTAAGTGGCGCACACTGTCCGCCGTGATTTTTTTTGCAAGCGCGACCGGTACGACCTCCTCCGTCGTCGTGATAAACCGCCGCGGCTTGTCCACGATATTGAAAATGGCGGTAATGCCCTCTTCCACCACCGTCAGCCACTGCTCATCTACTACCTTGTGCAGAATCCTGTGCTTTTGCTGTAAGGTATTGTTTCCTGCCTGAACAATCTCAAACAGGTACTGAAAATACCGGTCATCCTCGAGTGCCTCGCCGATACCGTCCGTATATTTCAGATAGAGATCATTGATCGTAATGTCTTCCATTGCTTTGTTTCTCCCATTCTGCCGAAAGCCGGCCTGTCGATACACGAAAGTCCCCGCCTGCCGTATTTGCACCGACCAGATCAGTTTCATCTGGTTTCGTGCGCATACGGTCAAAGCAGAGGACTTCCTTTTAGTACAGATTCTGGATTCTTCTCAGGTATGCCTTGCTGTCCGGCATCTCTGCCTTTCCAAACGTCTTCTCTATGTAATTGATCAGTCCCGTGATCTCATCGCGCACGAAGCTGACATTCATACTCTCAAATTTCTTGAGCACCTTACGCGCAATGATGTAATCCATTCCGCCAAGCTCGGTGCCTCCGCACGCCACATACACCGGAATAAAATCGTACATCTGCTTCATGATACGGTTTCCGAATGCCAGACGGAAACGTGTCTGAAGGTACGCATCCATCTTCTGCAGCTTGTCCATTGACTCGTCGCTGATCGGATGCTCGACCTTTGCTTTCTGAAACAGATACTGCAAATGCTCCGCTGTCACATCGCAGTGCGGCTCCAGCTCACATTCAAACGCATCCGCACGCTCGTTCAGCTCGATCGGCATTGCACGGTCATATACCTTATCGGTGATCGTAAACGTAGAGTCGTCATTGTTTGCCGTACCGATAAACCAGGTCGTATCGGATACGTGAATTTTTCCTGCGTCGAGCTTCTTCGGGTCTCCCTCCCAGGCTGTCGGCACCAGATCCAGTACCCACTCGTCCTTGCTCGGCATTTCGAGTACGGAAAGCATTTCCGCAAAGTAATACTCAATACGTGCAAGGTTCATCTCGTCGAGTACAATTAAGGTCGGATCCGGCCTGTAATTCGCCTCGTACAGCGCACGCAGGAACTCCGTTTCATTGAAGCGCTTCGAAAATTCATTGAAATAACCGAGGATCTCTGTACGGTCACGGTACGACGGCTGTACAGAAACGATCGTCGCCGGGTTGTCCATATAACGGCTGAACGAATATGGAAGACTCGTCTTACCAGTACCGGAAATACCCTCAAGAATCAGCAGCTTACTTGCCGCCATACCTGCCACAAACCTGCGCACAATCTCAGGTGTATAGTACAGATGCAGCTGACTCGCTGCAAAACGACGGTAACGCTCCACAAACTCCTCCAGTGTAACCTCATTGTCATATACCGGCAGTACGAAATGCTCATACTTTTCATCCACAAGTGCAAGCTTCGGAAAACGATGCTCGATGTTGCGCGATGCCTCGGAAATGACAGCCTGTACGACCGGTGCGTTCGCCACATCGCCGCTCGGACCCGGAATTGGTGCCACCGATGCACTCTGTCCGGTGACTTCTCCTGATCCGGCCGGTACCGCCTGTCCCATGACAGTGCCTGCCCGCTCTGAGGCAGCCGCCGCCTGCGCAGCGCCTCCCGTCACCGCTTCCACGGTCGGGATCACATCATCGGTCAGCGCCGACGCACCCATATACGGAATCCGCTCTGTGCCGCCCATCGCATTGACCTTCAGCGCGAGGATACTGTTCTTCTCATCCATCAGTGAGAGAACCTGCTTGTTCAGACGGCCGATCTCCCGGTACAGCGCCGCATTGTCCGACTTGTCCGCCTTGAGCTGGTGATTCAGAATGATTCTGCGCACCACAATCACGATAATCAGAATCGGAATCGCGATCAGAAGCAGCATCAGCAGCACCGAAAGGATTTTTCCCGGAATGCTTAAGGTGGGAAAATACGTGATAAAGATTAGAAAATACTGTGCCCAGCCGGTCACCAGCACCTTCAGAAGCGCCGCCAGCCAGACTACGATATTGTAGACAACCTGCGAGAGCAGTTCATACGCAAACTTCAAAAATTCACTCACGCCTTTTTATCCTCCCCGCTGCCGCTCTTACCAGCTTCTGTGTCCTGTTTTGCCTTTTCCAGCTCCGCCTGGGCCTGCGCCTTCATCGCCTCAGCCTCCTCACGCAGCCGTTTTGCTTCGGCAAGTGCTGCCTGTGCCTCTGCCTGGGCTTTGATGGCCTCTGCCTCCTCGCGGATCTTCTGTGCCTCGGCGAGTGCGGCCTGGGCCTCTTCCTTTGCGCGCTGCGCCTCGGTCTTTGCTGACATGGCAGAATCACTCGTCTGATCTGCATTTACCGGTGCTGCCGGTTCGGTATTCGCCTTCGTAACCGCAGCTCCCGTTTTTGCCGGTTCCTCATTCTGCTTTGCAGCTGCATTGACGCTTCCTGCTGCTTCCGCATTCCGGCTCATATTTCCATTGTTCTGCGGTGCGTTTCCTCTTTGCGGAGCTGCTCCATTTCCAGGCGCTCCATTTTGGAATGCTGCGCCGTTTTGCGGTGCCATTCCCTGCGGCATTGCTGCACCGTTCATTGCCTGCATTTTTGCTGCCTCAACCTCACGCGCTGTCTCAACAGCCACCGCCTTTTTCAGACGAATGCTGATCATGATGAGGTGGTATACCTGATAAATAAAGAAGAGAAGCATCGGAAGCACGATTACGATCAGGAAGCCGGTGCTGCTGGAAAGGAAATCCATCACCTTACCGACACTCTGCAGGTGTCCGACGTATTTTCCTACGATATCACCATCTGAGATCACATGAAGATCGGCTACGCCGTTGTTGTTATCACCGATTGTCGTGTAGCTTCTCGCGTCTCCGACTGACTCGATACTCTTGATTCTATGCGTATTCAGCGCATATTCATTTTCAATGATTGTGTGGAAGCAGATGATATCTCCCTCTTCCAATGTCGAGGTATCGCACTTCTTGATAAAGATCAGATCACCGGCGGAAAATGTCGGCGCCATGGAATCCGATTTTACCACCAGCGGCGTATAGCCAAGGATATTTGCGACATTTTGATTGTCCCTCGTTGCCATTGTCGTAAACGCATACAGCGCCGCCACCAGAATGACGATCCACAGCACAATGCTGAGCACGACAGTTCCAAGACGTTTCACTACTTTCATTTCTTTTTTCTCCCTTGTTTGTTTGCTGTGTCTATGTTCCGGAAGCCCTTTGGGGCTCCATATTTCCGTTTCCGCTGCAGCAGCACCTTTTTCAATTCTACGCCTCCGTAGCTTCCTGCTCGTCGCCGCTGTCTCCGGTAAACCGCAGCCGGATCGCATACTGTGATGCCCGCAACTCGTCGGTACAGGTCGGTGCCGTGCCCTCCAGCCAGATGTGCATGACAACCGCCTTGTCTACTCCCTGTTTCAGGAAAAACATCGCATTGTCCTCTGTGAGCGCCATCGCATCCGCTGCAGGCAGTCCAAAGGTCCTGATGCTCCCCTGCGTACTGCTCTCATTTCCCATTCCCGGATCATAGATCCAGGTCTGGTCATCCGCCGCAAACGAAATCCGCATCGCCTCCGGAAGTCCTGCCGTCTCCGACATCACTTCCGTCCCGTCCTGACTTTCCGCGCTGCTGTTGGCACTGGTCAGATGCACCACCATATCCTTTTCTGCCATAAAGTGCAGTGTCACCTCAAGATATGCACCGCTTTTGTCGTCCACAACACTGCCATTTTCATACGTAAACGTCACGGCATCGTCGGTTGTCACCGGCTGAAGCGGTGTGTCTTCCATCGAAAAGCCTTTTTCGCTCTGAATCCTTTTTGCAATCGACTCAAACGAGAGTGTCTTCACATACTGATCGATCGTCTGATGCGGGTCGAGATCCATTCTCAGATCGACATCCGCCACAATCTCCAGACTCATCGTCCGTACCCGCGCGCGGTCCGCGATCGAAAACCAGGCCACCGTCGCCGCCGTCACAGCCACCAGCGCAAGAAGCGCAAGCAGAATGGACGTATATACACGGCTGCGCAGGGAGCGATTCGTGCTCTTTCCGGCGAAGCTCTTTTCACCGTCCTGTACCGTCTGCCGGATAAAATTTTTTCTCTCTGTCTTTTTCATCAGCCGCCCTCCTTCCGATCAATCACGCCGTAAAAGGCGAGATGAATATCGGCCGCCTGATAGCTCACACTGTCCGAGCAGTCCGGGTCGCACCCTTCGAGATAAAAATAAACATCAACGGTATAAATATGGTTCAGCTCCATCTCAAGAAGCGGTCTTGCCGGCTCAGTGACCGACGCATTCTGAAACGAAACCGTATAATTCGTAATCGCCTGTGACGGATCGCTCACTGCCCGCACACCGTTTCCGGTCCAGGAAAGCACCTGATTCTTTCCAAGCGTCTGACCGCCGATCACCGTATTATAGTTCTGCTGTGCGCGCGGGCTTTCCTCCTCCGTCAGCCGGAGAATCACTGCCGAAGAAGCCGCACCATCAAACGTAAGCCCCAGTCTTGACGCCGTAAGCAATGTACCTGAGGCTTCTCCGAGCACTCCGTCACTCTGATCCAGGTACAGCTTCAGCCTTGCCGAAGCCGGCCACCCCGTCCCTGCGGCGCGCAGATAAAGCCTGCCGTGATACAGATATTCCTCGTTTTCTACCTTCTTAAAAGAGGAAGCCATTCCGCCGTTTGTGGACGGCGTATATACAAAATTCACCAGATCCGCTGTAGAAACCGGCATCAGCCGTTCCTGGCTCTGGCTGTTCACCTGACGGATTGCCGCCGTCTCTTCACTGCGGAAACCGCCTCCACCGGTGCTGCTGACCTGCAGCTCCAGCGTTTCTTCGCCGGTTCTTGCCGATGCCGTGTTGGTCGAGACCTGCCGGTTTGAAGTAAACCAGGCGTACGTCGCCGCCGAAAACGCCAGAATCGCCGCAAGTGTTGTCACACTCAGGAACCAGATCCTGAATACACGTTTCATCCACTCTCCCCTTCCTATTCACCCTGCGCATCCACACCGGCAAACGCCAGCGCAAGCTCCGAGCTTCTGTTTTGAACTGCATTGGAGCACTGCTCATCACAGCCTTCCAGATACAGATAATATTCTACGGTTGCCACCTCATCCGCCTGTAACGTAACAAGCGAGCGGGCTCCCGGATTATATTCATTCTCATTTGCCCCGGCCTGTGCCATAAATTCTGAAATATCCAGCGCCGGATCATCCACATACGACGGCTGTCCGCCTCCGGCGATCGCCGAAACGACTGCCGAAGCTCTCGCAATTGTCCGTACCGTCTGTGCATTTCCCGTCGCGCCAAGGCTGTTTAACTGAAACAAAAATGTCTGTGTACCACTGTTTGAAGTGATGCGAAGCCCCAGCCGCATCGCCGCCAGCGCCTGTCCGTCACTTCCAAGATTCAGATTTTCCCTGTCAAAATAGACATTGCACGGCGCATTCTGGCACTTCAGATATACCGTGCCGTGCACCGCCGCCTGATCCACACGTCCATCCACGTTTTGATACAGGACCGTAATTCCCTCTTTATTCTGCGCAGTCGCTGTAAAAAAGTGCTGCAGGTCAGCTGTCGAGATCGGGCTGAGGGATTCCGGATTGCCCGTCAGCACCAGATTACACGTCTTATCAAACGGTCCGCCGGACGCATTTGAAATCAGAAGCACCGAGTCGCCCTCGCTGATCGAGCCGCCCATCGGTGTCACATTGGTGGAAGTCCTGCCCGCAAACGTAAACCAGGCATACGTGCTCCCCGTCACAACCGCCAGAAGCAGCACAATCCAGAGCACTGACATCCAAAATGAATGTTTTAATTTCTGAATCTCGGGATTCATGGGCAAAGGCCTCCTTTCTACCGGCTCACGCCTGCGAACGAGACTGCCAGATTTTTTAATGTCTGGCTGCACAGATTGGCTGTGCAGTCCTCGTCACAGCCCTCCAGCCAGACGTAAATCTCCACTTCAACCGGCGTACCCGCTCTTCCATCCGCAGTCCCCTCCACCGTACAGAGTTTGATTGATCCCGGCTTCAGGGTCACCGTTCCCGTATCCACATCGTAAATACAGTATGCATCAGAATTGTATGGTGTAAACGGAACAGTCGTCCCGTCTGTCTTCGAGGAATCCAATACATAGCCCTCACGGCCTGTCGCCGTGTTGTACTGTTTTTCCGGATTTTTTTTATCACTGATCTCAAAAATATGCTCACCGGCTATATCCTGATTCTGTCCCGCCTTATGCGCCACCAGCCCCACACGGATTGCTGAGGAGATCGGACTGTTCTCATCGCTGTCCTCAAATCCGATATTTGACAGGTAAATGTCCGTCGCAGCTCCGTTCGTCCGCAAAAACAGGCTTGTATGATAATAATCCTGATCTGCCTCGCTGCTCCTTCCGAACAGCCCAGCCACCAGATCCGGCTGAGATTCTGTACCATCAATAAACTTCGTGACCTTCTGGAAGCCGCCGCTGATCTGATTCGTCGATACCGGTGTCAGCCCCTCAAAGCTGTCCAGGATTGCTGCCGAACCGTACGTGCCATTATATGAATTGCTGATCTGCAGATTCGCACCGGCTCCCGCCGCCATACGAACTTTTGTTGTATGACGTCCGGTGTTATAAATATACCATGCATACGTTGCCGATACAACCGCAAGTAATGCAACGATCAGCGCCACTCCCGCTCCGGTGAGCCTGCGCTTTAACTGTCTGGAGTTGTCCTGTGTGTTCGTCTGAAATGCTGTATCCATGGGGCTCACCTCCTCTTATTTGTTTTATTTCTGTTTTATTTCTGTTTTATTTCTGTTATATTCCGATTATCTGCCTTACCTTTTGCTGCTCCGGCAGATTTCTTCTTTTTCCGGCAGCTATTGCCGAAAAAGTGCAAAAAAACTCATTTTTTATCGTAACACAGGGAGTGCTTTTTTTCAACCTTGCTACCTGATTTTCCCCAAAAAAATGAGGAAAGCCGCCTGTGTGTTTACGGCTGCACAGGCGGCTTTTAAAGAGTAATTGATAAGATTTTTATTTTTCTTCCTGTTCCGGCATCGTTCCCTTATGAGGTTCTCTCCATCTTCCGCTCCCGCTTATCCTCATACATCCTGTCATCTGCTTCGTGATACAGCGCATTGTAATCAATCTCACCGTACCCAATGCTGTAACCGATGGAGAATTCCAGGGTAACTTCGATCTCCTCACTGAGCTTTATCTTCTCTCCGCCGCGGCAGGCCTTCAGCTGCTCAAGCTGCGCGAGCAGCTTCTCCTTCTGCCCGTAATGGTAGAAAAACAGGGTAAATTCATCGCCGCCCTGACGACAGACGAGACAGTTTGCGGCGGCATATGGCTCGAGACATTTTGCAATCCTTTTCAGATAGCGATCCCCCATGCCATGACCATACGTATCATTGATCTTTTTCAGGTTGTCCGCATCTATCATGACAACTGCGCTGTAATAGGGCGGCCTGCACTGCTTCAGAAGCTCCGGCAGCTTTGCATCCCTGCCGGGTCTGCTGTACAGCCCGGTCAGCAGATCCAGATCCCGCTCTGCTTCCAGCCTTCTGCGCCTTACAGTCTCCTCAGTCACATCAATCACAACACCAAACGTCTCTCCGTTCTTTCCCTGTACTTCCTCCAGCTTAATGTACCGCACAGTCTCCTTCTGCACACAGAAAATACCAGGCTCTCCCTCCAGCGTCTGTTTCCTTACCTTCTCCAGAAAATCCTGAAATTTCTCTTTATCTGCCGCCAGTTCAGACGCTTCTGCCTCCGACAGTTCAAAAATCCCGGAAACTTCTTCGGTAAAGCGGACCTTCTTTTTATGGCAATTGTATTCATACGTACCGATATGCAGGTTTGTGCGCTTTAACACATAAGCCATTTTTTTCATATTCTCAGAAAGGCTGCTCACCATCTCGTTGATATATTTTCCAAGCTCCGTAAATTCTCTGCTTTCGTCCTTCATGGTCACCTCTTCCAGCTCGCCCTGACCAATCCGGTACAGCTTTTCATTTAATTCTGTGATCCTTTTCACCACGTAACGATTCATATATCTCGTCACCGCAAAAAACAGAACTGCTGCGATAGTGATAAGACAGAGTGCCAGATAGAGCAAGTTGATGGGAAGCCCTGCATACAGCACACGGCTTTCCACGGTCACTCCGATATAATTCCCGCCTATTTTTTCAAATACACAGTACGAATGCCGCTTGTTCACAACACTGGAAAATCCCTTTCCACTCCGCTTCAGATTTTCCATCGCGAGCCCGATCTTTCTGATATTTTCTCCGTTCAGCTCCGTATCTGTGGCACCGACAATCTCTCCTGACTGTGCATTCACCGCATAATAATACACGCCTGTATTTACGTTGAGCTGCGAAAAAATATAAGACAGCGTATTTTTTCGCATCAGTTCAGTCAGCCTGACCGGTTCCATGCCCACCTGCACGATAAAGGTCCGATCCCCGTTCCACACTGCAGAATACTGCATCAGCTTGCCCTCCGCTGTGTTTGGTTCAATGTCCTGTACCAGCTCTAGCGATCTGTCCTTCAGCATCGGAAGAAAAAACTGCATCTGCTCTCCCGAATTAAAGGTATAGCCATAATACGCAGGATGCGTTCCGGAGACGATCTTTCCGCTCTCATCAATGATATGGATCTCATCTACCCCTGTAAAACCAGCGATTTTCAGCAGCTCATCCCTGTCGTTCTTCGCAGAAGCATTCAGCTCCAGAATATAGGCAATTCCCTTTGCACTTCGCAGACAGGACTGTGTATACTGCTCCTTCAGCGCCTCTGCTTCCTCCTCGTTTTCCTTCAGCATCTGCTCAATTCTCGTAAAAGTCTCACCCGCTGATTTATATTCCAGGCGCTGTTCATTTCCGACCTCCAGCACGGTAATGCTGATAATCAGTGCAACGACCAGAATCGCCGTTATTTTCTGCATATACCTGCTGATTCTGCCATTTAATGTCTGCATCGCCATTTCCTCCGCTTCTGATGCAGCGCTCCGCAAATAACCCGCATGCATCTTCCATCCGCGTAATGCGTCCGGTTTCCTGCAGGCTGTGCTGATCGATCTGCCTGAGATTGTTTACTGCAGCTCTTTTCTGTAAGTTTCCTTGTGTGCTCTTTTCTGCCGGTACATCACACCATCCGCCTGGTGGATGATCTCCTCCACCTCAATCGGTCCATGGCTCTGCGGGATCTCAACGGTACCCCAGCTGAAGCTTTTCGGATAGAAATGGCTCTCTTTATTCGGCTGATCCGAAGCAGGCAGACTTTCCTCGCCCCGGAACCGCGCCAGAATCCGTATCATCCTTTCCTCCGCCCTCTGTTTTGGGCAGCCCCTCAGGATCATGCAGAATTCATCGCCGCCGATTCTCGCAAAAATATCATCGGTCCGTATCTCATGCTTCACACACTCGGTGAAATGGCAGAGATACCAGTCACCCTCCCGGTGCCCATAATGGTCATTGACGTACTTCAGATGGTCGAGATCGCAGTAGCCAAACACAAGCTCTTCGCCCGTCTCCAGAAGCTCCCGCGCTTTTTCCTGAAAATAATGGCGGTTCCAGATGCCGGTAAGCGGATCATGATGTGCCTCCTCCTCCAGCTTTTTCTCCTCTGTCACCTCACGAATGATGTGGGCATACGCTGTTTTCCCCTGCCACTCCATCAGACCCGTCGTGATATGATAAAAGGAACCACTTTCATCCTCAGCCTCCCAGGTCCACTTGACACATTCCCGGTCTGAAATACGCTCCAGCTCGTCCTTTTTCAGCTTTTTTTCAAACAGGCTGCTCAGCCTTGCGGCATCCAGCCGGATCCGGCTGTTTTCATTGCAGTATAAGATGCTGTGGTCCTCCCTTCCGACCACCATGATCTCCTCGTCACTTCGCCCGATCAGCTCCAGCAGCAGCTGATTGTAGCTCTCCGAGACCTTCGCATGCTGCTTTTCCTTCTCCGCTTCCTGCTTAAGTGACAGCTCCCGCTCCCGCAGCTGCTGTGTCATCGTATTAAACGCTTCCGAAAATTCACCAAGATAGGAGACGTGCTGTGAATAATCGCCCTTTGCCACCTGCTTCGCCTGCCACGTCAGATGATTCAGGTTTGCATGAATATTTTTCAGATTTTCACAGAGAAAATTTTCCCGCGGCGGTATCGGCGCGGACAGTCTGCCGGTAGACAGCGCAGACGAATACGCCTTCATCTCCACTACTGCCTCCTCCAGATATGCAAGCCCCATGCCAAGCTTCTGATACGGCTCATCCAGAAGTGTAAGATCCAGCGTTTTTACCTTCGAATCATACAGAATACTTTTCAGGTACTGAAACAGTAATTCACAGTTTTTTTCGTCCATAAATCAGCCTCCTGTCTGCTGCTCTACGTCTGCATGGAACCGGCAGACCCGGTCACCGGTCGCCCAGCAATCCACCTCCACTGCAGTATATACCTTTCCCGAATATACCGATAAAATCCCGGCAATAAATCCCTCCTCATAATTGCACACCGTCTCGCCAAGCACCGGAAGTCCGGAACAGTCTGCATCCTCGGCAACGGTCAGGATGATCCGCCCGCTCTCCTCATCCACCTCTTCAATCCGCAAAACTCCGATCTTCAGCTCCTCCAGCTTCGTCTGCAGCTCACTGACAAACTGGTCCAGCGGCTGATTCAGATCCAGCACCCTTCTGGCAAAATATTCTCCGGCCGTCCTGCCCGCACTTCGGAACACCTCAATCTGTGTCTCCTTTCCAAAGCGCTTTACCAGCTCACTCTTCAGTGAATACTCCAGCATACGATATACCAGAACCGGGAGCTCATCTCCCAGGTTTCCTCTGCTTTCCTCGTCATATCTGAGATAATCCTCAAATCCAAGTGGTGCACTCTCCGTCATAAAGATATTTTTTGCCATCTGTCTCCCCGTCCTTTCCATTTTTCCTTTAATAAAAGCCGCAGCCGTTCTTTCCGTTTTCTTTCACCTTATAAAGCGCCTTGTCTGCGTCCTTGAAAATACTTTCTCCCGGATTTTCCCGGTCTGAAAATGCCACTCCCACGCTTAACGAAACAGCAGGCAGATCAGCCTCCGCCTTCGCAAGCTCTGTATTGACCGCATTGATTTTATCGCAGATCGTATACTGCAGATCGCTCGTCATCTCCACCATCACAATCGCAAACTCATCTCCTCCGATCCGGCAGATATAATCGATGCTTCGGAAAGCATTCTTCAAAAGCTTCGATACCTTCTGCAGAATCTTATCGCCCGTCGCATGGCCATACGTATCATTCACCGATTTGAATGTATCCACATCAATCAGAATCAGGGCATAGGGCTGGTCGCCGTTTTCATAGATCTCAAATACCTTCTCAAAGGAGCCACGGTTCAGAAGATCCGTCAGGGCATCATGCTCCGCTTCATGACGGATCAGCTTCTGCGTCTCCTGATTTTCCATATAGACCTTATTGTACGTCTCTGCCAGATTCTGAAGCTCTGCCGCACCGATCACCGGGAAAATCTCCCCACGCTTAATGCTCTCATTGTAGCTGAGCAGCGGCTTTACAATCAGCTTCCGAATGATCAGGCACATGGACAGCATCAGCACAGCCAAAATCACGATTCCGATCTCAAGCTTCAGATACATGTCCGAAAAAATACTGGAAGCACGCCCCTGGCTGTTTCTCGTCCGCGCAATCAGATCCGCCATACACTGCGAAACGGAGTCCGTAATTCTGTCCCGCACCTCCTGGTATTCACTGCTGCAGACCAGCTCCTGCGCTTTCTGGCGCTTCTCATCATCCGCAAGCGCCGCATCCTCGCCTGAAAGCTCCACGTTCTGCAATTCCTCCGGCCAGGCAGCCTTCTCCTCTCCATCGGCCTCCTCCACAAGGCACATGGAATAATACTCACTCTGCATCAGCTCCTGCGACATCTGCAGTGCCGACTGCAATGCGGCAATCGCATCGGAGCCCTCAAAGTACCTGCCAAGCTCCTCCAGCGCATTTTCCCTGCGCCTCGTCGTATTTGCCTCCTCAAAGTACAGATCCCGGTATTTTTGCTCCCCGGTCATCGCATACAGCCTTACCTGCTCTGTCAGATAATCCGATCCGTCCTGAAGCTGCTTTGCCGCATTTTCACAGACAATATACTGCTCCGTTGTATTCCTCAGCACCCCAAACTCCCGCTCCCCTGCCACCGAGACAACGATAAACAGAAGCGCCACGATAATTGTAATCGTGATATTCCAGGTACTGACCTTCTGTATTCTGATTCTTTTCTTCATAAGTGAATGAGCTTCTCCCTTCTGCAGCCGCTTTTTTCAGACAGGCGAATTCTTCTGTGCAGAACCAGAATTGACCTGTTTTTTAACCTTAACACTATTTTGGCAGACTATCTGCTTTTTCACAACAATGTATTCGCTTTTTGACTACTTATTTCCATTTCTCTGTTATTATACCACAATTCGTCACGACAGAGCTTCTCCCTTCCGATAAATTCGCAAAAGCAGCGGAGCCTCCACAAGCATCATGCCGATCCAGCCCGCCAGATACGAATACGGAAGTGCCTCAATGCCAAAGCCGCAGACAAATACCAGCGGAAGCGCCGTCACTACCCGCACCCCCATATTTACAAAGCTGCTGATCAGCGTCACCTTCAGGTCTCCGATTCCACGGAAAAAGCCCTGCAGACCATTCGTCAGTGCCGGGATCACATACATGAGCGAAATCAGCCGCAGGTAAGTGACACCATGTCCCACCACCGCCTCATCCTTCACAAACAGAAGCATCAGCGGTCTTGCAAGCAGATAGCAGACCAGGAACACAACGATCCCGTAAAAAATCTCCAGAACCATCCCGCAGCGAAATCCCTCCCGCATTCTTTTTTTCTCACCCGCGCCTTTATTTTGCGCCATCAATGACGTCATGGCATGCGCAATGTTCTGCTCCGGCGTGTAGGCAAAATCATCAATCCGGTTGACCACGGCAAACGCCGCCACCACCGGCACGCCCATCGTATTGACGATTGCCTGAATTCCGATCTTTCCAAGCTGCACCGTCGCCTGCTGCATTGCAGATGCCCATCCGTACGCCACCGTCTTTTTCAGAAGACCCGCATCAAACACCAGCCATTTCTTGCCAAGCCGGAGAATCGGCACCCTTTTCTGAATATAAACCGCACAAAACAGGCTGCACAGCGCCTCACTGAGCACCGTTGAAACCGCACAGCCATCACTCCCCGCCTTCAGCACGACAACAAAAAACAGATCCCCGAAAACATTGAGCACCGCACTGATGATCAGGAAATACAGCGGCGAGCTGCTGTCACCGAGCGCCCGCAGTGTACTTGCAAAAAAATTGTAGAGGAAGGTAAACACCAGCCCCGCAAAAATGATGTGCATATATGAGCGCGTCATCTCAAAAATCGACGCATCCACCTGCAGCAGGTGCAGGATCGTCCCCGAAAAAACGATGCAGAGCACCGATAACACCAGCGAAAAAAGAACGCCGGAGAGCATTGTCGTACTGATCTGCCGTTCCAGCGTGCCATATTTTTTTGCTCCATGCTGCATTCCCATCAGAATACTTGCCCCCATACAAAGGCCGTTCAGAAACAGAATCATCAGCGTCATGACCGGATTGCAGATTCCGACCGCCGCCAGCGCTCCCTTCCCCACAAACCGTCCCACAATGATACTGTCAACCGCATTGTACGTCAGCTGAAACAGATTTCCAAGCACCAGCGGTATCGTAAATTTCACCAGAAGCGGCATGATTTTTCCCGTTGTCAGATCTTTTGTCATCTCCATCTTTCCTTTCCTGCGAAGGCGCTGTCATCCCCCGCCAGCTAAGTCTTTCCTATTTTATGGCAAAATGGGAGAGATGGCAAGACGGGCTTTGTATAAAAAACAAAAATACGGATGCATTCTCTGTTCCGCTAATTTCCAGCGAATCGGCAGGAATCCGAAAAAGAGAAATACATCCGTACTATAATTTAATTTATAAAGTCTTTTAACCGTTATCAGGTGAGCTGAATCAGGAACTGATACGCCGTCCCCTGCTGAAGCGTAAAGACATCCTCCGCGCGAACGATCTCACCGTCCGCAGACGCATAATACATATTTTCTATCATCTGATTGCTGTTCATTGCATAGCGTCCGGTAATCTCCGGTGTGGACTGTACCATAATCCACTTCCGTTTTCCTTCCAGTATTACCGTCGTCATTTCTTCTGTTCCGATCTCAACCGGTTCTTTTTCTCCAAATTTAACCGACTGAGTATCTTCAAACTCATTTCCGGTCGCATTCTCCTTTACTGTCACATGGTACGTTCTGAGAACCGTTTTCTCTGTATCACTCACATCCTCATAATCCGAAGACAACTCATACCGCTCATCCGATTTATCCAGAGTCCTCTCTGATCCATCAGAATAAACAAGCGTCACAGAATAGACCTCAAACTCATCCAGATACTGTAAAAATCCAGTCGGAACCGTGTCCAGATCCTGATACAGCTTCAAAACGACCGAAGCAAGTGCTGCCTCCTCAGTTTCTGTCTCACTTTCCGGCTCCGTTTCGCTCTCGGACTCCGTCATGGCTTCACTTTCCGACTCCGTTTCGCTCTCGGACTCCGTCATGGCTTCACTCTCCGGCTCCGTTTCGCTCTCGGACTCCGTCATGGCTTCACTTTCCGGCTCCGTTTCACTCTCGGACTCCGTCACGGCTTCACTTTCCGCCTCCGTTTCGCTCTCGGACTCCGTCACGGCTTCACTTTCCGGCTCCGTTTCGCTCTCGGACTCCGTCACGGCTTCACTTTCCGTCTCCGTTTCGCTCTCGGACTCCGTCATGGCTTCACTTTCCGCCTCCGTTTCACTCTCGGACTCCGTCATGGCTTCACTTTCCGACTCCGTTTCGCTCTCGGACTCCGT
>JAQXVT010000035.1 GCA_029225065.1 Lachnospiraceae bacterium | reverse complement strand
CGATGAAATACTGCGTTTCTTAGAGGAAGACAGTCATGAGAGATAAAATCCATTGGTAATTTTGACGAAGAAATCGCCCCAGTTCAGCTGAATTGGGGCGTTGATTATTTCGAGATAGAAAAATCAGTGGAAGTTAACATTAACATTTCATCCCATCCTGCTTTATTTTTCTCTTACACGAATCATTGAAATCACACGGTCTGTCTTTGCTGCGCAGGCCTGATACTCTTTTTCGGTCATCACGTCTGTCGTAAAGCCAAACTCTCCTGTGATCGGAGCTACGACTGCGTTTACGCCTCCAAAACAGCGCTCTGCCTCTCCAGGATCCGCAGCATCTCCTTTGAAGCGGACAAAATAGCGTTTCTTTGTCTCGGATACATCCAGCAGCTCCTGTTTTTCCGGACTCCACTCGGACATTCTTCCGGTGCCGAGGCACTGTGCCTCCTCAATCACGTCGGCAACAACCGCACTTGCAGTCGCCTCTTTTCCTGCTCCCTGTCCGTAGAACATCGCATCGCCAAGCATATTGCCGTGCACAAAAATCGCATTGAACACACCATTTACGCTGTAAAGAGGATCATCGCCATCCACGAGATGAGGTGCCACCATCGCGATCACGCCGTCATCTGTCACACGGCTGGAGGCGAGCAGCTTGATTGTCTTTTTCATCGCTTTTGCATAAGTGATCTCTGCGGAAGAAATCTTTGTAATACCCTCGGTATAAATATCTGTAAAATCGACGTGCTTTCCGTAGGCAAGGGAAGAAAGAATCGCAATCTTGCGGCAGGCATCGTGGCCTTCCACGTCGGCTTCCGGATTTCGCTCTGCATAACCCTTCTGCTGCGCATCCTTTAACACCTCATCAAACTCCAGATCCTCGTCGATCATCTTCGTCAGAATATAGTTCGTCGTACCGTTTAAAATACCGGTGATCTCGTCGATCACATCGGCACACAGGCAGGTACGCAGCGGACGGATGATCGGAATACCGCCTCCGCAGCTCGCCTCAAACATATAGCTTGCATGGTTCTCTTTTGCAAGTGCAAGAAGCTCCGTGCCGTGTCTTGCAACCAGCTCCTTATTGGAAGTGCAGACGCTTTTTCCTGCCATCAGCGCTTTTTTCGTAAATGTAAATGCAGGTTCCACGCCGCCCATCGTCTCGACCACAATCTTTACTTCCGGATCGTTTACAATCGTCTCATAATCGTGAACGACCTTGGCCTGATTCGGATCTCCCGGGAAATCCCGGAGATCCAGAATGTATTTTACATTCAGATCAACGCCTGCTTTTTTCAGAATGCTGTCATGATTCACATCGATGACTTCTACTACTCCCGAACCTACTGTTCCATATCCTAATACTGCTGCCTGTATCATCTTTTTTCTCCGGTCTTTCGACTCTTCCTTTCCTTATTTTCCTGTCAAAGCAGATACCCGCTTCACTTCCCGTTCGTATCAGCCGCTTTATTTTTCAGCTTAAAATCTGGCCTTGGCTGTTTCAAAGCTAAACCAGAACCTTTGCTTCTCATTCCCTCGCCAGAATCTTCAGATACTGAATTCCTTCTTTTGACTCGATTGTCTCAATCATATTTGAGATATCTCCTGTCGTCGCAAGTACCTCCACGCTGATTGTCAGTGTTGCCACCCCATTGATCGGGATACTCTGATGAAGCGTCTGTATATTCGCGCCATACTCCGCTACCACCTTCAGTACATCGGAAAGCAATCCCGGCTCGTCGTGCATCTGAAGCACGAACGTCAATGTCTTTCCCTTGATATTGTCGCGGAACGGAAAAATGTCATCCTTATACTTGTAAAAAGAGCTGCGGCTGATTCCAACCTGATCTGCCGCCTCCTGAACCGTCCCTGCGCGCTTCGTGTCAAGCATCCGTTTTGCCTCCACAACCTTCAGAAGCACTTCCGGAACTGCCTTTTCCCTCACTACAAAATACTTTGTTTTCTCTTTCATATCCTTCACGGCAGGTTCTGCGGCCCGCAGATTGTGTGTCAAACCGCCCCTGTCCCTCCTGTATTTCTGTGTCGTGTTTGTGCATCGTGTACGTTTGTGTACACTCCAAGGATATTATCACATTTTCCTGCACTTCGCAAGCCTTTTCTCCATACAATAAACAGGAAAACACTCTTATATGAAAAAGGAAATGCGTGAAAACCGCATCCCCCATTTCATTTTTTCTGTTATTTTTATTTTCACCTGCACAAAATGTCCCTGGCGGACTTACCTTTATGCTCAGTCTTTATGCTTCTTCCTCGGTCGTACCTCCGACAGAAATCCACTTCAGATATGCATTGATAAACAGATCAATATTTCCGTCCATCACGCTGTCCACATTTCCGGTCTCTGCATTCGTACGATGATCCTTGACCATTGTATACGGCTGCATGACGTAGGAACGGATCTGATTGCCCCAACCGATCTCCTTCACCTCGCCGCGGATACCGGATGCCTTCTCTGCATTTTCCTGCTGCTTGAGCAGATACAGCTTTGCTTTCAGCATCTGCATCGCCTTATCCTTGTTCTGATGCTGGGAACGCTCATTCTGGCACTGTACCACGATACCGGTCGGCAGATGCGTGATACGGATTGCAGATGAGGTCTTGTTGATGTGCTGACCACCTGCACCGCTGGAACGGTACGTATCAATTCGCAAATCGTCCGGATTGATCTCAACGTCAACATCCTCCTCAATGTCCGGCATGACATCGCAGCTCACAAAGGAAGTCTGGCGCTTGCCAGCTGCATTGAACGGAGAAATCCGGACCAGACGGTGAACGCCGCGCTCTGATTTCAGATATCCGTATGCATTTAACCCGTTGACCTGGAAGGTCACAGACTTGATACCGGCTTCATCACCGTCAAGGTAATCAAGTACCTCGATGGAAAATCCCTTCTTGTCCGCCCATCTCGTATACATGCGGTAAAGCATGGAGGCCCAGTCACACGACTCGGTACCGCCGGCTCCTGCGTGAAGCGTCACAATCGCATCGTGCGTATCGTACTCACCGGAAAGCAGCGTCTTGATCCGGATTGCATCGAAGGTTTCCTGAAAATTCTGCAGCATCTCCTCAATCTCCGGAACAACATCCGGATCATTTTCCTCGTAGCCCATCTCAATCATCAGCTCGATCTCCTCGTACTGATCCTGCAGCTTTTTGTAGGTGGCCACGTCCTCTTTTAAGTCACTGAGCGTCTTCATGTGCTGCTGGGACCGTTCCGGGACATCCCAGAAGTCCGGTTCCTCCATCTTACGCTCCATCTCCTGGATTTTCTGCTCTTTGTTTACCAGGTCAAAGTGAATCCCTCACTTCCACTAATGGTTTCGTATAACTGTTTAAAATACTTTTGAACTGATCCAGTTCTACCATAGTTTCACCCGCTTTCTTATCTATTATTTTTCTTTACAGACAGACTGCAGCGGCGCCTTACCGCGCTGCCGCAGCCCAAAACAAACTTTTTATTTTTATTCGTACTGCCCCATCAAGCCTTGCGGCCGCAGCACTGCTTGTATTTCTTTCCGCTTCCGCACGGACACGGATCGTTCGGGTATACCTTGTCCGCCGCGCGCTTCTTCGGTGCTCTCGGGCCGGACTCATCCTTGTTTGTACCGGTCACCTTCGCAACCTCCTCGCGCTCTACCTTCTGCTCTACCTTTACGTGGAACAGCAGACGGACGGTATCCTCCTGAATGCCTGCGCTCATCGCGTCAAACATCTCATATGCGCTCATCTTGTACTCAACCAGCGGATCTCTCTGGCCGTATGCCTGCAGTCCGATACCCTGACGCAGCTGATCCATATCATCGATATGATCCATCCACTTGCGGTCGATTACCTTCAGAAGGATGACACGCTCCAGCTCACGAAGCTGCTCTTTTTCCGGGAACTCTGCCTCTTTTGCCTCGTACAGCTTGACTGCCTGCTCCTTGAGCTGCTGCTTGAGTTCATTCTTGCTGCCGATTTTTTCCAGGGTTTCCTGGGTTACCGGCTCAAGCGGAATCGTCGGAAGCAGAACGGAGTTGAGTTCCTTCGCATCCCAGTCCTCCTGATTCGAATTTTCACCGAAGCACATGTCTACGGAATTGTCCACGATGTCCGTGATCATCTTGAAGATGGACTCACGCATGCTCTCTCCGTTTAATACGCGGCGTCTCTCAGAGTAAATAATCTCACGCTGCTCGTTGTTGACCTGGTCGTACTCGAGCAGGTTCTTGCGGACTGCAAAGTTGTTCGACTCGATCTTCATCTGTGCCTTCTCAATCGCGCTGGAAAGCATCTTGTGCTCGATCTGGTCGTTCTCCTGTACGCCGAGGGACTGGAAGACCTTCATCATCTTCTCAGAACCGAACAGACGCATCAGATCGTCCTCCAGAGAAATGTAGAAACGGGATTCTCCCGGGTCTCCCTGACGTCCGGAACGTCCACGCAGCTGATTATCAATACGTCTTGACTCATGACGCTCGGTACCAATGATCTTCAGACCTCCGGCTGCCCTTGCCTCATCGTCCAGCTTAATATCCGTACCACGGCCTGCCATGTTCGTCGCGATCGTAACCGCTCCGTGTACACCGGCATCCGCAACGATTTCCGCCTCAAGCTCATGGAATTTTGCATTCAATACCTTGTGCTGGATGCCCTCACGGCGCAGCATGTTGCTGATGTGCTCGGAAACGTCAATCGTGATCGTGCCGACAAGAACCGGCTGACCCTTGGCATGTGCCTCCTTGACGGCCTCTACCACTGCATGATATTTCTCTTTTTTCGTCATGTAAACGGCATCATCGTAATCGATACGCTGTACCGGACGGTTTGTCGGAATCTCGACAACGTCCATGCCGTAGATATCACGGAACTCTTTTTCCTCAGTAAGTGCCGTACCGGTCATACCGGATTTCTTTTTGTATTTATTGAAGAAGTTCTGGAACGTGATCGTCGCAAGGGTCTTGCTCTCACGTTTTACCTTCACATGCTCTTTTGCCTCGATTGCCTGATGCAGACCGTCAGAATAACGACGTCCCGGCATGATACGTCCGGTAAATTCATCGACGATCATGACCTGATCATCCTTTACGACGTAATCCTGATCGCGGAACATCAGGTTGTGCGCACGCAGTGCAAGATCCACGTTGTGCTGGATTTCAAGGTTCTCCGGATCTGCAAAGTTGTCGATGTGGAAGAACTGCTCCACCTTCTTGACGCCCTGCTCGGTCAGGTTGACGATCTTATCCTTCTCATTGACGATAAAATCTCCGGTCTCGGTGATCTCCTCACCCATCAGAGCCGTCATCTTCGTGACTTCGCCGCTCGCCTCGCCGCACTCCAGCTGTCTTGCCAGAATATCGCAGATCTCATACAGCTTCGTCGACTTGCCGCTCTGGCCGGAAATAATCAGCGGAGTACGTGCCTCGTCGATCAGGACTGAGTCGACCTCGTCGATGATCGCATAGGCCAGATCTCTTTGTACCAGCTGCTCCTTATAGATAACCATGTTGTCACGCAGATAGTCGAATCCCAGCTCGTTATTTGTTACGTAGGTGATATCACATGCGTACTGTTTTCTTCTCTCGTCGTTGTCCATGGAATTCAGTACACATCCAACGGTAAGTCCGAGGAACTCATGCACCTTTCCCATCCAGGATGCGTCACGGTGTGCCAGATAATCATTGACCGTAACGATATGAACGCCCTCTCCGGTCAGTGCATTTAAGTAAGCCGGAAGTGTGGATACCAGCGTCTTTCCTTCACCGGTACGCATCTCTGCGATACGTCCCTGATGCAGGATCACACCACCGATGATCTGTACCCGGTAATGCTCCATATTAAGGACACGCTTTGCCGCTTCACGCACCGTCGCATACGCCTCCGGGAGCAGGGAATCCAGTGATTCTCCGTTTGCGTATCTCGTCTTATATTCCTGTGTCTTCCCCCGCAGCTCCTCATCCGACAAAGCCTGCATCTGCGGCCGCAGACTCTCTACCTTGTCGACAAGCGGCAGGATCATCTTCAGCTCCCGCTGGCTGTGGCTTCCGAAAATTTTCTCAACAAATTTAATTGCCATAACTTTTCTCCATTTCCAGTTTCATTTCCAGACCGGACCGGCATTCCTTTCATGCGCTGATCTTTTATCTGCTTTGAACATTCCTGTTTATTGTATCACTTTCTATACTGCAACACAATTAAATTTTTTATGAACAAAAAAACGGGCGTGTTCACAATTCACGCCCGTCCATCTGACTTCCTGCAGCCTTTTTATGCATCTGATGCGTTTATGAATATTCCGGTTCTATCAGTCCGTACGTATTTCCTTTTCTCTTATAAACGACGTTGACCTCCTCGGTCTCAGCGTTGCGGAATACGTAGAAATTGTGTCCGAGAAGCTCCATCTGTACACATGCATCCTCCGGATACATCGGTTTCATTCCGAAATGCTTTGTGCGGATGATTTTGACCTCATCAAGCGGCTCCGTCTCTTTTTCGATAAATTCTCTGCGGAAATTGCCGCCGTCCTGATGCTTTGCCACGATCTTCTCTTTGTATTTGCGAAGCTGACGCTCAATGACTTCCTCCACCAGATCGATGGATACGTACATGTCATTGCTTACCTGCTCCGACCGGATAATATTGCCCTTGACCGGGATCGTTACCTCTATTTTCTGACGCTCTTTTTCGACGCTCATCGTCACGATAATTTCTGTGTCCGGTGTAAAATACCGCTCAAGCTTTCCAAGCTTGTCTACTACTGTTGATCTGAGTCCTTCTGTAACCTCGATGTTTTTTCCACTGATCGTAAACTTCATATGACCAACTCCTTCGCTTAAAAACTCGGACCAATCTGAACTATATTGTTTGCTTTCTGATTGGTTTCTGTGGTCTAATTATAACACAGTTCCATATTTTTTCAATGAAATTTTTCAATTTTATTCTTTTTTCTCACTTTTTTCAATTATTTTTCACACAATTCAAGAATCTTTCGATAGGGCAGCGGCCCGCCGAACAGATCAAGCGCACTTCCGACCGTGACATCCACGCGGTCTCTTCCAAGCAGGCGGAGCTGCTCCAGATCATCATAGCTTCCGACGCCTCCCGCATACGTCACAGGTGCCTTGCCCCATGCTCCGAGCAGCCCTGCAACCTCTGTTTCGATTCCTTTTGACTTTCCCTCCACGTCAGCTGCATGGACAAGAAATTCATCGCAGTACGATTTCAGCGTATCAAGCAGCTGTTCTGAGAGCACCTCCTCCGTAAATTTCTGCCAGCGGTCCGTCACAATATAATACGCTCCTTCTTTTTTCCGGCAGCTCAAATCCAGCACAAGCAGCTCTTTTCCAACTACTTTTACGATTTTCTCCAGATTTTCATAGTTGATTCTTCCATCCTGAAATACATACGATGTTACAATCACATGGGATGCACCAGCGTTTAAAAATTCCTCCGCATTTTCCTCCGTGATTCCGCCGCCGACCTGTAAGGTTCCTTTTGCCTGCGACAGCGCAAGCAGCGCCTGCCGTTTCGTCTCCTCATAATACGGCGAGGTCTTCGGGTTGAGCAGAATCACATGGCCGCCCTTTAAGCCGTCTCTCTGATAGCAGCGCGCGTAAAAGGCCGCGTCCTTTTCCGAGATAAAATTTTCCTTTGCCTGATCCCCAAAATCATTCAGGCTTCCTCCGACGATCTGCTTTACCTTTCCATTATGTATATCAATGCATGGGCGAAATTTCATGGCAGTTCCTCCTCTTTCTGTATTTTCTTATTTCTTCTTCCTTCACAAGCTCCGAAAATTACATTTTCTTCTTCGGTGATTTTGTGCAAGTTTTACTCTCTAATGGGCTGCATTTTATTTCTCCAGTAATAACAGGACAGTTTATCAGGAGCAGCCTCTGCCACTCCTGATAAAGATCATTTACCGCTGATTTTTCTGCACGGCCTCGCATGGAATTTACCCGCTTCAGGTGATTGGCATACCAGACCTGACACAATTACTGCACCGTATCTGCAGGCTCTTCTCCTACAAGCGCATCCCCTGCGTCTTCCACACCGTCGATGATATCTTTTCCGGCATCGCCGATGCCATCAACGATATCCTTTGCCGCTCCGCCGACACCGTTTCCGTTGTCCGTGACATCATTTACATTGCTGTCGTCTGTGACATCATTTACGGTGCCATTTGCGGTGCCGTCAGGAACCGCTGTATTCCCCGGATCTGCAGTATCCATGCGATTTTCCACACCGTCTGTGACATCGCCGCCGGTTCCGTCATCCGGAATCAGCGTGTTATCTCCGGCATTGTTCCCCATTTCACTTTGTACATCACCGTTTTTGTCTGTGATCGTCTCCGACTGCGGATTGGATTTCTGATCATTCCGGTTGCCGCAGCCGCCAAGCGCGCAGACCGCGCAGACGCAAAGCACACACAACACTTCTTTTTTCCAGCGCATCATATCTGATCTCCTTTTTCTACAGATTCCCCAGGCAGCTACACCTGTACCTGTAATATGCACCGGAATCCCAAATTTTATTCTGCCGCAAAGCCACAAAATGATGTGCTGCGGCCAAATGCCACTTTCGATCTTCCCTTATTTTTACTTTGTATTTTTTTGCTTATCATACCATCATTTTTTTTGTACCGCAACCAGTTGGACGGTTCTGCCCTCTGCCATTCTGACATATAGTATAGCAAATCTTATCTTTTGCGGAGCCTCAAATGAATTCCAGCCCTAAAATCCTTGTTTTTAAACTGCGCAGCCTTATCTACACACTTCTCCTGCTCTTTTTCGGGATCCTGCTCATCGTCTGCCTCGTTCTCATGTTTTCTCCAAAGGCAAAAAAAGACGGACAGGTTCTGCCGGACACAGCGCAAAGTACCACTGGAGCCGATACCGGCTTTACGAAGAATAACAGTACCGCCGTTCAAAATTCCCGCTACGTTCCCGGTGTCTACACCTCTTCTGTCTCGCTCGGGGATTCCGCGGCCGACGTGGAAGTCACGCTGAATGCGGACCGCATCCAATCAATCCGACTCGTAAACTTAAGCGAAGCGACTGCGGCTGCCTTTCCGCTTGTCTCTCCCGCTTTTGAACATATCTCCGCTCAGGTACTCACGCAGCAGAGCACTGACGGCATCACAGCGCCGACCGAAAACCGATATACCTCACAGTTGCTGCTCTCTGTTATCTCGGGAATTTTGCAGCGTGCCGAAGCAAAGTAGCTCTCACGCCAATTCATCTGGCAAAATGAAAAAACATCCCGGTCAAAGCATCGTCTGCTTCTGCCGGGATGTTTCCTCTTTCTTATTCTTACTTAATGTAGATATTTGCCGTCAACTTTGATGATCAGACCACAGCCCACCGGCCGTTTTTTTATTTCTCTTTAATCCCCGAAATCAGATAATACGGGATTGCCACAAACAGGATACCGCCCACCATATTTCCGAGCGTCACAATCGCAAGATTGTACCAGAAACCGCCCATTGTAATGCCTGTCATACCGTTTGGATTCATCAGCCCGATGGAGAGGAACGTCATATTTGCAATGCTGTGCTCAAAGCCGCACGTTACAAATGTCGTCACGCAGCAGAAGTTCATTGCAATCTTTGCGCCCTCTGATTTCAGCTTTGTGCCGCACCAGATGGCTACGCATACGCAGATGTTGCACAGGATGGCTTTCGCAAACAGGTTTGCCGGGGTTCCGCCCATTTTTGTTGCCGCTGTATTTGCGAAAAATGCGCCGATGTCTCCGCTTCCCGGAATGCCGGTCATGGTAAAGATCGCTGCTGAAACCACAGATCCGATCAGATTTCCAATCCAGCATACCACCCAGAGTTTTACGACACCGCCCCAGGATACTGTCTTTTTCAGGCCTCCGATCGTCATCACAAGATTGTTTCCGGTGAAAAGCTCCGCACCTGCCATTGTCACGAAGCAAAGGCCGACAGAAAAGACAATTCCACATGCAAGCTTCGTGGAAAATGCACCGCCTCCGGTAAATACTCCGCCGACAATCCCCATCAGGATACTTCCGAGTGCGATGTACATTCCGGCCAGAACCGACATCAGAACGTACCCCGCGAAATTATTTTCCAGTAAATTTAATTTTCCCTTTGCGGCATTTCCAACCGCTGTGACTTCCTCTTTAAACATGGCAACCCATCCTCCCGCGCCGCCTCATCAGGCGGATATTCGTATTTCTCCCGCTTTACAGTGCATCAGGAGCAGACCCTTCCGCTCCTGATGCATCCGATTCTTTCTCCTGCCGCTTTGCAGCACACTGATCTGCTTAGAATAATCCGGAAATCTTTCCGGTCTCATCCACGTCGATCCGCTCTGCAGCCGGACGCTTCGGCAGACCCGGCATCGTCATGATCTCACCGGTCAAGGCTACGATAAAGCCTGCACCTGCGGAAATCTTCAGGTTGCGCACGGTAATCTCAAAATCAGTCGGTGCGCCGAGCTTCGTCTGATCATCAGTCAGGGAGTACTGTGTCTTCGCCATGCAGATCGGGCAGTCACCATAGCCCATCGCCTCAAGCTGTTTTGCCTGCTTCTGCGCATTTGCCGTCAGGACTGCTCTCTTGCCGCCGTAAATCTTCTGTACAATCTGGTTGATCTTCTCCTCAATCGTGCCTTCCAGCTCATAGCTGTAGGTAAAGTCATTCGGCTCCTCGCACAGACGGATGACTTCCTCTGCCAGCTTGATGCCGCCTTCGCCGCCCTTTGCCCATACTTCGGAGAGTGCAACGTTTACGCCGAGCTCCTTGCATTTTGCTTCTACGAAATCAAGCTCTGCCTTTGTATCGGTCGGGAATGCATTGATTGCTACAACGCACGGAAGCTTGTATACATTCTTAATGTTGGAAACGTGCTTAAGCAGGTTCGGGATACCCTTCTCCAGCGCCTCGATATTCTCAGTGTTCAGATCGGCCTTTGCCACGCCGCCATTGTATTTCAGTGCGCGAACCGTTGCCACGATAACGACTGCGCTCGGCTTCAGTCCGGCCATACGGCATTTGATATCCAGGAACTTCTCAGCACCGAGGTCTGCACCGAATCCAGCCTCTGTGATCGCATAATCGCCAAGCTTCAGTGCCATCTTTGTTGCGATGACGGAGTTGCAGCCATGTGCGATATTTGCAAACGGTCCACCGTGTACGATTGCCGGTACATGCTCCAGCGTCTGTACAAGGTTCGGCTTCAGGGCATCTTTGAGCAGTGCACACATTGCGCCTTCTGCGTGAAGATCACCTGCCGTTACCGGCTTCTGCTCTGCCACTTTTCCATATGTATATCCGATGATGATTCTTGCCAGACGTTTCTTAAGGTCGGAAATGTCATTTGCCAGACACAGAACTGCCATGATCTCGGATGCAACGGTGATATCGTAGCCATCCTCTCTCGGCATTCCGTTTGTCTTTCCGCCAAGTCCGTCTACGACGAAACGCAGCTGACGGTCATTCATATCCACGCATCTTCTCCAGGTGATCTTTCTCGGATCAATATTCAGCTCGTTGCCCTGATAAATATGGTTATCAATCATTGCTGCAAGCAGATTGTTTGCTGCGCCGATTGCATGGAAGTCACCGGTAAAGTGAAGGTTGATATCCTCCATCGGAACAACCTGTGCATATCCGCCGCCTGCTGCTCCTCCTTTTACACCAAACACCGGTCCAAGTGACGGCTCACGAAGTGCTACCATTACATTCTTGCCAAGCTTCTGCATACCGTCTGCCAGACCTACGGTCGTTGTGGTCTTTCCCTCGCCTGCCGGTGTCGGATTGATCGCGGTAACGAGGATCAGCTTGCCATCTTTTTTGTCAGTCTCTTTTAAGAGGTTATAGTCAATTTTTGCTTTATAATTACCGTACTGCTCCAGATATTTGGAATCAATTCCTGCTTTTTTCGCGATCTCTGTGATCGGCAGCATCTCTGTCTCCTGTGCAATTTCAATGTCTGATTTGAATCCCATTGTCTGTTTCTCCTTTCATTTCCACCTGTCTGTTTTAATTGCGGAAATTTCGGTCGTCCCTGCCACAGGCTGATTTTGAGCAATAAAAAAACTGCGCAAAAAAGGATGATCGAAAATCCATCTTAACGCAGTAGCGGAAGCGATACCGTAACGCGAAGCTGCTGCTCCTTCGTTCACACTTACTGACCTTCCCGTCATGTGACACTTAACGTACTGTATCTCTCTACTTTCATAGAATATAAGGTAAAGAAAACACAAAGCCTGCCCCGACTCGTTTAAAAAGGACAGCATAAAAAGTTTTCATGCTGTCCAGACGGTCGACTCTCTATAATTTTGATTACACTGTGGTGCTCCACATGAATCCGTCAGCAATCAAAACCTGTGTTTCTTTAACTGTCGTAGATTATAGCAGAGTTTTTCTCATTTGTCAATTGTTTAACAGAATTTTCTCACTGTTTTCACAACTCTCGTCATTCACTCACCTTAAGGATCAGTTCCAGTACCCGCTTTGCGCATACGGCGATCTCTTCCCGTGTGATCCGATTCTCTTTCACATCCCTTGCAAGACGTTCCGGATAGCCGCAGCCCATCTTCACGTCATTGCCGGCCTGAAGCTCCAGATACTGCTCTGCATGGTTCCACCAGTCGGTCGTCACCATACCGCCAAAGCCCCATTCATCCCGCAGGATATGAGTCAGAAGGTCTTTGTTCTCTGAGCTTCTCTGTCCGTTTACGATGTTGTAGGACGTCATGATCGTCCACGGGTCTGCCTCTTTGACCACAATCTCAAAGCCCTTCAGATAGATCTCGCGCAGTGCACGCTCGGAAACTCTCGAATCGCTCTCCACACGTCTCGTCTCTTTGTTGTTGCAGCAGAAATGCTTCACAGAAGCACCCACATGCTGAGACTGAATGCCGCGCACCAGAGCCGCACCCATCTTTCCTGCAATCAGCGGATCTTCGGAATAATACTCAAAGTTTCTTCCGCAAAGCGGGCTTCTGTGGATATTCATTGCCGGTGTCAGCCAGACAGCGATGTTATTCTCCCGCACCTCTTCGGCTCCCGCTTCACCCACACGCTCCACAAGCGGCGTGTTCCAGCTGCTTGCCAGAAGCGTTGCGCACGGGAATGCCGTCGTCTTCACGCCTACCTCCGGGCGGATACGAAGACCTGCCGGTCCGTCTGCCGTCATTACATTCGGGATATTGTATTCCGGAAGATTTCCAAAGCCGTATGTATTTGCGATACCGGTGTTTGGCTGGCCGCATACGAGATGGATCAGATCCTCCATCGGCAGCTTGCCGACAAATTCATCCATCGTCATCTCACCGGATGCAACCGCCTCCAGATCTGCCTCATATTTCACCGGCCCGAGCAGTGCACCCTTTCTGCCTCTGACATCCGGCTCTTTTGGCGGTGTTGCCTCATAGCTCCACGTCGAGATCCGCACTGCGGATTCATCCATCGGAAGCTCTTCCATCGTGCCGTCTGATACCATGCGGTGTTTCAGCATGTTCGGTGCACACTGTGATGTCAGCTGAAGAACCACTTCATCTTTTTCTGCCTTATATTCGCACGCCTTTGTGACATCGCGAACGCTCGTACCAACCCAGATGGTATACGTGCCTTTCTCCAGCACATAAGCAGATTTCTGAATCTTTCCAAGGTCATCATAGCTTGCCATCTGGTCTTTTGTGACTGCAAGGCGAACCGTCTGTGCTTCTCCCGGCTGCAGCAGTCTCGTCTTTACAAAGGCTTTCAGCTCTTTTGCCGGTTTGCCAAGGCTGCCCTGCGGTGCCGATACGTACAGCTGCACGACTTCTTTTCCTGCAAAATCGCCGGTGTTTGTCACATTCACCAGCACCTCTATGCCGTCCGCCGTCGCTGCCGCCTGTTTTGTCTCCACCAGAAAGCTGGTATAGGAAAGTCCAAATCCAAACGGATAATTTACTTTTTCCGCTGCTCCCGGAATGGTCTCAAAATACCGGTAGCCCACATAAATGTCGTCCGTATACTCCACATGTGTCTGTGATTCATGGAAATTGTAAGAGGACGGATAATCCTCCAGGCGCTGTGCGAATGTATCGACCAGCTTTCCGGACGGAATACCATCTCCAACCAGAAGATCCGCCGCCGCAAGGCCGCCTTCCATGCCGCCCTGCCATGCCATCAGAACGGAATCGATCGCATCATCTTTTGCAAACCACGTGGAATCTACCATGCCGCCGACGTTCATCACGACAACGACTTTTTTGAAGTTTGCCTTTGCATCCTCGATCATTTTCTGCTCTGCATTTGAGAGATAGAAATCTCCGCGCTCAAATACCTCGGAGGCTCTGCGCAGAAGTGCCAGTTCTTCCTCCGCCATATATTCGCACATCTGCGGCTCGCCGCCTACCGTGCGGTCCCAGTTTTCTCCGGAAAAACGGCAGATCGTCACGATTGCAGTGTCTGCAAACGCGCTCGCTCCCTTTAAAAGTTCCTCCGGAATCTGCGGTTCTGCCGTCATGCCCGGCACGATGCCCGCTTCATACTGCTTTGCAACTTCCTTTTCATAAAATGCTCCAAGCGGCTCATAAACGCTTACCTTTCCCTCCGCCTCTTTCCGGCGCAGGCCGTCCAGCAGGTTTCTGACATAGGCTACCGTCACATCTCCGCTTCCGCCGCCACCTTTTACATAGTCCACGCAGGCCTTGCCAAGCACTGCCACCTTCGTTCCTTTTGCAAGCGGAAGAACCTGCTTTTCATTCTTCAGAAGTACCATACCTTCAGATGCAGCTTCTCTTGAAAGTGCGATGTGCTCTGCTCCCCCGGTCACTCTCTTTCCGTCTTTTCCAAGCGGAAGTCCCGGTTGGTAAATGAAACGATTTCTGTTTTTCATCTGTTTTTCTCCTTTTATTTATTCCTTTATTTTTTCAATTTTTGTATGGTCGAGTGCGATGTCTTCAAGCTTTCGCTTCGGCACGTAATGCACATCGTTTTCATCGCGGTAATAATTCGTGCTCTCTCCCTTGCCAATCTCCGTCAGCACAATTTTCTCTGCCGGTTTTCCGATGGCCACGACAAGCAGCGGTGCAAGGTTCTCCGGAAGGCCAAGCGTTTCTTTTAAAGTGCCTGCCGGGAAATTGCCGATCATGCAGCCGCCAAGCCCCATCTCTGTCGCAGCCAGCAGCATCGTCTGCGCGGCGATTCCGACATCCTTCTGGAATTTCGCAAGGGAAGCACTCACTTCCGTGTCCTGACAGATCACGATAAATGCGGTCGGACGCATCCCCGGATGCGGAAGCTCCATCTGCGGAAGCGCCCCCGCCCACTTTGTCAGCCCCTGTATCCGGTCAACTTCCTCTTTTTCCCATGCGAGATAGTAGCAAATCGGCTGCATGTTGATGCTCGAGGCCGTCAGTCTCGCACAGTCCACCAGCTCCAGAAGTTCTTCTCTTGTAATTTTTCTGCTCTCGTCATAGCCGCGACAGCTCCGGTTTGCCCTGATCAGATCTTTCAGCATTGGTTTCTACTCCTTCCAGCCACGCAAGACATTCCTCCGCCTGCGCCTCGTTAAACAACCGAATCCCGTTTTTTTCAAGCAAAGCTGCCGTGATGCCCTGCCCCGCGATCCGTCTTCCCTGAAACGTTCCATCGTAGATCTGATGGCTTCCGCACGACGGACTCCGCTCCTTTAAAATGGCCGCCCTGCAATCAAGCAGCTGTGCCATTCGAAGCGCTTCCCTAGCGCCTTTTTCGAACTGAGTCGTCACATCACGCCTGCTTCTGGAAAAGACCTTTCCGTCCCTGATTTCAGACGGCTCCCGCGGTGTCGGCAGTCCGCCGTAAATCTCCGGGCAAAATGGAACGAACAGCGCGGCTTCTTTCAGCTTTTCCAGGCCCGCAAGGCCGTTGCTTTTACCGTCATAACGGCACATTGCCCCAAGGAGGCAGGCACTGACGAGAATACATGGCCTGTGAGCCGTCTTCTCAGGCGTTCCTGACGTCTTTTCTGTCTGCGCCTTTTTGTCCTGTTTCCCGCAAATTTCCTGTTGATTCACTTCTTCTGTCTCTTCTCTCTTTTCTTTCATCCTGGCTATTTTTACTGCTGAAATGGTTCTTCTCGTCAATTCCGCTCTGCGCTTTTCTTCGCACACACGAATTGATACACCCTTTCTCTTACCATTTCTTTCTCCTACACCAAATTCGTATCTCCCGGCGCACGGAATCCTTCTCCGATCACTTCGTTCGACTCGACAATAATTACAAATGCCCGCTCATCGATTTCATGCGCCCGTTTCCGGATTGCATACATCTCTTTGCTGTTGCTCGCGCACATCACAACCTCTTTTGCATCTCCGGAGTATCCGCCGACTGCCTTTAAGATTGTCGCGCCTCTTCCTGCAATCCGGTCAATCTCATCAACCATTTGTTTTGGATGATCCGTGATGATCAGCGTCAGCTTGCCGGAATTCGTACCGTAAATCACCTTGTCAAGCACGGTTGAATACAGATAATTCAGTACCAGTCCGTAAATCATGCTGCTTCCGCCGCTTCCGATCACAAATCCGCTGATGACAATCACCGCCGTATCCATCACAAACGCGATCTTTCCAAGGGAGAGATGCGGGCGGTAGAATTTCACTGCCATCATAATAAAATCGAAACCGCCGGTCGAAGAACCGCGCATGAAAATAATCGCATAGCCCACGCCAAGCAGCACACCGGCGCAGATCGCCGCCAAAATCAGATCTCCCTGATAGACCGGCAGCCACGGTCCTGCCAAATCCATTACCGCTGAAGTCACCAGGGTCGTTTTCAGTGATTTGACATAAAATGAACGGCCAAGTGTCTTATAACAGCAAATAATAATCGGAATATTCAAAAGCACCGTAATGGTACCGACCGGAAGCCCGAACAGATGATAAAAAACAAGCGCAATACCGGACACACCTGTCATCGGGAAATTGGCGGGAACCGCAAAACTGTAGATTGCGATTGCCAGCAGCAGTCCTCCGAGAAGATCGATCACAAGATCGACCGCTATTTTTTTTATTTTTTCCTGTTTTTCTTCCATGTTCTGCCTCCCAACGGATGTCTTTTCCCCTACAGCTTATCCTACACCAACCGATTCCTGCCCGTCAACCGCTTTTTCTTATCAATTAAACCTGACAGCAGCGTAGATTGCGAAAATCCGCTTTTTTCTGTTTTTATTATTTGACAGTTTTTGAAAATAATCACTTTCTATTAAATTTTTTCTTCTCTCCTATTTTTCAAAAATGACTTCTGGTCAATATTTTCTTCCGAACTTATTGACTTCCGTTCTTTTTTGTGTTAAGTATTAGAAATACAGCAATAACGCAAAAATGATGGAGGGATTTGAATTGGGGAAAATAGAAGTAAATAAGAAGCAGAAAAAGGAATCTCTGCTGAACACGGCGTTCTCGCTGTTTACTTCAAAGGGATTCCAGAAAACTTCCATTTCAGATATTGTAAACAGCGCAGGCGTCGCAAAAGGAACGTTTTACCTGTACTTTTCAGACAAATATGATCTGCGCAACAAGCTGATCGCACACAAGGCCGCCACCCTTTTCCTGGATGCGTACCATTCCGTCTGCGAAGCGCAGATTCAGGATTTTGAGGAGCAGATTCTTCATATTGTCGACTTTATTATCCAGAAGCTTCAGGAGGACCGTTCTTTGCTCGGCTTTATTTCCAAGCATTTAAGCTGGGGCATCTTCCGCAACAATCTCGTTGCCGGAAATGATGAGAAGGAAGAAAATGTCTACCTCGTCTATCAGCAGCTTCTGCACGATTCCGGCTATCAGTTCCGCGATCCTGAGATCATGATCTATCTTCTGATCGAACTGGTCGGCGGGGCCATCTACAATCCGCTGCTCTACGAGCAGCCCGCTTCGCTTGAACAGATCCGGCCGGAGCTCTATAGCATGATCCGTTTTCTGATCCGGCAGCATATCATCACGGAGCCACAGGAAAGGGAGGACACAGAACCTGCACCGCTGGACTGATTTCTCTCATGTATGGTTCAAAGCGGATATTTGCAGTGAAGACACACCTGGTACAGGGGCATGTTTATATAGGCGCAAAAACAGTTTGTACTTATACAAGATACTTTACAATACACGGTCGGCGCAGGATCTTCCAAAATCCTGTGTCGACCGTATTCTTATTGTCTATTCTGTTGATTTTTTCACAGCCCGACCGCTGCTTTTCTGACTTTCTGGTCTGTTTTCCATTTACAATTAAGTATTTCGCAGAACCCAATCTGGCAGAATACTGCACTGATACCATTGTCTTTTATTTCAGCACCTGTGTTTTATATGCTACGCACTTCGTCGATTTGACATTTCGCTCAGATCTTCATCGAAAGTGAAATCCGCTTCTTCTGCAGATCCACTCCGATCACCTTCACTTCCACGATATCTCCGACGCTGACCACCTCAAGCGGATGCTTTACAAATTTTTTGTTCGACATCTGGGAGACGTGAACAAGTCCGTCCTGATGCACACCGATATCCACAAACGCACCGAAATCGATGACGTTGCGGACCGTTCCTTTGAGGATCATGCCTTCCTTCAGGTCCTTCATATCGAGCACATCGGTACGCAGGATCGGCTTTGGCATCTCGTCACGCGGATCGCGTCCCGGCTTGCACAGCTCCTGTACGATATCTCGCAGTGTCGGCTCGCCGACGCCTACCTTCTGCGCCATTTTTCTGTAATCCTTCACATAGAGCGCCTTCACTCCGTTTTCTGCCACCCAGTCGCTGCTGTAGCCAAGCTCCTGCAGCAGCTTCCCGGCCGCCTCATAGCTCTCTGGGTGAATGCTCGTCGCATCAAGCGGATTGTCTCCGCCGCTGATCCGCATAAATCCCGCACACTGCTCGAATGCCTTCGGTCCAAGCTTGGACACCTTCAAAAGTTCTTTTCGATTCGTAAATCTTCCGTTTTCTTCCCGGTATGCCACAATATTTTTTGCGATTGTCTTTGAGATACCGGAAATATGCTCCATCAGCGGTACGGACGCGGTGTTCAGATCGACACCGACGCGGTTTACGCTGTCCTCGACCACGCCGTCCAGCGCCTCGCCCAGCTTTTTCTGATTCATGTCGTGCTGATACTGGCCGACACCGATCGACTTCGGATCGATCTTTACCAGCTCCGCCAGCGGATCCTGCACTCTGCGGGCAATCGAAGCCGCGCTTCGCTGTCCCACATCAAAATTCGGGAACTCCTCCGTCGCAAGCTTGCTCGCAGAATAAACGGATGCGCCCGCCTCATTTGTGATCACGTACGATACCTTCTCCGGAATCTCTTTGAGCAGTTCCACGATTATCTGCTCTGATTCACGCGATGCTGTTCCGTTGCCAAGCGAAATCAGCGTGACGCCGTACTTCCGGATCAGTGTCTTCAATGTCTCTTTTGCCGCCCTGATCTTCGCCTCATTTGTCGGCGCGGTCGGATAAATTACAGTCGTATCGAGAACCTTTCCGGTCGCATCGACAACCGCCAGCTTACATCCGGTACGGAATGCCGGGTCCCATCCAAGCACGACCTGACCTGCGATTGGCGGCTGCATCAGAAGCTGCTCCAGATTTTTGCCGAAGACGGAGATCGCGCCATCCTCTGCTTTTTCGGTCAGCGCACTGCGGATCTCACGCTCGATCGCCGGTGCAATCAGTCTGCGGTAGCTGTCTGCCACTGCTGCTTTTAAAGCCGGCGTCGTGTTCGGATTCTCTGCCTTGATAACCTGATGCTCCAGATATTCCAGGATGCGCTCCTCCGGTGCTTCGATCTTCACAGTCAGGAATTTTTCCTTCTCTCCGCGGTTGATTGCCAGAATCCGGTGCCCTGCCGTTTTGGTCAGCGGCTCCGCATAGGAATAATACGTCTCATAGACAGACTGGGCTTTTTCATCCTTCGCCGATGCGGTCAGCATGCCCTCCTTCATCGTCATAGTTCGAATCCGGGTGCGGTAATTCGCCTCGTCTGAAATCTGTTCCGCAATGATATCCTGCGCGCCCATCACTGCCTCCGCAGCACTTGATACGCCTTTCTCCTCCGATACGTAGGCCTGCGCTTCTTCCTCCAGCGGCCGCGTAATCTTCTGCAGCAAAATCAGCTGTGCCAGCGGCTCCAGTCCCTTTTCCTTCGCAATCGTAGCTCTTGTCCGGCGTTTTGGACGGTACGGCCGGTAAAGATCTTCCACCGTCACCAGTGTCTGCGCCGCCTCAATCTGTGCGCGCAGCTCCTCTGTCAGCTTACCCTGCTCCTCAATCGTAGCGAGCACCTGCGCTTTTTTCTCTTCCAGACTGCGCAGATAGTTCAGTCTCTCATACAGTTTTCTAAGAATTTCATCATTCAAAGATCCCGTCATTTCCTTTCGGTAACGTGAAATGAACGGAATCGTATTTCCATCATCGATCAGCTGTACCGCCGCTTCCGCCTGTCCCTCTTTAATCTCCAGCTCCTGCGCCAGTGTCTTTATAATATCCATGCTTCTTTCCTTCCCGCCGCACGAAAAAACGCGCGGGCTTTTCTTTTCCGATAATATTCTTATCTTCACACAGACCTCTATTATATAGGAAACCACCCAAAACAGCAAGTCGGAAATGTTATCGTTCAGAGCCAAGCAAAATTCTGGAGGTTGGCTCTGAACAGCAACTTTGACTTAACTGACACGCCGCCTTGCATCTCCTTCTGCGGTGTGTTATCATACGTTTCTAAGCACTTGCTTAACTCGGTTATACAAAAGAAAGGAAGGTTTTATGTATTCGGAAAATTTTAATTCGGAAGACGACTACAATCCGCCGCGCCGGAAAAAGCCAAACGGCATGGCGACAGCCAGTGTGATACTTGGCATCGTGGCGCTTTCCTCCATCACTTTTCCAGTTTCGGCAGTCATCTTTGCCGCGCTCTCCATTTTATGCGCACTTCTCTCCCGTACGGAAAGAATGCCAAAACGAAGCATCGCAGGACTGGTGCTCTCACTCGTATCGGTAGCCGGAAGCGGTTTTATGGTCTACCGCACGATCACCTATCTGCAGAATAATCCACAGATGGTTGCTTATTACCAGGAAATGGTGCACTCTATTTTGGAAGAATATGGCATGTCAGACGTCTATGACAATCTTTTCGGCAAATATGACAGCACCTACCAGCTGCCGCAGGAAAGTGAAGACGATCAGGCGCAGAAGAAAAACGAAACTCCTTCCGGTAATTCCGGAAACGGCTCCGGAGACTACTCGGATGATTATGGTTCTTTCTTCGACGATCTCTATCGCTACTACTTTGACGACGGAGCGATTCCATCCCCGTCTGAGCCGTCGAATCCATACAGTCCGTCTGTTCCTTCGACACCATCTGACAATTTTTCCGGAGGTGACTTTGTATGAAATCATTAAAACCGCGCGTGCTGAAACGGGAGGCACGCATCAAAATGCAGGGCAATTACGGAACGCTGGTGGCCGCATCACTGATCGTGTTCGGCTGTACCTTTCTGCTCAACATCGTGCTGACACTCCTTGCGCCTGCATCCTCCACGCTTTTGTCGTTTCTGCTCTATCTTGCGGGTCTTCTGATTATAAACACCCTCTACAATGTTCTGTCAGCCGGTGTTTCCCGCCTCTATCTGAATCTGGCAACGGATCAGCCGTTTTCGCTTCGTGATCTTTTTTATGCGTTCTCCACGCATCCGGAACCGATTGCCGTCTACAGCGCGGTATCGCTTGCGGTTGAATTCGGCGTTCTCTATCTTATTCTTTTTCTGGCTTCCGGTGCACGCTACCTCAGTTTCTGGCTTCTGATCATTCTGATACTTGCAGCGCTTCTTTTGCTCCTCTGGTTTGTGCTCACGTTTTCGTGTTTTCTTTTCCTGCACGCCCGTGATCCCCGGAAATCCGCAAAAGAACTCTTTGGCGACTGTATCCACCTGATGAAAGGCCATCGTCTGGCGCTCTTCCGGCTTTCGTTTACCTTCCTTGGGGTGCTGATTCTTTGCATCCTTTCCTTTGGGATCGGTCTGCTGTTCGCACTGCCGTATATGCAGATGACTGTGACGCTGTTTTATGAATGGCGCGCGGAGGCGGAAGAACAATAAAAACTGAAAAAAGGAACTGCCTGGGAGCAGGATCTTCCGGAAATTCTTTTCCTGAATCGACCTCTCCAAAGCAGTTCCTTTTTTATCCCATCCACAGTCCGCATTTTCTTGCTCCCTGCGAATCGTCCCTCTGTCTGACTGTGTTTGCGTTTCTAAGAGCTACAAAATCAATTTCTTCACGTCATTAAACATCACAACAACCATCAGCAGCATCAGCAGCATCAGACCCGCGAAATGGATCTTCGCTTCCAGCTCCGGCTCCACACGTTTGCGGCGGATTGCCTCGACAATCAGAAATGCCAGACGTCCTCCGTCCAATGCCGGAATTGGCAGCAGGTTCATGACACCAAGGTTTGCAGAGAGCAGAATCGCGATGTTGAGCAGGTTCATCCATACATAAAACGCGCCTTCATCCCGGCTCTCCTGATACGTTGTACCAATCGCATCGACCACTCCGACCGGTCCTGACATGTCATCGAGCTGCACGCCGCCCTTAAACAGAAGCCCAAGGCTTGAAACCGTCGTGTCAATCCAATAGTAGACCTCATACGCGCTGTATTCCAGTGTCTCCAGCACATTTGTTTTCTGGCGGTAGTTAATATTTCCGCCGATTCCGTACTTATAACTGCCATTTGCCAGCTCCGGTGTCACCGTCGTCTCATGCAGCTCTCCGTCCCGCTCATACTGAAATACCACGGTTTCTCCCTGATGGAACATCGAATAATTCTGCACTTCCCGGTAGAGATGGATCCGTTTTCCGTTCATCTTTACGATACGGTCGCCCGCCTGAAGCCCTGCATCCGCCGCCGGCATACCCTCTGTCACATTTAAAAGCACCGGCACGTCATAGCCCAGATTGCCGACAATGAACAGTGCCATGATAAACGCCAGAATGAAATTGAAGATCGGGCCTGCCGCAATCACAGACATTCTTGCCCACACAGACTTGCTGCCAAAGGAGCCTTCCTCCTCTTCTTCCCCGTCCTCACCGAGCATCATACAGGAACCGCCAAACGGGAGCAGCTTCCAGGAATACCGTGTTCCGTCGGCTTCAAAGCTTATAAGCCGCGGCCCCATGCCGAGGGAAAATTCCACGACGGTGATTTTGTTTAACTTGGCCAGAAGGAAATGGCCAAATTCATGAAAAAGAATAATCACGCTGAACACCAGCAGTGCAATGACAATACTCAACCTTTACCACCTGCTCTCAATAAATTCATAAACGCTCTGCTCCGTCTCCAGTATCTGACGGATATCCGGATTTTTCACCACATGGTGTGCATCCATACAGCTGCGGATGATCGTATAAATATCGGTAAAGCCGATCTTCCGATCCAGGAATTTGCTGACTGCGCGCTCATTCGCCGCATTAAAGACGGTCGGCATGGAGCCGCCTGTCTTTGCAGCCTCCAGCGCGTACTTCAGGCCAAGGAAGGTCTCCGGATCCGGATCTTCAAACGTAATCCTTCCAAGCGCCGCAAAGTCAAGCCGCGGTCCTGCCAGATATCTGCGCTCCGGATAATAAAGCGCATACTGAATCGGCAGCTTCATATCCGGTGTGCCAAGCTGTGCGATCACCGCGCCGTCCTTAAACTGTACCATCGAGTGAATCACGCTCTGCGGCTGAATCACCACCTGAATCTGATCGAGATCAGTGCCGAACAGCCACCGCGCCTCCATGACCTCCAGGCCCTTATTTACCATAGAAGCGGAATCGATCGTGATCTTCCGGCCCATCGCCCAGTTCGGATGCTTTAAAGCATCCTCCACGCGCATTCCTTTCAGCTCCTCAAACGTTTTCCCGCGGAATGGCCCGCCCGAAGCAGTCAGAAGAATCTTATCGATCGCCCGTCCGTCCTCGCCGTTTAACGCCTGGAAAATCGCGCTGTGCTCACTGTCCACCGGCAGAATCTTTACGCCCTTTTCCTTCGCAAGCGGCATGATAATATGGCCCGCCGTCACCAGCGTCTCCTTGTTTGCAAGCGCAATGTCTTTTCCTGCTTCAATTGCACGGATCGTCGGCAGAATGCCGATCATTCCGACGATCGCCGTCACCAGCACCTCGGCCTCCTCGCATACCGCGACTGCCTCTCTTCCTTCCTCTCCAGAGAGGATCTCAACTGGCAGATCAGCTACCGCCATTTTCAACGCCTTTGCATCCTCCTCGTCTGCAACTGCCGCAAGCCGCGGATGAAATTCCCGGATCTGCTGCTCAAGAAGCTTGATATTTTTTCCCGCTGCAAGTGCCGCCACACGGAGGTCTCCGTTTGCCCGCACGACTTCCAGCGTCTGTGTTCCGATCGAACCGGTCGAACCAAGTATCGCTATTGTCTTCATTCGTCTTACCTGTTCCTTTCTGTCCATTCAGGCCTGCCCACCTGTGCAGTGTCTGATTTTTTATTTGTAAAACAACTCCGGGAGCTATACAAGCGCCAGTACCAGATAATAAATAACCGGCGCGATAAAAATCACACTGTCAAATCGGTCCAGAATCCCACCGTGGCCCGGTATCAGCTTTCCATAATCCTTGATGCCATGATTTCGCTTGATTGCGGATGCCGCCAGATCACCGACCATCGAGATCAGTCCGCCGGCCACACAGATCAGGGCAAACGAGAAGATGTGATCAGATCCGCCCATTTTTCCGGAAATCGCTGCGCCGTAGATCGCACCGAGAAGCGCTGCGCCGACCACGCCGCCAACCGCTCCCTCGACGGATTTTTTCGGGCTTAATTTCGGTGTCATCTTGTGCTTTCCGATCAGCTTTCCGACACAGTATGCACACGTGTCGCAGCCCCAGGAGCCAAGAAAGATCAGCCATACCAGATAAACGCCGTTTTCCAAACCGCGCAGCTCATAGATGCAGGAAAGCATGACCGGCGCATAGAGCACACCGAAAAACGTGCCTGTGATCTGCTCTGTCTGGTATTTCGGAAAGGTAAAGACATAGACCGTCATCACCAGAATCAGGATTCCAAGAATCACTGCCATAGTATATGACTGATCTCCGAAAAATACGATTCCATAATAGACCGCCGTGCCGAGATATCCCACTGCCGCCAGCGGTGAAAATTCTTTTTCCTGAATCTTCAGTGCGCGGTACAGCTCAAACAGTCCGATCTCCGAGATCAGAAACAGAGTAGCTGCCAGCACCGGACCTCCGCTTATAATCACAACAAGTGCGATGAGCACCAGCACGATACCGCTTATCAGTCTTGTTCGAAACATAACTTTTCGCCCCTTTCAAACAGGCCGTCAGGCTTTCAGACCGCCATACCGCCTGTCTCTTTCGTTGTATTTTTCAATCGCTTTTGTAAGCTCTTCTTTATTAAACGCCGGCCACGGCACATCGGTAAAATAAAATTCCGTGTAAGCCAGCTGCCACAGCAGGTAATTCGACAGCCGCAGCTCTCCGCTTGTGCGGATCAGAAGATCAGGGTCCGGCACTTCCGCCGTATCGAGATATCCGGAAAAGCATTCCTCTGTGATCTCCTCCGGCCGCAGCTTTCCATCCACACAGTCCTGCGCCGCCTTTCGGATCGCACGCACGATCTCATCGCGGCTTCCGTAGTTGATCGCAATCTGGAAATTCAGTCCCGTGTTGTCCTTCGAGCTCTCCACAAGCTTTTTAAGGCTCTCCTGCAGATCCGGCGCCAGAGCCGACGGATCGCCGAGTACACGAACCTTCATATTGTTGTCTCTTGCGGTCTTGATACACGTCTTCGTATATTTACGGAACAGCTTCATCAGTGCGTCCACCTCTTCCGGCGAACGCTTCCAGTTCTCCGTCGAAAAAAGATAGACGGTCAGATACTTGATTCCCATATTGTAGGCATCCTCACAGATCACCTCAAGATTCTGCGCGCCGCGCACATGACCGTAATTGCGCGGCATTCCCTTGCTCTTCGCCCACCTGCCGTTTCCATCCAGGATAATTGCGACATGATTTGGAATATTCATCCTCATTCCTCCCATAAAAACAGGGGGATCTTGCAATCCCCCCGTATTTCTCCCTTTGCTCTGCCGTTATCCTTATACTGTCAGGATCTCTTTCGACTTCTCTTCAATCGCCTTGTCAACTTCCTTGATGTACTTGTCGGTCAGCTTCTGGACTGCATCCTCCAGATCCTTGATCTCATCCTCGGATACCTCGGTCGTCTTGCCAAGCTTCTTCAGATAATCATTGGCATCTCTGCGGATGTTGCGCAGTGCAACCTTTCCGGCCTCGCCTTTTTTCTTAACCTCTTTTACAAGATCCTTTCTGCGCTCCTCGGTCAGCTCCGGAAATACAAGTCGGATAATCCGTCCGTCGTTCGACGGGTTGATTCCGATATCAGAAGTCAGGATTGCCTTCTCGATCGCTTTTACCATGGAAGCTTCCCACGGCTGAATCTGCAGAATACGCGGCTCCGGAACCGTGATGTTTCCGATCTGCTGCAGCGGAGTCGGTGTTCCATAATAGTCTACCTTGAGTTTATTCAAAATATTCGGATTTGCACGTCCTGCACGGATCGTTGCAAATTCTCCGAGGAGATTGTTGTACGTTTTTGTCATCTTCTCGTCATAAACCTTAATTCTCTCATCCATCTTTTCTGTCCTCCTTAATCCACAGTCACTTTCGTTCCGTTAAACGCTCCGCTCACGGTATTTACAATGCTGTTCTCCTCATTCAGTCCGAATACGAGCATCGGCATTTTCTGCTCCATGCACAGAATGGATGCGGTCATGTCTACCACGCCGAGCTTCCGGTCGATCACTTCCTGAATGGAAATCTCATCAAATTTCTTTGCGTCCGGATTGTCCTTCGGATCGCTGTCGTATACGCCGTCGATTGATTTTGCAAGAAGAATCACATCTGCCTCAATCTCAATCGCACGCAGAACCGTCGCCGTATCAGTAGAGAAATACGGATGGCCCGTACCGCCTGCAAAAAACGTCACCGTCTTCGATGCAAAGCACTCCTTCACACGGTCCTTGGAAAACAGCTCGGTAAACGCGCCGCATGCAAACGGAGTCATCACCGCCGTCTTCATTCCTGCCGCACGGAAAATCTCAGATACATAGATGCAGTTCATTACCGTTGCGAGCATACCGATCTGATCTGCCTTTGTACGGTCAATATTTTCACTGGAACGGCCGCGCCAGAAATTACCGCCGCCGATCACAATTCCAACTTCCATTCCCTGATCTACAAGCGTCTTCACCTGCATTGCCACTTTCATGACGGTCGGCTCGTCAAAGCCTGTCTTTTTCTCACCTGCAAGTGCCTCGCCGCTCAATTTTAAAAGAACACGTTTCATGCCAAATCTCCTTACCTTTGCAACTATTCCCGGAGACCGCTCTGAGCCAGATAATCGTTTTCCGCCTCCTCACAGTCACCGTTTTTTTCATTATAGCAGTATCTTCGAACAAAATCCACAAAAATTTCAGAGAATCTGCTCAGCCTTTGTTCATCTTATATTTGCGTCTGCGCTTCTGCTCCAGATAGAACTCCGACAGCTTTTTGATCCAGCTGCTCAAGTACCGGAACGTCGGCTCAGTCACGACGGCAAACACCAGAAGCAGCATCATACTCTGCCTTGAGATGCTCGTGATTGCAAAGATCTTCCGGACAAAAATGATACAGTAGATAAGACCGCCCATCATACTGAACCACAGAATCCAGTGGAACCTTGTCATCGGCGATGCAATCTTGAACAGGATCATCAGTCCGACAATTGCAAGAATTACTGTACACGAAGTCGATACATCCGTCTCACTTACGTTAAACTCCATACAGAACGTGTACAAAGAGCTGACCACCAGGAAATCAGTCAGGCCGCCCGGCAGCGCCTTAAATAATACGTTGCTCAGGAAATGACCGTTGATCCGGTCGGTGTTCGGCTCCAGCGACATAAAGAACGCCGGGATACCGATTGTAAACATACTGATCAGAGAAATCTGCGACGGCTCCAGCGGGTAATTTACCAGAAGCACAATCGAGAAGATCGACAGAAGCAGTGAGAAAATATTTTTTACGAGAAACAGACTTGCGGTCCGCTCGATGTTGTTTACGACTCTCCGTCCTTCGGCAACGACGGACGGCATCTTGGAAAAGTCGGATTCCAGAAGGACAAGCTGTGCTACCTGCGATGCGGCGTCACTTCCGGATGCCATTGCGATGCTGCAGTCCGCATCCTTTAAAGCCAGGACGTCGTTGACTCCGTCTCCGGTCATCGCAACGGTGTGTCCCATATGCTTTAACGCGCTAACCAGCTGCCGTTTCTGATCCGGTGTCACGCGTCCAAATACCGTATACCGTTTTGCTGCCGCATACAGTTCCTCATAATCCTGAAGCGTCGATGCGTCTACGTACGCCTCCGCGTTTGCAATGCCTGCTTCCTTTGCGACCTCCGATACCGTAACCGGATTGTCTCCGGAGATTACCTTGATCGCCACGCCCTGCTCCGCAAAGTAGCGGAATGTCTCCGGCGCTTTTTCCCGGATCGGATTTGCAACAAGTATCATGCCAAGCGGATCTGCCGGCTCTGTAAGTGCTTCCCCGGTCAGTGTGCCCGGATATTTTGCAAATACCAGTACGCGGAAGCCCTGGCGGCTCCAGCGCTCAATCTGACTGCTGTACGCTCCATATGCTTCCCGCAGAATAAACTCCGGTGCTCCGAGTACGTAGCTTCCGTCCTCAAAAACAGCTCCGCTGTATTTCGTCGCGGAAGAAAACGGAATCACCTTCTCCGGACGCTTTCCACTCCGCTTGCGGAAATATTCTTTGATCGCTTTCATCGTGATGTTGTCCGTCGCCATCGCAGCCGCAAAATCACCAACCGCAAGTTCAAAGGCTGCGGCTTCCTCTGCGGTGAACGCCGAAATTTCCTCTGCTGCATTCTCCGGATCTGATTTTTCAGTCTGTACTTCTTTCGACTGGACATTTTCTTTTTCTGCTGCCTGTTTTGCACTTTCTGTTCTTTCTTCCAGGGAACTGCCCTTTTCTGTCCCGGCTGCCTCTTTCTCTGCCTGTTCCAGAGTGGTTCCAGCCTTACGCAGCGGCAAAACCTTCTTCACGGTCATCGTATTGTCGGTAATCGTACCGGTCTTATCGACGCACAGCACGTCGACACGCGCCAGCGTCTCGATGCATTTCATATTGTGGACAAGCACCTTCTGGCTGGCCAAGCGCATGACGCTGACTGCCAGCGCAACACTCGCGAGCAGATACAGTCCCTCCGGGATCATACCGATGATTGCGGCGACCGTCGCGGTCACGCTCTCCCGGATCGGTGTCTCATTGATAAAATGCTGCTGGCTGAACAAAATGATACCGATCGGAATAATGATGATACCCACGATCTTGACAAGACGGTCGAGTGCCCGGATCATCTCGGATACTTCTCCGTCCTTCATCTCTTTTGCTTCCAGCGTCAGCTTTGCAATGTAGGAATCGCTTCCGACCTTGTCAATTCTTGCACGGCACTCACCGGATACGATAAAGCTTCCGGAAAGAAGCTCATCCCCTTTTTTCTTCGTGATCTGATCCGATTCTCCGGTCAGCAGCGCCTCGTTTACAAGAACCTCGCCCTCCACGACAACCGCATCCGCCGGAATCTGGTTGCCCGCGGAGAGAATGATGATGTCATCCAGCACCAGTTCCTCCGCCGCAATCACCTGCTCCTGCCCATCGCGCACAGCCGTATTTTTCGGTGCGTTTAAGATCGTCAGTTCATCCAGCACCTTTTTGGAGCGGAGCTCCTGAAAAATTCCGATCGCCGTGTTGGCGATAATGACCGGAAGAAACGTCAGGTCCCGGAATGATCCGACTGCAATCAGCATGATTGCAATAATAAAAAACAGCAGGTTGAAATACGTAAAAATATTGCTGCAGATGATCTCTTTTTTAGATTTCGAAGCAGATCCGACCGCATGATTGACCGCATCGCGCGCCACCCGGTCCTCCACCTCTGCCTTTGACAGTCCCTGATGGGCATCTGCCTCTTTTCGTTCCAGCGGCGTTGTAAACTCCGGCAGGCGGAATTCTTCCGGTACCACTTCCGGCTTTTTCAGCCTTTTCCGCAATTCTTTAATGTTGCTCCAGAGATCCCTGGTTTCTTTTTCCTCCGGAACCATCAGAGGATATTCCAGTTCCTCCTGTTCTTCTGTTGTAATTTCTTTTTTTTCGTCCACCATTGACTCCTCATCTTCTATCCATTTGCCGCCTGTGCCTTGAGCCGCAAATACACAAACTCTTCGCTGTTCCACACCAAGCAGGCACCTGCCTGTTATTTTCAGGCGGCAATGACCTGATTTCTTATGTAAAGCGCAAATTCCGGATCTGTTCTTTCCAGTCGCTTTACAATATGCGTTCATTCTAACATACCTTCTATGCTTTTTTAACCCTGCAAATTCTGAAATTTTTTTAAAGATTTCCGAGTGCTTGTCAGTAGACGCAAATTCTGTTATACTGCTACTGCCGCGGTGCGGTATTTATGAACAAACACAACTGTTCAGAGCCAACCTCCAAAATGCTGCGCATTTCGTCGGTGTGGCGTATCCGCCAGGCAAAATTTTAAAAGTGCACTTAAAAATGCAAGCATTTTACACATGTTTTATGAAATTTTGCCTGGCTCTGAACAGTTACGAGCAAACTATAGAGGAGAATCTGTCATGAGTTTACAGTTAAAGAAAAAACTGACGAACGTTTCTACCCTGTACTACCTTCTGGTACTGGATAAGAAATTTTCCGATGACCGTACAAAGATCAAAAAGAAACAGAATAAAAATGTACATAAAGTCATGAAAGCAGCGTATGAGATTCCATTTTACCGGAAACGGTTCGATGAACTCCATCTCACACCGGATGATTTTCACTGCAGTGAAGACCTCGTCAAATTTCCTCCCCTGACAAAAGCAGAGCTTCGTGCCTGGATGAAAGAAATGTACGACACACACCCGGAGGCCCGCGATTCCTGGGATGCCACCAGCACGAGCGGTTCGACCGGTGTTCCGCTTACACTGTACCAGTCCCAGCGGGAGCACGCCTGCACAAACGCCAACTGGATCCGCGTTCTGATGACATTTGGCTACAATCCGTTTTTCGGAAAAATGATCACATTCGAATCCAGCTACCGTAAGGAAAAAAAGCAGCACGATTCCATCCTGCAGCGGTTCGGCATTCTGCAGCGCCGCAAGCTCTCTGAGACGCGCTGTACGCCGGAGGGCATGCCGGATGTCATCAAGGATTTGAATGAATATCAGCCGGATCTGATCTGTCTGCGCAAAAACTGCATCGTCCGCATCGCGCTGTATGCACAGGAGCACGGACTTTCCATTCACCACCCGAAATGGTACATCCCTGTCAGTGAAATGGTCGATGAAATGACACGCAAGACGCTTGAAAAGACCTTTGGTCCGGGACTCGTTGACGCCTATGGAAGCGATGAGACCGGCAGCTGCATCATCAAAGCACCCGGCAAAGATTACTACGACATCTGCAACGACACCCACGTCGTCAACATCTACGATGAAAATAATCAGCTTGCAAACGACGGCCGTGTCATTATCACGCCGCTTTTCAAGACGGATTTCCCGCTGATCAACTACGACATCGGTGACACGGCTTCTTCCTATGTAAAAGAGGGCATTCGCTATGTCACAAAGATCCACGGCCGTTTAAACGATATGGTGCTTCATGAGAACGGAGACAGCACCTCGGTTCTCGAGCTGCGCAAGATCTCAAACGGCATTACCGGCATCGCCCAGTTCCGCTTTGTTCAGGAGTCGTATCATGATATGCGCGTCGAGCTCGTGCGTGATCCGGTAGATACTACCTATACGAAAGAGCAGATCGAGAACTTCTTCCTTGAGAAACTGCATGCCATCTACAAAGACGAGTTCCGCTTCCGCATTGAATGGCTCGATGTCATTCCGCCGGATCCAAATGGAAAGCTGCGCTGCTTCGTATGTCAGATTCCAAAGAAAGGCTGACCTATGACAGAGAAAAGACAGGATGCCTCTTTGAACCGCCGCGCGTTCAAAGCCGGCATCTTCTACATCATCAGCCAGCTTATTGTCCGCGGCATTACCTTTCTGATGACGCCGGTCTTCACCAGGCTCTTATCGCAGGCTCAGTACAATCAGTACAAAATCTACGAATCCTGGCTTCTGATTTTTGCACCGATCATGTCGCTTTGCCTCTGGCGCAGCGTTGAGCGGGCGAAATACGACGTCAAAGAAAAATTTAACGAGTTCGTCTCCAGTGTGCAGACGCTCTCCTATCTGTCGATCTCGGTATTTTTTGTGATCTTTCTGATTTTTCGAAAACAGGCCGAGGCGCTCTGCTCCATGAATGATTTCATGCTCATCATCGCCTTTCTTTATACGTATGCTCACACAAGCCTTTTTTACATCCAGCGCCGCGAAAAACAGATGATGCGCTACCGTGTGAGCACCACAATCACAGCCGTCACCGTGATTCCGGCAACTCTGCTCTCCGTGCTTCTCGTCGTGATCGGCAAACGCACCGATCACGAAGCGGATCTGGTGCAGCTGAGAATCGCCGGATATTACATTCCGATGATCATCGGCGGTCTTGCAGTTGCCGTTTTGATGCTCGTGCAGGGCAAAAAGCTGATCGACATCTCCTACTGGAAATATGCACTTAAATTCAGCCTTCCTCTGATTCCGGAGGTACTCTCAATCCAGATTATGAATCAGGCGGACAAGCTTATGGTCACTGCCATGACCGGTGACATCAAGGGGTCTATCTTCGCGGTTGCCACCACAGTCTCCTACATCATCTGGATTCTCGAGGATTCCGTCTGGAATGCCTGGCTGCCGTGGATGTACGAAAAAATCTCCATCGGGGAAAGCCACGACATCTGCAATTCCTGGTCGGTTCTCATGCACGGATTTGGTGTGATCTCCTGGGCACTCGTCCTGTTTGCACCTGAGATCATCCTGCTCCTTGGCGGACACAAATACGCGGATGCAATTTATCTCGTCGCTCCGATGGTGACTGGAACGCTGTTCCGTTTTTACAGCTACAGCTACACCGCAATCCAGAATTACCACAAAAAAACAGCCTCCGTGGCTGCTTCTACCGTATCTGTCATGTTTTTAAATGTGATTTTAAATTACCTCGGTATTCTGTGGTTCGGTTATCAGGCTGCGGCTTATACGACGGCCTTCTCCTACATGGCACTGATGGTGATCCAGGCATTTATGGAAAAACGGCTGACCGGCGAACAGCTGATCCCGCTCTCCAAAACACTGCTGATCTCCTGCAGTTACTTTGCTGTCTGCGTCATCACAATGGGAACGTATCACATGCCCCCTTACGTGCGCTATCTGCTCGCAGCAGTCGCACTCCCGATCGGGGTATGGTACTTCCTGCCGAGAGTGAAACCGATTCTGAAAATGATGAAGAAAAAGCAGTGATCTGTTTCGCAGCTGTTCAAAACAATATTTCATTTATCTGCTCAAGATATACAGATTCTGCCAAAAACAAAAAACCGAAATGGAGGTCAAAATTTGCTTTGCTCTCCATTCCGGTCTTTTTTATTTTCGATACACCTCTGTATAAAATTCTTTATCTTCCCATATCCTCTTACTCTTCAGCATTTTGCCTTTTTGAGGTATACCTTTTTCCACATCCTGATTTATATGATTCCTCTTTACTGCGCCCCATACAGCGTCTCATGCAGTCTGCTGATCGTCGCATCGAAATCCGGTACCAGCATCTCGCCCTCTGAGTGGTAGAGATCGTCGTACGGAATCCGGCACTCCTCGAGCCCGTATCCGGTGAGCTGCGGCAGAAGCGCCATCAGCTTGATCATTTCAAGCGCATTGATATCATGCTCCACACACGGAAGAATTTTGTTTGCCAGGTTCGTCAACTCCGTCGCATCCAATCCCTTCATGGATTCAAAAATCTTTGCCAGCACGTCTCTCTGGCGCTGAGTTCTCTGATAATCGGCATTTCCCACGTAACGAATCCGCATGTAAGCAACTGCCTGCTTGCCATTTAAGACATAGGTTCCTCCACACGGCAGCTTGCTCTCCTCTGCGTCCATGCTGACCAGATATCCGTTCAGCACGTCGACCTCCGCATCGCTGACTTCCATCTCCACACCGCCGATGATATCTACAATATCAGACATTGTCTCAAAATCAACAACCGCGTAATTATCAATTGTCAGGTCATAGTTATCCTCCAGCGTATCGATCAGCACACTGGTTCCGCCGACCGCATAAGCATAATTCAGCTTGTGCACCCCGTAGCCCGGAATATTTGCATACAGATCGCGCATAAAGGAAGTCAGAAAAATCTTATTCCTATCCTGATTGATCGTCATAACCATCATCACATCGGAATTTCCATTCCAGCTCGTATCCCTGTGATCGGAACCGATCAACAACAGATTGTACGTTGATTTTCCATTTGGAAGCTGTGTTTCACTCTCCTGTGCAAATGCTGTCATGCAGCCCATCAGCATCCATACCGCTGCAAGTGTCAGCAGCATCTGCATTAATTTTCCTGCTTTTTTCTTTCTCTGAATCATTTGTTTGCCTCCTGATACCATACATTTTTCTCTTTTCTGCCACTCTGCCTTGTTCTGCTTTCGCTGCCGAAGATCAGAAAGGCTTCTTCCTGTGATGATATCCACCCTTTAACCGGGCAGCAAAGCAGCTTACAAGTATGCGATTTGACGAATCATGAAAACATTCACATCACACTGCAGTTTGTTCAGTGACAATACAACGGCCCGGCAGTCAGTACCACCGGGCCGATTCCATCTCCTGTATACCAGAGCACGTCTAAAAAGCCGTTTTTGCGACCTGCGTTCAAACAGTCTCCTGGAGCGGCAATCGACTGCGGTTTTTCAGTCTGACCGTAACCAATTGCCCATTTTAAACCTGTTTCTTCATAAAATCAATACTTTGTTGTAATCCATCACTAATATTTTCGTCACTGTTCAGATTTCCATCTAAAATGCTGCACATTTCGTCGCCGTGGCATATCTGCAGCTTCGTTTTACTCTACCGTAATATGAATCTTACCCAATGCCTCATTCAGCTTCGCTACCGCGGCTTCCAGCGTATCTCCCTTCGTGATCACATGACCGATCCGGTTCGGTCCTACATGGAACTTTTTGACCGGATCACCAACCTGAAAGTCAAACTGAACCTCCACGATATCATTATCCTGTGTATTTTCATTTACGAGTGAAGCAATCACGCCATCTTTGTCGCTGCACAGCAGCATGCTCGCATTTGGCGCTGCCTGCTCCTGCGGAAAATCCACATCTTCTCCGAGCGCCGCAAGAATCAGTTTCTCATAGTAATCAAATCCATAGTAAATCGACACAAGCTCTGCCAGGCAGGTCGCTCCGGAGCGTCCGCCAAGCTCCAGCACATACGTCTTTCCATCTTTCATGATGAAATCTGCATTGACCGCGCAGTTATCTAACCCCATCGCGGTGATTGCATGTTCCATCTGAACTCTCGTATCCTCCAGCTGCTCCTCACTCAATGCATACGGTGCAAAATGGCCGATCGGCACCCCTGTATCCCCCTGGAATACATAATCACCGTGCGGAAGGATAAACTGTACCTTTCCGCGGTAAACAAATGCCTGCGCACCGAATTCTTCCCCTTCAATAAACTCTTCAATGATATAGGAATCCGTCCGGGAGCTTGCTTTTACAATCGCCTTTGCGGATTCAAACTCTTCCGGTGCATTGACCCTTACAATTCCTCTGCTTCCTGAAGAATCGATTGCCTTAAAGATCAGCGGGAAATTCAGTCCCTTAATCTTCTCCTCGATGGAATCCTCAAAATGCAGTTCACGGAAACGCGCGGTACGTACGCCATACTCCTCATACTTTTCCTTCATCAGGATCTTATTTGACGCAACCTTTGCCGCCTCAAAGCTGATACCGGAAAGCCCCAGCTCATCACAGACTTTTCCGATCGTGATGACCGCCACATCTGTGCCGGCCGTCACGATTCCATCAATTTTTTCCTGTTTTGCAATCTCCAGAACCTTTTCATAGTCTACTGTGTTTTCGTAATAAACCTGGTCTGCAAGCGTAAAGCCCGGATATTTTCCCGGAATACTCACTGCGATCGTGTAGATTCCCATCTCTTTTGCCTTTTTAATAAGTGGAACCTGGTAGATCCCGGCCCCCATGACCATCAGCTTTTTCATATACCCTCCTTATATCTGAGCGGATCCCCCGCTGTTGTTCTTTTCCTGTATTTCCTGACTGTTCCTGCTTTTTACTCATTCTCCGAATCGGCTTTCATACAGTCACGCTCACTTCTTCGTATGCTCATGCGCCGCCAGTTCTTCTTTCTTTACCTCTTCCTCTGTGTGCGATACTGTCTCTCCCTCTTTTTTCAGTCGCAGTTCTGCCTGCGTGAGCGGCTTTTCTTCTACTCCCTGCTCATGAACACAGCGCACTACAAACTGTGGATTGTTGCTCATGCCGAGGAAAATTCTTCCAATATACTCTCCGATCACTCCCATAAACAGAAGATTGACACCGGAGAAAAAGCAAATTGCCGACATCATCGACGGCCAGCCGATATACGTTGCCGGACGGATCAGCTTCAAAATTACGACTGCGATTGCTCCGAGCAGTCCAATCGCTGAAAATACGAATCCCGTCTTCATTGCCAGCTGCAACGGTACGATTGAAAATCCGATAATATTCGACCACAGTTTTAAAAGCTTCTTTAAGGTATAGTTGGAGGTTCCTACCTCCCGCTCAAAATGACGGATCGGCACCGAGCAGATATTGCGTGTTGTACGCAGGAACAGCCCCTGCAGATGCGTATAAGCGCTGCGGTACTGCACCGCATAATCACGCACAAATTTTTTTATAATCCAGAAACTCGACGTTTTCAGATCCTTCGGCTTTTTCAGCAAAATCCGCACAGATAATGAATTAATATAGCTTCCGAAATTACGGAACTTACTGTGCTTCTTATCTGGATAATAACCATAGACGATATCGTATCCTTCATAAAATTTTTCCAACAGATACTTCAGCTGGGACGGATGCGTCTGCATATCGTCATCCATCGCGATAAATGCATCACCGCTGGCATAGTTCAGTCCCGCCATCACGGCATTATGCTGCCCCGCATTTTTAGCAAGCTCCACAGCCTTCACACAGGAATAATCCCGCACAAGAGAAAGCAGTGCCGCCATCGTTGCACCATCATCCGGTGAACAATCATCCACCAGTACAAATTCATACTCTGGAATTTCAAGTCGCTTCAGTTCCTCCATCGTCATCTCGACGACTTTACAAATCGTCTGAGACGATCGATAACAAGGTATAATAATTGAGTATAACACTTTTTTCTCTCCTTACTGCTCTTCTTTCGCCTTTTTTTGCCTTTTCAATCCTTTTCGTTTTCGAACGATCCTCACAAAAAGCAGCACTGCAAACAATCCAAATGCAGCTGCCATCACGATAAGCGCATACTTTACACCTGGAATTTCAAATTCCAGGGATATCTCATGCTCACCAGCCGTCAGCGGCAATGCCATATACATATAATTTGCACGTAAAAGCTCTGTTTTTTCTCCGTCCACATAAGCGGTCCAGCCCTTTTGATACGGAATGCTGAGTACCAGATACTTATCCTGATCCAGCGTGATTGTTCCACTCACATGGTTGCCTTCTGCCTTCTCATTTTCCAGTACATCTTCGCGCAGCGCATCACAATATTTAGAAAGATTTGTCATCGGCTGCACATACAGCTCCATCGAATCAAAATTCACCACTGCATTCCGGTTAAATTTGATTGTGCACTTCGTAAGAGCAGACTCATGATATCCCAGATTAAACACATAGTCTTTCTGCTTCGTACCGTAACGATCATCGTCCGCCCGGAAATTGTACGTATAGGTGTCTCCATCTGCCTCAAACGTGATATTTACTCTCGTTTCAGACCCGTCACCCGGAAGCACTGCATTTTTTAAAACAAGATAGGTTTCCGATTTCGCCTGGCTCTTAAACGTAAGTGCCAGCGTACGATTACCCGATTCATCCTCTGTCCCGTCCTCTTTTACCGTTCCCAGTGATGTTCCATCAAAGTACAGACCAGCTTCCTCAACATCAAATGCAAGCCGTTTTGCCGTTGTCAATACTCCCTGTGTTCCCTGATCCTCAATATTTTCCAGCATGACACGCTGCATCAGCACTTCCTGACGTTCCAGTGTATCATACGATTCCAGTTCTTCTCTTGAAATAGCCTTTGTATACGTGTAGCCAAGCGGCATTGCATATTTATTTTCACATACCGTTGTTTTCTTACCATCAAGTTCTGTCTCTAAAATCACCTCATTGCCATATGGCGGTTTCCTCTTTGTCTCATCGTAATATGCATAATATTTTACTGCTGCAAGTTCCGTAAGAAATGCTCGATTGCTCAGTCCTAACAACTGAGTCACACTGTAACTGGTTGCTCCCATCGCCTCCAGATATTCGGATATTGCAGAATTAATGGTACTGTTAAACGTAACAATTCCATTATAATCCAACAGCATCGCAGAAGAAATTATGGAATAATTCAGCTTTGGTGTCGCAATACGATAGAAACTGTCATCTCCAACTTCGGCAACTGCCCGCATCGGCGAATCCTCAATCTCTTTTTGCGGCTGCCCTGCTGCAACATACTCATTAACCACCTTTGACGTTCCATACAGCGTGTGCGCGTTTACAAAGACCATCACCACTGTCATCAGGATCAACAGACTCTGCTTTGCTACATAACGGAACTTTGGAAAATTTTCCTGGCAGAACAAAAGTCCGACATACGTAAGTGTCACGCACCAAAATGCCCGCTGCACGTACTGTGTCGTCAAATAATTGCCAAAAAAAGCAAGATATCCGTAAATTCCAATCACTGCTGCACAAATCAGCTTTTCCCGCTTTTCCATCCGGCACATGTCTTTTAAACAGTCTGCCACGATATAAGCTACAAGCATTGAGATCATGTAACACCACCGGTTCGATACAGAGCTAAACCCGTTCAACACAAAACCGGAAAGTGGAAGCGCCATCATCACCAGTGCAATCACAGAAAAAATTTTCAGTTCTTTTCTTCCTTTTCTCGTAAACAGGAATACCACCGCAATAAACGCAAGCGGCAGAAATCCAAGCTTCAGCCACTCTCCCGGCGAATTTGCCGTTGTCGGAAAGCACAGAAAGCATCTCAAAATCCATTCCTTCGTATAATAAAACAGGGACGGCGTTTTGATCATTGTCTCGCTGCTTCGGTTAGACCCGACATATAACCCGAAGGTCGTTACCAGCACGATGCACGACATTGCTACGCCAAGCAGATACGTACCACAGATCACAAGACCTTTTTGGATAAACTTCAGAAACGTTTTCTTCTCTTTTTCTTTCTGACAGAAAAAACGAACCAGGAAATAAATCCCCATCCCGATCGTATTCATATACAGGAAATAGTAATTGGAAAACAGGGAAACCGCCACCAGAATTGTACACAGATACCAGCGTTTCCCCATGATAATTTCCTCGATTGCAATCAATAGCAGTGGGAACAGGATCATCGGAATCATAAACATCGGATGCCGTGCACCGCCAAAAAAGGAAAAGCCGCAGAACACATATACACAGCTCGCCAAAAAAGTCGTCACGTAATCTTTCTTAAAGTAAAGGCAAAAAGCAGAAAATGCCACACCGGAAAGATAGAAACGAATTAATATCAGCAGGGTATAAGTAAACTCCACCTTATCTCTTCCAAATAATACAAACAGAAAATACAGCGGTTCCAGGCTGTAGGTAATCTCTCCGCCGAATCCAATCCGAAAATCATACATCGGAAGCGAAAAATCGCCGCCTAAAAAACTCTTTATCAGATTTTGAATGCAGTCCACAAAATAAACCGCTTTCGGATAATACTGGGAAACTCCATCCGCACGCCACAAAAGTGTACGTCCTGTTTTCACAAAATCTATAAATGCAAGCAGAAGCAAAAATGCAAATACCACCGTATAAATAAGAAAATACACAGCAGTCTTATGTTTTACCTTTTTTTCAAAATAGACGCTCCATCGCTCATACATTCTGGAAAAAAACCAGAACAGAACAATTCCGGCATAAATCGCCGCAATCACGCACAGTGCTGCAAAAATCACGGTCAAAGGGGCTGCATTTTCCAGCTTTCCTGCATTTTTGCCAATTGCAAGGACTACTGCATAAACTGCAAAAACAAGTTCCACTGTCTCCGTGATAAAACGAAGCACATAAAAGCGCACCGTCAGGTCGGAAAGGACTTCACTTACTGCATAGACAAGGTACACCGGAAGAAGTGACACCGTCACTCTGCATAAATCCTGTAACGGTGTTCTGTATAAAACAAGAGAAATTATTGTCACTGCCGCCGTCATTCCTGCAATCTTCCACTGAAATCCCGGTTTTTTCTTTCCAACCCACATTCCAAACAGAAAATAAGCAAAATATGGCACAGCCGGTACAGCTTGCTGTGTATCCGCCCCAAAAAATGCAGCGGTAAGCGCATATGTCTCCCCTTTTGTGCGCAAAAACGCGCAAAACAGTAAAAGGACAGCCAGTACCAGCATACCCTTTTCATTTTCACCCAGCTTTTTCAGACTGTCATAAAATACAATCGCAATAACAGCCGTCAGCGCAAGCGCAAAAAACACTGCAGCAACTGCCGGAATATCCATAAAGGTAATGATCTGATTCAGGCAGTAAAAAAGGGGTAATTTAGACACATATACCCCATACCCTGCGGCAAGCACCAAAAAGCACAGCCACGAACGAAGAACGATCCTGCCCAGGCATTTTCTGCCTTTATTCTCCTCTTTCATTTGGCTGATTCCATGAAAACAGTAACCCAGTCGAAACAAAAATCCAGGAACAAACACAAGATACAACAGCAGGTTTAATCCGTTTACCAATCCTGCCTGCTGTGTCGGTTCTCCAATAAAAATCTGCATTGCAAAATACAGAAAAAAACTGCCAAACAGTAACAAATTCATTTCATTGTCACATCGATTCTGCCGGATAACGGTTTCTTTTTTCATGGATATAAGCCTCTCTGTAATCAAAGTAATCAAATTTTATCAAATTCAGCAAAGCAAAACTTTATCATATGGCAAATTCATCTTTCTTCTCACAGACAGTTTGCCGCCATAATATAAGGATACTTCTCTAACCGCTCAAAGCAGGTTCTCTCCAGCGATGCAGGTATCCTTATTTCTGGCATCATTTTATCAAATATTCTCTGCTTTGTACAGACAACAGGTACAGATTTTAGCCGAAGAATGTTTATCTGCCGTAAAATAGATGGTCAAAATCTTTTATAAAATTTCATAAACGCTTTGCAAAATACTTTGCCGCTGCATTTGTCAAAAACGCAGCCGCAAGACCGCAAAGTGTGCCGCTTAATGCACCGCAGATCACATCCGACGGATAATGGATTCCAATGTAAAGTCTGGTGAGTGCCATGCACACCGCACCGGCCAGAACAATCCAACGCCACCTGATGCCTTTCTGTATTTTGCAGATTGCAGCTGCTGCAGCAAACGCACTTGCGGAATGTCCCGACGGGAAAGAAAAATCTGTAGCCTTCTTTGTCAAAAGCTGCAGACCTTCGACTACTTCGTACGGCCTCGTTCTCGCTACAAGCTTTTTTAAGATTGCATTATTGATAATCAACGACAACACAAGTGCAAGAAGGCCGGCAGCTCCTGCCTGCCTTGTTTTCTTAAAGCACAATAAAAAAAGGCAGAGCACAATCCAGATAAAGCCCAATCCACCAAGATTCGTCACAGTCTTGACAATCGGTGTCAGCCATTCCGCTCTCACATGTTCCTGTATCCACAGCAAAATATTTCCATCCAAGGTGAGTAACTGTTCGATCATATTTTCCTCCCAGATTATTAATTGCACGATGTCCTTTCCTTCCGAAATACATCGCCGTCTTTTCATTATAAAACGAAGCACTCAGGCATGCAAGCACAGATTTTGTGTCTCCATCATTTTGTTCCAGCGCGTGTTTGAAAAATACTTTCTGCAAAATCGCAGGAACAGTTCCTCAACCCCCCGTAACAATTATAATAGCTGCAAATGAAAATATCTCAGAAGTAAAAACTTCTGAGATATAATAAGAGCGACAGACGGGACTCGAACCCGCGACCTCCACCTTGGCAAGGTGGCGTACTACCAACTGTACTACTATCGCATTCACATTATGAAATTCAAAAATCTAAAAGTTAGATTTTTAAGAGCGACAGACGGGACTCGAACCCGCGACCTCCACCTTGGCAAGGTGGCGTACTACCAACTGTACTACTATCGCATTTGTCTTTCTCTTTTGTGTTCCGTGTTTCTGTGTCGTTCGGAACAGTTAGTACTATACTATATCTCATCTGAAATGTCAACACCTTTTTTCAATTTTTTTATTTTTTCTTGTTTTTTTGTTTTTTGCTATTTTTAAAACTAATCCGATTATTTCTTCATTCAAAAAAATTGAAATTTTATAAAAAATGGGGTTGACATTCCGGAAGACATCGCATATAATACTGACATAACAAATACGGTTCGTTGGTCAAGCGGTTAAGACGCCGCCCTCTCACGGCGGAAACACGAGTTCGATTCTCGTACGGACTGTACCGAAAGCTTACTGCATGCAGTAAGCTTTTTTCTTTACTTTTTTTCCCTTTTTCGCTATACTGGTGATGTTTCACTTCACTGTAAAACAGTCTGTAAAAAGGAGGCTGTAAATGAAAACGATTGATCTGCACGTCCACTCTACCGCTTCGGACGGCACTGTATCTCCTGCCGGTCTCGTTGCCATGGCTGCGGCAATTCCGCTCTGTGCGTTTGCGCTCACCGATCACGATACCACCGATGGGATCGATAAAGCCCTTGCGGCCGCACATTCGATTCCCGGCGCCCCCGAAGTCGTCCCCGGCATCGAACTCTCGACCGACTTTTTCGGAACCGACGTCCACATTGTCGGCCTTGACCTTTCTTATAAAGATCCCGATTTTCAATCATTCCTTGCTTCCCTCAGGCAAAACCGCCTTGAAAAAAATCAGGCCATGATCGACCGGATGCAGCGCGGCGGCATCCCGATTTCCTATGAGCAGATGGCTGTCGTCTTTGGCGAGCAGGTCTGGACACGGGCACATTTCGCAAGGTATCTTCTCTCCCTCGGTCTTGTTTCCAGTATCGCCGAGGCGTTTGACCGCTATATCGGCGATCATTGTCCCTACTATGTCGCAGGTAAAAAAATCTCTTCTGCAAAGGCAGTCTCCGTCATTCGGCAGTTCGACGGTATTCCGGTTCTTGCGCACCCTCTTCAGTATTGCTTCCCTGATACCAGACTGCGCACTCTAATTACCGATCTGAAATCTGCCGGTCTGATCGGCATGGAAGTTTACTATTCTTCCTACACGCTCCCTCAGCAGCGGTATCTACTCTCACTTGCAGAAGAATTTTCTCTGCTTCCAAGTGGCGGCTCAGACTTTCACGGGGAAAATAAGCCTGCCATCCATCTTGGCAGCGGTACCGGGAATCTTACGATTTCACCTAAGATTCTGCTGCACCTGCGCAGGGCAAATCCCTCCGCCCGTACTCCGTCTGAATCTGTGTAATTTTCTGTTGTAATTCTTTCTTCCTTATATTTATATATAGACCTTGATCTGCAGAACCTGTTTATCTGAATAAAAACCGAAAGGAGTTTAAAACCTATGACTTTTCGTGAACGTTTTATGAATCATGAGGCTGAATTTGATGAGATCTTTGATCTTACGGACCAATGGAATTTCAGCGATGAAACCTGTACACTCCGGGAATTTCTCGGATTAAACGCAGAAGAAGAAGATATCTGGATCAGCGAGAGCGACGATGCGCTGGAACAATTTATGGAACAAGAACGAAAAAAACAAACCGCAAATGCAACAAATTAAAAGGAGGCTCACATTAATATGAATCCAAAAATATTTTTTACCGATCTGGACGGTACCCTTTTAAATGATCACCAGGAAATTACCGCCGGAAATCGTGCAGCTATCTCCGACGCCCTTGCGGCAGGACACAAAATTGTGATTGCCACCGGCCGACCGCTTGCAAGCGCCAGTATTCAGGCCGAGCGGCTCGGACTGATCAGCGAAGGCTGTTACGCTATCACTTATAACGGAGGCCTCATTTACGACAGCTTCCATCAAAAAGTGCTCCGCGGCACTTCCGTTCCAAAAGAACTGCTTGCTCCGATTTTTGCAGGCGCGCATGCTATGGATATTCACATCCATACGTATTCTGACACACATATTCTCTCTGAATACGAGACACCACAGCTTCTGGAATACAGCGCAACAACACTTCTCCCCTGGAAAATCGTTTCTTCAATTGAACAGGCCGGCGATTTTACTCCTTATAAAATGCTTGCCATCTCCAACCACGAAAAGCTGCTCGCCTTTCAGCAGGAACTTCAGTCGCGTTATTCCGGTATCCTGGAGAGCTTTTTCTCCTGCGACGTCCTGCTTGAGATCGTTCCTTCCGGCATCTCCAAAGGTTTCGCCGTGAAATGGATGTGCAATTACCTTGGAATCCCACTCGTCAATTCTGTCGCTGCCGGTGATGCCCAGAACGATATCCCCATGCTTGAGGCAGCACACATTGGCGCTGTCATGGCCAATGCACTTCCTGAGATTGCCAGTCATGGAAATTACGTGACAACCGCTGATAATAACCACGACGGGGTAGCAGAGATTATACGGAAATTTATTTTGTAAGCCCTACCATATCTACTTGCTTTGGCTTGGAGCAGTTCTCCGTTACCGAACGAAGCTCCTGTTTCTCTCATCCCTGTATGATGCGTGGTTCTGCAAAAAAGGCAGAAGACTCTGGATTTACTCTTTCCAGACTCTCCTGCCTTTTTGCTGCATCTCAATTTATAGCTAATCGACTTTCAAAACATCTCTGCCTGATGCTTATTCCTTCCTATTATTTTTTCTTCTGCGAAGAAATATTACCAGAAGGATTACAAATACTGCACAGGATACGACTGCCAAAGCCACCACCATTGCAATTGGTGTCTCATCTCCTGTCTGTACCGCCGCAGATTTTGGAATCACCTTGAACGTAACTGATTTTGCATCCGTCGTTCCATCGGATACCCAATTTGTTCCATCATAAATATCTTTATTGTACGTAACTTTTACCGTGTACTCTCCTGCCTCTTTAATCGCCATTGAGATAGAGTACGGAGTCTGAAGCACACCTGACACATTGCTGATCTGATATGCCGACGGACGATACCGATAATCTCCCGGATTCGGATTACTGTTCGACATTCCAGCTCCCGAAGCAGTAAATTTGATCGTATCACCAATATAATACTCTGCCCCAGCTTTCAGATCCAGAATCTGGTTGTCATCCGGTGATGGACCGTCTTTGTACGTTGCACGCAGCGATACATTTGTTGCCGGCATCGTAAATGTCGTTTTCCATCTCGAAGAATCTGCAAACGATACGTTTCCGCTCACTGCTTCCCATTTATTAAACTCACGGCCGCTGGCTGGATAATTTGAGGTCACCGTTACGGTATCACCTGCATAGTAATACTGTTGGTCACTGTTTCCATTTTCCACTTTTACTGTGTATACAATCTTCTTATAAGATGCCGATACAGTCACTTCACCTTCCGGCATCGTAAACGTTGTCGTTGCTTTATAAGCATCTGCAAGTGATACATTTTGTGTATCTACCGTCCATGTATCAAACTCATATCCCTCCGGTGCCTTATCTGCCGTAATTGTAACAACAGTACCACTGACGCATTCGTCATAGTTTGCTGTTCCATTTTTTACCGTCACTGCATAGGAAACACCCTCATAAGTGGCAAGGATATCCAGATCCTCCGTGACCGTAAGAGAAATAGTCTCGTCATACGCTGCATCTCCGATATCATAGGTTCCGTCATTAATAATCCATCTTGAAAACTGCTGCCCGGATGCACTCGGATTTGCTGTCACTGTAATCTCTTCATTCTCATCGCAGAACATTTCTGTGGAAGTTCCGTTAATAAGTCCGTTTGCAACGCTTACTCTGTAAGACTCTATTTTTTCCTCATAAACCGCTTTGACTGACGTATCTCCGGACGGCATGGTAAAGCTTGTTGTCTCTGCATTCTTATCTGCAAAAATAACATCGTTCTCTTCTCCATCTACTACCGCACTGCCTTCCCAATGTGAGAATTTCAATCCTTCCTCAAAACGATCGTCAGCCGTAACCGTAACCGTTTTACCTGCTTCGATTTCATCCGTATCTGCAGTTCCATTTTCTACAGTTACTGTATATTTTGCTGCTGCATACACTGCAGTAAGCTCGACTGAATTCTCCGGCATTACGAATGTCGTAACCGGCTGCTGCACATCTTCTAACTGTACGTTTGATGTGCTTTCCCACATTTCGAAAACCTCTCCGTCTTCCCCTTCATACGGTGCCTCTACTGAAACAATCTCACCTGCCGCGTACTCTCCGCTTCCGATTCCATTGTTGACCGTAACTTCATATTTCTGCTCCGTCTCCGGCGCTTCTGTCTCGATTGCTCCCGGCTCTGTCTCCGGCGCTTCTGTCTCGATCGATATTGGCTCCGTTTCCGGTGCTTCCGTCTCGATTGCTCCCGGCTCTGTCTCCGGCGCTTCTGTTTCGATCGATATCGGCTCTGTCTCCGGCGCTTCTGTTTCGATCGATATTGGTTCCGTTTCCGGTGCTTCTGTCTCGATTGCTGCCGGCTCTGTCTCCGGTGCTTCTGTTTCGATCGATATTGGTTCCGTCTCCGGCGCTTCCGTCTCGATTGCTGCCGGCTCTGTCTCTGTCTGTGGTATCTCCGTATATGCCGCAGTCAGTGTTACGTTCCCCTCCGGCATCGTAAAAGCAGTTTCTTCTGCAGACGTATCTGCCAGGGACACATTTCCGGTATCTACACTCCAGCCGGTGAACTCATAGCCCTCTGCACTCCGGTCTGGCGCCGTTACCGTTACCCAACTGCCTGCCTCGTAGCTTCCGCTTCCCTCTCCGTTATTTACCGTAACGGCATACGATACCGGTTCCGGCACGATCTCTGTATAGCCTGCCGTAAGTGTCACATCTCCCTCCGGCATTGCAAAGCCGGTTGTCAGTGAAGATGCATCATTCAGGGACACATTTCCGGTATCTACACTCCAGCCGGTGAACTCATAGCCTTCTGCACTCCGGTCCGGTGCTGCTATCGTTACTTCGCTGCCGACCTCATAGCTTCCGCTTCCTTCTCCGTTATTTACCGTAACAACATACTCCTGGGGTTTGCTTTCCTGATATGTCGCCGTAATCTTTACCTTGCGGTTCAGCATCTCAAATGTCGTCTCTGCGCTGGAAGCATCTGCGATTTCTACTCCGTCTGTCTCACATTTCCATCCGGCAAACTCCATGCCTTCTTTCGGTTCGTCTGCCTTAATCGTAACCATGTCGCCTTTCTGATAATAGGCGCGGTCCAGAGAGTCATCCGGCTGCTCCCAGTCTCCGAAGCTGTAATGATGATACGTGTCATCTCCGTCCTTCAGGCTTGCCGTTCCGCTCTCCACTTCCAGCTCATATCCAGCCTGTGTAATCTGAATTGATCCATCCTCTGCCGTCTCTGCAACATAAACCTTTCCGTCATCTGTATTCGTCCAGCTTCCATCTTCTGATACCTCTGTCTGAGTACCATCCACGGTAAGCCCTGCTGTGATGCCGGTCAGGCTGTCCTTCGGAAACAGTACTCGCTGCTCCACTCCTGCTGACGCATCATACGACGTCTCCGCAAATGCCTGTGATACCGGCAGTGCCATCATCGCACCTGCAAGCAAAAGGGCAAGCAATCTTTTCTGTCTGTTCTTCATAGTCATTCCCTTTCCTTTCTTACCTGAGCCTCCAGAGCATTGCAAAGCAGACATTCACAATCCGCTTCGCTACTTGCTCATGAACGCAGTCGCTTCGCAACCTGCATTCAAACACACTCTGACAGCCGCTCTGTCCTCTGTCATTTTGACAGATCGACTGCTCTTTTTCTGGTGCTATTATAACATAGCGTCTTCCAAAATCCTAGAATGGTTTCTCTGTGCTTTTCTTAAAACTTTTCTAAGAACGATCTGTACAGATGCGCACTATTATCATACACATTTTTATAACTGCACTGGCAACCAGAAAAACGTATATTTTTTCCTGATGAGCTCCGCATCCTTATAAGAGATTTGCAATGCGTATACAAAAAATGAGCTGCGCACAGAACACTCTGTGCACAGCTCATTTTTGCAAGCAGGACGATAAGCCGGGTTATGTCGTGAATGGTCATCTATCCAGACCTGCCGTTGCCGGCAGGCTCAAGCAACCTACCTGAAGCTGACGGGCCGCCATATGCTTCGTTGCGGTCTTGCTTCGGATGGGGTTTACATATGCCCCTCCTGTTACCAGGAGGGCGGTAGTCTCTTACACTGCCCTTCCACCCTTACCGCGTAAAACGCGGCGGTTCATTTCTGTTGCACTGTCCTTGGAGTCACCTCCACCGGATGTTATCCGGCATCCCTGCCCTGTGAAGCCCGGACTTTCCTCGTCTGGCACCTTTCGGCCTGCCAGCCGCGACCATTTATCCTACTTACAGCTTTTGCAAACCGCATTCTATCATAATTTTACGGATTTGTAAATCTTTTTCTTTCGTCTTGTATCCGGCACCTTTCGGCTGGTTACAGGTATTTCATTTCTGAGTCAACATTACTTGTTTCAATCCGCTTCGTTACTTGCTTGACTCGGTTAAAAAATCCGCCTCTGACTCACAGGTCAAAGCATCCGCCGCCTATGAACTCACGGATCAGTGAATTATTCGGGATCGCATCCCCTGGAATCGGCAGGAAATAATCAAGGAACTTCAGAAGTCTCTTTGCCTCCTCGTATTCCGGCTCTCCCGGTTCAATCGAGAACAGCAACGGCTCTGCATACTGCTTCAGCACAGCCAGCTCATAAATCAGCGCGGAGTTAAACATCACGTCTGCATTTTCCTGATATGGGAAAATGTGATTTTCCTCACCGCGGCGCACCGAATCCCACATCGCGATCGTCGCCTTCGCCGACGTACCACGTGTTCTTGCATCCCGCACGATCCGGCGCAAAAGCCGTCCGTCCGTCGTCGGAATCCGGTTGTGCTCATCGATATTCAGCTGTGTCAGTGCACTGATATAGATCCGGAATTTACTTTCCTTCGGCAGCGCATACGTCAGCTGGTCATTCAATCCGTGAATTCCTTCAATAATCAGAATGTCATTTTTTTCCAGCTTTTTGAAGCGTCCCTTGTATTCTCGCTTTCCGGTCTTGAAATTAAAACTCGGAAGCTCTACCGTCTCCCCGCGCAGAAGTGCCGACATATCCGCATTCAGCTGCTTCGTATCGATCGCCTCGATCCGCTCGAAATCGTATTTTCCGTCTTCATCCTTCGGCGTTTTTTCCCGGTCCACAAAATAATCATCCGCAGCAATTGGGTGCGGATGCAGCCCGTACACTGCCAGCTGTGTGGAAAGTCGATGTGAAAAGGTCGTCTTTCCGGAGGAAGACGGACCGGCGATCAGCACAATCTTCTTTTCCGGAGAGGCAGCGATCGCTCCTGCCATCTCTGCGATTCGTTTCTCGTGAAATGCCTCCTGGATCATGATCAGCGTTTTTACATCATTTCTTACAATGTAATCGTTCAGCGCACCGACCGTCGGAATGCCAAGACGCGTTCCCCACTCCATCGAGTCCTTCTGTACCTGCCAGATTTTTTTCCTCGGTAAAAATTCCGGCAGCTGATCCGGATTCTGGCGTGTCGGAAAAATCAGTACAAACCCATCCTCATAAAGGCGCAGATCAAAGCAGGTCAGCCATGAAGTATCCGGTGCCATATAGCCGTAAAAATAATCCTCAAAGGTCATGAGGTTATAAATATTCACTCTGGATGCTCTCCGGTAACGAACCAGCTGTTCCTTATCATACATCCGGTATTCCCGGAAGCGACGGCAGGCCTCATAGGTCGGAATCGAAAATTTCCGGATCGGCTGTGCCTCCCGCACAAGCTGCTGCATGTACTCTTTTACCTGATCGAGAAACTCCTGCGTCACCGGCACACTTCCCTGCATCGTGCAGTAATAGCCGCCGCTCACGGAAAAATGCACGCCAACGCGGTCAATTTTCCGATTATCCCCAACTATGTGATAGATCGCCTTGAGCATCAGCAGCTCCACGCTTCGGCAGTACGTGCTGTAGCCTGCCTTGTCTTTCACCGTGACAAATGACACGCTGCTTCCATCCTCTGCTCTCTTCGTCAGCTCCCGCAGCCTGCCGTCCACCTTTGCAAGTATAATTTTTGCCGGATAATCCTTCTGATATTCCTCTGCGATCTCCCGGTAGGTCGTCCCCGGAGAATACGTCCGTCTTTCTCCGTTTATTTCCACTATAAGCTGTAATTCGTCCATCTCGCACCTCCATTTTCTGCGTCACACATTCACCAAAGCGGATATTCGCAATCCCATGCCCACTGCTTATCGTCCTTCACAATTGACGCAGGCAACTTGCTCGCCTCGGTCAAATCACTTCAAACGGCTCTCTTTGTTTCGCTCTTTTTACTTCTAACTCTCCAAAGTGCGCTTTCATCCACGCTTCCATATGTGGAATAAAGATCTGCTCGATTCCGTAATGTCCCGCATCGATGATCGAAAGCCCCTGATCCATGGCATCCAGTCCGTCGTGATGGCCGATATCTCCGGTAATATAAATCTGTGCTCCGCCTGCAAGCGCCTCCTTAATCATACTCTTTCCGGAGCCAGGGCAGACTGCTGCTTTTTTTATCTTCGTCTCTTTTGCTCCAAACAGTCTTACCTGCGGAAGTGCAAATGCTTCTTTTACCAGCGCACAGCATTCTTGTGCCGTCATTTCCGCTTCAAACTCTCCAATACAGCCGATTCCATATGCAACTCCGTCCGCACAGCCGGTCTGTTCCAACGGCACCTGTTTTTTAAGATGCAGGAAATCACCAGCAAGCTCCGCCATCTTTGCCACATCGTAGTTCGTATGCATTGCATAATGCGCGATGCCATGCTCTGCCAGCATCAGTACTTTTCGTCCATGCATTGATCCGTCATTGATCTGCCGGATGCCGGAAAGCAAAAGCGGATGGTGCGTCAGCAGCAGATCCGCATGCCATGCGATACATTCCTCAATCACTTCATTGGTTGCATCCAGCGCAACCATTACTTTTTTTACCTCTTTCTGGCTGCTTCCAACCTGCAGCCCCGGATTGTCCCAGTCCATCGCAAGCGTCCGTGGAAATTCCCGGTCCAGTTCTTTTATGATTGTTTCGACTTTCATTTTAATTCCTTCCGTTTCTTTTTCTATCTTTACTCCTGACTCATTTTTCTTCTTTATTTAAAAGCAGCTGCTCAGTTATGAAATATCACAAGGAAGTGGGCTTGCGGAAAGATTCCTTATGTGCCTGAATTCTTTATGTTTCTACAAGTAGTGAGGCTGATTGTGAATATCCTCTTTAAGTCTTTCGATTCTCCCGCTTTTAATTTTCCTTCTCACCATTTGATGCATTTTCATAAAGTCTTGCCCGTGCTCCCGCTATCAAATACAGCTCATGCTCTACCTCTGCACGCCTCGCCACAGCGCCCTTTGTATCTTTCCCTTCCAGCGAAACAAGTACATTTCGATACAGTGTTTCCTCACGGTCCAGATAGCCTGCCAGAAGCGGATGTTTATTTTCAAGAAGCACGGGACCGTAGCGCAGCTCCTGCTCTTCTTTCTCTCCGTCTGCCTTATTTTCAAAAAAAACACAATCAACGTTTTTCAATTGCTGCTTCTGATTTTCTGCGTCACCCGCTCCCCGGCTTTGTTCTACTGTATTTTCTTCTGTACTGTTTTCCGGTACTTCCAGACACGGATTCTCCGTCTCTGATGGCTTCCTGTATTTCTGTGCGCGCATCATCGGATAATATTTTCCATCCTCAAGCACAAGGTCCTCTGCCGTAATCGCATACCCTTCCTTGGCCAGCCATCCGCGCACACTCGGCAGATCAGACTGCGGCTGCAGGACAAGTGTACTGCAGTTTTCCAGCACCCCTTTTCTGGCACTCAGGATACGAACCGTCAAAAGACCACCCATTCCGGCAATCAAAACGGTATCTGCCTCTCCTTTTTTCATTTTCTCCAGACCGTCTGAAAGCCGTGTTTCTATTTTTTCCTTCAGCCCATGCGATTGGATATTCTCTTCTGCCCGCATAAGCGGTCCCTGATTGATGTCCATTGCCAGTGCCTGCGGAATTTTTCCCTCCTCCACAAGCGCAATCGGTATGTATGCATGGTCGGTTCCGACGTCCGCAAGCACAGCGCCGTCCGGCACCAGGTCGGCCACTGCCCTCAAACGTTTTGATAACTGCATATCCTGCGTTTCCTTTCTGTTCTTATTTTACTTGCCATTCCTTTTCCTTCAGTTTCAGATTACTCCAGATAATCCTTCAGCTTCCGGCTCCTCGACGGATGGCGCAGCTTGCGCAGAGCTTTGGCCTCGATCTGGCGGATCCGCTCTCTTGTCACATTAAACTCTTTTCCAACTTCTTCCAGCGTGCGGGCATGACCGTCGTCCAGACCGAAGCGCAGACGCAGCACTCTCTGCTCGCGGTCCGTCAGTGTCGACAGCACCTCCACAAGCTGTTCCTTGAGGATGCTGAAGGTAGCCGCCTCATCCGGCACCGGAATGTGGTCATCCCGGATAAAATCGCCCAGATGGCTGTCATCCTCCTCGCCCACCGGTGTCTCCATGGATACCGGTTCCTGCGAAATCTTCAGAATTTCCTGCACCTTATCCGCAGGCATGTCCAGACGCTTTCCGATTTCCTCCGGCTTCGGCTCCCGGCCAAGCTCCTGCAGAAGCTGACGGGATGTGCGGATGACCCGGTTCATGGTCTCCACCATATGCACCGGAATGCGGATGGTTCTGGCCTGATCTGCGATTGCGCGCGTGATTGCCTGCTTGATCCACCAGGTCGCATACGTGCTGAATTTATATCCCTTTGTATAATCAAATTTTTCCACAGCTTTGATCAGTCCGAGATTTCCCTCCTGAATCAGATCAAGCAGCTGCATGCCGCGGCCCGCATAGCGCTTCGCAATGCTAACCACCAGACGAAGATTCGCTTCTGCAAGCTTCTTTTTTGCTTCCTCGTCGCCCTCGCTCATCCGTTTTGCAAGCTCTACTTCCTCCTCCGAGGTCAGAAGCGGAATGCGGCCAATTTCCTTTAAATACATACGCACCGGGTCATCTGTACTGATTCCCTCCGGAACACTCAGCTCCAGTTTGTCCAGATTTTCTTCCTGCTCGTCCTCAAATTCCTCATCATCCGGCAGAAGCAGAGCATCATCGTCGTCCGTATCCGAAATTTGCAGGACGTCGATTCCCTTGTGTTCCAGATATTCTATAATGCGGTCATACTGCTGTTCACTGGGGGACATGCTCTCAAAAAAGTCCTGAAGCTCTTTGTATTCCAGGATATTTTTCTTCGTCCGCGCAAGCGCTACCAGTTCCTGCAGTTTCTTTTGAAATTCTATCGCCTGTACCTCCATCCAGTTTACCTGCCTTTCCAATCTCTGCTCTGTTTCTGTATCAGTTTCTCCTTGCTACATGGAAATATGCAGCCGTCCCAGCTCCTGCAGACGTTTTCTCGCCTCGATCAGCTTCTGCAGTCCCTGTATATCCGTTGTCGCTCCCAACTCTCTCGTCCTCTGCGTGATTCCATGGTTGACGACCTTATAAATGCTCTCGCGGATCGCTTTCTCCTGCTCTGCCTGACTTTCCGCGCGAACCTTCGTATTAAAAATCTGCGCTACCGTTCTTTGCTGCTCCGGATCCGTAAAATGATTGATAATCCGCGCCGGATTCAGTTCCCCTTTTTCCAGCTGATCATACAGCATCTCTGCTACCTCGCGATACAGCTCGTCCGTAAAATCCTCCGGCTTTACATAGGCGGAAATCGTCCTGTAAAGTGTGGGATACTCGCTCAGCCATGTCAGAAGAAGCCGCATGGATTTTAAAATACCGTCCTCTTTTTCCGGGCGTGCCTGTCGGCGCTGTGATGACGCTTCTTTTGTCCGAAGCGGTACTCCCTGCATCAGGCAGTTCATGACCATTTTCCGCATTCCGTCAAAGGAAATCTGGTATTTCTCCGCCACCGCCTCAATATAATTTTCGCGCTCAATCTCAAGCTCAAATTCTGCGATTTTCGCCGCCACCGCCTGAAAGAAACGTGTCTTTGACTCCGGATCCTTCATATCATAGTCTTTTTGCAGGATGGAAAGTTCAAACAGAAAGCTGTTTTCCGCCTGATCGATCCGTTCCTGAAAGGCATCTGTCCCGAGCGCTTTGATAAATTCATCCGGATCCTTATACGGATTCATGTGGAGCACTTTCGTGGAAACGCCAGCCTCCTTAAGAAGCGGAATCGCCCGGAGCGCTGCCTTGATTCCGGCCTCATCGCTGTCGTACGTCAGAATGACTTCGTCTGTATAACGTTTCAGAAGCGACGCATGCTGACTGGTCAGCGCCGTTCCAAGGGAGGCGACTGCATTCGTAAATCCGGCCTGGTGCATCGAGATCACATCCATGTATCCCTCGCACACCAGCATATATTTTTTCCGCGATGTTCTTGCAATATGTAAACCGTAGAGATTCCGGCTCTTGTCAAATATCACCGTTTCCGGAGAATTGAGGTACTTTGGCTTTGCGTCCCCCATCACTCTGCCGCCAAATCCGATTACTTTTCCATTGATATCCATGATCGGAAACATAACCCGGTTCCAGAATTTGTCATACATTCCCTGACGCTCATTTACGCTCATCAGTCCGGATTCTTTCATCAGCTCGTCGGAAATTCCTTTTTTCTTAAGATACCGGTACAGTTCATCGCTGTACGGTCCCGCATAGCCAAGGCCAAACCTGCGCATCGTCTCATCGGAGAGCCCTCTTCCCTTCAAATATGCCATCGCCTTCTCCCCCTGGGGGGCACGCAGCTGATAATAAAAATATTTTGCTGCCATCTTATTGACTTCCAGCACGGCTGTTTTCAGGTCTCTCTGGCGTTTTGCCTCCTCCGAATATTCCACCTCCGGCAAAGAAACGCCCGCACGGTCTGCCAGCATCTTCAGTGCCTCCGGAAACGTATAATTTTCATATTCCATCAGAAATGTAAATACATTTCCGCCCGCACCGCAGCCGAAGCAGTAATACATCTGTTTGCTAGGGCTGACGGAAAACGAGGGTGATTTTTCATTATGAAACGGGCAGAGCCCGAAATATGAGCTGCCGCGGCGCTGTAATTTTACGTAGCCGGAAATAACGTCGACGATGTCATTTCTGGCGCGGACTTCTTCAACAATGTCATCTGAATAATACATGGAATGTAGGCCCTCTCTGTGTAGGTGTAGTGGTAGGTAGACTTGAAAAAATGCTTTGCTTTTCTTTCGCTACTTTTGTTTCTCATTTCTTAGACTCAAGAAAACGCTTTGCGTTTTCTTTCGTTAATAGAAATATAGAAGCGGGGCTTCTATATTTCTATTATATTCTTATCTCGTGTCATTTTTCCATCTTTTTTCTAATTTTTTTCAATTTTTTATATTTTTTTCGGGCAAGCGATAATGGTATTCCGCATCCGTTACTTCGTACGATAATCTGCGGCCGTGTAGTGCATCCCATTCATAGTGATCTGTGACTGTATGCTTTCTCCTATCCGCGGTAATCCGTAACTGCATAGCGCTCACCATCCGTGGTGATTCGCACGGCACCGCCGACTGCGGTCGTATGGATCTCACTGCCGATTGTTTCCAGGCGGACGACGGTCTCTGGGGCTGGATGGCCATAACGGTTTTCGGCACCACAGGAAATGACCGATACCCGCGGACTGACCCGTGCTAGAAACGTTTCTGAACTCCCATTTTTTGAGCCATGGTGCCCGACCTTCAGGACGTCTGCCCGCAGCGCTTCCCTGCATGTTTCTGCAAGCTTTTTCTCTGCGGCTCCTTCCAGATCTCCTGTAAACAGCATCCGAAATTTTCCATACCGAAACAGCAGCACCATTGAGTCCTCATTCTTATCACCGGTAAGTTCCGATACATCCGGCGCCAGGCAGGAAAAGCTCCAGTTCTGCGCTTTGCTGCCGCACATTTCACTTCCTGCCTTCATCTGAAGAATCTGAATCCCATTCGACGCTGCAAACTTCCTGATCTTCTGAAAATCATCGTCCTTTGCAGTCGGCGGAAGAACAAGATTTTTCAGAGTGATCCCATGGCTGTTTTTTCCGATCAGATTACACTGATATTCCAGTAAATACTGCTCAATTCCATTCGTATGATCCGCATCCGCATGTGAGAGAAACACATAATCTACCGTATCCACTCCATAGTACCGCAGTGTCTGGCCAAGTCCCTTCCATATCTGCTTTTCACTGCTGCTTCCGCCGTCGATCAGGCAGACTTCCCCGCCCGGCATGCGAAGCAGTGTCCCATCTCCCTGCCCGACATCCATGCACAGAATTTCCATCTGCTTTGGGTGCGACGGTCGCAAAACTGCGATGCAAAATACGATACAGAGTCCCCAAAGAATCCGGCGCAGACTTTTTCTTTTCACCTGCCGCCCGGCACACACAGCCGCCAGTATCATTCCATAATAAAGCACGATCGTGCCCGGCGCCGGACATCCCCAGATCTGCACTGCACCAGGAAGCTGCAGCGAAAAATCACATAAGCAGTTGAATAGCCACAAAAGGTAATGAACCGGCGCGGCAAGAAAAATTCCACCGGCCGCAAAAAACAGACCGACCGCGGACCCTGCCATCCCTGTTTCCATCACGGCCGGCACGAGTCCCACCACGATCAGATTCAGAAAAATGCTGTATACCGGTGTCTGATAAAAGAAACTCAGCGTCAGCGGAAGCATCCCAAACCAGATCCCAAATCCGCTCAACACGGCGCGCACGGCTTTTCCCCCCTGCTCTGCTCCGACTCCTGCAATCAGCTCCGGAATCAGAAAAGCAAGACAGAAAATCGCTGCAAACGAAAGTAGAAAGGAAGAATCCGTCAGATTCTGCGGATCCCTGAGCAATAACAAAGTCCCGGCAAAGGCAAGTGCAGTTTTTCCATCGTATTTTCTGCCGAAACTCTGCGCGCCAAGCCACAGCGCAAACATCAGGAGTGCCCGCAGCGCAGAAACGCTGCCTCCGGTCATTGCCGCAAATCCCGCCATAATGATCCCTGACAGCAGCGCTGCCGCAGGAATCCCCGGAATACATCTGCGCAGCACCTGATATACCCCCGCTCCAAGCATCGAAAGATGAAGTCCGGAGATACTTGCAATATGTGCGATTCCGCCCTCCTGATACTGCGTTTTCACATCGGAATCCATCCACGATTTTTCTCCGAACACAAGCGCCGCCAGTGTCCTGGCATCCTTTTCCTCCAGAATACTCAGGCAGGAATCATCCAGCGCTCCCCGCAGCCGCTGCAATGCCCGCAGGATTCCGCCATTCCCGCTTTTTTTCCAGAGTATGCGGGGCTTTTTCAGCTGGCAGACCACATTTTTCCGATGATAATACGATCTGGCATCAAACTGCCCGGGATTTCCGGCCGGTTCAAACAGCTGTAATTCCCCCAACAGACGCACGCGGTCACCGATTTTCGGTACTGCTTCTTCCCGTGTAAGAGTAAATGAGGCAGCATGTGATTTGGGAAGCGTAACCGTTTCCTTTTTCTCCTGTTCCATCACCACGGCCGCTGAAACTGTTTTATTGTTCTGCTCACTGCCTGTGTTATCTGCAGAACACGTTTTATCCACAGCCTGAATCATCTGCTGCGCTGTCCCATTTTCGTTCCCTGCCTGCCAGGTACTTTGACCGTCCTCACAGATCACAAGTTCATTTGCCGTATACCGCGCCCCGCTCTCCGTCCGGCTGCACGTTCGAATCGTTCCTTCTATAATAATACAGCGGTCAGAATCCGCTGCCTCCTTCAGCGCAGATTCTGACCGCACAAGCAAAGCCTCCTTTTTCGGAAGCTCTCTGCAATTCCATACAACTGCATAAAGTATCACGACCGCCCAGATCAAAAAAGCCGGCCGCTTCCATACGCTATTCCATATATTACCAAGCAGAAATCCTGATCTGATTTTCAATCCGATTTACGCTTCTGTCTCTCCCCAGGTTTCAGGTGAAGCTTCCCCATTTTCTTCACCTGATGCGTTCGCCGCACGTTCCGTTCCGCTCTCCGGTACCTCCGTCTCAGTCAAAGCCGTCTGTGTCTCCAGCTCTTCTTCCTCGATATAACTGCGGTCCATCGTAAACGTCTGATCCAGATCCACGGTCTGACGGAATTTCACATCGCTCTCACCCTCAATTTCAAACCGTACTCCTGTAATCTCATCGCATGTCTCGCTGATGGAATCCACAATTGCATAAAGTGCCGTCTGCGGATCTACCGTGCTCTCCGACGGTTCTTTATTGACCTCGCTGTCAAAATTGACCGTACAGATTCCCTTCTTGATCGAAACGCTCTGGATCTTCGTCGAATCCGAAAGCACCGCCTTTCCGTCCTCAGCCGGTCCTTCAATCAGCTGCTCGATCACAACACGCTCCAGTACCATGTTGCTGGAATAGTGAAGATTCCTTACCTCTTTCACCAGCTGCGTGCCGTCTTCATTTGAAAAATACAGTGCAAGCTTCGCATAGAGATAGGAATTGATTCCACCCTCTTTCGTATCAATGAAAGAATCCGCATCCATTGCCGGGACAGGCTGTCCCTGTGCATCGCACAGCTGATCCTGCTCCACCGTGATCATGACCTTCGTCACACCTGGAATCTGAGAAAACGTCTTCACCACCGCTGCCCGCAGCAGTACTTCCTCTGTATTTCCGAGGTCATAATATTCCTTCGAAAAATCAATGCGCAGCGCATCGATTCCCCGCTCATACCCTTCCACGCTGACATTTCCCTGCAGTGCGCTCACAAAGCCCGTCGCAGGCGGCTGCTGCATTTCATCAATCAGCTCCTCCATCAGCTCGTCAAAGGTCTGTGCCGACGGGACATAATTGCTTTCCATCAGCCGCGTCCCGGCCGGATCCACATAGTATACTGTATATCCGCTCTCTTCCTGCGGTGTTTTTCCGCAGCCTGCCAGCAGAAAAACCATCACCAGCAAAAGCAGAAGTTTCCCTTTTTTCTTCACGAAACTGTTTCATCCTTTCTACGGCACATATTTCAGAGGAATCCGGACCGTAAACGTCGTGCCTTCCCCTTCTTTGCTGTAAACCTTGATCGCTCCGTGGTGCATCAGCACCGCACTTCTTGTGATCGCCAGGCCAAGACCTGTGCCGCCGATCTCCCGTGAATGAGATTTGTCCACACGGTAAAACCGCTCAAAAATATGCTCCTGCGACTCCTCCGGGATTCCGATTCCGGAGTCCTCAACCTTCACATAAAAATATTTATTATCCACATTCAGGGACACATGTACCCAGCCGTTCTCCGTGTTGTATTTGATGCCGTTTTCCACGAGATTGGAAAGCGCCAGCGTCAGCTTCGTCTCATCGACCTCCGCAAAGACCGGCTTGAAGCTCTCGAGCACCAGATCGATGCCGCGCTTTGCCGCGATCGGACGAAGCCGCTTTAAGATCAGCTCAATCAGCTGATTGATATTCGTCTCCTGAATATTGACATCTGAAGATTTTCGATCCATCTTTACCAGTGAAAGCAGATCCGTGATGATCTTATTCTCGCGGTCGATCTCCTCTGCGATATCTCCCATGAATTCCTTATAAAGTTCCGCCGGTACCTCATCCTGTGCAAGCAGGGAATCGGCAAGCACCTTCATCGAAGTGATTGGTGTCTTCAGTTCATGTGAGACATTTGACACAAATTCCTGTCTCGAATCCTCCTGAATCTTCATACGCCGAAGCATGCGGTTATACGCTTCGGACAAAAGCTTCGTCTCCGTGTAATCCGGAATCGAAATTTCCTGCTCTTCAATCACATTTCCCCGCACTTCCTCCAGGGACTGCGTAATCTTGCCGAACGGTCTTGTCAGCAAACGTGCCATATAAAATGCCGTCATACAGATCAGGATCGTCAGAACTACCTGCAGAATCCATACGGTATTGTTCAGTGCATCCCGTCCCTCATCAACGTCCTCCGTCGACACGCTGACAATCAGAATGCCCTCAATTTCCTTCGTGCCCTCCGCCTTAATCGGCACTGTCAGCTCGAGAAACTCATTTTCCTGATTGTAATTGGAAGAATCTGTGCCGAGAAACGATTCCAACACCTCTTCTGAAATAATGTATTTATCCTCATCGATGCCGAACGTATCCCGGATAATGCGGAAATTGCTGTTGACCACGATGACTCTTCCGTTGTAAAGATTGGCCAGCTGTTTCATCTGACGGTCTACCGCACTCGACGAAGCCCCGTGAATATAACCGCTCTGGCTGATCTGCGACACCAGATCCTGGCACTGTCCCTGAATCAGGGAGCGCTTCTGTGCGACCGACTGAGTCACGTAGTTTTCAAGGATCACATATTTCATCAGGAAGATCGGAATCATGCCGACCAGAATAAACACAACGAAAATTCTGGCCTGCAGACTTTTAAAATAAGTCAGCGCCTTTGTCTTAATGCTGGAAATAATAACCCACTCCCCACTTTGTATGTACGTATTTCGGCTCGCTCGGATTTGCCTCGATCTTCTCGCGCAGGCGACGGATGTGAACATCTACCGTACGCACGTCACCCGGATACTCATAGCCCCACACAATGTTCAGAAGATTCTCTCTGCTGTATACCTTATTCGGATTGAATACGAGCAGCTCCAGCACATCAAATTCTTTCGCCGTCAGATTCACTTCTTTTCCGGCAATGCTGACTCTGCGCCCCTCGCAGTCCATCACGAGATCTCCGACTTCCACGATCTTGCCCTTCGGCTCCTGTGATGTCTTCTGGGACGTTCTGCGCATGATCGCCTTTAAGCGCGCCTTTACCTCCAGAATGTTAAAAGGTTTCGTAATGTAATCATCCGCGCCATACTCAAGGCCCAGAATCTTATCCATGTCATCGCCCTTTGCCGTCAGCATGACGATCGGTACGTCAGAAAATTCTCTTACCTGCTGGCAGACCTGCAGACCATCCAGTTTCGGAAGCATCAGATCCAGAAGCATGATGTCATATTCCTTCTCTCTTGCCATGCGCACCGCTTCTTCTCCGTCGTAGGCACAGTCCACTTCCATGTCGTCCTGCTCCAGACTAAACCGGATTCCCTTTACAATCAGCTTTTCATCGTCGACTACCAAAACCTTTTTTCCCATGCTGTTTTACTCCTTTATGTCATAGCCCGTAACTTCCGGGCTACCTTACCGTTATCCTGTCTTTTATCTTAGAAAACACGCCTTCCTTGATGCCGGAGATCTGCAGCAGCTCCTCCGCAGCCGAAAACGCTCCATGCTCTGACCGGTACTGCAAAATGGCCTCCGCCTTTGCCTCACCGATCCCCGGAAGCGTCATCAGCTCTTCCTTGGACGCCGTATTGAGATTCACCAGATCGCTCCCGCGGGGTGACGATACTTCCACACTATTCGCAGGTTCTGCACCTCCGGATAAGCCCTCTCTGGACGCTTCCGTCTCCATCTGCCTCGTCTCTTCTTTTGAGTAGACGTAAAGCTTCTGCGCATCCCCGATCACAGCCGCCTGATTCAGCCACTGCTCATCGGCCTCCAGAAGAAATCCGCCGGCAAGCGCAACAGCCTCATAGACACGCGTCCCCTCCGCCATCGGATAGACTCCCGGGTGCTGCACTGCGCCGCAGACGTGGACATAAATCAGTCTTTCTGTCTCTGAATCCGATCCGTCCAATTCATTCACCGAATCGCTCTCTTTTAGTACCGATTCATCTGGCAGCGCCGAATCTACAGTCACCTTTCCAGTCAGCCTTGCGTTTTCCTGCATTTTTGAACCGTCTGAGGCTTCCGTCAAAGCAGAATCAGCGCCTGCCTGCGCCTCTTTGTTCTCTTCACCTGCGCCCGCCGCATACGCCTCTTCCAGCGTCACGCCCGACATCTGCACATCCGCCTTCCGTGCGCAGCCGCCGCAAAGCACAAAAAAGCCTGCCAGCAACCAAATGACCACCCGGCTCCGCTTTGTTTTCCAGTTTGTTTTCTTCTTATTATTTATTTTCTCAGTTTTCTGCATACCTTTCCTTCAGTCAGAAACTGCCGGTTCCCCGTATGCAACCTTTATTGTAACGAAAAGTTAACTTTTTTGCAACAGATATTTTATATTAAAATTTTTCTAAATTTTACCATTTAAACACAATAATGCCGGTTACGGAAATCAGAAGCCCGATCAGCTTCCGCCATTCAAACGGCTGTTTTTCCACGCCGAACATTCCAAACAGTTCGATCACATAAGCGACAGCCAGCTGCGAGATGACAATCAGCATCGCGGCGCGTGCCGGTCCCAGGTCCGCCATGCTTCTTACCACCGTCACCGTGATAAACGCTCCGATCACTCCGGCGAGCAGCATATAGGGATTCTTTATATCTCCCAGCAAAAGAAAACTCGTCCGGTCTGTAAAAAGCCAGGCGATCAGACAGACCAGAAGGGCTGTAAACTGCACAAAAGCAGACGATACCCAAAGGCTCGTCTGCTTTGTTACTTCTGTATTAAATACTCCCTGAATACTCATCAGCGCGCCAGAGAGCAGCGCAATACAAACTCCAAGCATGAGATCTCCTTTCTGCCAGCTGCGGTCAAGTCAAAGTTTCGCAATCCGCTTCCCTGTTTTGCCCGGCAGTTCTGTTCCGGCTTTTATCCGTTTCAGGGCAACCTGTCGGTTTTCGCAGCTCTTTTCAGAAAGTATCTCCCTTCTTTTCTATTTTCATGCACTGCATTCCTCAGATTTTATCTCTCATGTCCATTCTGTTTTTTCGCCAATCGAATATGTACAAATCAACGCGTTTAAGAAATGTACTTACGCCGTGAAATTCTTCCGCTCTCCTACGCTTCCAGCGCCTTTGAAAGCCGCACAATCATTTCATCAACATCTTCCTTCGTGATGACAAGCGGCGGCACGAAACGCAGCACGTCACTTCCGGCACTCAGTACGATCAGTCCCTGTTCCAGTGCTTTCTTTACGATCTCTCCAACCGGGCGCCCTGTCACTACAACGCCCTGCATCAGGCCTTTTCCTCTGCGCAGTGCCAGGCAGTCATACTTTTCCACCAGCTCACCCAGCTTCTGCTCCAGATACGGAGCCACCTCCTTCACATGGTCGATGATATGCTGCTCCTCAAAGAGATCGAACACCTTTGAGACCGCCGCGCATGCCAGTGGATTTCCGCCGTATGTCGTGCCGTGGTCGCCAGGAACGAGTGATGCCTTCGCCACCTTCGCATTCAGCACGAACGCGCCGACCGGCACGCCGCAGCCAAGTGCCTTTGCACATGTCATGATATCCGGCTCTACGCCATACTGCTGCCATGCAAAATAGCTTCCTGTTCGGCCCATGCCGCACTGAATCTCGTCAAGAATCAGCAGGATATCATGCTCCTCACAAATTTCCTTTACGCCCTTTAAGAATGCCGGATCCGCCGGATAAATGCCGCCCTCGCCCTGCACCGTCTCCAGAATGATGGCACACGTCTTTTCATTTACCTGGGCTTTCACGCTGTCCAGATCATTAAAATCAGCAAACTTCACGCCGCCCATCAGCGGCTTGAACGGCTCCTGATAATGCGCATTTCCGGTCACAGAAAGTGCTCCGACACTGCGTCCGTGGAAGGAATGGTTCATCGCGATGATCTCATGATCCGTTCCTCCATCCTTCAGCCATGCGTATTTTCTCGCCGCCTTGATTGCGCCCTCGATCGCCTCGGTTCCGCTGTTTGTAAAAAATACCTTGTCCATCCCGCTTGTGCGGATCAGCTTCTCTGCCGCCTCCTCAAGCGGAATATTGTAATAGAGGTTCGACGTATGAATCAGCTGATCGATCTGATTTTTCAGGGCGTCATTGTATGCTTTGTTTCCGTAGCCAAGCGCAAAGACCGCGATTCCCGCGCCAAAATCCAGGTATGATTTTCCATCCGCATCCGTTAAATAAACACCCTCGCCCTTTTCCAGAACGACCGGAAACCGGTTGTAGGTGTGCAGAACGTACTGCTCTGTCTTTTCCATATATTCCTTACTGTTCATTGAAGTAACGCTCCTCCTCATCTCCGATGATTGCCGTACCGATTCCCTTGTTTGTAAAGAACTCCAGCAGCAGGCAGTGCTGAATCCGTCCGTCCAGGATATGGACTCTGGAAACGCCGGCCTCGATCGCTGCGATGCAGTTCTGCAGCTTCGGCAGCATTCCGCCGCCCACATTTCCGCTCTTCAAAAATTCCTTTGCCTGCGGAATCGTCAGCTCACTGATCAGTGATGTGCGGTCAAGCGGATCGCGGTAAACACCCTCGATATCGGTCAGGAACGCCAGCTTTGCAGCCTTCACCGCCGTCGCGATCGCGCAGGCGGCATCATCCGCATTGATATTGTAGGAATGGCAGTCATCGTCAGAGCCAACCGGGCAGATAACCGGGATAAAATCGTTGTCGAGCAGTGTGTTCAGAAGTGACGTATCCACCTGCTTCACCTCGCCGACGTATCCGATATCCTTTCCGCCTGCCAGCTTTTTGTCTACTTTCAGAATTGAGCTGTCCTTTCCGCTGATTCCGACCGCCTTTAATCCAACCTTTTCCATCATCGATACAAGATCTTTGTTGATCTTGTTCAGTACCATCTCGGCTACTTCCATCGTCGGCTCGTCGGTCACACGCAGTCCGTTTACGAAATTCGTCTCAAGGCCCACTTTGTTGATCCACTTCGTGATCTCCTTGCCGCCTCCATGTACGATGATCGGACGGAATCCGACCAGCTTCAAAAGTGCCACATCCCTGATTACACTTTTTTTCAGTTCATCATCCACCATCGCACTTCCGCCGTACTTTACCACGATCGTTTTTCCATGAAACCGCTGAATATACGGAAGTGCCTCAATCAGCACATTCGCTTTTTCCAGCCACATTTCCATCATTGCTTCCATTTTATCTCTCAGCCTCCCTCTTATGAACGGTAATCCGCGTTGATTTTCACATAGTCGTACGTCAGGTCACAGCCCCATGCCGTCGCCTGCGCCGTTCCCATCTTCACATCCGCGATCGCCGTCACCGCTTTCTCGGACAGAATCTTTGTCGCCTCTTCCTCGCTGTAGCCGGTCGAAACGCCATTCTCGATAATCTTCAGCTTTCCGGCTGCGCTCTCGAAATAAAGGTCTACCTTTTCCGGATCGAAGATGACTCCGGAATAGCCCATCGCGCAGAGGATACGGCCCCAGTTGGCATCGTGTCCGAAGATTGCCGCCTTCGTCAGATTGGAGGTGATTACCGATTTGCTCAAAGTCACCGCGTCCGCTTTCGTCTTTGCACCGATCACCTTCACCTCAAACAGCGCCGTCGCTCCCTCGCCGTCGGCCGCCATATGCTTTGCCAGATACGTATTTACGTATTTCAGCGCCTCAAAAAATTTCTGATACTCTTCGTTTTCTTCTGTGATCTCATCATTTCCTGCCAGTCCGTTCGCAAGAACTACGGCTGTGTCGTTCGTCGAAGTATCGCCGTCCACCGAAATCATATTGTACGTATCCGCCACGACTGCGCTGTGCGCCTTCTGAAGCAGCTCCTTTGAGATGGCCGCGTCCGTCATGACGAAGCTCAGCATCGTGCACATATTCGGATGGATCATGCCGGAGCCCTTGCTCATACCACCAATTGTGACCGTCTTTCCGTCCAGCTCGATCTGCACCGCGATTTCTTTTTTCACGGTGTCGGTTGTCATGATCGCCTCTGCCGCCAGCGTGCCGGAGACCTCGCCCGTGCCAAGCATCGGTTTCATCGTCTCAATGCCGGCGCAGATCTTGTCGATCGGAATCTGCGCTCCGATCACACCGGTCGACGCCACCAGCACCTGCTCCGGCTTAATGCCAAAGAGCTCCGCCGCTTTTTCCGCCGTCTTTTTGCAGTAGCCAAGTCCTTCTTCTCCGGTGCACGCGTTTGCCACACCGCTGTTTGCCACGATCGCATGCACACACTGACCGCCGTAAACCACGCTCTGATCCCATTTCACCGGCGCTGCCTTTACCACGTTCGTCGTGAAGGTACCGGCCACCTGACATGGCGCTTCGCTGTAAATCATCGCCATATCCTTTTTTCCTTTTTTTATCCCGGCCGTAATACCGACCGCTGAAAATCCTTTCGGGGCGGTTACGCCGCCGTTTATTTCTTTTATCATAGTCTCCTCCATCTTTAACTTCTCCCTGCCATCAAAGCAGACATTTACGCTCCATTTTTCTGCACGCTATTCTCTGAAATATTTTTCCAGCCACTGTGCATCCTCTCAAACGCCTGCTCTTACGGGAACATCGGCGCCATGCGAAGTCCCTCTGCCTCATCGAGTCCAAACAGCAGATTCATATTCTGTACGGCCTGTCCGGCTGCACCTTTTACGAGATTGTCCATCGCACCCATCATGATGATGCGCTTTGTCCGCGGATCAATCTTGAAATTCACATCCACAAAATTGCTGCCCTCCACCCATTTTGTCTGTGGGCATACATCCTTTGGCAGAACGCGGACGAAACGCTCGTTTTCATAATACTTGTCGTACGCAGCCTTTACTTCCTCATAGGAAACTTCTTTTTTCAGCGATGCGTAAGCCGTAATCAGAATGCCCCGGTTCATCGGAACAAGGTGCGGTGTGAAATTCAGAAGCACCGGAGTTCCCGCTGCATAGGAAAGCTGCTCCTCAATTTCCGGCGTATGACGATGGTTTGCCACACCGTACGCTTTCATATTTTCATTGACCTCGCAGAACAGATTGTCCGTCTTCGCACCGCGCCCCGCTCCGGATGTACCGGACTTTGCATCGATGATGATGGTCGATGGGTCGATCAGGCCTTCCTTTAATAAAGGATAGATTGATAAGGTGCTGCAGGTCGGGTAGCAGCCTGGATTTGCAATCAGCCGCGCGCCCTTTACCTTTTCCCGGTTGATCTCGCACAGTCCGTAAACAGCCTCATCGATGTAATGCGGAGCCTTGTGCTCGATCTTATACCATTCTTCGTATATTTTTACATTTTTCAGACGGAAATCAGCGCTCAGATCCACGATTTTCGTTTTGGAAAGGATGTCCTCATTGATCAGGGATGCACACAGCCCCTGCGGCGTCGCCGTAAAAATAACGTCAGCCTGATCGGCAAGTGCTTCCATATTATCGTCCATACACTTTGCATCCACCAGCTGAAACATGTTCTGATAGATCGACGCATAACTCTGATCCACATAGCTTCTGGAGCCATACCACACGATCTCTGCCTCCTTATGGCCAAGCAGCAGTCGCACCAGTTCTCCTCCTGCATATCCGGTTGCACCGATAATTCCAACCTTTATCATAAGCTTATTCCTCCTCTGTGACGCTCCGATCTGCGCTTTTTCGCCATTCGGAATTCGTTTTCCCAATTCTATACCTATCAGAAAAATATGTAAAGTATTTTTCTTTGCATGATTATACATATTTCGTGCATAATATTCAACCTTTTTCATAGTTTTTCATAAAATATAATTTAGCACTTGCATATTTATGACTGTTGATGTATATTGATGAAAGGTGAAATGCACAACAGGAGGAATCAATCATGAAAGAAAAAGTAATTCTCGCCTACTCAGGCGGACTGGATACGACGGCCATGATTCCGTGGCTGAAAGATAACTTTGATTATGAGGTTATTTGCTGCTGCATCGACTGCGGCCAGGGCAATGAGCTGGATGGACTGGATGAAAGAGCAAAGCTCTCCGGCGCTTCCAAATTATATATTGAAGATATCCGCGATGAATTCTGCGAAGACTTCATCATGCCGTGTGTAAAGGCAGGTGCAGTCTATGAGCACAAATATCTGCTCGGTACCTCAATGGCTCGTCCGGCAATCGCAAAGAAGCTCGTTGAGATTGCAAGAAAAGAAGGCGCTACTACCATCTGCCATGGTGCTACCGGAAAAGGAAATGACCAGATCCGTTTTGAGCTTGGTATCAAGGCGCTCGCTCCGGATCTCAAGGTAATCGCTCCGTGGCGTATGACTGATATCTGGAAAATGCAGTCCCGTGACGATGAGATCGAGTTCTGCAAGCAGCACGGTATTGTGCTTCCGTTCGACCACAGCCACAGCTACAGCCGTGACCGCAACCTCTGGCACATCAGCCACGAGGGACTTGAGCTTGAGGATCCGGCAAATGAGCCGAATTACGCAAACATGCTCGTACTTGGTGTGACTCCGGAAGAAGCTCCGGACGAGGGCGAATACGTAACCATGACTTTTGAGGCAGGCACCCCGAAGACCTTAAACGGAAAAGAAATGAGCGTCTGCGAGATTATCACTGAGCTGAACAAGCTTGGCGGCAAGCACGGCATCGGCATCGCTGATATTGTAGAGAACCGTGTAGTTGGTATGAAGTCCCGCGGTGTCTATGAGACTCCTGGCGGAACTATTCTGATGGCTGCTCATGAGCAGCTTGAGGAGCTGATTCTTGACCGTGATACTATGGAGACAAAGAAGAAGCTCGGCAGCCAGTTTGCACAGATCGTATACGAAGGAAAATGGTTCACACCGCTTCGCGAGGCAATTCAGGCATTCGTTGATGTCACACAGGAATATGTCACCGGCGAAGTAAAATTCAAGCTTTACAAGGGCAACATCATCAAGGCCGGCACGACTTCTCCGTACAGCCTGTACAACGAATCTCTTGCAAGCTTCACAACCGGCGATCTCTACGATCACCACGATGCATCCGGATTCATCACACTGTTCGGTCTTCCGCTGAAGGTGCGCGCAATGAAGATGATGGAAGTAAAGAAAAATCAGGAAAGCAAATAAAACGGAATATCCTGACGGGCAGCGTAAAAATCGCTGCCCGTTTTTTATGAATAAACAGAGAACTTGCCTGATTCGCTTAACGAAAAATAGCCGGAAGACAGAATTTTCACCCTGCCCTCCGGCCATTTTTCTCTTTCAGTCAAAGCGGATATTCACAATCCGCTTCGCTATTTGCTTGATCCGTTTAAAACGTTCTTTCACAATTTACAGTAAAACAAAATTTCTAATTCGCTTTTGCAATCTGCAAATCTCCCTTAATTCGACCGGATCTCCTGTCTCATAAATCCAACGTACGAACCGCCAAATGCAATGAGCATCAGCGCTGCCAGACCGGTCAGATGCGGCCATACGAGCAGCAGGCTCTGACCAAGGCTTAAGTAACCGCTGATCGCTCCGGTTAACTGGTTCACAGTCACAACATTGACCGAGCGCACGGACGGGTTCATGATCGTTGATACCGCCTCACTGTACAGATAGTACGGAGAAATACGGTTCAGGTTCTGATTCAGCGTATAGTTGTTCAGACTGTTGAACATCGCGCTGTACTGGTCATTTACCGGATAGACTGCGTTTGCAATGATGCTTGCTACAAGGCTCATAAAAATTGCAAAGAAAATCCATACGGAGATCGATGCAAGCGCCGAGGTCGCGGAGTGGCGGCAGATAACCGAAAACAGAATCGACATTGCCAGCCAGAATGCGATATATACCACCGTAAAAAACAGGAAAATCAGAATCCGGAACACCTCTTCCACATCCGGAACCAGACCGGTCACTGCCATTCCGACTGCACCAAGTGCGATTCCCGTCGAAAAAATAACGATCGCGATCACGATAGTTCCTGCCAGAAATTTTCCGACGATGATTGCATCACGGTAGATCGGCTGTGAAACCAGGCGGTTTAAGGTACCGTTGGAACGCTCGCTGTTGACTGCGTCAAATCCAAGTGCCAGGCCGACGATCGGTCCAAGCAGTGCGATAAAGGACATAAACGACGGAATCGAGCTTCCGCTTGAGGTGTAAAGCTTCAGGAAAATGAAGTTGCTGTCCGACTGGATCGCATCACTCAGTCCGCTGATTGCACCGTACAGACTTGCAAAGCTGGTACAGCCAATCAGAAGCAGCAGAATCAGAAACCGTTTGCTTTTCAGATGATCGGCAAGCTCCTTGCGCACAAGCGCGTTTCTTCCGGTACTTGCCTTCACCGTTTTTATTTTATTTTCCGGCTGATTTGCGTTTCCAGCCGTGCTTTCTTTTTGTTTCAGACTTATTGCTTTCATCACTCTGCCCTGCCTTTTCAAAATAACGTCTGTAGATCTCATCCAGATCGCCGCCGCGCTGATGCAGATGCATCACGGTATAATCATGCTCGCCGAGGAATTTCGTCAGCTGCGGACGGATATCCTTTTTCGATGTAATCATAAATCTGCGGCCCTCTTTTGCAATTCCAAGGATTCCATCCTGGTTTGCCAGCATTCCGAGGATCTGGTCGTCACACGGCTCCACATCCACTTCCAGCAGATACGTGCCGTTTTTCTGGATCTGTGCCTCCAGCTCTGCCAGCGTACCGCAGGCAATCAGCGATCCCTCCACGTAAATGCCCACGCGGTCGCACACCTGCTGGATCTGCTGCAGCTGATGGGATGAAATCAGAACGGTACGTCCGTCTTTCACGGACAGATCACGGATGATATTGAGCAGTTCCCGCATACCTTCCGGGTCAATACCAAGTGTCGGCTCATCCATGATGATGACCTGCGGATCCTTAATGAGGACATCCGCGATGCCAAGTCTCTGGCGCATACCTTTGGAGTACGTTCCTGTTTTCTTATCTGCCGCTTCCGTCATGCCGACGCGCTCCAGCAGTGAATCGATCCGCTCTTCCAGTTCCTGTCCGCCCAGTCCGTTCAACCGGCCGGTAAAACGCAGATTCTGGCGTCCTGTCATATCCGTATAAAATCCGACATTGTCCGGCAGATAACCGACGATCGACTTGACTTCCAGCGGATTTCTTGTGCAGTCACAGCCTGCAATCGTTGCCGTTCCTGCCGTCGGCTCGGTCAGGCCGAGCAGCATCAGGATGGTTGTCGTCTTACCTGCGCCGTTCGGTCCGAGCAATCCGAACACTTCTCCTTTTCTGATGGAGAGATTCAGATCGTTCACTGCGATCTTTGCTCCGTATCGCTTCGTCAGATGAGAAGTCTGAATGATATTCTCCATTTTTTCAGCCATGGTTATCGTCTCCCGAACTTCTTAAAGATTCCAGCCAGTACCGCTACCAGTACCACAATAATTGCAACTGCCACAATGCCCCAGGTCGTCGGTGTCTTTACAGAGACACGGAACTCTGCCATGCTTGATGCGGAATCATTTTTAATGGTAATATCGGTCACATAATCGCCTGTGATAACATCCTGCGCCGGTTTGATATAAGCGGTCACTTCTTTTGTCGCACCTGCTTCCAGTGTATCGATTGTCGACTCGCTGAAGGATACATCCCAGTCTGTCGGTGCGGTAGAAGTCAGATTCAGGTTCGTCAGATCTACGTTTCCGTTGTTTGTGATGCTAAGTGTCACGCTCGACTCTTTGTCCGCATATGCATCAAGGCTCAGACGTCCGTCCGGTGTGGAAAGCGAAACATTGTAGGTACCCGTGATCGATACGGAAAGATCCTGGTTCAACGTATCCTCTGCGGAAATCGCGGAGATCGGAATTGTATAGTCTCCTTTTTCCACATCATCCGGCGGGGTAACCGTTACAGTAAGGCCCTGACTGCTGCCCGCATCAACATTCAGGCTTGCCACATTCGCACTCTCTCCTGACGGAGTAAACGTTACCTGCCAGCCGCTCGGCGCCTCTGCTGATAAGCTGTAGGATTGATCGGTCGCACGGTTGTTTACAAGCGTTGTGTCAAAGCTGAATGTTGTACCGGATGCGCCCTGCTGCTCCGGATACTCAGAGGTAAAGGTACTCTGCATGACCTCTTCTTTGCTTACCGTTACCGCAAGTTCCAGCGTATCAGATGCTCCTTTTCCGCCATCTGCCTCCAGTTCTACCGTGTAAGTACCATCCTCTGTATCCTCCGGCACGGTCAGGCTGAAATCTGTGCTGCTTTTACTGTCGGTATCCTGCGCATCACCGTCGATATGTACTCTTGTTACCTGCTTGCTGTCACCTTTGAAGTAACCGCTCCAACCGTCCGGCAGTGACTTTACTGAAAGATCAGCATCATAGGAGGTTCCCTCGTCACAGGAAAAATCCAGTCCGAAGCTTACCGTATCACCCGCCTTTACCGTAATGCCCGGATAATCGGTGCTCATATCGAGTCCTTCTCCTGCCGCATAGACCGGCATGCTGCTCATCATCATTGCTGCAGCCATCGCCATTGCTGCCACACCTGCACCTGCTCTTTTCCTGATTTCCTTCACACTCTTCATTGCTGTGAACTCCTTCCATATTTTTCCTGTTCTGCGTCAGACAGATACCCACGCCTTGCTGTTCTGCCTGCTCCTGCGGTTTTGTCTTTTCTTACCGCTGCCAGAGCGTGTTTGAAAAATTCTTTCCATACAATCTACTGAATAATTTTTCAAATACGCTTTGGAATCTGTGAACATTTTAGGGGACGTTTGTGTCCCTTTTTTGATGGAATTGTGTTCCGATTATGGTAATTTTGTGAAAATTTAGTGTATTGTACGGTTCACCGAATCTGATATTCTGCCGTTTTTTCTATACCGGACGCAGAAACATAAGGAATCCCGGCAAAAAAATCCGGTGACATATTTTTGAAATATATCACCGGATTTTTTAATCCGCTTTTATGCGATTTTGTCTGAAACAGTTCTTTGATGTTTCTGACTCGGTTAAATGTACACCGCTCCACTTAGTCTGCTGTTGTATACAGATCCGTAAGGAAACTATCAATCGCTGAGGTATTGATGGTGTAAGTTACTTTCTCCGTAGTCGTCGTTGCATCCTGTGACTGAAATCCAAGGTAAACAGAAACTCCAAACCACGCAACCAGCACAATTGCCACTGCGGATGCACCTAATTTCATCGCCAGAAGCTGCCGCTTCTCTTTTTTGATGATCTTGGCACGGTTTTTCTTTTCTTCTTTATAACGGTCAACTTTTGCCTGACTCATGCTATCTCTCCTTTGTCAAAACAGATTCTTCCTCCAGTATACACGATCTGTATGAAAATTCAAGTTTTTCTTCTGTGATTTTATACAGACATCAGAGCGTGTTTGAAAAACGCTTTCTGCAGGATGTGCGCCGCAATCTGTGGAAGATTTCCTCTGAATGAGGGCCTCACAGTACCACAATCACGCCGCCGTCGTTCGCATACATGGAAGAAACGCCTGCCGTATCGAGCAAAATGACATCCTTTACGGAAATTTTCTCAAGAATCGCCTTTTTGACTGCCTCAGCGCGCTCCGGGCAGTTGCAGTGTGTAATGCCAAGAATCTTCTCCTCCGGATCCTCCGCCGCCTCCGCGGCATAATTTACCATCTTCACCAGCGCTTTGTTCATGCCGCGCGCCTGGTCGAGCTGCACGATGGACCCTTCCGGCGTGGAACCCATGACCGGCTTGATTTTAAGCGCGGAAGCCACAAACGCCTTGAGGTTGCTCAGGCGGCCATTTTTACGCAGAGTCTCCAGATTTTCCAGAACAAAGTAGGTATTCTGCGTGTCGATGTAGTTCTCGACGGTCTCGACTACCTCCGCGAAATCCATTCCCTTCGCTTCGCACTCCTGAATCTTTGCCGTAATCAAGGTCTCGCCGACTGAGGCCGAACGGGAATTGAATACATGAATCTGAAGTTCCGGACGCTCCTCCAAAATCAGGTCTCTGGCGAGCATCGCGCTGTTGTACGAACCGCTCAGCTCAGAAGAGAGTGTGACACCGTATGCGCGCTTTTCTGCCTTTTCAAATGCCTCCTTATAATAATCCGGGGACGGGCATGCAGACTTCGGGCAGTTCGGACTGTCAGCCACCTTCTTCAGAAAATCTGCCTGATCAAAGGTGTCATCATCGATGATCATATGCTCATCCACCTGCAGCGTAAGCGGTGCGGAAATGACTCTCTCATCTTCCTTCATCTCCGCAGTGCACTCACCGCAGCTGTCCATTACAATTACGTACTCCATATCTATTGCCTCCCGAAACGTTTAGTTGGTGTTTTTAAAATCTTATAATCTGGTTTTCAATACTATATTATCATAGCATAAGTATATTCTCTTGAAAAGGGGAAAATCACACTTTTCAAAATTTTTATGGTTTTCCGGATTTTCGTGCGTTATAATAAGAAGAACGAGCTTTGTTATGGAAAGGAGAACTATTTTGCAGTCCTATCAGATTCAAGACCTGAAAGATTTCATGAAAAAACTGCTGCTTACCGACACCTTCGATACTTTTCTTTTATCGGAGGCCTCGGTCACGACCTACGCAGCCTTCCACCTCGACGGCACGATGCACCCGGATTACTTCAGCACCGATGAAGCCGAAGCACTCACTACCGAGCAATGCGGCTACGTTCTCTGGAAGCGTGTGCGGCCGCTCTTTTTTGAGCTGATGAAGGGAAAAAACACACCGCTCTCCTTTCAGATCGTCTTTCGGCTCGCCCCGCACAACGTCGAATCCCTGATCCGCCAGTCGGGTCTTTCGCACCGCCCCGAAGACGTGGACGGGCTGTTTTTAACCCTGCGCTATGACGGCACCCATCTTTCCTGCATCAGCGGAAGTTCCCTTCGCATTTTTACGATGGACCATTCCCTCGACCATGCCTGGGATGCGATGCTTGAGAAGTTTTTTCATAAGAAAGAAATCATTGTTAGCACTCATTAAAAACGAGTGCTAATTTTTTCTTGACTTTTTGTTCTAGCAGTATTATCATACACATTAGAGACGGGCAGTTTATCAAAAAATTTTTCTATCGACTTTTTGAGGATCTGCCTCACACAGAAAAAACAGTTTGTACATGAACAAAAAGGAGTTGTTATAATATGAGCAAGAGAACCGGAAGTCTTTCCATCAACAGTGAAAATATCTTTCCCATTATTAAAAAATGGCTGTATTCCGACCATGACATTTTCGTCCGCGAGGTCATTTCCAATGGCTGCGACGCAATCACCAAGCTGGCAAAGCTTGAGATGATGGGTGAATACGAATATCCGGATAATTACAAAAAGAAAATCGAGGTCATCGTCAACCCGGATGAAAAAACTCTGAAATTCATCGATAACGGACTTGGTATGACTGCCGCAGAGGTTGAGGAATACATCACACAGATCGCCTTTTCCGGCGCAACAGATTTCCTGAACAAATACAAAGACAAGACGACAAAGGATGAGATCATCGGTCACTTCGGACTCGGTTTTTATTCCGTATTTATGGTAGCTGACGAGGTTCACATCGATACGCTCTCCTGGCAGAAGGATGCAAAGCCGGTACACTGGGAGTGCGACGGCGGTACAGAGTATTCGATCGACGAGGGACACCGCACAGAGGTCGGTACGGAAATCACCCTCTTCCTTTCTGATGACTGCCTTGAATTTGCAAATGAATACCGTATGCGTGAAGTCATCAGCAAATACTGCTCTTTCATGCCGGTAGAGATTTTCCTTTCCAAAGCAAATGCGGAGCAGGAATATGAGACAATCGACGAATCCGAGCTGCGGGACGACGACGTAATTGTCGAGCGTATCCATGAGGATGCAAAGACCGAAGAAAAAGAAAACGAAAACGGTGAAAAAGAAGTCGTTGAGGTCTCTCCGGCCCGCGACCGTGTCAAGATCAACAAGCGCCCGGTATCCTTAAGCGATCCAAACCCGCTGTGGACAAAACAGCCGAAGGACTGCACCGATGAGGAATACAAAGAATTTTACCGCAAGGTATTTATGGATTACAAGGAGCCGCTGTTCTGGATCCATCTGAATATGGATTATCCGTTCAACTTAAAAGGCATCCTGTATTTCCCGAAGATCAACACCGAGTATGATTCCATCGAAGGCACGATCAAGCTTTACAACAATCAGGTCTTCATCGCAGACAATATCAAAGAAGTCATTCCGGAATTCCTGATGCTCTTAAAGGGTGTGATCGACTGCCCGGATCTTCCGCTGAACGTATCGAGAAGCGCACTGCAGAACGATGGTTTTGTAAAGAAGATTTCTGATTACATCACAAAGAAGGTTGCAGACAAGCTGACCGGTATGTGCAAGACTGACCGCGAATCCTATGAGAAATACTGGGATGACATCAGCCCGTTCATCAAATTCGGCTGCATCAAGGACCATAAATTCGGCGAAAAGATGGGCGATTACATTCTTTACAAAGATATCAACGGCAAATACCTGACCATTCAGGATCTGGCTGCAAAGAAGGAAGAGGATTCTGAGACCAAAGAAAGCGAGACCACAGCTGAAACAACTGAGAATGCAGATGCAAAGGATTCCGCTTCCGAGGAGACAAAAGAGCCGGAGAAAACAACCATCTATTACGTCACCGACGAGATTCAGCAGAGCCAGTACATCAATATGTTCCGCGAGGCAGGACTCGATGCCGTTATCCTTAAGCACAACATCGATTCCGCGTTCATCACACATATGGAGCAGCTGCGTGATGACCTGAAATTCCAGCGGATCGATGCGGATGTCACAGACACCTTCAAGGAGGAGACTGATGAGGCTGCTCTGAAAGAGACCACTGATACTCTGACCGAAGTCTTCCGCAAAGCACTTGGCAAGGACAAGCTGACCGTCAAGGTCGAAAAGCTGAAAAACGCAAACGTTTCCTCTATGATGACGCTCTCCGAGGAAAACCGCAGAATGCAGGAAATGATGAAGATGTACGGCATGTATGGCATGGATCCGTCCATGTTCGGCAATGAGGAAACGCTCGTGCTCAACGCAAACAACAAGCTGGTACAGTACGTGGCAGCACACAAAGACAGTGAGCACGTTCCAATGATCTGTGAGCAGCTGTACGATCTGGCTATGCTCGCACACAAGACCTTAAATCCGGACGAGATGACAAAATTTATTGCGAGAAGCAATGAGATTCTGATGCTGTTGGCAAATGAGTAATCATAAGGAGGGACTCACGTCAGTGGGAGGATTCCTTATGATCTTGCCTCTGGTATCAAAAATCTTCGCATATCAGGATCAGCGAAAACAGTTGACTATAGTCCACCAAACGGGCAGAGTTACCAAACTCCGCCCGTTTTTTCTGTCTTGACAAACGTCTTTAAAATGCTTATTCTGACATAGAGCATGTTTGAAAAATGCTTTCGCTTATTTCTTTTTTAATCAGGAGGCCTCATGTCCCGTCAATCTCATTTTTCCGGTATCTCCGGAAGTACCTTAAAACTGATCGCCGTCTTTTCGATGCTGATCGATCACACCGGAGCCACCGTGCTGCGCACGCTGTGCCATCTTCCTTCCATCACAGCGGTGCCCGGGCGGCAGGCTTTTTTTGTGTCCGCCTACAATCTCTCAAGATCCATCGGGCGAATCGCGTTTCCGATCTTCTGCTTTCTTCTGGTGGAAGGCTTTCTGCACACGAGAAACGCCGCAAAATATGCATTTCGAATGCTGCTTTTTGCCGTGGTCTCCGAGATTCCATTTGATCTCGCACTCAAGGGCTCGTGGTATTACCCAGAAAAACAGAACGTTTATGTCACGCTTCTGATCGGACTGCTCGTTTTGATCGGCTTTCGCCTGACGGAACAGTTTCTTTCCGGGAGCATGCTCAAAAAAATCCTGCGCGTCCTTTTGTATATCCTGATTTTAAGTGCAGGCATGCAGCTGTCGATCATCCTTAACACCGATTACAATTTCAAGGGCGTCTTTCTGATTGCCATCTTGTATCTAATGAGACAGTCCACCGCCGTACAGTGCGTTGGCGGTGCGTGTTCTGTTGCCTGGGAACTTCCTGCGCCGATCGCATTTCTTCCGATCTGGCTCTACAATGGGTTCCGCGGCCTGAAAATGAAATACTTTTTCTACTGGTTTTACCCGGTACATCTGCTGCTCTTATATCTGCTGAATACAGCGCTTGCGATGCACGGGTGAGAATATTTTGGCTGATATTGGCATGCGAACATTTTTGATACCGTACGCAAGATTATAGGGGAATTCAGGCTTATAAGGAATCCTCCCGCAAACGGGTTCCTTCTTATAACTAGAAAGGATTTTGTTATGAATAAAAAGGAAATTTCTGAAATCAAACGTCTCTTCACCCCCGACCGTTGCCCGCTCACACGGATCTGCGGCTGCTACGTCGACGGGGAGAAGAACAAAAAATCTCTGATGAAGGAAGCATTTCTCTCGATCTCTGAGGAAGAAATGTTTAAATATTTTGATATCTTCAAGAAAACGCTCTCCGGCACCGTCGGAAAAAATCTTCTGGATATGGAATTTCCGCTGGCACAGGAGGCCGGAGGCGGCACGCAGGAATATCTGATGAAGCTGCGGGCCAGCGAATTAAAGGACGACGCACTGCTCGATGAATTTTACGACAAGGTCATTGAGACCTTTGTCTACCCGGAAAACTATTACATCATTCTCGTGCACGGCGCGTACGATATTCCGAAAAAAGGAACCGACAATCTCGAACAGTTCGATGCCTCTGAGTACGTCTATGATTTCATGCTCTGCGCAATCTGTCCGGTCAAGCTGACGAAGCCGGGGCTTTGCTACAACGAGGAGACAAACGCCATCGAGGAGCGCATCCGCGACTGGTTTGTAGAGCCGCCGGTGACCGGTTTTCTGTTTCCGGCCTTCACCGATCGCAACACGGATATCCACAGCATCCTCTATTATTCCAAAAATCCGGATGAACTGAATCCGGACTTTGCGCACCTGCTGCTCGGCTGCGAGCTTCCGATGACCGCCTCATCCCAGAAAGAGACCTTCAATGCCCTTGTCGCGGATACCCTGCTGACCGACTGCACGTTTGAGACGGTCAAGACAATCAACGACACCTTAAACACGCTTCTTGAGGAGCGCAAAGACGATCCGGAGCCGATCATGCTCGAAAAGGATGACGTAAAACGGCTGCTCTACGACAACGGCGCTTCCGACGAGGTGCTCGAACATTTTGACGAACAGTACGAGCAGACCGCCGGTGACCTTCATGCCCCGCTTCTCGTCTCAAACGTTGTCAGCACAAGAAAATTTGAGATCAAAACGCCGGATATCATCATTCAGGTCAAGCCTGACCGCGCCGACCTGATCGAAACGCGCATCCTAAACGGCCGGCCGTATTTCCTGATCCCGGCCGATGATTCGGTCGAAGTAAACGGGATTCCGGTGCGGCCGCAGGGAGTCTCTGGCCCGGAAGCGGAAGGCGATGAACCGGCCGAAGAAATTTAGGCGTTTGGTTTGCCCGACGTATCTAATTCCGTTTGTTTTTATTATCAAAACACGCTTCAGGCAGTAAATGCCACGTTTCATTTGCTATAACTGTCTAACAAAGTAAATCAGGTGTAAATACCTGCTTCGCATTCTTCACAGGAGGGATTTTTTATGACACAGATACTTGACTGGGAAAAATACAGCCAGACAGCCAGAGGAGCCGCAGCAGAGGGCTGCGTTCTGCTCCGCAATGAAAATCACGCACTTCCGCTGCATGTGGGCGAGACCGTATCAGTTTTCGGGCGCATTCAGCTCGACTACTACAAAAGCGGTACCGGTTCGGGCGGAATGGTGAACGTTCCATACGTCCATTCCATTCTGGACGGACTCCGTCTGCATGACGAGATTTCCATCTATGAGCCGCTGCTCGCCACGTACCAGAGCTGGGCCGCTGAGCATCCGTTTGACCACGGAAAGGGCTGGGGTATGGAGCCGTGGTGCCAGGAAGAGATGGCGCTCTCAGATGAAATCGTCGCAGATGCCGCTGCGCACAGCGATGCCGCCGTCATTATCCTTGGCCGCACCGCAGGCGAGGATCAGGACAACTCCCTGATGCCCGGCAGCTATCTTCTCACCGCTCCGGAAAAGGAGCTGCTGCACAAAGTCTGCGCTGCTTTTTCCTGTACCATCGTCGTTCTGAACGTCGGAAATATCATCGATATGAGCTGGGTGCAGGAATACCAGCCGTCTGCTGTGCTATATGCATGGCAGGGCGGTATGGAAGGCGGATACGGAACCGCTGATGTGCTCTGCGGCACCTCTGATGCCTGCGGACGCCTCACCGACACGATTGCCGTTTCCTACGAAGATTACCCGTCGAGCAGAAATTTCGGCTCCTCCACAGAAAATATCTATCAGGAGGATATCTACGTCGGATACCGCTATTTTGAAACCTTTGCAAAAGAAAAAGTCCTCTATCCGTTTGGATTCGGACTTTCCTATACCTCTTTTGCGACGGAAACCAGGCTTCTGTTCGCTTCCGGTAAAGCGTACGCTTCGGATGCCCTCCCTTCCACATTTGAAATTCAGGCCACCGTCACCAACACAGGAAAACGCAGCGGAAAAGAAGTTGTCCAGGTCTACATCGAAGCTCCGCAGGGACAGCTCGGCAAGCCCCTGCGTCAGCTGTGCGGTTTTGCAAAAACAAAGGAACTGACTCCTGATGAGCAGGAGATGCTTACGATCTCCGTTATTCCATACAGTTTTGCTTCCTATGATGACAGTGGCGCAAGCGGATATCCGCACTGCTACGTACTAGAATCCGGTACTTATACCTTCTATGCCGGAGCAAATGTCCGTGACGCGATTCCCGTCGGCACATTTTCTCTGACTGAAACGAAGATGCTTGAGACGCTTTCTCAGGCAATGGCACCGATTCAGCCGTTTACCCGCCTGCATCCGAAGCAAAATGTGGACGGAACACTCTCTCCGACTTTCGAAGATGCCCCGCTTCGTGTGATCAGTCCGGCAGAGAAGCGAAAAAATGCGCTGCCGTCCTGCCTGACCTTTACCGGTGACCGCGGATTAAAGCTGGCAGATGTCAAAAACGGAAGCTGTACGCTCCCGGAATTTCTCGCGCAGCTTTCTGATGCAGAGCTGTGCCATCTGATGCACGGCGAGGGAATGTGCAGCCCAAAGGTAACCCCCGGTACTGCCGCTGCGTTCGGCGGTGTCACCGATGGCCTGCAGCACTTCGGCATCCCGGCCGGCTGCTGCTCGGACGGTCCGTCCGGTATCCGCATGGACTGCGGTGCCTCAGCATTCAGCCTGCCAAACGGCACACTGCTTGCCTGCACCTTTAATCTCCCGCTCGTTCGCTCCCTGTTTGAGTTTGAGGGATTGGAGATGCGCAGCAATCACATTGATGCACTGCTCGGACCTGGAATCAACATCCACCGCAATCCTTTAAACGGCCGAAACTTTGAGTATCACTCAGAAGATCCGTTCCTGACCGGAAAGCTGGCACAGGCCCAGGCAGAAGGTATGGACCATTCCGGTATAACCGGCACTCTGAAGCATTTCTGCGCCAACAATCAGGAGCATGCAAGACACTCTGCAAACGGTGTGATTTCCGAGCGTGCTCTGCGTGAAATTTACCTGAAACCGTTTGAAATGTGCATTCGTGACGGACACGTTCGCTCGATCATGACCACTTACGGACCGGTAAACGGACAGTGGACCGCCGGAAGCTACGATCTGAATACGACAATTCTGCGCGGAGAATGGAACTTCTCCGGCATGGTCATGACCGACTGGTGGGCAAAAATCAACAACGAGGGTGAACCGGCCGATACAACCAACCTCGCCGCCATGGTCCGTGCTCAGAACGACGTCTTTATGGTCACACCGGATGCCGCCGCTTATGAAGATAATCTGGCGCAGTCACTCGCAGACGGTACGCTTACCAGAGGAGAACTGGTCCGCAATGCCGCAAACATCTGCACCTTCCTGCTCTCCTCTCCGGCACTGGAACGTCTCACGGGTACATTCCAGCCAGTAGAAGAAGCCGGTCGTCCAAAGGATCTGACCAGTGCTGTTTCCGGTGATATGAAACAGTTCACTTTCACCACAGATACCACGATTTCGCTCGAGGAGTATGCGACCGATGCCGGAAGTGCTTTCCTGCTTGCCTTCACCTTCGATGAAGAAGGCATGTACGAGTTTGCACTGACCGCTTCCACCGAGTTTTCTGAGCATGCTCAGATGGCTGTTACCTTGAGTCTGGACGGAACCGTGCTGCACACCTATTCCTATCACGGAGGCAGCGCGGCACCGGTTACGATTGCCCGCGAAAAAGAAGTCCGCGGCACAACACACTACCTCAAGGTTTTCTTCTCCCATTCCGGCCTGAAGCTGCACAGTCTGCGCATACATAAGACCGGCGATGTGCCGATGGTATAAAAGCGCCAAAGGCACTTTTTATAAGCAGACAGCGCCAGTGGACTGCAACATCAGACTCTACAAGACGCCCGTAAGCAGTAACACCCAGTAAATTACTCCAAGCACCCAGGAGGACAGAATTCCATACAGAATCACAGGGCCGGCGATCGTAAAGATCTTGCACCCGATTCCGAATACCTGTCCTTCTTTTTTATACTCAATTGCCGGAGCTGCGACGGAATTTGCAAATCCGGTGATCGGTACCAGCGTGCCTGCCCCTCCGAATTTTGCCAACTTCTGGTACACATTGAATCCTGTGAGCACCACGCTGAGCAGCACAAGGCAAAGTGACGTCGCACTGCCCGCCGCCTCCTTGTCAAGTCCGGTACTCTTAAAAAAATTCAAAATCCCCTGACCAACGACACAGATTACACCGCCCGTCACAAACGCCTTTGCCATATTTAAGGGCAGGCTGTGGGTCGGTGTAATCTTTTTCACGTAATCGTTGTACTCTTTTTTCTGTCTTTCCTCAAAAAAATCCGACATATGGAAACTTCCTTTCTGCGCTTTGCCTGCCGCATGCCCTCCTGTCAAAACGGATATTTGCAATCCGCTTCGCTGCTGCCTGCAGGATCAGTGCAACACGCTTTAGTAAAAGAATTTCCAATATGTCGGATTTTTATACGCTTAAAGAGAGAACAGGCAAGTCTGTTCCCATCGTCTCTTTGTTATATTTTTTCTCATTCAGCATCAGATCAGCCCGAAGCTGCGCAAAATCCACAGCCAGCCCGTGATCGTAAAGCCGCTCAAAATCGTCGTGAGCATGACCACACCGGAGCTGAGCACGCCATCATGTCCCATATTTCTGGCCATGACAAAGGAGCTTACCGTTGTCGCCGATCCAAGCATGATCAGAATCGCCACAAGCTCCTCCTGGCGAAAACCAAGCGCTACGCCAAGTGGAAGAAACAGCGCACACCAGCCGACCAGCTTCAGAAACGCAGCGCCCAAAACGGCTTTTTTCTTGCCGAGCGCCTGATGAAAATCAAACGTCGCGCCCATCGCCATCAGTCCGAGCGGTGTCGCTGTCGCTCCGATACTTGACATCGTTTTATTTAAGATCTTCGGAATCGGAATTCCGAGCAGCGACCACAGAAGTCCGACCACAATTCCAATAATGATCGGATTCGTCACGATTCCCTTTAATGTCTTTTTCAGCACGGCTCCATCAATGCCCGATTGTCCCGGCTGGAAAAATGCCAGCACAACCACCGCCATAATATTATAAAGCGGCACGCTTCCGATAATCATCAGCGGGGCCATTCCTGATGTCCCATAAATGTTCTGTATCAGTGCTATTCCGAGAAGCGCCGCGCTGCTGCGATAAGCCCCCTGAATAAATTCTCCGCGAAGCGGCCGTTCCTTCAGCAGCAGAGACAAAAGTGCAGAGACAAGAATGCACAAAAATGTAACCGCAAAACAGAACAGCACAAATTTTGGATCCCACGCCTCCACAAAGTCTACGCTTGCCAGATCAACAAACAGCACAGCCGGAAGCGACACCCGAAAAACAAACTGATTCATCTTTGACGCAAAAATTTCGTCAATCCATCCGATTTTGCGAAATACAACGCCAAGAATCATCATCAGAAAGACCGGCACCGTAGCATTCAGGCTGAAGATCAGATTTTCCATCGCTCTTCTAGCCCTCCACAATCAGGAACTTTCCGTCCGGAAGCGCAAATACCTCCGCCTGCTCCAGAAGTTCCTCTTTGGTCAGCCCTGCTGTGTCCATTCCATTTTCCTCAAAGTAATCGCGCACATCGCGAAGTGAATCCGCCACAACTGCCATGCAGTCGTCCAGAAATTCATCCGCCTCCTCGATTGTCTCTGCCACCTGCTCATCAAAAAGCTGTGTCTGATGTGCCAAAAATGTTTCCAGATATTCTTTTTTGTATGTCATAATTTCCATCCTTTCTCGTTACAAACTTTACAGCAGTTTCTCCTTCAGTACACGCAGCACGCCATCCTCTGTGTTAGCCGGTGCCACATACTTTGCAGCCTTTTTCACACCGTCCGCCGCATTTGCCACTGCGTAGCTTTCCTCCGCCTGCTGCAGCATTCCGATATCATTGAAATTATCGCCGAACGCCATCGTCTCCTCTCTCGAAATGTGCATCAGCTTCTGAAGATCAGCCAGCGCATTTCCTTTATCCGCTGTCTTATTCATCAGATCAATCCAGCGCTCGCCCGCCACCATTGTATTGAGCCGGTCAGAAAAACGCTCCAGAATCTGCTCAGCAAGCGGCGCAATCCCTTTCTCCCGGTATCCGCTCAGCTTGTTTGTCCGCTCACAAAGAGGAATCAGATCATCGGTCTGTGCAACCTCCATATGATATCCATGAATCAGCAGATCATACATCCGCTGATCCGTCGTTTCGAGATAAACCCGCTCCGGCACCGACAGCATGACCTCGCATTCCGGCAGCATACGCAGGTACTCTACCACCTCTTCTGCAAGTGTAGGGTCAATAAAATTGCTCGACATCGTTTTCTCCTGCCGCATCACGATCGAGCCATTTTCTGCAATAAAAATAATATCATCTGCCACCGGCGCAAACACCTTCCGCATGCTTGCATACGGTCTTCCGCTTGCCGCCACAAACAGAATCCCTTTCCTCTTCAGTTCCCGCACTGCCTCAAAGAATTCCGGATTGAGCTCTATCGTTCCCTCCGGCAGCAGCGTACCGTCAATATCTGACACCACAAGTTTTATCATGTTTCTTCCTTTCCTGTCTTACCCATGTTTTGAATCCCGCCTGGTATCTTCTATTTCGTGCTCTCCCCTGCCAATCTTGCTTTTACCGCACCCATTCGATTCCAGACGAATTCATATATGCTACTTGTAGGATCATAAGGGTCCCTCCCACAAGTGGGTCCTTCCTTATGATATTCCATAATCTTCATCATAAGTAAGCTCACCTTGCTTATGATACAAGCAAGTCCCTACCCGGTTAAAAAATCATTTCTGAAATCGTTCAGAATCATATGAGATCTCACGCATCCGGTGCTCCCGCAGAATCTCATGAAACTGACTCCCGCACCGCTCCACCTCGCCGAGCACGGTATCAATCCCTTCCGCTGTCCTCATCCAGGTATCTCTTGCGATGCCCCGCGTGACAACCGGGCAGACCACAAACTCCGTCTCTGGAAACTGCTCCTGATAATACAGCAGCGCCCGCCTTGCATGAAACGCCTGGCAGCACAGGATCGCCCGCTTTACCGGTACTCCGGCCTTTTCAAGCACCTGCCGCGAAAAAATCGCATTCTGATACGTAAATGTTGCCTGATCCTCTTTTAAAATCGCAGCCTCGTCTACGCCATTCTTCACCAGAATGTCATGCAGGTAAGCAAATTCTGTCTCATATGACTTCGCCTTCCCGCCTTCCGTTCTTCTTTTCTCCTCATATGCATAAGTGACATTTTCTTTATCCTTCTTTTTTACATCTGCATCTTTTGCTTCATTTACTTCTTTCACATCTGACACTTTTTCTTTATTTGTCTCTTTTGCATATGTGATTTTTTCTTCATTTACTGCGCTCTCATCTGAAACTTTTTTTCTGGTATCCGCAGGCTTCTCTGCCTTTTGAGCAATCTCTGCGTCGTTTCCTTCCTCCGGCAGCACAAATTTTCCCACCGAAATGCTGTACTTTCCAGATGGCAGAATATATGGCGCAAATCCCTGACGATACAATTCTGCTGCGTGCACCGCCGCATCCGGATAGTTTCCACCCGGCACAAAAATCACATCCGCCTTCTGCGGAGCATCCTCCACAAAAATAAAGTCTGAAATTGTATCGTAGAATCGTCCCATACCTTTTTGTACCTTTCCCCGTCACTGCTTCTTTTCATAGAGTCAAATAAATGAAGTGACCTGCAGATATCTGCTTTTACTTAATCGTTCAATCACACTCTGTATCTGCAAAAAAAGCAGACCATTGTACTCCTGGCCTGCCTTTTCCTGCCAGACGGATCCCAGAGCGTGTCTGAAAAATGCTTTCTGCAAGATGTGCGCCACAATTTGTGGGAGATTTCGTCTGAATGAGGGCGGCGTAGCGAGCTACGTCAACCAAATGAAGGCGAAATGTACCGCAAAGTGGGGAATACAGATTGCGGAAATGATTTTTCAAACAATCTCTAGGATCCCGGCTCTTATTTTTTCTTACATCAGTTCTTACTTCGGCAGCTTAAAGGAGCTCTTCAGCGATACAATGCGGTTGAATACCATTGCATCCGGCGTGGAATCCTTTGCATCCACACAGAAGAAGCCCTGTCTTACGAACTGGAAGCTCTCGTATGCCTTGGCACCCTTCAGCGCCGGCTCTACGTAGCAGTTCTTCAGCACCGTCAGGGAATTCGGATTGAGATTCAGCGAACCATCCTCATTGTATACACCCTTTTCCTCGTCGATGATGTTTTCGTACAGTCTCACCTCCACCGGAACCGCTGTCTTTGCAGCTACCCAGTGGATCGTTCCCTTTACCTTACGTCCGGTAAAGCCGCTTCCGCACTTCGTCTCCGGATCGTAGGTGCAATGAATCTCCGTCACATTGCCATTCTCATCTTTCTCAAAGCCAACACATTTTACGAAGTAGGCTCCCATCAGGCGCACCTCGTTGCCCGGGAACAGACGGAAATATTTCTTCGGCGGATTCTCCATGAAGTCCTCACGGTCGATGTAAAGCTCACGGCCGAACGGTACCTTCTTCATGCCAAGCTCCGGATTTTCCAGATTCATCTCAACATCCAGCTCTTCCATCTGGTCTTCCGGATAATTGTCGATAATCAGCTTCACCGGATCAAGCACTGCCATCATACGCGGGCGCTTCAGCTTCAGATCCTCGCGGATGCAGTACTCAAGCATCGCGTAATCCACAGAGCTGTTGCTCTTGCTGACTCCGCAAAGGTCTACAAATTTCTGGATAGACTCCGGTGTAAAACCGCGGCGGCGCAGCGCTGCGATCGATACCAGACGCGGATCATCCCATCCATCTACAATTCCGTCCTCAACCAGACGCTTGATGTAACGCTTTCCGGTCACAACATTGGTCAGGTACATTTTTGCAAACTCGATCTGCTTCGGCGGCATCTCATAGCCGACCTCGCGTACTACCCAGTCATACAGCGGGCGGTGATCCTCAAACTCCAGCGTACAGATGGAATGAGTAACGCCCTCGATCGCATCTTCAATCGGATGTGCGAAATCGTACATCGGATAAATGCACCACTTATCGCCTGTATTGTGGTGGGAAATATGTGCCACACGGTAAATAACCGGATCACGCATGTTCATATTCGGGGATGCCATATCAATCTTAGCGCGAAGCACCTTGGTGCCATCCTCATACATGCCGTTTTTCATGTTCTCAAACAGCTCCAGATTCTCTTCAACTGAGCGATTCCGATACGGACTTTCTTTTCCTGCCTCAGTCAAAGTACCACGATACTCGCGGATCTGCTCTGCCGTCAGATCGCAGACAAACGCTTTGCCCTTTTTGATCAGCTTGACTGCAGCCTCATACATCTGATCAAAATAATTGGAGGCAAAAAACAGACGATCCTCAAAATCAGCACCGAGCCATTTCACGTCCGCCATAATCGATTCAACAAACTCAGTCTTTTCCTTGGTCGGATTCGTATCGTCAAAGCGGAGATTGAATTTTCCGCCGTACTCTTTTGCCAGTCCATAATTTAAAAGAATTGACTTTGCATGACCGATGTGCAGATAGCCGTTCGGCTCCGGAGGAAACCGGGTGCAAACGGTTTTGCAGTGACCCTCTGCCAGATCCTTCTCTATAATCTGTTCAATAAAATTTTTAGAGACCGGCGCAGTCTCTTCTTTTTCTATTTTCTTTTCTACTTCTTTTTCCATCTCTTTCCTCCTCAGTGACTCCTACGGATATTTCCAGTTTGCTGCGCTCTGCCAGACCAAAACGCTGCCCTGCACGTTTTCGAACTCAAAGCGGATACTCCGGATCTCCTTCCTGCACAGCGCCATCGGATGGCCGCTTTCCAGCCACTCCTGTCATCTTTGCAGACCTCCTGCGATCTGCATACAGCTTTTCACATCATAGCACAAGTCCACTAAAAAGACAAGCCGCGGTTCCTACGATATTTTGCTGCTGTAAGCGCGGGTAACCTTTCACAAAACAGATGCAGCATGCCTTGTAACAATATTTCTTGACAAGTGCTGCAAAAAACGACACAATAGTTGAAGAATAAAGGAGGATTCCATGTATTATTTTATCGTCAATCCCATTTCCGGCTGCGGCCGTGGAAAAACTGTATGGAAAACTATCGAACAGGAGCTTGCGCGGCTTGACATTGAATATGAAGCATTTCTGCTTCGCTATAAAGGGGAGGCAAAGCAGATCGCCGCTTCTCTTGCATCACTTCAGCATCCTTTTACCCTTGTCGCCGTCGGCGGAGACGGTACGCTCAATGAAATCATAAGCGGCCTTTCTACCTATAAATATGTCACTCTTGGCTGTATTCCAACTGGATCAGGAAATGACTTCGTGCGCGGTCTCAAGCTGGAACGCGATCCTGTAAAGGCGCTGCACTACATTCTTCAGCCCCTTCGTGTACTTCCGATCAAAATCGGATGTGTCACTGCTTCCTCCAACCACCGTCAGACCTCATTTGGCGTCAGCTCCGGCATCGGATTTGATGCGGCCGTCTGCAACGGCGCATACCATTCTCAGCTGAAAGAGATTCTGAACCTGATTCATGCCGGAAAGCTCGTCTATCTTGGGACAGCGCTCAAACAGCTGATTTCTTCGCGCTTTACCCCGATGCGGCTGACGCTCGATGATGGGACAACCCTGACGTTCCGAAAATCCTTTTTCGCAGCCGCCATGAATCTTCCGTATGAGGGCGGCGGCTTCCAGTTTGCACCGGACGCAGATCCCTCTTCCGACTGCTTTACCCTCTGCATCGCCGAGGGCATCTCCAAACTGCGGATTCTCACGATCCTGCCGCTTGCGTTTTCCGGAAAACATGTCGGCAAGCGCGGTGTCCACCTTGTCACATGCAAAAAAGCGGTCATCCATACGCAGATGCCGCTTTGTGTCCACACGGACGGAGAAATTTTCGGTTTTTATGACACGATTACGTTTGAGGCGCGGCCGGAGCGGCTGCGTATCATTGTAGCATAAATAACAGGCCGTACCTCTGCTGCCACGCGCAGCCAAAGTACGGCCTGTTGTAGTGTATTATCCTGATTAAACTTATTTTAGTGCTACTGTTCAGCGCCAGCCTAGTTAAATCCCACAAATTTCCGCGCAATCCGGTATGCACCGATTGTGATCTTCCTTCCGCCGCGTCCCGGCAGATTCATCGCGATACCGAGCAATCCGCCGCGCAGTGCCTTGTAATCCTCCGGTGCATGCTCTTTTAAATAATTCCAGATATCCGCCTTCTTTGCAAGTGCCTCCTTCGAACCATCCAGAATCAGCATCATCGATGTAACCATCATGATCTTGCTCAGATAAATGCGCATGTATTTTTTCAGATGCGGATCCTTCTTTGTAAAATCCTGCGCTCCCATCACGTCGATCATGATCTTATTAACCCGGATCTGCTGATCGATTCTTCCGATCATCACCTTCTCATTTACGGACTGATCATCACGGCCGATAAAGTAATGGTAAAGATTCTCGTCCATGTAGCAGATCTTTTCCACGTACGGAAACGGCTGAAATGCAAAAATATTATCCACATAGAACGTATGCTTCGGAAGCTGCAGACCACAGTCTCTTAACATCTGCGTGCGGTAAAAAATGTTGTGCATCAGAATATACTGAGTCTCATGCATATGGCCCATTTTGTCCCAGCCAAACACCTCGTTTACCGGAAATACGTTTTTAAAACGCATCAGCTTCTTGTGGCGCGCGCCGACCTTGTCGTACACAAAGTTTGCCAGCAGCATATCCACGCCGCCCGTCTCCTCCAGCGCTTTCATCTTATCCACAATCCGGCGCAGGGACTTTGTGTTCACCCAGTCATCGCTGTCGACTACCTTATAATAAAGTCCGCTTGCATTGCGCAGTCCGGCATTTACCGCCTCTCCGTGACCTCCGTTTTCCTGATGAACCGCCCGGATAATCGTCGGATACTTCGCCGCATAGCTGTCTGCGATCTGCGGCGTTCGGTCCTTCGTCGAACCGTCGTCCACGATCAGGATCTCCACCTCTTCTCCCACCGGAAGAATGGATCGAATGCATTTTTCCATGTATGCTTCGGAATTGTAGCATGGTATTGCAACTGTTAAAATCTTCATATCTGCTCCTTTGTCTTTTTCTGATACAGGCATCCTTATTGTAACAGAAGACTCGCCGCATTTAGCTAAATCGCTCTGCTGTTTTCTAAGCTTCCTTTTTATATTTTTCCTGGCCAAGCCGGATCTTCAGGTATTTTGCATATGCCGCAAATGCAGCCGGAATCGGATAGTCTCGCTCCGTGCGCTCCGGTTCTACAAACAGAATCCCGTCGCCCGCCTTCTCCTGCTCTTCCACCAGCACCAGGTACCCTTTCATCTGCCATTCCACATGGCTGAAAATATGCTTTGCATCCTCCAGCGGACGGATTCGGATCGGTGAAAAGCCAAACGATGCCGCCTCCTTCAGGGCCTGTTCCTGCGTCAGATGTCCTTCCGTATTCGGAAGTTCATACAGTCCGGCCAGCAATCCCTTTTTCGGGCGCCTGCGCACCGCCGCATGCTCACTGTCACGAATCACAAGCACCGTGCGCTGCTCAATCCGGCGCGGCTTTTTCGCCGCTTTTACCGGAATGTGATCCCAGCTTCCGCTTTTCCCCGCCAGACACAGATGGAAAGCAGGACAGCGGCTGCATTCCGGCGCTCCGTTCGGCAGACAGACGGTCGCTCCAAGCTCCATCAGCGCCTGATTGAATGCCCCCGGTGCATCTCCCGGAATCACCTGCAGCAGTGTCTCTTCCATTGTACGCTTTACAGACTGCTTTGTGATATCCGCTTCACTCTCGCAGATCCGGCTGATGACCCGCAAAACGTTTCCATCTACTGCCGGTACTGCCTGCCCGCCTGCGATCGACGCAACCGCCCCTGCCGTATAGCTCCCGATTCCCGGAAGCGAAAGCAGCGTCTCATAATCCGTCGGCATCTCACCGTCATAGGATTCCACCGCGACCTGTGCCGCTTTTTGCATATTTCGGACACGGTTATAATAGCCAAGTCCCTCCCACAGCTTCAAAAGCTGATCCTCCGGACAGCTGGCAAGTGCCTTTACATCCGGAAGTGCACCGATAAACCGTGCATAAAATGGTTTCACCGCTTCAACCCGGGTCTGCTGCAGCATGATCTCCGACACCCATACATGATAAGCGGTCGGATCGTCGCGCCACGGAAGCTTTCTCGCATTCCCCGCAAACCAGGAAAGCAGCGGCGACACCAGCTCCTTTAATCGCTTTGTTTCTTCTATCATTTTTATTTTAATTCCGTTTCTGATGCGTTCTATCTTCTCCAGTATACCAGAACATCACTGGCGGGGCAAGGGTACAAATTTTCGCTGAGCATGGCATGCAAAAGTTTTCGGTAACGGAAGCAAGATCATAAGGGATCTCCCACCTGCGGCGGACAGCTCATAAGACATCCTCCCACTGACGTGGGTCCCTCCTTGTGAGATTCCTTATGGTTCAAATAGTAATAAACGTTGCGTATCCGGCGTCCCGCAGTGATTTCTCCATCCGCACTGCGTTATCCAGCATCCGGTACGCTCCAACCTGTACCTTATAAAGACGGTCCTCCAGCAAAAGAAACGCCGGGAAGCCCTCGGATAACAGTTTTTCCAGCATCTCCTGCGCGTATTCGCGGTTGCGGAATGCTCCGGTCTGCACACGATAAAGGCGTTCCTGCGTGCAGCAGCCACACTGCATCTGCCAGGACTGGTCTTCCGTGTCACGCCTCCTGCCACCGATTCGCTCCGGCATCATGCGCATATCATCTTCCCCTGCCATACGCTTCATCATCTCTGGCTGATTTTCGCCTTCTATCCATTGCATTCCATTCTTCCCGTCGGAAGCAATTTCACCTGAAGGCATCCCTCGTTCCATCACCTGGCTTCCATCATGCATCCTGGCTTTGTATGCCTGATTCGGCCTGTCTCCCATTTCGACTTCCCGCTGTCCGCCATCTGTATTCCAGTTCCTCTCACCGGAAATCATATTTTCAGAAGTATGCGTTCTTCTCCCGGCGGAGGCATTCTCCCACTTTACCTCCTGTGCCTCCGTATCCTCGCGCACCGTCTCCAGCACACCCTTCGCGATCGCCTCCGCAATCCCTTCAAAGTTCCGGTCAAACAGCATGTTGTCGGCATCGGTGTTGAGGAATCCGACCTCCACGAGCACTGCCGGCATCTGCGAGCGCCGCAGAATCACAAGACCCGGTCGCTCCTTGATCCCGAGATTCCGGTATCCTGCTTCCTCCAGTTCGCGGTTGATATTTTCCGCCAGCTCCACCTTTTTCCCGGAGCGGTCAAATACCAGTGATTCCACACCAGAATACTGATTCGGCTCCGGGCTTGCGTTGCGGTGGATCGAGATCAGAAAATCCCCGCCCTCCCGGTTTGCGATCTGTGCCTTTTCAAGCGGACTGTTATAGACATCCTCTGTCCGCGTAAACGCCACATCCACTCCGTTTTTCTTTAAAATTTCACCGACTGCCAGCGCAAGCCGCAGCGTATCATCTTTTTCCTTCCGGTCACCGTAGATCGCTCCAGGCTCTCTTCCACCATGACCGGCATCAATAATTACCTTTGCCATCGCTTCTCCTGCAAATAATATTTTTCTTTCTATCATATGCAGAAAGGACGCTGCGGTACCGGGCTGCTTTGCAATACTCTATCTCCTATGGTATTTCAACCAATCATCTGCATTTTTCTTACGCCCCGCGCTCCTGCAGCAACAGCAGAATCTTCGACTGTACCACGTCAAATGCCACATCATTCATACCGCTGTTGATGACGATGTCTGCCTTCGCCCGCGTCGGGTCCACGTACAGGTAATGCATCGGTTTGACGGTCGTTAGGTACTGCTCCACAATGTTGTCAAGGTCTCTTCCGCGCTCCTTGACATCGCGCACGATCCGGCGGAGAATCCGTTCGTCAGCATCTGCTTCCACGTAAATCTTGATGTCCAGCAGATCACGAATCCGCGGATCGGCCAGCAGAAGGATTCCCTCGATCACAATGATCTTTCGCGGCTCAATCCGGATCGTTTTGTCTGAACGGTTGTGACGGCTGTAATCATATACCGGACATTCGATGCTCTCCCCATTTCTCAGCTTTTTCAGATGTTCCACCAGAAGATCCGTCTCAAGTGCATCCGGGTGATCGTAATTGAGTTTTTTCCGCTCCTCAAACGGCAGGTCATCATGGCGCTTATAATAATTGTCGTGATACAGCACGGTAATCTCGTCTCCAAATCGGTCTTTCAGCCGGTTGGTAAACGTAGATTTTCCGGAGCCTGTTCCTCCCGCAATTCCAATCGTAATACAATCCATTTTTTCTTTTCCTCCTTCATTTTTAGCTGCCCTTCAGAGCCAGCCTCCAAAATACTGCGCATTTTATGCTTGTTTTATGAAAGTTTGTTTGGCTCTGAGCGGTAATATTTTTATGCTTTTTTACCAGTTTTTCTGATACTTCACTGGAATTTTTGTCTATGTTATGGTATATTAATTCTGACATCATGCCAAGATTTCCGTCACCATGTTGTTCCAAATGCCTTCAGCTGCAAAGCAGATCTGCCAGATCTTCTCCGGCTGGAATCATACAGCAATAATCCCGGAAATCAGACCGACATCTAAGGAGCACTATTTTGGAAAAAGCAAAGAAAAACCAGACCAGAAAAACAATGAACAAACCAAAGCGTTCTGCCAGTGCCCAGCGCATCCGCAAGATTCTTATCGTATCCTATCTTTTTATCACACTTGCCTCTGTCGCGGCAATCTCGATTCCGGTTCTTCTTCTGAGCAGCAATGCCCTCAAGAACAAGGTTACCTCGCTGCTGTATACGTATACATCCCAGCTTGTTCAGAACTCGGACACGTATCTTTCCGGCTATGAATCGCAGGCACTGCTTTTATTTGCCGATTCTTCTGCCCTGCAGTACAACCCGGACGACGCTTCTATTTCTCAGGAAACGCGAAACGCAACAGAAACCAGACTGAAAAGTACGCTGCAGCGCATCCGTGTGATGAAAAATTACGGCGATCTGTTTCTTGTCTCTCCTGCCAATCACCTGATCGGGACGCCGTCTCTCTATACACAAACGAAATATGGAACCATGCTCTACTCCACATTTCACGACGCGCTTGCCGAATCAGGCGGTGAGTCCGTATGGATCCCCGTACTTGGCAAGGATAATTCCAGGATTTATTATGTGCGTGAACTGAATCCGCAGCTGCTCCTGGTAGCATCTGTCTACGCTATGGACTTCACAAACGTTTTTGTCACGCCGGTTGATTTCTCCGATATCTGCGTCCGTCTGATCAGTCAGGACCATACCATTATTTATTCTACAACATCTGACGATATCGGACAACCTCTTCCTGAAGAAATCGAAAATCGGCTCGGTGAACATCCAAATTCCGCGTCGTTCTCTCAGGATTATCTGATTTCCGAGGCGGAATGCAGCCACGGCTTTACCGTTGTCTGTTCGGTCGCTGCAAAGGAGATCCTCTCTGATGTCTACGACCTGCGGCTGCTCACACTGATGATTGCCGGCTCCACACTGCTTCTGGCCATCCTCGTTTCGTTTATTCTTTCGAAACAGATCACCAAGCCGCTCGCCGTCGTCATGGACAATCTTCACCAGCGCGCAGAATACGACCTGCTGACCAATCTGCTCGATAAGAAAACGTTCGAAGAGCATGTTGACCGTTATCTGAGTTCCTGCGAACCCGGAATCTCCTGCAGCTATCTGCAGATCGATCTCGACAATTTCAAAAATATCAACGATACCTGCGGCCATGCGGTCGGCGACGAAGTGATCGCAAGCGTCGGCGCCCTGCTCAACTCCACCTTCCGCAAGGACGACATCAAGGGCCGGGTCGGCGGAGACGAGTTCGCCGTACTGCTCTGTGCAGAGGGAAAATCACCGGAAAAACTGAGTGAGATCACACGTGAATCCTGCATCCGCCTGTTCAGCTCAATGAAATATTTAAGCACAACAATCGCTCAGAAAACAGGCGCAAAGGATGTCACTGTCTCAGCCAGTGTCGGTATCGCTATTTTCGGCTGCGACGGAAACAATTTTCAGGAACTGTACGAATCTGCCGACAAAGCGCTCTATATCTCGAAACGCACCGGCAAAAACCGTTTTACATTCTATGAATCAGTCTGATGAAGGAGGCATTTGACATGTCTGGAATAAAAAAAGGAGTTCGGCTGCTTCCTGTTTTTGCCTGCTGTATTCTTTTGGCCGGCTGCTCCGGAAATGAGATATATCCCACCTCATCCCAGGCGGCTAAAAAAACGGATCTCTCCGTCTCCTGGTGGGGAGATGATGTCCGAAACGAATATATGCTGCAGACACTGAGCAGTTTTGCGCAGCAATATCCGGATATCCACCTCTCCATGAACTATACGACCTCTGAAGCATACCCGGCACTCTACGCTGCCAGAAATGCCGCTTCCATGGACTGTGATGTCATCCAGATTTCCTACGAACAGTTCTGCCGCACGGATCCTGCAAAATCCTTCTATTCTCTTTCCAGCATCAAGGATTATTTAAACCTGCATCTTCAGACTGCGGAATCCCTCGCCTGGGGCACAAAAAACGATACGCTCTACGCACTCTCAAACAGTGTCGACCTGCCTGCCTTCTATTATAATGAAGATCTTCTGCAGCGTCTGGATGTCAGTATGCCTTCCACCTGGAAAGATCTGTTCGCACTTGCAGATGCCTGTTCCAGAAAAAACGAAAGCCCCGCTTCATCGGATTCTGGCACCATCTATCCGCTCACAGCAACACGGAGTGATCTTTTTGAACTGCTGAACGCCTGGATGGAACAGCACAGCGGCTGCACTATGTTTGATGAAAACGGCGTGCTCCAGTATACCGAAGCACAGCTCGCGGAGCTGCTCACGCTTTATCAGACGCTGATTGAGGATCACATTGTACTTATAACAGAGGAACCGGCCTTTGCCATTTCCTCGGGTCAGGCTGTGGGCTGTTTCAGCCATGCATCCTATGCCTCCTCGCTCGTGCTCGCCTGCGACGGAGCAGACTTCACGCTTCTGTCTGGTTCCCTGCTCACTGCGATCCCGGAATCGGAACCGTCCGGATGGTATCTCCAGCCCGGTCTGCTCTACGCAATCAGCAATTCCGCAGAGCAGCCAAGAGAAGCTGCAAAACTGCTCCGCTGCCTCGTCAGCAGTGATACGATTGTAAAAAAACAGGGGCTAAGTGAGGGGTATCCCACCACTTCCGGCGCTTATCAGAAGCTCTATTCTGATAACAGCCTGCAGGGACTTGCGCTCACCGCCTGTATGCCGCTTCTTGAAGATCGTGATTCTTTCTCGCTCTTTCCATCAAAGCTTGCTTCCGGGACAGTACGCGATCACTTCTTTTCCATTGCCTCGGAAATGCTCGAGCGCGACGGCGATCCGGACGAATTTGCTACAAGACTCCGCGTTGCCATCGAACGGCTCTCTTAACAGGCCGAAATTTTTCATAAATTGTGATGCACATCTGCAAAAAACATTCCAAACATACTCCCACGTATACAAAGTCCGGATATACTGCTTCAATTGCTCCCGGTACGGAGCAAGAGACAGTGAACCCGGACTTTTCTGTTCCTATGTCCTTTTTCATTTTCCTTTCCATACAGCACTTTCACTTTTCTAAAACGTTTTCGAAACATTTCTATAATTAAATTGTCCATTTTGTTTTATCTGACAGTATTTCATATTATTCTTTTCACTATTTTGCATTATTTTTCTCTTATTTTTTATGCATTCTGTACAGTTCTATGTTTTTTGTACGCCGAAAAATCTTTTTGTTTTAAAATCACCGTTTTGCGCCTGAAAACTTCTGGTTGCGTTCTCCAAAAATATAGTATATACTGAGGTTAATTTATTACTTAAACGTTTTCAGAAAACAGAAAAGGAGAGCTCACTATGAAATACGGATATTTTGATGACGCCAACCGTGAGTACGTCATCACCACCCCGAGGACTCCGCTTCCGTGGATCAACTACCTCGGATGCAACGATTTCTTTTCTCTCGTATCCAATACCTGCGGCGGATACAGCTTCTACAAAGACGCAAAGCTGCTTCGCATCACGCGTTACCGCTACAACGATATTCCATACGACACCAACGGAAAATATTACTACATCAAGGATGGCGATACCGTCTGGAATCCGGGCTGGAAACCAACCCAGACTGAGCTGGATTACTATGAGTGCCGCCACGGCATCGGCTACAGCCGCTTTTCTTCCTCGAAAAACGGCGTAAAGGCTGAGTTGCTTGCATTCGTTCCGATGGATGCTACGTGTGAGATCAACAGTCTGACCCTCACAAACGACACCGATCAGGAAAAACATCTGAAGCTCTTCTCTTACGTGGAGTTCTGTCTGTGGAATGCAATGGACGATATGACAAACTTCCAGCGCAACCTCAGCATCGGTGAGGTCGAGGTTGTTGGTTCGACGATTTATCACAAAACCGAGTACCGCGAGCGCCGCAATCACTTCGCTTACTTCAGTGTCAATGCGGATGTGGCCGACTTTGATACCAGCCGCGACAGCTTCATCGGTGCTTACCGCGAATATTCCAATCCGGCTGCGGTAGAGGCCGGCACATGCGAGAATTCCATGGCAAGCGGATGGTCACCGATTGCCGCTCACCATCTTGATGTGACGCTCGCTCCGGGCGAATCGAAAAATTTTGTTTTCGTGCTCGGCTACGCAGAAAACCCGAAAGACCAGAAATGGGAAAAACCGGGTGTGATCAACAAAAAACCGGCAGAAGAACTCCTATCCCGCTTCCAGACTCCGGCGCAGGTAGAGAAAGCATTCGGCGAACTGAACGCTTACTGGGATCATCTGCTTTCCAAATATGTCGTTTCCTCTGCAGATGAAAAAGTCAACCGCATGGTCAATATCTGGAATCAGTATCAGTGCATGGTAACATTCAATATGTCCCGTTCTGCTTCCTATTATGAGTCCGGTACCGGACGCGGCATGGGCTTCCGTGACTCCTGTCAGGACCTGCTCGGCTTCGTTCATCTGATTCCGGAGCGTGCAAGAGAACGTATCATCGATATCGCCTCCACCCAGTTCCCGGACGGCAGCGCTTACCATCAGTATCAGCCGCTCACCAAGAAGGGCAACATGGACATCGGAAGCGGATTCAATGACGACCCGCTCTGGCTGATCGCAGGTACGGCCGCTTATATCAAGGAGACCGGTGATTTCTCCATTCTCGATGAGATGGTTCCGTTTGACAATGATGAATCCACAAAGGTTCCGCTCTTTGAGCACCTGACCCGCTCCTTCCAGTACATCGTCACCCACAAGGGACCGCATGGACTGCCGCTGATTGGCCGTGCAGACTGGAATGATTGCCTGAATCTGAACTGCTTCTCCGATACGCCGGGTGAGCCGTTCCAGACCACCGGACCTTCTGAGGGACCGGTCGCTGAATCTGTCTTTATCGCAGGTATGTTCGTCAAGTACGGAAAAGAATACGCACAGCTGTGCCGTCTGACCGAAAAAGACGATCTCGCCGCAGACGCACTCAAAGAAGTCGACACCATGTATGCTGCCATCTTAAAGGACGGCTGGGACGGCGAATGGTTCCTGCGTGCTTATGACGCCAAATCTCAGAAGATTGGCTCTCACGAGTGTGAGGAGGGACAGATCTACATCGAACCGCAGGGCTTCTGCGTCCTTGCCGGAGTCGGTGTTGAAGAGGGACTTGCAGAAAAAGCGCTTGATTCTGTCAAAGAAAAGCTTGATACCAAGTACGGCATTATGCTTCTGCAGCCTGCTTATTCCAAATATTATCTCAACCTCGGAGAGGTTTCCTCCTATCCGCCTGGATACAAGGAAAATGCCGGCATCTTCTGCCACAACAATCCGTGGGTTTCAATCGCGGAGACCGTCATCGGACGCGGCAACCGCGCTTTTGAAATCTATCGCAAGACCTGCCCGGCTTATATCGAGGACATCAGTGAGATTCACCGCACCGAGCCGTACGTTTACTCCCAGATGGTAGCCGGAGCTGACGCAAAATTCTTCGGCGAGGCAAAGAACAGCTGGCTGACCGGTACCGCCGCATGGACGTTTGTCAACGTTTCTCAGGCAATCCTCGGCGTACAGCCGGAATTCACCGGTCTCGGCATTGATCCGTGTATCCCGGAAAACTTCGGCGACTTCACCCTTCACCGCACCTTCCGCGGCGCCGAGTACGAGATCAAAGTCGAGAATCCAAACCACGTACAGAAAGGCATTGCAAAGCTGCTTGTGGACGGAAAAGAAATCGACGGCCATATCATTCCATTTGAGGAAGGTAAAAAGGAATACCACGTAACGGCAATTATGGGCTAATTGCATAAAAAGAAAGCCATGCACGATTCGATTTCGTTCGAAAGTGCATGGCTTTCTTCGTTTATTAAAATGAATATCGCAATTCTCTTCGCTGTCCATTCCTGATCATTATCATGAACACTCTCTGCTCACTTACAATACAGGATTTACTTCATCTGATCAATACAATCCTTCACACTTTGACAGTGCCGCCTCATCCGCAACGATCGTCACATGATTGTGCAGCTGCAGAATGGATGCCGGTACCTGCGGTGTCACCGGTCCGAAGAACGCTTCTTTTACGATGTCTGCCTTGTCCTCGCCGGATACAACCAGCAGGATGTGGTGTGCGGACATGATCGTCTTGATGCCCATTGTGTAGGCCTGGCGCGGCACATCTGCCTCAGATACGAAGAAACGCATATTTGCCTTGATCGTGCGCTCGGAAAGTGTCACGCAGTGTGTCTCTGTTTCAAATGCGATGCCAGGCTCATTGAACCCGATATGGCCATTGTGTCCAAGACCAAGCAGCTGCAGATCCACACCGCCGAGGGAATGGATAATCGCATTGTACTCGCGGCATGCCTGATCGCTGTCCTCAATCATTCCGTCCGGCAGATAGGTCTGGTTCTTATTGATATTTACTCTGCTGAAGAGGTTGTCATTCATAAAGTAATAATAACTCTGATCATTCTCTCTCGGAAGTCCCTTGTACTCATCAAGGTTTACTGTCGTTACCTCTGAGAAATCCAGATCCCCCTTCTCATACCACTCTACCAGCTGCTTGTAGGTGCCGATCGGTGTGGACCCGGTCGCCAATCCCAGTACACAGTTCGGTTTCATAATAATCTGTGCTGAAATGATATTTGCAGCCTTTCTGCTCAGATCATTGTAGTCTCTTGCTTTGATAATTTTCATTGTAATACCCTCTCTTTGTTTTTCTGTTACCTGTATCCAGTGTACCATCTTTTGCCACTTTTTGCTATCTCTATTTCCGGGATTTTTTGTCTGAGTCTGGTCATCATCTTACACAGACTGCTTCAGAGCCTGTCCGCCTCAGTTAAAACAAATTCGCAAAACAAAATGAAACTCTCCCTGCTTCCATATTTTATAAAGCAGAGAGAGTTTATTCTATTTCTATCCTGATTTAAGCAATCTCGTAAGGAAGGACCCGTTTACGCCAGGATCCCTTACAAGTCAGGATTATGATCCTGCAAGCAGCGAATTACGCTCTGCGTCCCAGACGGATCACATTCCAGGAAGCCTTGTGCAGGTTGCTTGTCACAGTTCTGCCGTCCACCTTCGTCTCATCGGACTGCTTCGGTGTCACTGCTTCAGCTGCCGCGCTGTTGACTGCCTTCAGGTCATCACACTCCAGCACGATGTGCTCCAGCAGCTCATAGCCCTCGAAGTTTCCGATGTCGCAGGTCAGCGTGATGTCATCCTTCAGATCACGGTTTACGGCAAAGATCGTCACTTCATCCTTCTCCGGATTCCATACTGCTACAGAATCCACATCAGCTACATCTTTGAAATCCTTCGTGTCATGCTTTGAGGAAGAAAGTACCGGCTGCAGTGCCACACCGCGTCCGTACTTGGATGCGTGCAGATACGGATAGTAGATTGTCTGCTTCCATGCCGGTCCGTTTGTCTCAGTCATAATCGGAGCAATTACATTGACCAGCTGAGCCAGGCACGCCATGCGGACACGGTCAGAATGCTTGATCATCGTGATCAGAAGAAGTCCGACTACAAGCGCGTCCTCAAACGTATAATGATCCTCCAGAAGCGCCGGAGCCTGCTGCCACGGATGATTCTTCATCGTATCGCCGTCCGCCTCATTTGCATGGAACCATACGTTCCACTCATCGAAGCTTAAGTTGATGTTCTTCTTTCCGCGCTTCTTCGCCTTTACAAAATCGCAGGTCGCGATAACGGTCTTGATGAAATGATCCATCTCCATCGACTGTGCGAGGAAGTTCTCGGTATCGTTGTCCGGATTTCCGAAGTACTGATGGAGGGAAACATAATCTACATAATCATACGTATGCTCCAGCGTCGTTGCCTCCCACTGTGGGAATGTCGGCATCTGCGTGTTGGAGCTTCCACAGGATACGAGTTCAATCGTCGGGTCGATCAGCTTCATGGCCTTTGCGGTCTCTGCAGCCAGTCTTCCGTACTCCACCGGAGTCTTTGCACCGAGCTGCCACGGTCCGTCCATCTCATTTCCAAGGCACCAGGTCTTAATGTTTAGCGGATCTTTTACGCCGTGGCTGATACGCCAGTCAGAATACTTTGTACCTGACGGATGGTTGCAGTACTCGAGCAGGTTGCAGGCATCTGCAACGCCGCGCGTGCCAAGGTTGACTGCCATCATAATCTCGGAACCAACTGCTTTCGTCCACTTGGAGAACTCGTTCACACCGATCTCGTTTGTCTCCAGACTTCTCCACGCAAGCTCCAGACGCTTCGGACGCTGTTCTACCGGTCCTACACTGTCCTCCCATACAAAGCTGGAAACGAAGTTTCCGCCCGGGTAACGTACGATCGGTACGTTCAGCTCTTCTACCAGCTCCATGACATCCTTACGGAATCCGTTCTCATCAGCGGTCGGATGTCCCGGCTGATAGATTCCCTGGTAGACTGCTCTTCCAAGGTGCTCAATAAAGGAACCATAAATTCTCTTGTCGATCTCGGCGATCTTAAAATCCTTATCGATCACCATTTTTGCATATTTCTGCATGGTAGTCCTCCTTTTTTTAGAATGTACTGTCTTCATCCGGCGTTTTTCACGCGGTTCCAACGCGGATGCACCTGCGGACAGCGGTTCTTTTTCATCGCCGCGCGCAGCTCCACGTAGCAGCCGCAGATCCGGCACATGCCCTGATACAGATCGTCACACGTTTTGCAGTGCGCCAGACGCATTTCATATACGGTATCATCCACCTTCAGATCCGCATCCAGATTGACGATGTATTCGTGCAGGTTCTGAAAGTATTCCGTCTGTCCCATCTCGCGTGTCAGACATTTCCGGCAGAACCGGCGCGGCTCCTCTTTATCTGGTGCCGCACCGGTCACCGTTTCTGGTGTTTCATCCTGATTTTCTTTCTGTTTAATTTCTTTTTCTTCCATATTTATATACGGGAGATAGCTTTCCCGCTAACATTGCTTCGTACTATAACAGGACATAATATATAGAATGTCCTTCCGCTGTATCTTCCACCCTGCCAGCAGCAGATATGTCCGAAATTTATCTCCCTGTTCTCAATTTATATGTGCTCTTATTTCTCTACCGTGATATGCAGTACGCTGCATGCCGGAATCGTGAATTTCAGTCCGCCGTGTACTCTTTCTACGCCGTCAAACGCCTTTACGGTCACTGCGTTCGGATCTTCGAACGTATTCTTTGCGTGCATTTCCTCGCTGAGGATCTCTGCGCTTACCTTCTCGCCTGCAAAGCCGACAAGACGTGTCTCTACCGGATAGCTCTCTGTCGCGGAGAGGTTTGTGATCGTGATCTGAAGCTTTCCGTCTGCATCGATGGAAGCGGACTCGTTCAGGTTCGGAACCATGTACTCATCTTCCAGACCGATCTGCTCTGTCTCGATGTAGCTGTCTACGAGCGTTGCATCCTGATGTGCACTGTACATCTTGAATACGTGGTAGGTCGGAGTCTTGATCATCTCCGGTCCATCCGTCAGGATTACAGACTGCAGTACGTTGACAAGCTGTGCGATATTCGCCATCTTGACACGGTCAGAATGCTTGTTGAATACGTTGAGGTTGATACCAGCTACGAGTGCGTCACGCATCGTGTTCTGCTGATAGAGGAATCCCGGATTGGTGCCCGGCTCTACCGTAAACCAGGTACCCCACTCGTCAACGATCATGCCAACCTTCTTCTCCGGATCGTATTTGTCCATGATCGCGCCGTGGCGGTTGATCAGAGTCTCCATATACAGCGTCTTTGCAAGCGTCTTGTACCATACCTTCTCATCAAAGTCCGTTGCACTTCCCTTGATCTCCCATCCTTCCGGATGTGTATAATAATGAAGAGAAAGACCGTCCATAAATCCGTGCATTCCATCCGGGCAATGACGGAAGCAGGTCTTCATCACGCCTTCTGTCCACTCATAATCGTCAACGTTCGCTCCACATGCGATCTTAAAGATCTTCTTATCCTGGTTGTAATCTCTGACATACGTCTGATATCTGCGGTACAGATTGCCGTAATACTCCGGTGTCATGTTTCCGCCGCAGCCCCAGTTTTCATTGCCGACTCCAAAGTAATCTACCGTCCATGCATCCTCGTGGCCATTCTCTTTTCTCATATCTGCCATCGGGGAAACGCCCTCGAACGTCATGTACTCTACCCACTCAGACATCTCCTGTACCGTGCCGCTTCCGACATTTCCGTTGATGTAAGCCTTGCAGCCAAGCTGACGGCAGAGCTCAAAGAACTCATGCGTACCGAAGCTGTTGTCCTCTACGACTCCGCCCCAGTGCGTGTTGATCATTTTCTTTCTGCCTTCCTTCGGGCCGATGCCGTCTTTCCAGTGATACTCATCTGCAAAGCATCCGCCCGGCCAGCGCAGTACCGGAATCTTCATCTCTTTGAGCGCCTCAACAACATCATTTCTCATACCGTTCGTATTCGGAATATCGGAATTTTCTCCTACATAAAGTCCTTCATAAATACAACGGCCCAGATGCTCTGAAAAATGTCCGTAAATTTCTTTGTTGATCTTGCTTTTTTTGTTTTCTGCATTAATCACATATTTTGCCATAACAGATCAGCCTCTCTTTCGTTTTAATTACGTCTAAAATATTTTAAATATTTCCAAAGTGAGATTACCACACTTTGCACATAACTTACAAGCTTTTTATGCACTCCTTTTTTCACAAAAATAAGCCTGCATTTTAGTCACTTTTCACAACAAATAAAACAGCGGCCTGGCCCGGAAACATTGAATTGTCTCACAGGCCGGGCCGCCATCCGGTTTCTTTTATGCACTTTTCAACCGAGCAGTACAGCGGATTGCAAATATCGCTTTACCTCATTTGACATAAGGATGCATCAGCCTTTAACCGCTCCGCTCGTCATACCTTCTACCAGGTAACGGTTGAAAATCAGGTAGATTGCCAGGATCGGAAGGATACCGAACATGGAACCTGCAATCAGTACGTTGTAGTTGTTGCCGTACGGGGTCAGCAGCGTATTCAGACCGATCTGAAGTGTGAACTTGCTGGTATTACGGAATACAAGCATCGGCCACAGCATGTTGTTCCAGGAACCCATTGCACACATGATTGCCTGGGATGCAAATGCCGGCTTCGTGATCGGCATCATGATCTTGATACTGATTCCGTACTCGGTACATCCATCCACACGTGCCGCATCGAGCAGCTCCTTCGGAAGGCTGACCATGTACTGTTTGAAGAAGAAGATCGTACCTGCCGCGCACAGACCCGGAAGGAATACACCTGCGTTGGAGTCTACGAGACCGATCTTTGTGATCTCCTGATACAGCGGGAGCATCAGAATTTCGAACGGTACGGACATGGTTGCGATAACCATGAAGAACAGGAAGCCCTGCAGCTTGAACTTGTACATCGTAAGACCATAAGCGATGAAGTAGCAGACCAGAAGAGTCAGCACAACGGTCGTCAGGGTCAGCACAAGGCTGTTCTTATACCACATGAAATATTTTCTGGAGGTTTCCAGAACGTCAGCGGACATTCCCTTCGGATGGAAGATTGCGAACAGCTCGCTGTAGTTCTGAAGACTGACCGGTGAATGCAGGTCCAGTGACATACCGGTCGTAATTACCTTTGCGCCGTCACGGAAAGAACCGAGCAGACCGCAGACAAGCGGGAATGCAATCAAAAGGCACAGAATCAGGAATAATCCGGTCGCCAGCACCGTTCCCACCTTATGATTTCCTGCCATCGTTTTCTGTTTTGGAGTCTTTGCCATAATACTAATCCTCCTTCTTCTTTCCGATATGGAACGTACCGGTTGCAATCAGCTGGATAAAGTTGATTACAAGCGCAATGACCATCAGCACAACGCCGACCGCACATGCATATCCCATCTCGTTCTTCTCAATACCACGTCTGTACAGATATCCAACGATCGTAAGACCGATGTTCTTCGGAGATGCGTTGCCGCCCCAGATCATGAAACTCTCCAGGAACATGGACAGACCTGCGAATACAGAGATCGTGATAACGTATACGGTCGTCGGCTTCAGAAGCGGAAGCGTGATATAACGGAATTTCTGCCATGCATTTGCTCCGTCGATATCACCGGACTCATAAAGAGAAGTATCAATTGCTTTCAGACCCGCTACATAATAAAGAATATTTACTCCTGTCCATCTCCAGACGCACAGAAGCAGCAGTGCACACCAGCCGGTTCCCTTGGATCTCAGCCATGGCTGGGATGCTTTGCCGAGCGCATTCATGATAACGTTCAGCTGACCATTGTCACCCTCTGAGAACATCAGACGGAACAGAAGACCGGAAATAACAACGGAAGTCAGCGCCGGAATGTACATGATGACCTTCCATACGCCTCTCGCCTTTGTCAGACGGCTCTCAAGAAGCACTGCGAGCAGCATCGGGATCGGCACCATCAGAAGCAGTGTCAGCGCCATATACTCAATACTGTTGCCAACTGCGATACGGAACACCTTATCTCCGAGCAGCTTCTTAAAATGTTTCAGGCCAACCCACTTCATACCGCCGAACGATACATCCTGGAAACTCATGGAGATACCAGATACCAACGGGTACAGCCAGAAGATCAGCAGGCTGAGCACGAACGGAAGTACGAATACGTAAGGTGCTATTTTCTGGGAATACAGTAATTTTTTTGCTTTTTTCAAAATGTATTCCTCCTTTCTTTCGACTGGAAATGTACCGGAGTACATGTATTACATCAATCTGTATTGCATCAGAAAGAGAGAGACCCGGGAATGCAATTCCCTGGCCTCCCCATATCATTTCACTATCTAAACCAATGCATGCTTATTTCTCTATCAGCCCAGCTCGCTGTCGATTGCGTCCTGTGCCTCCTGAAGTGCTTCCTCAACGTCCATACCATCAACGAAGATCTCGTTCAGGGTGTAGGTGTTGATCTGCTCGTTCAGTGTCGGAGAATTGGATGTTGTATAGATGGTTCCGATTGCATCGTTAGCAGCCAGCTCGTTCAGTACTTCGTACGGTTTTACGCGGAAGAATGTGTTGTACTGGTTGGACTCATCGTATGCGAATGCTTCATCTGACCACAGGGACTCGTTGCAAACGTCAAATCCAAGATCGTTCCAGATGTGCTGCTCACCTTCCTCAGAGCACTTAGCCCATGCAAGCCACTCTGCTGCCAGTTCCGGATTCTCGCACTCGTTTGTTACAACTGTACCGGTTCCGCCGATACCAACGGAGTTCTTCTGACCCTCTTCGAATACCGGGCAGGTTGTGATGTCCCATTTGCCCTTCTCATCCGGCATATAGGATGTGAAACGGCTCATGTACCACATTGCCTTCGGGAAAGAAGCGATCTTTCCTTCAACAATCTGTGCACGGCATCCGTCTGTATCGGTATGTCCGTCAGTAGAGATCATTGCGATACCATCGTTCAGCCACTGCTGCTGCATGGTCAGCATCTTCTTAACAGAATCAAGCTGTACATTTACTTCTGCGTCCTCGCCAAGGCCGCCGGTCCAGTCCTCGCCATACTCAGCCATAGCCAGCCACAGCCAGTCTGTTCCGCCTGTATCAACAGATGTCAGGTACACTTCGCCGTTGGAAGCTTCCTTCAGCTGCTCGCCAAGTGCGGTATAATCATCCCATGTCTTTACAGACTTGTAATCAAGACCATACTGCTCAAAGATATCTGCATTCCAGTACATTACCGTAGCACCAACGTGTGTCGGAACACCGATTCTTGCGCCATCTGCTCTGGAGTATACATCCAGACGAGCCTTTACAAGAGAATCCTCATACGGAGCAAGTGCCTCTGTCATATCATACAGCGGGCAGTCCTCTCCAACGTAGTTCGGGAACTGGCCGATCTCGATATCGCACATATCCGGTGCGCCGCTGCCTGCCTGCAGGGACATCATCAGTTTGTTGTGCATATCAGAGTACGGATAGGTACTGAATGTGATCTGAACCTGCTTGTCCGGGTTCTGCTCGTTCCACTCATTTACCATGTTTGCGTAGAACTCGTTGTGTACGTCTACGAATGACCACAGTTCAAAGTGTGTTGCGTCATCCGGACCTACTGTTGTGACTGCGCTCGGAGCTGCTTCTGTTTCTTCCTCTGCGAAAGCTACGGTCGTTCCAAGGGAAGCTATCATAGAAGCAGTGAGGAGCATTGTGAGCCATTTCTTGTTCATAATTTTATCCTCCTTTTTGGTACATATTGCACAGTGTGTGTGCCGCCGGTCTGCGGCGGGCCTTTGTGTATCTTGTACACTTTTTTTTCTTTGTTTTTTCTTTCTGGTCATAATATACAACTTTTTTTCGTATCTGTCAATTATAGATTAAATTATTTTATCTTTTTCTATAATTCAACAAAGTTTCTCTTGTTTTCCAGTATTTAACGTCACTTTTTTGTGCACCCTGTACAGTTGCCCCTCTCTTCTTTTACATTTTTGTAAAATGATCCGTTCGTTTTTTATGCATTTTTAAAATATTCGTTGCTTTTTTCACCCGTTTGCTGTACAGTATAAGGGATTTCCGTCCCATTCCACCTGTTTTACGGCCAAAGGGACGAATCTATTTTATTTTTATCTAAACTTTATCTAAACTATGAACGTTTTTTAACCAAACTATAAAGAAACAATGGGTATCTGATGTCTCCAACCGGCATCCTTTTATCCAGGGAGGTTCTATGCGATATATCAAAACTTTTCCGGAATGCCTTGAGATTTTCAAGGCGCTCGGTTCCGATGTCCGCGTTGAAATTCTGACTCTGCTTCTGCAGAACGGAAAAATGAGCATGAATGAACTTGCGGAGCGGCTGAATATCACGAACGGCGCACTGACAAACCATATTCGAAAGCTCGAGGCGGCGGATCTGATCCGCATTAATTCCGATTCCAGCTTTCACGGCAATCAGAAGCTCTGTGAGCCGCACCTTGACAAGATCCTTTTTATGCTGAACCGGACGCTTCCATCGGTCAATGAGCACAAATCCAGCCTGCGGGCCGGCCAGTATTCCTCCTATGAGGTTTACCCCACCTGCGGCATTTCCACCTCGGAGTCGGTCATCGGCATCGTCGACGATCCGCGCTATTTCGCACACCAGAAACATTTTGAGGCGGATATTTTATGGTTCTCCAAGGGGTACGTCGAGTACCAGGTGCCCTGCGTCATCCCGTTTTACAACAAAATCGACCAGATCTCCGTCTCCGCCGAGCTCTCCTCCGAGGCACCCGGCAGCAACGAAATCTGGCCGTCTGACATTCACTTTTATTTAAATGATACGTTTATCGGTATCTGGACAAGCCCGGGTGACTTTGCGGACACAAAAGGATTGTTCACACCGGAATGGTGGTTTGCGAACTGGAATCAGTACGGACTGTTAAAAACGCTCATCATCAACCACAACGGCGTTTTCATCGACAATACGAAAATCTCCAATGTCACGATCGACCAGTTCCATCTGGATTACCGCGACAAAATCTATTTCCGAATGGCTGTGCCGGACAGCGCCAAACACATCGGCGGCCTCACGGTCTTCGGACGCGGATTTGGAAATTATAATCAGGACATTGAGTTCCGGGTGCAGTACAGCCCGATTCCGGGAAGCACGCCGGCGTGAGTTCCAGAGCGTGTTTTAGCAGGTATTCGCAATCTGCTTCGCTGCTTGTAGAATCATAAGGAACCCTCCCGCAAGCGGCCTCTCCTATGATATTTCATAACCTCCATCGTAAGTAAGCTTGCCTTACTTATGATACAAACAAATCCCCACACATTGCTTATTGCTCCTCGCAATTGAAGCAGGGGACTTGCCCTACTCGGTTAAAAATACGCAGCAGATTTCATTTTTCGCTTATCTGCCGCGTATTTTTTACTTCAAAATTTCCATAGCTGTGCAGTGTCTGCCTTATTCTCACAGCTGCTCTGCCTGAGAATATGCACCATCAATCAATCGTAAGAAAAGATCGGCGTTCCATCCTCTGCCCACTTCACTTCCATTACCATCGCATGACGGTTCGGATTGTAAAGCGGATCGCCGATGATCTCCGTCTCGGTACGTGCATGGTACACCATCAGATCCTTTGTGCCATCCTCAGACTTTACAAAGCAGTTGTGGCCCGGACCGTAGATCTGCTTCGATGCATCCGTGCGCAGTACCGGATAGCGGGACTTTTTCCAGGAAGCCGGATCGAGCAGGTCTGCATCCTCGTCTGCCGTCAGCATACCGACGCAGTAATCGATGCCGGTTTCACTTGCTGAGTACGTCAGGAACAGCTTTCCGTCATGTTTTAAGAGATATGGTCCCTCATTTACCCAGAAACCGATGCGTTCCCAGTCGTAATCCGGTGTTGTCAGCAGTACCTGCGCCGTCTTCAGTTTATACGCACTCTCCATCTTTGCGATGTAGAGGTTGGAAATTTTGCGTCCGACGCTTACTTTCTCTGCCCATACGTAATACCACTCGCCACGGTGCTCAAATACCGTCGCATCCAGCGAAAAATCCTCGAACGAAAATTCATCATCGTCGCTGCGCTGCATTTTTCCTTTTTCCACCCAGGTACCTGTGATCGGATCTTCATCCGCGCACTCCAGCACGTACGGACGGATCGCCCAGATATCGTCGATGTCTCCGCCTGCAAAGTAAATGTACCATTTACCGAACAGATAATGCAGTTCCGGTGCCCAGATATGCACACTCATGATGCCCTTGTCGTGCTTTTTCCACACCATCACTTCTTCTGCATCTTTTAATCCTGCGATCGTTTTGCTTCTGCGAAGCGCAATGCCGTTGTACTCCGGAAGCGATGCTGTGAAATAGTACATGCCGTCTGTGTGACGGTACACAAACGGATCCGCACGCTGCAAAATCCATGGTTCATTGTATTTCAGTTCTGTATTCTCGCTCATTTTTCGTCCTCCAATACTTTAATTTGTTTTAAAATACTTTATATATCTTTAAACAGTATATGCAAGACGATGTGCTTTTTCAATCTTTTTTTATTTTTTTGGTACTTATTGCCAGAATATCGACACTCTTTTTGCAACATTTGCCGGATTATTCGGATGTCCCGATTCTATTTTTCCATCGTATAATGGATCCTCACCCGAATATCCTGATTGTAATTGCCAAAGCCTGCGCCGTAAAGCACGATGCCGCCCTTGTGATTTCCACGGTTCTCCACTGCAAGACGGAAGCGCAGATCCTCTCCGGCCTGCAGGCCAAGATCCCGCAGGCCGATATCCGAACATTTTACTCCCTCAAAGTATGTTCCCCAGCTGTTGACCACGATCATCTTCTGTACACCGGACTGCTTTTCCTGTCCATTCCACCATGCCGGCGTGTAGATGCCGCGCTCCAGCCGAAACTCCGGCGGCGTCAGCCACGTCCCCATCCGGTATCCATTCAGATAAAATGCCACATCTGCCAGACTTTCCTCCGTATAATCGATATGATCCTGTGAAATTTCAAAATAGAACGTGACCTGGCTCATCTTCTGATCTTCCGTCAGCATATTCGGAATCCGGTACTCCACATACCCATCCGCAAACCACAGCATTCTCGCCTGCAGCCGCTCCGGATTGTGAAACATGCGCGGATCGTTTTCCGGCCCGATCTGGCTGAAACCGCTGCACAGTCCGCACGGCGGCGCGATGCTGCAGTCACTGAAATGGCTCACGCGCACCTCCGTGTCATATACACCGACCTCTTTCGCCTCTGCCTCCGCACCCGCCGTCAGCAGAATCTGATCCGTCTTGATGCTGCAGATTTTCTGATTGCCATGACCCGTGCACTCCGTCACCGTCTGAATGATTCCGCACTCCTCCAACCTGCGGATGTGGGAGGTCAGCGCACCGTTCGTCAGATCCAGCGCCGTCGCGATCTCATTCATATTCATTTCTCCGCGCTCGCATAAAAGCTCCACGATCCGCATCCGCACATCTGACCCGAGCGTTTTAAATACTTCCAGTCCCTCTTTAAGATTCTTTATATACAGCATTCTTTTTCCCCCGTTTTCCCGCCATTTGCTGTCTGTCCGCCGAAGCGATACCTCCTTTGCCAGACCGCTCCTGCTTTTTTTGAATGCTCTTGTCTTTTGCACCGACAAAAAGGGCTGTCACAGACGATTGCCGTCTGTGACAGCCCCATACGTTTTGTAAGGCTGATTATACACCAGTGCGTTTTACTGCGCAAGCGTTTATCCGAGATCCGAGCGGATATTCGATCAGATCCTTGCTACGCCGCTCTTTCTTGCTGCCTCTGCAACCGCCTTCGCAACTGCGTCCTTTACGCGGGAATCAAATGCGGCCGGAAGAATATAATCTGCGTTCAGCTCCTCGTCGCTTACCAGACCTGCGATTGCGTAAGCTGCTGCTACCTTCATCTCATCGTTGATGTCAGATGCACGCACATCAAGTGCACCGCGGAAAATGCCCGGGAATGCAAGTACGTTGTTTACCTGGTTCGGGAAATCGCTGCGGCCGGTAGATACGACTGCTGCTCCGCCTGCCTTTGCCTCGTCCGGGAAGATTTCCGGAGTCGGGTTTGCGCATGCAAAGATGATCGCATCCTTCGCCATCGTCTGTACCATCTCTTTGGTCAGTGTGCCCGGTGCGGATACGCCGATAAATACGTCTGCGCCCTTGATTACCTCTGCCAGAGTACCCTTCTCGCAGTTTGCGTTTGTGATCTCTGCCATCTCCTCCTTGATCGGGTTGAGTCCCTCGCGTCCCTTGTAGATCGCACCGGTACGGTCGGTCATGATGACGTTCTTAAGCCCCATGCTCATGAGCAGTTTGATGATCGCGATACCAGCTGCGCCTGCGCCGCTCGTTACGATCTTGATGTCATGGATGTCTTTTCCTACGAATTTCAGCGCATTAATCAGTCCTGCCAGTGTGATTACTGCAGTACCGTGCTGGTCATCATGGAAAATCGGGATATCGCAGCGCTCTTTCAGCTTCTTCTCGATCTCGAAGCATCTCGGTGCACTGATATCCTCCAGGTTTACTCCGCCGAAGCTGCCTGCGAGCAGAGCTACTGTATTTACAATATCATCTACATTTTTGCTGCGTACGCAAAGCGGAATCGCATCTACGCCGCCAAACTCTTTGAAAAGAACGCATTTTCCTTCCATAACCGGCATACCTGCCTCCGGTCCGATATCACCAAGACCAAGCACTGCAGTTCCGTCTGTCACAACTGCAACGGTATTCCAGCGGCGGGTCAGCTCATAGCTCTTGTTTACATCCTTCTGGATCTCCAGACACGGCTGTGCAACGCCCGGCGTATAAGCCAGAGACAGTGCTTCCTTATTATCTACTGCCGCTCTTGCAGTTACTTCCAGTTTTCCTTTCCACTCATAGTGAAGTCTCAGTGATTCTTTTGCGTAATCCACAGTATGTTCCTCCTTAAATTTGGTTTTCCTGTCTGCATCAGCAGCATGAAAAATGATGGATACTTCTTATATAGAAAGCGCGCTGCGCCCTGCTATCGATTGTTTTGCTTCCTCTGCCTTTGCATCCGGCATCAGGACAGCTTGTTTAAACAGATAAATCCTTTTCCTCTGAGCATCTCTTCCGTCTCGTCCAGATATTCCGAGTACAGAATTGCTGCTGAATGGCTGCATCCGTCACCGAACGCAGAATACATATAGTTGACACTGATGTTGCTCTCACAGCATGCCTTCAGAAGTCCGTCGAGCGTCTCCTGTGCTCCGATCTCCACAGCGATGACATCATAGCATTTTGCCATGAAGCCTTCCTCATCAAGAAGCCGCTGTGCCTCCTCCGGACGGTCCACGATAATCCGGAGAATTCCGAACTCCGGAGAATCAACCGAACAAAAGCCCTGAATCGCGATATTCCTTTCATGAAGCGCTCTTGTAACTCTTAAAAAACTGCCCGGTTTATTTTCAACAAATACTGATAACTGTCTGATCATGATCTCTTTCTCTTTTCCTTATGCCGGATAAAGACGTTGCAGACTTTTTCCTGCATAATTATTTATTTTTTTCTGAGTTTATTCAGAATTTTTTTATTTCTTCCGAATCACGCATGTAGTTTACTATTTCCCCCGATGTTTGTCAACCGCCTCGTTCCTGCTCCATAGCGTTTCTTTTTCTCCCGATTTTATCTCTGTTTCTTATTTTTTCTGGTTTTTTCTCCATTTTTCTTATTCCTGTTAAATAATTGCCAAACTTTTTCCTTTGAAGCCACTTTTTTCCGTCAAATTCCACGTATTTACACCTGTTTTCCAGGAAAAGCTCCTTTTCAAGAGGCTCGATTCCGCTATTGAGAAAAATCCTTATTTGCCTGAAATACGCCATATTTCGCCTTTTTTCAAGGATGTTGGTATTTTGTATATAAATCAGATTTCTGAAGAAAAGCGATTGACAAAAAATTATCCATCTCTTATAATACTTCTGGCGTTGCAGAACGGATGGTGTTTTACCCCGTCTGTATCCAGCCATTCATATTAATTTAATCAAGAACTTTCTGTAACGGAGTGCCGTGTGTTCCAAAGCTCTGCTTCCTTTTTGGAAGCCGGAAAGCTCAGGAACCCCGGCAGTACAGCAGGGATCATTTCAAAGGAGAAGCACATGAGTACAAAAATTACAATCATCGGAGCCGGAAGTGTTGGTTCTACTATTGCTTACACACTCGCAATGGACAATGACAGCGCATCAGAGATCGTGCTGATCGACATCAACAAGGAAAAGGTACTTGGCGAGGTTATGGATATCGCTCAGGGTACATTCTTCCGCAATCCGGTATCGATCGTTGGCGGCGATTATGCTGACGCAAAGGATTCCGATATCGTCATCATTACTTCAGGAATTGCCCGCAAACCTGGCCAGACCAGAATCGAGCTGACTCAGACAAACGTAAATATCCTCAAGCAGATCACACCGCAGATCACTGCTGTTGCTCCGAATGCAAAATATGTGATCGTAAGCAACCCGGTTGACATCATGACCTACGTCTTCACAAAGATTTCCGGTATCCCGGAAAAGCAGATCATCGGTTCCGGTACCATCCTTGACACTGCACGTCTTCGTTATGGTCTGTCCGAGCACTGCAAGATCGCACAGAAGAACATCCACGCTTACGTATATGGTGAGCACGGCGACAGCTCTTTCGTTCCGTGGTCCATCGCTGATGTGGCAGGAACCTCCATCGACCACTATCCAGAACTGGTAAAAGATACCGTAGACTATACCCCGATCGACAAGGATGCAATGGTTGAGTACGTGCATACTTCCGGCGGAGAGGTTATCAAGCGCAAAGGCGCTACATTCTACGCAGTATCTGCTTCTGTTTGCCAGCTCGTTTCCCTGCTGACCGCATCCAGCGACTCCGTAGCGACCGTTTCTACTCTGATGCACGGCGAGTACGGCATCGAGGACGTCTGCATCAGTACCCTGACCATGATCGGACCGGACGGCGTAAGATGCAAACTTCCGGTACAGCTTACGGATGAAGAAGTTGGAAAGCTTCGCGCAAGCGCTGATCTGCTCAAGAGCATCATCGCACAGATTGAGCTTTAATCGCGCCTTTCGGACCTGCCGCAAAGCTTTACAGCAGTAAAATGGTGCGTTTGATCCGTCTGAATAAAAATTTTAAAAAAGAAAGCATACAGCTTTTCATCGGGCTGTATGCTTTCTTTTTTAATTTATTTTATTTTTCTTTCAGGGTGCTGTCCACTTTGCTCTGCTCCATGCTTTACCAGAAGTACCTCCTGAAGCGTGTTTGAAAAATCATTCCCGCAATCTAATAGGCTCATAAGGAATCCTCCCGCGCACGCGGGTCCCTCCTTATGAGATTGCCCGGTTCCGCCCTACAGATCTCCAAGGATCACGTTCCGGACTTTCCGCGTCATCGGGATCGTGCCGGAATCACGCCGCTGCTGCATCAGAAGGATCGTCGCATCCTTTTCCGGCAGATTCGTAAAGTAGCAGCCAAGCCATCCGTCCCAACCGTACTCGCCTTTGCTTCCAAGGTACGCCGCCATCTCTGGATGTTTCATGATGCGCATCAGATGGGAGTACGTAAATCCTTCCAGTCCGACCCATGCCCGGTACGCCTTCTGCTGCTCCGGTGTCAGGCCGCCGTCCGTAAAATAATCCACCGTCGCCTGATTCATCACGCGGACGCCATTTAAGGTTCCGCCTCCAAGCAGCATCTGCGCAAATTTCGCATAATCGTCAAGTGTAGAGACAAGTCCAGCTCCGCCCGATTCAAAGGCCGGTGGTGTTTCCAGACGATTTGAAACAGCAAGGTTGTCCCCCGTGTACAGCTTCATCGGTCCATCCGCAAGCTCATATGCCTGTGCCAGGCGTTCCTGCTTTTCCTGTGGTACCCAGAAACCGGTATCTTTCATGCCAAGCGGCTCAAAAATATTTTTCTGCATAAATTCGCCAAACCGCATTCCGGATGCCTTCTCGATCACCGCACCAAGCACATCCGCCGACAGCCCGTAACGCCAGGAGGTATCCGGTGCGAAGTTCAGCGGAATCTGGCTTAAATGTTCGGCAAATTCTATTGTCGTCACTGCCTGCGGCGTGTGAAGACGCTCGATGCACTCTTCAATATAGGAAAGCGTCATCTTTCCGGCCGTCGTCTTTTCGTCTCCATATGTCAATCCAGAGGTCATATTTAAAAGATTAAATACAGTAACCGGTGTCTCCGATTTCTGCACTCCGCCGTCCGTTTCCACCATCACATCTGCAAATCCAGGCAGGAAATCACTGACCGGCTGTGCAAAATCCAACAATCCACGTTCCATCAGAATCATCGCAGCTGCCGCTGTGATCGGCTTTGACATGGAATACAATCTGAAAATTGTATCCCTTTTTATCTTCTTTCCGTTTTCCCGGTCTGCCTGGCCGCGCTCCACATACAGAAGCTCCTCACCATGCTGCCACACGCCGACGGAGGCGCCCATTGTCACGCCGTCCTCGATCGCTTCCTCTAAAATCTCCCCAACTCGCTGTATCGTCTCTGCTTTCATACCGTTCCACTCCATTTCTTTTCTGTGTCAGTCTTCCTTTTCCTGCAAAATGCCGTTTCATCCGACTCTTTTTCTATCCAATGCACGCTGCCAGACTGCGCCGCATTTCTTCGGCATCGCGTACTTCTGCGTTCAAGCAGAAAGATTATAGCACATCTGCTGTATTTTCGAAATCTTTCGGCACATTTTTTCTTAATATTTTCAGAATCGCTTTACTACCGTGTTTTCTTTTTTTATAATGAGTATAAATATGGCGTTTTTTTAGAACAAAATTTTATAAAAGGGGGAATCATCTTGTATCTGCGAAGAACCATCTCGATCCTCGGTGCGGCTCTGTCCGTCGGCGTATGCGTATTTATCACCTATATCAGCCGCGAGGCAGATTTCACCACGATTCTTTTCAACCTCGTCTTTCTCAGCGTCATGCTGCTCATGACTGCAGCAGCCTGTTTTTCCGGCCTGCGCCGCCTGATTCAGACGACCCGCGCCTTGAAACGTGCCTCCGACAAAATCCGGCAGGCCACATCCAAAAATGCAGCGGCCTGGGACGACCCGTCCGCTCCGCTTTTTCAGAACGCGTTTCTTGACGACTGCTACCATCAGTACCGCTCCATGGCTGCGCAGAATCCATCCAGTGTCTGCGATATCCGCAGCTTTATCAATGAAGAGGCGATTGAGACGTACGTGCACCGCGGCATTCTGGAAAATATTCCGGATATCCTGACGAGTCTTGGTATTCTCGGCACCTTCGTCGGCCTTGTTATGGGACTGCGTGAGTTTGATCCGTCCGGTTATGAGCAGATGGCCGGTTCCGTCACCCCGCTGATCAACGGTATCAAGGTGGCTTTCATTACCTCCATCTACGGAATCGCACTCTCACTCTCCTTTTCCTTCAACCTGCGCAGTGAGTTTTCCAACCTGTCCGCACGCGTTGAAGAATTTCTGGATGCCTATTACCTTCATGTGCAGCCTCCTTATGAGGTCGACTCACTCGGCAAACTGCTCTCCCAGCAGAAATCACAGGAGGATATGGTCCACGATCTGACCGGCATTTTCGTCGAGCAGATGGCTGCCAGCTTTGAGCAGGCGATTACACCGGCCTTTGCCCGGATGACTGAGGGCTTCCAGCAGGTGGCGGATACCTTTACCAGCAGTCAGGAAGAGCTTCTCACCAACGTCTGCAACACCGTTACCCGTCAGATGCGCACCGAGCTGCTCTCCGATTTCAACCAGATCAGCAAAACCGTCGAGGAACTGACAAAAACACAAGCCAGCTACACGGATTTCATGGACCGCACGATCATGCGCATTCAGAAAACGCTTGGTTCCTTGCAGGATTCCATGACGCAGACACAGAATTACCTCACGGACTCCGTTGAAAAGCTTGCCGAGGCACAGACAAATGCCTCCCGCGTCAATCAGGAGCAGAAAGAGGCTTATCAGGATTACATTCGTTTCATGTATCAGACGATTGAAAAATTTTCTGAAATCTGGGAGAAAAACAGTGAGGAGATCAAGGGCTATTCCGATCAGATCGCAAAAATGGGACCGGTGCAGTCCTCCGCCGAGATGCGCCTGCAGCTTGCAAAAATCTCCGAGCAGCTGCAGAAAATCCAGCATGAGCAGTCGCTTCCATCCTCAGACGAAGACACCTCCGAACAGACAGCGGAAATGCTCGAGCGCACGCTTGCAAAGCTGGATGAGCTTTCCAGAAAAATGGATCAGCCGGTACTGTTCCGCCGCCGAAAGAAATAAACCGGCCGCAGTTTTAAGGTGTCAGACAGCCCTTGTCTGATCCGGTTCTATCCAGAAAGGATGATGTTCCATGTATTCAAAACGCAAAAGAAATTATGACCGCCACAACATCTGGCGTTCTTATTCTGATATGATGGCCGGGCTTCTTCTCCTCTTTGTCCTCGTCATGTGCATCTCTTTCATGGAGGCACAGAAAAATTATCAGGAAAAACTCCAGGAGGAGGCGGCACATCAGCAGACCCAGAGCCAGCTGCAGCTTGAACTGCAGCAGCGGGAAAGTGAGCTGAACGCCAAGCAGGCAGCACTCGATGAGCAGAGCGCACTCATTGCCAGCCAGCAGGATGATCTGGACAAGCAAACCGCTCTCGTTGCAAGCCAGCAGGATGAACTCGACGAAAAGAGCGCGCTCGTTCTCTCCCAACAGAAGGATCTGGAGGCGCAGGAAGCGCTCGTCGCCAGCCAGCAGAAGGAACTCGACGAAAAAAATGCGCTGATGCAGTCTCAGCAGGCCGCCCTTGAGGAGCAGGAAACGCTGATGGCCGAGCAGCAGAAAAAGATCGAGCAGATCATCGGTGTCAAAGCTGACCTAATCGCCGCGTTGAAAAAGCAATTTGATGAGCACAATTTAAACGTCGTCATTGATGAGGCGACCGGCTCGATCGCACTCGATTCCAACGTCCTCTTCGGCTACAACGAGAGTGAGCTGACCGACGAGGGTATCCAGATGCTCGGTGAAGTTCTCCCGCTCTACTGCAAGGTGCTGATGGAGCCTCAGTATCAGGATTATCTTGCCGAGCTCAGTATCGACGGCTACACCGACACGAGCGGCGATTACCTCTACAACCTGCAGCTCTCCCAGGCCCGCGCCCTCGCGGTAGCGGATTACCTCTTTGCAAATGCTGACAGTTACCTGACTGCCGACGAACTTTCAAGCCTCAAAGAAAAGCTGACCTCCAACGGTCACTCTATGAGCAATCCCGTCTATACAGACGGCGAAGTCGACATGGATGCCTCCAGACGAGTGGAAGTACGTTTTCGCCTGAAGGACGAGGAAATGATCAACGAGCTGAAGGATATTCTGGATGAGAGCAGCCTTGCTGCGACGGAAACGAAAAGTGAGACGAATGCTGCACAGTAACGTGGCAAAGCGGATATTCGCAATCCGCTTCGCTACTTGCGCATAACCTCCATCGTAAGTAAGCTTGCCTTACTTATGATACAGGCAAGTCCCTACCCACTGCTTATTGCTCCGAGCAACCCCGCAGGGGACTTGCTTGATTCGGTTAAATCAAAAAGAGAAGTTCTCTGATTCATGCGATCATGAATCTGGAACTTCTCTTTCTTATTTCATTCTTTTCATTCTTTTCATTCTATTTTTTTATTCTGTTTTTCTATTTCTTGTTCTAATCCCGTATGAATCGTAAATTCATCCGGGAGATGGTAAATTTCTTTTTTCAGGAATACCAGATAAAAGTATTTTTTCCTGCAGCACTTATTTCAGGGCATGAAAAAAGCGGGTGATGGGAATCGAACCCACGTATTCAGCTTGGAAGGCTGATGTTCTACCATTGAACTACACCCGCATCTCTTATCGAATTACTTTTCTTTTCTCTCAAGCAACGATAAGAGTATACAATGCATTGGCGAAATTGTCAAGCATAATTTTAAATTTTTTATAGGACTTTTTCACTGACTTTTTATCGTTCATTTCTGTGCCGCGATTTTCTCTGCCAGATCATTCAGGTACACCCAACGGTCCATCTTCTCCTCCAGCTCCTGCTCCGCCTGCACTTTTTCCTTTGTCAGCTCGTTCAGCTTTCCGGAATTCGTCGCGTTGGCGAGGATATCTGCATCCAATGTGCTGACCTTTTCTTCCAGCTTCGCAATCTCGTCGTCAATCGTCTCGTACTCGCGCTGTTCCTTATACGTAAATTTCAGTTTGACCGGGCGGTTCTGTTTCCAATCTTTTGCAGAGGACTGAGACGAATTCGCCGGTGCATCTCCAGCTGCTCCAGTCGTACTTCCGGCTTTTGAGGCCATTCCCTGCTTTGCCGCTCCAACCGCGTTTTCAGAAGCCGCTTCTCTTGCTTTCTTTGCCTCCAGATAATCCGTATATCCGCCCTCATACTGCTGCAAATGCCCTTCTCCGTCAAATGCAAAGATGCGGTCTACGATGTTGTCCAGAAAATAGCGGTCATGCGATACTGCTACGATGATTCCGGAAAATGACGTCAGATAATCCTCCAGAATTGCCATCGTCGGAATATCAATATCATTCGTCACCTCGTCGAGTGCCAGAAAATTCGGTGCCTGCATCAGGATGCTGAGCAGATGCAGCCGCTTTTTCTCGCCGCCTGAGAGCCTTGATACCGGTGCATACTGCATATCCGGCGTAAACAGAAAACGTTCCAGCATCTGAGAGGCTGTGATTTTTCCGTCGCGCGTCGGCACATACTCTGCGATATCACGGATATAATCGATCACGCGCTGATTGCTGCCCATATCCGGCACATCCTGCGCAAAATATCCCATTTTGATCGTCTCTCCGGTCTCCACCTCTCCCTCATCCGGCTGAATTTTTCCGGCAATCAGTTTCAAAAGTGTCGACTTTCCGCAGCCGTTCGGCCCAATGATGCCGAGGCGCTGATTTTTCAGCAGAATATAATTAAAGTCTTCGATCAGCTTTTTATCTCCGTAGCTCTTCGTCACATGATGCAGCTCCACCGTCTTTTTGCCCATGCGTGTCTCCACGCTGTCAAGCTCTGTCACCGCATCGGCTGTCGGCGCACTTTCGTTTTTCAGCGCCTCCAGGCGGTCAAGTCTGGCATGCTGCTTCGTGGTACGCGCGCGGCAGCCGCGTTTTGCCCACTCCAGTTCGATGCGCAGAATACTCTGGCGCTTCCGCTCACTGGCAAGCTCCATTTCCTCGCGCTGTGCTTTCAGCTCCAGAAATTTGGAATAATTCGCCTCATAGCTGTAAATGCTTCCGTGCGAAATTTCCAGAATCCGGTTGCTGACGCGATCCAGAAAGTACCGGTCATGCGTTACCATGATCACCGTTCCCTTAAAACGATTCAGATAATCTTCCAGCCACTGAAGCATCTCTTCATCCAGATGGTTTGTCGGCTCGTCCAGCAAAAGGACGTCAAATTTTCCGGCCAGTGTTCTTGCGAGCGCCGCTTTTTTCTTCTGCCCGCCGGAGAGATGTTCCATCTTCTCCTCATAGTCCGTAAAACCAAGGCGGTTTAAAATACTTTTCACCTCGCTCATTGCCTGCCAGTCCGACTCGTCCGTATCTTTGCACGCAAAAGACAGCACCGTGTCATCCTTCGCATATTCCGGGTGCTGAGTCAGGTAGGCAAGACGAATGCCGCTCTGGCGCACCACTCCGCCCTCGTCCGTATCCTCTTTTCCTGCCAGAATATTTAAAAATGTAGTCTTTCCGGTTCCATTGATTCCGATAATTCCGATTTTGTCTCCCCTCTGGATTCCACAGGAAGCATCCTGAAAAATAACTTTATCCCCAAAAATTTTGCTGATATGTTCGATGTTGATAATATTCATAACATTTGTTCCTCTTTCTTACTTCTCACGTTTCTGACTTTCTTTCCACCCATAAATGCCGCAATTTTTGCCAAGCACAGGGCAAAGCAGCTATTTCAGGTCTGCTTCACTTCTTGTTCATAACCTACTGCTTATTGCTTTGTACAATTGAAGCAGGGGGCTTGCCTGATTCGGTTAAAATCAATCTCATCCCCACTATTATGATATCTTATTGTATCTCACGACTCGAGTTACTGCTGCCACAGCTGCTTAAGGCACGCCTCCCGCAGCGTTTCTACTCGCTCCGGCACCAGCACCTCGCCGTACTTTAAATACTCCGGACATCCATGCACCCGGATAAAATCCATCGCGCGGCGATTTTTCGTAAGGCCCGAAACCAGCAGGATCATCTCCTGATCCTCCCCGAAGCAGTCGGCGGTAAAACGGAATGCGTTCGCGAGCTGCATTTTTCCTCTTTGAAGTGCGTCCATTCTCTGCTGCACCGTCTCCTTGAAGAGCTGCGTAATCCACTCCATTCCCTCTTCTTTCGTTCGAAGATGCGCCAGTTTCACCTCATTTTGGTAAAATTCAAGCAGCCCAAGGACTTCCCGCTCCAGGCGCAGCTCCCGCTGTGTGCCAAGCTCCATCTGTATTTTCACCTGAAGCTGCTGCCGTTTCTTTTCCACAAATGTTTCTAAATATTCGAGATCCGTTTCCTGCTCCAGTTCCTTTTTCATCTGTTTTAACGTCTCCTGCGTTTTCACCGCCCTGTCATCCAGCCAGGCAAACGATCCGAATGTCTCCGACAGACCATCGAGCAGCAGATTGATTACCGTGCACCGCTCTTCAAAGCCTGCGCTTTTGGCCATTTCTGCCCTCTGCCGGTAAAGCGCCCCGCTCTCTTTTTCCGGTGCAATCACGCCATCCAGAATTTCCCGTATTCCATAATCCATCCCATATTTCTGATACAGCTGATAATAAGCGGCAAATTCACGCGCCGTCTCCGGCTCCTGCAGATACTGGCCCACCAGTTCCGGTCCGCACGACACACCAATCGCCTCATAATTTTTCAATATCTCCGAAAGATCCTCCCAGCCGCGCGCCGTCACAAACTGCTTTTCTTCTCCGTCCGCATGGATCTGATAAAAGCGATCCTTTTTCAGATTCAGATAGGAAAGGATTGCTCCATGCACCTCCTGCTCCCAGGCGTACGCCATCCACGCTTCCAGATCCGGCTCCAAATCCAGCCGACGCACACGGTCAAGCGTCACAATATCAAACTCACGAACCGATTTATTATATTCCGGTGGATTTCCCGCTGCGACGATCATCCAGCCCTCCGGCACTTTGTGGCTTCCGAATTTTTTATTCTGCAGAAACTGCAGCATCGTAGGCGCCAGCGTCTCGGATGCACAGTTAATCTCATCGATAAAAAGGATTCCCTCCCTTTTTCCGGTCCGTTCCATGCAGTCGTACACCGAGGCAATGATCTCACTTAACGTGTACTCCGTCACGCTTACTTCCTGCCCGTCATACGTTCTTGTCACAATCTTCGGCAGACCGACCGCACTCTGTCTTGTGTGATGTGTGATCGTATAAGCGACGAGTCCGATGCCGCACTGCGCTGCAATTTGCTCCATGATGGCCGTTTTTCCAATTCCCGGAGGTCCCATCAGCAGAATCGGCCGCTGCCGTGTCACCGGAAAACAGTAATTTCCCGCCGCGTCTTTTCTGTGATACGCCTGCAGCGTATGGATAATCTCTTCTTTTGCATCCTGTATATTCATGATATCCTTTCAGTAAACCATTCATTTCTTTGGGCAGCACGCCGCCGGTTATCCTCTGGCTTCTGTTATTTTTCCGCCTCCATGCGGTAAAATTCCTCTTCGCCTGATCCGGTCGTCTGAACAATCGGAGCTCCTGCGACATGAAATCCTGCCTTTTCATAACACCGAACTGCCCTTTTATTTCATGTCCGTACTTCAGATACAGCCCTTTTTCCGGGAAGAGCTGCGCAGACAGTTCTCTCGCCGTCTTTGCCATCTCCTGTCCGTATCCTTTGCTGCAGCACTCCGATCCCAAAGAAAACTTCCGTCTCCTCCTCATAGAGATTGATAAAACCAACCAACGTTTTATCATCATAAAAAGAATAAAAAAGATTCTTCTCATTTACAAGCCCAGAGTGTGTTTTCTTCTGTTCCTCATATGGTTTGAGATTATAAATGGCATAATCACCGTCGTAATTCCACGCTGCAATTTCATATTTTTCTGATTCTGTTGTGCTGTGATAAGTCAGCATATTTTTCCTCCCCTACAAGATTCCGCAAACAGTTCTTTCTTATAATACTTCAAAACCACCTTCGTAAGCAAGCTTTCCTTACTTATAAATCAACGACGATATTCCAAGTCCGCTTCGCGGCTTGCTCATAATCTTTATCATAAGTAAACCTGTTCAGATATACATCCGCCACACCCAGTCCGGAGTATAAATCTGCCGTTTGCTTTTTCCAAGCGAAACAAACGCCGTCTCATATTCCGGCCGCTGTTCCGGGTAAATGCCGTCTCCGTCCGTAAAATAAATCAGCGCTCTTAGATTTTTAAGCGCCCGTTTCTGCTTCAGCTTTTCTATATACCCAAATACCGGCCGGAAATCTGTGCCTCCGCGCCCATGTATCTCCACACATTTTCCGCACATCTCCCAGTCACTGCGCGACGTGATGTGCTTTACATTCTGAATGCAGCAGTCACACTGGATCAGATAGACATTCATCTTTTCAAAAAAATTTTCCTTTTCGGAAAGTATCCCATATGTCTCCGCCAGAAACTGCTCCACCATCTTAGAGGTGCACGAGCCAGACGTATCGATTGCAATCACAAGCTCCTCCAGCCGGTTTACCTCACTGTATTCCAGCGGCTCAATCAGCGGAATATTGCCATAATGCTCCATCCCATAGCTATAATAAATATAGTCAAAGCTCGTCTGATCCAGCTTCAGTTCCTCCCGCAGCACCGCAAACTGCCGCAGGAATTTCCGGTAATCTCCTCTGCTTTTTTTCGCTATCTCCAGCGTCTCCTGAAAATTTCCGTTCCCGCTGCCTGCCGACGTACCGCCCATGCGGCTTCCCCCGCTCCCGGATTCTTTTCGGATCTTCTCCCATTTTCTGCGAACTTCCGCCTGCTGTTCCTCCGGAATCTTCCACAGACTGTGGTCATCGAAGCAAAAAGCTTCCTCCATCTGCTCGATCGCATATGGAAATACGGCATCCTGCAGTGATTCATAAACTGCCTGCGCGGATGCCGCATGCCCTGTGAACTGCTGCCATACATAGCCGCGAATTTCTTCTATCTCTTTCATTTTTTCTGCCTGCGACCATCTTAAATTTGGATCTTTTTTTATACTTTGGTAATCCTTTTCCTTGCTTAAATTGCTTTTTTCATTCCTTTGCTGATTTGCATTCGTAGCCTGACTGCTCTTTTCATTTTTTTCTTCAATTGGACTTTTTGTTTTCTCGCATTTCCAAGTTAAATGTTTCTCACCTGCTTCCCGCCGTTCTTCGTTCCAGCTGTTAAAGTGATATCTATTTCCCCATTTTTTTATTTCTCGCTCCACAATCTGCTCCACTGCAATATCGCACGCCAAATTCCACAGCCGCTCTTCACACTGTGGCGGTCTTTGCAGATGAAAATACAGGCAATGCAGCAGCAGATGAAAATAACCTCGCAGAATCATCTGCGGATTCTCTGCATACGCTTTGATCAGAAAATCAGGCAAAAAAAAGAGACTGCTGCCATCTGTTCCGACCGTCTCTGTCCGTTTGGATGGTATCCCCGAAAGTGCCGCAACTGCAAGATCCATCTGCGGATACTGTGCATACAGCTCACTGCGGCAGTAGTTCAGGATACGCAGTCCGAGGCGCTCTTTCGATGCATCTGCTGTCTTCTTTATGCTGTGTTCACTCTTTTTTTCTTCCATTTCCACTCTTTCTCTCAAATTATCTTCGCGGGTTCATTCTTCTCATGCGATTTTTCCACGAATTTATTTTCTGACTTCTCTCATCTCCGCCACGGCTCTAATATCTGTCATTTCTGCCACGACGTATTGTTCCCTGCTACCTGTCAAAGAATTTACTTCGTTTTAATCAAAACAAATAATCTCATAACTAATATCTCAAAATCATATTGTTTCTCTCAATTCCCGCAGAGAACTTGACCGACTCCAATCAAAGCGAATATTCCGCGTTTGCTTCACTGCCTGCCTCGGTTAAATCTCAAAATCCCGATCCCGATATCCGTACTTCGCTGCCTTTATACGCATCAGCCGAATCACCGCCGAAAGCCGCCCTTCCTCCTGTGCCCTCACGATCAGCTCCTCCAGAATTTCCGCTCCAAACCAGCCCATCTCATTCAGCATCTTGATCTCATCGATCCCGTTTTCCTTTAAAAGCGCCTGCAGCGCAGGGCGAATCCGTTTTTTCAGATATGCTGCATATGCCTCTTTCTGCTTTGCCGTCACGTACTCGTCTTCCTCAAAAAAACCGGTAAGCGCAGCCTGAAGACGCAGTGTTTCCTGCTTCGTAGTTCTGAATTTCTGATCGTTTTGTTCCGCCCTGGTCTCTGATGTTTCCTGTATTTCTTCCATTGCTTTTCCAATCTCCATAGTCCGGATCTTCTGTCCTGATTACTCGCTTTCGGCAGCACCCTCCGCCGAAATTTTTCCATTTTCATTATAGACTTCAAACCGCTTCTCGATCTTTACCAGCATATCCGCGTAATTGCGCAGCTCTTCTGTGAGCCTCTCCCGGTCGTCACGATTCTTTTTATAGGAAACCCGATGCTCCATGCTCGCCCAGAAATCCATCGAAAGTGTACGGAACTGAATTTCAACCGGAAAATACTCCATGCCATCCAGACAATACACCGGTACCCCCACGATTAGATGAAAGCTCCGATAGCCGTTCGGTTTCGGATTTGCGATATAATCCCGCTCCCGAATCATAATCAGGTCGCTCTGCTGCTTCAAAATACTGACCAGATTGTAGACATCATCTACAAAATAACAGATTACGCGGATTCCTGCAATATCCTGCAGATAATCCTTCGCATTATCCACCGTAACCTCTTTATTTTTTCGGATCAGCTTCCCCTCAATACTGCTCTTGCTCTTGATCCGTTCCTGAATATTGTGAATCGGATGTCCATCCGTCGCCTGATACAGCGTATGATTCAACACATCCAGCCGCGTCAGCATCATCTGCCGCGCATCCTCATACGGCCGTATAAAGGCATAATATTCTTCGTCATTCATATCCTGTCCTCCGCTCTTTCTATTTCCACCGCCATTCGCGGCCATAATCCCATTACATATACCCTTTACTACGCCATGTACCCACTTTTGCCTTTCTATCAAAACCCACCATTTACAATCAATCTCATACCTCTTCCATGGATGAATTTATCTCGCCTGCAATACAGTCCATTACACACTGACCATTAGCAGTTGAGCACCCGACTCGCTTAAAATTCATTTCACATAGACTGCAACGATTATACTTTATAAATATGTCGAATTCATGTCCGGATTCTTATATTTCTCTGCTCGCATCCCAATAATAAAATTCCAGCTTCTGCTATCCCTGTCAAAAAACGAAAAAGGGAGCGCAGGCATATCTATTTTAGTAGATACCTGCACTCCCTAAACTGCAATGGTCAGATTAATTTTTTGTAGCTTCTCCAATCCGATTGTATACCGCTTTCGCGTCGATCGTATGCAACGGTTCTGTGTCATGACTGCCCGGCGCTCCTGCGGTCACGAGAATGTACTCTCTTCCGTTCACCTGTGCAAGACTGGCCAGGCAGAGTCCTGCCTCCTCCGTGTAGCCGGTCTTTCCGCCAAGAATCTCACCTCCGGTCACAGACGCATCTCCGAGGCTCTGGAACATCGTGCTGTAAAATGTAAAGCCTTCCGGGTGCTGCGCGGTCGGCGCCACGCTGTAGCTGTGCGCTGTAAAGATTTCCCGGAAATCACTGCTTTGCAGCGCATACTGCAGAAGCACTGCGATATCTCTGACGGTAGAGTAATGCTGCGCATCATGCAATCCGGTGCACGTCACAAAATGCGTGCTGCTCATGCCAAGCTCCTGCGCCTTTTCATTCATCCGCTGCACAAATGCGCTCTCCGAACCGTCAATCAAATCTGCCAGTGTGATACAGCACTCCGCGCCGGACGGCAGAATCACACCGTAGAGAAGCTGACGGACACTCGCCTGCTCCCCGGCCTCAAATCCGGCCATCGATGCCCCTTCCTCATACAGCGCAGCATAAATCTCATACGGCATTGTGACTGTCTCATCCAGACTGCTCACGCTCTCCATCGCCGTAACTGCCGTCAGCATCTTCGTCATCGATGCCGGATACATCTGAGTGTCCGCATTCTGCTCCGCAAGGACTTCTCCGGTCGAAGCATCCATCAAAATCGCATATGGGCTGTTCAGGGTATCCAGCTGCGCGATCTCGGAAAATGAAATGTCCGTTCCGTTCGTATCAGGTCTGGCTGCTGTGCCATTCCCGTCTGATGCTGAATCAGTTCCGTCTCCTGCTGCACCGCTTCCATCATCGGATGCCGCCGCATTTCCCGCTCCGTTTCCCTGCAGGCTTCCCGTAATCGTCCCATCGCTTCCAGCCTGTCCGCTATTTGCCGAAAGCCCGACATTTGCAGTCTGTACATCACGCAATACATAATGCACGATCCCCACTGCGCCTCCTCCAAGCACAAGCACTGCCACCGCTGCCGCCGCGATCAGTCTTCTTCGTCTTTGCTGCTCCCGCTTTCGGCGAAGTGCACGCCTGCGCCGCATCCGCTCTTCCTCTGTCATGCGCTCCCGCCGTACATTACGCCGTTCCCCATCCTGATATCTTCCTTTCCTGCTGTTTCCCTGTTCATACCGATCCTGTCTCATATTTCCCGGCTCGTAACGATTCTGTCCCATATCTCCCGGCTCATATCGTCTCCGTGTTCCTGTTTTTTCCTCGGCTCTTTTTCCATCCACTCCATATGAATTCGTCGGTTTTTTCACAAAATCCTCTTCCTTTTTCCGTTTTTTTATCGAATCATATGGATTTTCCCGTCTTTCCACCTGCTTTTCCTCCCAACTCGTATTCCAGAATATCATTTCTCTTTTTCACACGCTAAGGTATCACACTGCATCGCTTATCCTGAAATTTTCTCCTCGTGTGCTTCTCGTAAAACATATATAAGCATTTCATCCGCTGCCAACTCTGCCATTATATCTTTTTTTATCCCTGTTTTCTTTTATATTTCCTTAATTCGTTGTTCCTGAAACACGGATAAGCGAAACGATTGCACATAATTTTTATTTTTCTGTACTTTCCTGTTTTCATTTTTCCTTTTTTCGATTACACTGATTCTGACATTTATTATAGAAAGGAATTTACCATGAGCAAAAAAAAGCCGCGCAATACCAAAAGCAAGATCATTGCCGCAGCCTGGAAGCTGTTTTACGAACAGGGATATGAAGAGACAACACTGGAAGAGATCATCCTCGAATCCGGTACTTCGAAGGGTTCTTTTTACCATTATTTCGATGGGAAAGATGCGCTTCTCGAATCGCTTTCCTTCCTCTTTGATGAAAAATACGAGGAGCTGGAGCCGCAGCTTGCGCGTTTTGAAACGTGTTTTGAACAGCTCATCTTTCTGAACCAGGAGCTGTTCACCATGATTGAAAATACGATCGCGATTGATCTGCTGTCCCGACTGCTCTCCACCCAGCTCATCACAAGAGGAGAGCGCCATTTGCTTGACCGCAGCCGTTTTTATTACCGGCTTTTGCGGCGGATCTGCCTCGCCGGGCAGGAAAGCGGCGAATTTCGCACGGATTTTACCGTCAATGATCTGGTCAAGCTGTACGCGATCTCAGAGCGCGCCCTGCTCTATGACTGGTGCATCTGCGGCGGAGAATACTCCCTGCGCAGCTATGGAGACCGCATGATGCCGCTCTTTCTTTCAAAGATCAAAGCGGAACCGGCCTGACACCGGGATTTTTTCTGAAATGCCTGCTCTTCCCGTACAATTCTTCTTTGTATCGCTCTTTGATTACGCCTGTACTCATCCATTACGGGCGTTTTTTTCTATTTATTTTTTAATTGGTATTTATTTTAGTCTATTTTTCTTCCTGTTCATTTTTTCTTTTATTTTCCATGTTTTTTCTGCTTTATATTATTTTTATTCTATTTTAGATATGAACTTTGTTCTGTATTGTAGTCTGTTTTTTTTCGTGGTATACTCGCGGAAATGCGGCAGTATGAAAGCTGCCCGAAGATGTTCCCTGAAATTTTTCTGTATCCGCTGTTTACAGGAAAATTTCAGGGGAACAGTTTATACATGAGGAGGAAAAAATTTATGAACGCTTCTATCACCGGAATCCTGATCGTGATCATTGCTTATCTATTATTTATGATCGCGATCGGATACTACTGTTCCAAAAAGACAAATGACGTCGGCGACTTTTTCTTAGGCGGCCGCAAGCTCGGACCGATCGTAACCGCAATGAGTGCCGAGGCTTCCGACATGAGCAGCTGGCTTCTGATGGGTCTGCCGGGCGTCGCTTATCTCTCCGGCATTGCCGATGCAGGCTGGACCGCCATCGGTCTGGCGATCGGTACGTATCTGAACTGGCTAATCGTCGCAAAAAGACTGCGCCGCTACACCGTCAAGGCCGGAAACGCGATCACGCTGCCGGAGTTTTTCTCCAACCGCTACCACGATAAGAGCCACGTGCTGATGGCAATCTCCGCGATTCTGATTGTGATCTTTTTCGTGCCGTACACCGCATCCGGCTTTGCTGCCTGCGGAAAGCTCTTTTCCACTCTGTTTGATATCCCGTATATTCCGGCAATGCTTTTCAGCGCTGTGATCATTGTCGCTTACACCGCGCTCGGCGGCTTTCTCGCAGCGAGCACAACGGACCTCATTCAGAGTATCGTCATGACACTTGCACTGCTGATTGTTGTCTTCTTCGGCATCAGCCAGGCAGGCGGACTGGATGTCGTACTTACGAATGCCGAGAATCTGGCTGGATACATGAGTATGTTTGCCACTCACGACGTATCTACCGGTTCAGCCACTCCATACAGCGCCCTGACAATCGCTTCCACGCTGGCCTGGGGACTTGGCTATTTCGGTATGCCGCATGTTCTGCTTCGCTTCATGGGCATTGAGAATGAAAACAAGCTGAAGCTGTCCAGACGGATCGCTACTGTATGGGTTGTCATCTCCATGTTTGTCGCTATCTTTATCGGAATCATCGGCTACAGCATGTCAAAGGCTGGTGTCATTTCCGTCTTAAACGGTTCTTCAGAGTCTGAAACCCTGATTATCAAAGTGGCACTGCTGCTCTCCAACCATGGCGTACTCGCTGTTATCATGGCCGGTCTGATTCTCTCCGGTATTCTTGCCTGCACGATGTCAACCGCGGATTCCCAGCTTCTCGCAGCGGCCTCCAGCGTTTCCCACAACTTGATCGGTGACTGCCTCGGCGTAAAGCTCTCGAGGAAATCTTCCATGGTTCTGGCACGTCTGACTGTTATCGCCATTGCAGTGGTCGGTGTTTTCCTTGCCCGCGATCCGAATTCCTCTGTATTTAAGATTGTTTCCTTCGCATGGGCAGGCTTCGGTGCCAGCTTCGGACCGATCGTCCTCTTTTCTCTTTTCTGGAAACGGACGAACCGTGCCGGCGCACTTGCAGGCATGCTGACCGGCGGTATCATGGTCTTTGTCTGGAAATATCTCATCGCTCCGATGGGCGGAATCCTCTCAATCTATGAGCTGCTCCCGGCATTTTTGTGTTCCTGCGTCGCGATCGTCGTATTCAGCCTGCTCACACCGGCTCCGTCCCGCGAAATTGTTGAAGAATTTGAGAGCGTCTGACCGTCTTTTGGTTGCAAAAACAGCGCATGCAGAGTATAATGAGATACTTGAGAAAAGCTAAAGCAAAGGATGGTATACCATGACACAGTCAAGAACACATACCTGCGGTGAACTTCGTCTTTGCGATGCAGGCAAAGAGATAACGCTCGCAGGCTGGTATGAAAATTTACGAAGAGTAAGCAAGAATCTCGGCTTTTTGATTCTGCGTGACTTCTACGGGACCACGCAGATTGTCATTGAGACCGAAGAAATGATGGAGCAGATCGCCGGTGTCAATACAGAGTCCACGATCTCCGTCTCCGGCGTCGTACGTGAGCGCTCCAGCAAAAACCCGAATCTTCCGACCGGTGAAATCGAAGTGGTTCCGACCAAAATCACCGTACTCGGAAAATGTATCTACAACGAGCTTCCGTTTGAGATCAACCGTTCCAAGGAAGCAGACGAGAATGCCCGTCTGAAATACCGTTATCTGGATCTGCGCAACCCGGCTGTCAAGGAGAAAATCGTTCTTCGCTGCAACGTTGTCGCAGAGCTGCGCCGCAGCATGATGGAGCACGGATTCCTGGAGATCACCACTCCGATTCTGACCTGCTCTTCTCCGGAGGGCGCAAGAGACTATCTTGTTCCGTCCAGAAATCATCCTGGTAAGTTTTATGCACTGCCGCAGGCTCCGCAGCAGTTCAAACAGCTGCTGATGACCTCCGGTTTTGACCGTTATTTCCAGATCGCACCGTGCTTCCGCGATGAGGACGCACGTGCAGACCGTTCTCCGGGAGAATTCTATCAGCTCGATATGGAGATGGCATTTGCTTCCCAGGAAGACGTTTTCGCCGTACTTGAGGACGTGCTTCCGCCGGTATTTGAAAAATTCGGCACCTATAAGACCGCTTCCCGCGCTCCGTTCCGCCGCATCTCCTACAATGACGCGATGGAGACTTACGGTACGGACAAGCCGGATCTGCGCATCGACCTCACCGTGCAGGACGCAACCGCGTGCATGGCGGACTGCGGATTCGGACCGTTTGAGGGCGCTGTCATCAAGGCAGTCAAGGCAGACGGCTTCAAGGGCACAAGAAAAGTCATCGATAAGATGATGGCTGATATTGAAGTACAGTCCGGAAACAAGGCTTACTGGTTCAAGGTCGATGAAAACGGCGCTCTGACCGGCGGCATCGCAAAGTTCCTTCAGGAGCGCGCAGATGCAGTCAAGGAAGCTCTCGGACTGAAAAATGGCGATTTTGTCGGCGTATGCGCAGGCAAAAAGCAGGCTGCCCAGAAGACAGCCGGTGTACTCCGCAAATACCTCGGCGCTGCTGCAGAGGGTCATATGAAGACTGACTGCTATGAGTTCTGCTGGATCGTGGACTTCCCGATGTATGAGATCGGTGAGGAATCCGGTGAGCTGGAATTCTGTCACAACCCGTTCTCCATGCCGCAGGGCGGTCTCGACGCACTCGAAAACAAAGATCCGCTCGATATCTATGCATATCAGTACGATTTGGTCTGCAATGGCGTAGAGCTCTCTTCCGGTGCAGTCCGCAACCACGATCCGGAGATCATGGTCGAGGCATTTAAGCTTGTTGGTCTTGGTGAAGACGATGTGAAGGCAAAATTCCCGGCTATGTACAACGCATTCTGCTACGGCGCTCCGCCACACGCAGGTATCGCTCCTGGCGTAGACCGTATGGTCATGCTGCTTGCCGGTGAGGACAGCATCCGCGAGATCATCCCGTTCCCGATGAACAAGACGGCACAGGATGTCATGATGGGCGCACCGTCAGCAGTCGATCCGAAGCAGCTCTCTGATGTACACATCAAGCTGGATCTGCCGGAAAAGAAGGAAGATTAAAAACTATATAAATAATATAAGGGCGCAGGTTCCATTTTCATTCACGGAACCTGTGCCCTTTTCTTTCTCTGTTTTCTGCTTTATTTTTCCATCAGACAGCCTTTCGCATCAGAGGTTTTTACTCTGTCTTCGCCAGCACTTTCTCCAGCTTGACACTTGCATCCTCATATCCCCTGAACCAGATCCCGTGGATTCCAAGCCTTTCTGCTCCTTCCACGTTTTCGGCCAGGTCGTCAAGAAAAACACACTCCTGCGGATTTAAGCTGTAGGTTTCCAGCAGACAACGATAGATCCGTTCATCCGGTTTGATGCATTTCACATAACCGGATACGATTTTCCCATCCGTATACCGCAGAAATGTAAAATGTTGACTGTGGATTTCAAACAGCCGGGCCGGGTAATTTGAGAGCAGATACACGCGATAGCCCCGCTCCTTCAAATCCTTCAGCCAGTCAGCCGCATACGGAAACGACTGGACAATTTTTCCTGTCTCCTCGGCAAAAAAATGGTCAAAATCAGCCAGATATGGATGCGGTACACACTCCCGCATTGCTGCAATCACATCCGCTTCCTCCATCACACCCCGATCCAGCTCTCTCCAGTATGGACCGCGCACGGTTGCGCTAAGGATCGCATTTACTTCCGCTTCCTCAAGCCCCATCTCTTCCAGCACTGCTTTTGGTCGAAAGCTTGCCAGTACATTTCCGATATCGAAAATAATATTTTTTATCATCTGCACTCCTTTTATGGCAGCCAGAACCTCGCTTCTGTCCTCCGATGTTCCGGCTGTCCTGCTTTACCTTATGATTTGACTGCACTTTGAGCTTGCAATTTTTGAGGCTTTTCCTGCAAACTCCCTCCGGCAGCAAAGCTTAGCTTGCATTGCTTGCCGCAATCTTGACCTTGCTCCACAGATTCGCAATCAGCTTTCTTGTATTCTCATTGTACTCAAATACCTCATCGTTTTGGTTGCCTGAGCGCGGTACGTAAGCATCAATTCCCTCATACTCTCCGCCTTCTCCGGAAAGCGTATCCATTACCTCCTGATTTGGAGACGTATATCCTACAAAGCTTGAGTTGTCATAAGCGCCGTCATAATCACTGACGAAATTAATGAATTCATGTGCCAGATCCGGATTTTTTGCATTCGCCGGAATTACCATAGCGTCTGACCAGAGATTGGTACCGCTCTCCGGCAAATAGTAACCCATATTTTCATTTTCTGCCATGACGTAGCTGGCATCTCCGGAATAAATCAGGCCAAGTGCCTTGCGCCCCTGAGCCATATTATCAATGATCTCATCCGTTACGATCTCCGGTGACATCGTCTGCACGCAGTTTACCAGCCATTCATATGCCTCCTGCAGCTGCGTCTCATCTTCCGTATTCATCGAATAGCCAAGCGTCTTTAAGGCCATCATAAAGGAATCCCGCTCTGAATCATACAGATAAATCTGGCCCTTATACTTCTGGTCAAGGAAAATAGCAAAGCCTTCCCGCTCCAGATCCTCCAGATCAACCTTCGTTTTATCATATACAATTCCGACCGTTCCCCAGAAATATGGAATCGAGTATTCATTATCTGGATCGTACGGCAATCCCAGAACATCCTCTGACAGCTTATCCATACAGTTCAGCTTACTGTGATCAAGCTTCTGCAGATATCCCTCCTGAATCAGACGCTGAATCATATAATCACTCGGCACCAGAATATCATACGTCTCTCCGTTCGCCACCTTGATATACATCTGCTCGTTCGAATCAAAATTTTCCATTACAACCTTGGCACCGGTTTTTTCTTCAAATTCCCGCAGAATATTCTCTCCTGTATACTCACCCCAGTTATACACGTGCAGTGTCTGCCCGGCATATGGAAGCGTTGACGTTTTATTTCCAAGACGTGCCACAAGCACAAGTACTGCTGCAACGACTACTGCCACCGCAATCGGCACTGCCTGCTTCTTTCTGCTGATTTCTGTCTTCTTCTCTTTTTTCGCTATCACAATCGGAGCCAGATTGATCACGAGCAGAACCAGCGTGATGATCACAACCACCAGTGTTGAAATTGCATTGATACTCGGATTGACACGCTTGCTCATCGTGTAGACCGTGATGCTCAGGTTTTTCACTCCGCCTCCGGTGACAAAATACGAAATAATAAAATCATCCACCGACATCGTAAACGCAATCAGCGCACCGGAAACAATTCCAGGCATGATCTGCGGCACAATGACCTTTGTCAGTGCCCGCCACGGTGTCGCACCGAGATCCATCGCCGCATCCGCCAGATTTGGATCCAGTGAGCGGATCTTCGGCATAACAGAGAGCATGACGTACGGAATACAGAATGCGATGTGCGCCAGCAGCATCGTCACATAGCCCTTTTCAATTTTAAAGGTGATAAACAGCAGCATAAAGCCAATTGCCGTCACGATCTCCGGATTCATCATCGGCAGGTTGTTGACCTGTTCCATCAGCCTCTGAACGATTTTCTTGGACTTGGAAAGGCCGATCGCAGAAATCGTACCGACTACCGTGGAAACTGCAGTCGCAATCAGCGCGATGCTGAACGTCGTAGATAAGGATTCCATCATCGTATGCGATTCCATCATATGCTTGTACCATCGCAGGGAAAATCCGGTAAAGCTGGTCAGCGATTTTCCGGAATTGAAGGAAAAGACAACCATGTACACGATTGGAAGGTAAAAAAACACGATCACAAGCGCCATCAGGACCTTCCCAAGGGTTCTTTTTTCTTTTTTCACCAGTCTAGTCCTCCTTTCCGCCATTGTTGCGGATCTCCACTCTGCGCACTGCCATCATCAGAAGCATCATAATGACCGCCATGATCATCGAGATCGCACTTCCGAAGTTCCACTCACCCACGGTAATAAACTGATTCTCGATCAGGTTACCGATCAGGAAATACTGTCCGCCTCCGAGCAGCTTTGGGATGAAGAAGGAGCTGACCGCCGGCAGAAAGACAAGCGTAATACCGTTGATGACACCCGGCAGCGACATCGGAAGTGTCACCTTGATAAAGGTCTGGCGCGGGTTGGCTCCAAGATCTGAGCTTGCCTCCAGAAGCGAATGATCCATCTTGCAAAGGGATGTATTGATCTGCAATACCATAAACGGCAGGAAGTTGTACACCATGCCAAGCAGCACTGCTCCCTCCGTATAGAGAAGCTCGCCGCTGCCAAATCCAAAAAGCGAAAGCAGGCGCTGAATCAGGCCGCCCTCGCTGAGCAGCCCGATCCATGCATACGTGCGCACCAGCATGTTGATCCACATCGGGATCGTGATGACGAGCACGAGCAGATTCTGTACTTTTTCGCTGCTTCTTGAGATAAAATAGGCGATCGGATAGCCGAGCAGCAGGCAGATCACCGTCGTTTTCAGTGCAATCAGAAGGGAGCGCCACAAAACGATCAGGAAATCCGGATCGGTAAAAAATTTGGCGTAATGCTCCAGTGTAAACGTAAAGGAGATAATGCTGTTTCCCTGCTCCGTCACCGAGTAGAGCGCAATCAGCCCCATCGGCAGGATCAGCATCATCACGGCCCATGCAATGTAGGGCACTGCAAGCTGTGAAAATTTTTTCATTTAGTACACCATCCTTGACATAACGTGAAGGTCCTCCGGGAAGAAGGTCAGGCCGACCTCTGCACCCACCTCTGAGTAATCGGTTGTGTGAATCTTGAACTCGCGCCCCTCCGTGGAGAATGTGATCTGATAAACACCCTCTTTGATATTTTCCGGCTCAAAGTCGTAATCCACATAAATGTCCACGCTCTGTTCCTCGTTGCTCAGCTTCCAGCCCTGCGCGTTCGCCCAGGTCTTCAGGTCTGTGTCGAGCGCCTGTGACTCTTTGATCTCATCGACGGTCTTTGTGAAGCTGAACGCCATAACTCCCTCGTTTGCCTTTTCGTTCTTTACAAACGGCTGGTTCACGACGAAAATTTTCCGTTCGATCATCGTGCCTGCCGCAGTCGAGAAGCGCACCGGATACTCGCCGACCTCCGGCTTGATATCATACTCGATCTTTGCGATTGAAATGTAATCATCCGTCTCCGGATTCCACGCCTGTGCGTTGGCTCTTGCGATGACTTCCTTATCGTCAAGTGCCGGTACATCCTCGATGTCTACATAGAAGTTTCCGGCACTCATCTTCTCTTTTCCGCCGTCTCCGGTCACATCCTGATTCTTGACCACGCTCATATTTACGGTGACGCGCGTACCAGGCACCGTCTCGACCATGATCTCATAATGCACGCCCTTAAAGAGCACGCTGAGCACCTCGCCGGTCATCTTTCCATCCTCCGGCTTCACAATATCGATATCCTCCGGACGAATGACGACGTCCACCGGCTCATTTGGCTTAAATCCGAAATCCACACAGTCAAAGGTGATATCGTCAAAGCGCACCTTGTAATCCTCCAGCATGACGCCCGGAATGATATTGCTCTCGCCGATGAAATTTGCGACATAGCGGTTCGCCGGCTCATTGTAGATCTCCTCCGGCGTGCCGATCTGCTGGATCTCGCCACCCTTCATGACCACGATCTTGTCCGACATCGTCAGCGCCTCTTCCTGGTCATGCGTGACAAAAATAAACGTGATGCCGACCTCCTGCTGAATCCGCTTCAGCTCGTACTGCATTTCCTTTCTCAGCTTCAAATCAAGCGCCGCCAGCGGCTCATCGAGCAGCAGCACCTTCGGCTCATTTACAAGCGCGCGTGCAATCGCCACTCTCTGCTGCTGACCGCCGGAAAGCAGCGTCGTATTTTTCTTTTCAAATCCCTCCAGACCGATCAGCTTGAGCATCTTCATGACCTTCTGATCGATGATATCCTTGCTCATCTTTTTGATTTTCAGTCCGAAAGCAATGTTTTCATACACATTTAAATGCGGAAAAAGTGCATATTTCTGGAAAACCGTGTTCAGCTCACGCTCGTACGGCGGCTTCTTGCTGATTTCTTCCCCGTCGAAAATCACCTGTCCCTCGTCCGCATCCAGGAATCCTCCAAGAATCCGAAGAAGCGTCGTCTTGCCGCAGCCGCTCGGTCCGAGCAGCGTCACAAATTCCTTCTCGTTGATGTCCAAATTGACTCCCTTTAATACAATCTGGCCGTCAAAGCTTTTGACAATGTTTCGAAACTCGATCAGTTTCTTTTCTTCCATCTCCCTTTTCTCCTTCCGTAATCAGGGTCAGCGGATCTTCAGGATCCGCTTCACTGCCTGCTCATCCTCCACTGCTTATTGCTCCTCGCAGCCCACAAGGGGACTTGCCTGGCTTGTGTCAAAGCAGATATTTGCAATCCGCTTCGCCATTTGCTTGATTCAGTTAAAACATCGGAGGCGTCGTGATCCACAGGATCCGCGCATCCGTGCTTCCGCTGTTGTACAGATAATGGCTCTTTGAGCCTTCCAGATAAAATGTCTCGTGCGCCTTCAGCTTATACCGTTTGCTGCCCTGAATCAGCGTTACCGTCCCCTTCAGCACATATCCGAATTCTTCTCCGCTATGCGCGATCATTTCCTGGCTCTTTTTATGCGGGTGGAGTGTCAGCAGGATCGGCTCCATCTTGTTTTTCTGTGCATTTGGGATCACCCACTCGATTTTGTAATCCTCCTGCTCATCGACGAAAAACTCCTGCGTAGTAAACACGATCTGGCTTTCCGGTTCTTCATGGAAAAACTCGGACAAATTCGTCCCGAGTGCCTCCAGAATATCCTCCAGTGTCGCAATGCTCGGCATGGTCAGATTCCGTTCCACCTGCGACAGAAATCCTTTGGTAAGCTCGCTGCGCGACGCCAGATCTCCAAGCGTAAGATCATTTTGCAGCCGCAATTCTCTGAGCTTCTTTCCGATATCCAAAACTCCACCTCCTGTTTTCAAATACTAAATTTTTATTTTAAAATTACCGAACGACTCTAATTATACACAGATACGTACAGATTGCAAGATCTATTATGTAAAATTTTATTTCAAAGCCCTTCCCTGCAGGGCAGCGTGGTCCTTATATCTGCTTCACAAACAGAAAAATCCGGTGGAGTTTGTTTGCTCCGCCCGGATTTTCTCTTTCCCTTTTCACCTGTGCATTCCGCTCTTCCCTTTTTTTCCTGCTCCGCTATTTCCATGCAGCCACTTTCGCAGCACTCCTGTAATCACCTTCATATCGATCGGCTTCGTCACATGATCGTTCATGCCACTCTCGAGCGCCTCCACAATGTCATCCTGAAATACATTTGCTGTCATCGCAATAATCGGTAATTTGTCCGTGTACCTTGTGCCGATAGCCCGGATTTTTCTTGTCGCCTCGTAGCCGTTCAGCAACGGCATCTGAATATCCATAAATACCAGCTCATAATAATAATCCGGCCGGCGCAAAATGCATTCCAGTGCCTCCTGCCCGTTTTGTGCCGTCTCCACCTGAAGACCAATCTCTGATAAAAGCTCACATGCAATTTCACGATTCAGCTCATTATCCTCCACCAGAAGGATCCGACGTCCGTCGAAATGGATTTCCTCTTCCTCATCCTCTTCCTTTTCGTCTTCCTGCTTTTCCGCCAGTGCCAGCTGCAGCAATACCGTAAACGTACTTCCCTTTCCCTGTACACTTTTTACTTCTATGCTGCCTTCCATCATATCGATCACTGATTTTACGATAGAAAGTCCAAGACCTGTGCCCTGCGTCACATTTGTCATGCTGTTGTCCTCGCGGGAAAACGGCTGGAACAGCTGCTTTTGAAACTCCTCCGACATACCGATTCCGTTGTCCCGCACGGTAAAGCGATAGCTTCCATATCCTTCCTTTCGAAGTGCCAGCTGCTCCGCTATCAGCTCGATATGACCGCCCTCCGGCGTATACTTTACCGAGTTGGCCGTCAGGTTTGTCAGGATCTGGCGCAACTTTACCGGATCTGCCAGAACCTCCTCATGCGAAATACCGCCAACCACCACATCGAATTGCTGATGCTTCCGCTCTGCATCCGTCCGGCATACTTCTCCGACTGCCTCTACCAGCTCAGGCAGTGACAGTGCTTCCTCTTTCAGCTGTGTACTTCCGCTTTCGATCTTCGCCATGTCCAGCACCTCATTGATCAATCCAAGCAGGTGCTTTGAGGACTCCTCGATTTTTCGCAGACAGTCCTCCACACGCTCCGTGTCATCCAGATGCTTTCGTGCGATCTGCGTCATGCCCATAATACCATTCATCGGCGTACGGATATCGTGTGACATACTCGTCAGGAACAGACTCTTTGCACGATTGGCATTCTCCGCCGTATCGTATGCCTCCTTCATCGCCTGCTTAAGCTGCTCACTCCGGCTTCTCGTATCGTGCACGTCCTGCAAAATGACGATCATCTGATTCGGAATGACATTGATTTCATCCGTCTGTACAAATTGAAAACGCACCCAACGCATCACATGATCCGTTCGAATCCGCAGCTCCGTCTCATAGCTTCCGCTCTGCTCGCCAAATGCCTTGGCAAGTGATTTCAGCCGGAGCTTATAACGCACTTCCTCCCAGTCAGAGGGATCTGCAGCGGGTGCCAGATGATTCTGCAGCAGATTTTCGTAGCTTCCGTCCTCCAGCTCCGCGAAGAGACGGCTTTTTCCGCGATACGTCACAGTGTAGTCTCCACTTCGCATATTGACCGACAGAATCAGCAATGAATTGCGCGCCAGCGCACGGATTACGCTGCGACTTTCCTGCCCGCTCTCATGAAGAATATCAAGCAGCTCATCCTGCTCGTCCAGCTCCGTCTGCATCCACTGCCGTTCCAGTTTTTCTTCCCGTGCTTCCTCTTCCGGGCTTATCATTCCCCAGAAAACTTCATAATATGTCCGGATACGGCCGGCCTCCAGAAGGTACTTCAGATCATCCTGCAGCGTCGCATCCTGCTCCAGAAGCTCAATCAGCTCCGCACAGTACAACGTACCCTTTCCCTGTCCGAACTCCTCCAGGCACTGCGCAAAGCTCTTTGCTGTGCCGTAGCTTCTGCCAATAAAATCCGTTGCCGCATCCAGACAATCACTGAGCCGCAAAAGCTCAATCAACACCCGATTCGGGCTGCTGCAGTTGTCAAAGTCTCTCGGATAGCCCATCTTTCCATCCCACGATTTGTGATGCCCGAGAATCATGTCCTGGTACTTTTGCATAGACGGAATATTCTCCAGAACCTTTGCTCCTGCCTTGGGATGATTGTAGATGCATTTTTTCTCGCGGCTTGTCAGCCTGCGCGACTGTTTATTAATAATCTCCGCAATCTGAAGCTTTCCGATATCAAAAAGCTTTGCGGACTCCTCCATGTAATTAAAAAACTTTTCCTGCTGTTCCAGTACCTCCATGACACTTGTGCATTCCAGTGCCCCAATAAGCAGTCCGGGCCTCTGCTTTAAAACCGCGTCCAGAATCCGATGTGAGATTTTCTCCACCATCGATGAATGAATCAGCGTAATCTCATCGCGGTTCATCATGATACTTGTGAGCACCCGTGTGCCCTCCTCATCATCGGTAAGAATCTCCAGAAGGCTGCACAGAGAGCGGTACATCACATCATTGACAAACGTTGCGTTTCCGCTGCGCGGTACACTGCGCAGCACCTGTATATACTGATCAATGCACTCTCTTCCGAGATTCGGATCCCCTTCATACTCTTTTTCATAGTATTTCAGACTGAAAATGATATTGGTCAGATGATTTACCGCCACCTGAAACAGACGGCTATCGATAAAATCACCATCTTCCTCCATCGTATCATGCGCGACACTGTAATCACAGAAACGCTTATAGTCTTCCACAAATTCTGTAAATGACAGCTTCCCTGAGAAAAAAAGATACCTGTGATAATTGCAGTATATTTCATCCGGCATCTCATATGGCTGACAGCCGTCATCCAGATACTTCTGGTAATACGCTCCAAGCACTTTGCCTGCCCGTTCCAGAAGCTCAGGATCAACCGTATCCCGTTCGTTCCCAATCAGATAGTTACCAAGCAGATCGTAATTCAGTTCCTCGATGATCTCTTTAAAATCAAACCGTTCCCCGTCCAGTGCTACAACGCGCTCATCTGTGTAAAATGCAAGGGCACGATCCAGCTCCTCGACAATCTCCTTCGGACCGATCATACTGAAATTGAGCAGAACGATCGGATAATTATAAAAAGAATACAGAATTCTCTTGCGTACCTCAAAATCTTCAATTTCAAAATACCGGTCCCGCAGCTTCTGCAGCTTTCGATAGCACTGCGCGCTTCGCTTTCCATCCTCTTTGTCAGAATTGAGGTTATAAAAACGGCCAATCATATTGAGCGTCCAGATATAGGCGCTCAAATTGTTCTTCTCAAAATACGATCCCAGACATTCGATAACCTCACGCATGGCCAGATCATCCATGTAACCTTCCTCATCTGCCAAAATGATCTGATTCAAAAACTCCTGCGCAAGCTCGTCGTTTAAAATATCTTCATTTTCCAGAAACGGACGGACATACATATTCAGCAGCGCTTCATTTTCGATATAAAGACTGCGCATCACCCTTGATTTTTTCTTCAGATTCTCCATCCATGCTTCCTGGTCCTCTGCCTCCAGAAGCCGTGCAATGATCCGTTCTTCTTTTTTCAGATTTTTCTTATATCGATCATAAAAATGGATGATATCATTTTTTGTAAGCATCGCTTCTGCCTCCGGCTCTTTGCCTGTTTATTCGCCGCGTCCTGTTTCCGGCATTTCAGATTCAAAGGCGCTTCCATGCACCTGCGTCCCGCCTTTGGACCTTTTAACTTTAACATCATATTTTTTCATTATATCGTTTCTTTCATCTGTATACAAGGGTGATTGCGTTTTTTGTACATTTTTGTCTGTTCAGAGTCAGGTAAAATTTTACAAAGCGCACGTAAAACGCCTGTGTTTTTAAGAGCACTTTTAAAATTTTATTCGGCGGTTGACTCTGAACACAGAAAAACTCCCCGCAAACTTTTCTTTACGGGGAGTCTTATATATACTTTTCTTTGTATTTTCTTTATTTTTCAATATGTTTCTTCGCTGCGAAGAAGCTCTTCGTCTCCTTTACAACGACACCGCTGAGGGCAAACAGCGCGATCATGTTCGGGATCGCCATCAGGCCGTTGAAGATATCGGCGATCGTCCATACAGCACTTACGGTCATGTACGGTCCGATAAATACGGCGAAGATGTACAGCCAGCGATAAGTAAGGATCGTCTTTTTGTGCCCGTTTGTCAGATATTCCAGACAACGCTCACTGTAATAATCCCATCCGAGAATCGTTGTAAATGCGAAGAATACCAGACAGATCATCAAAACGAAGGCGGATACCTGCGCCGGAAGCGGAAGTCCGTTCTGGAATGCGTATGTTGTAACCTGAACTCCCTCCAGACCTTCTACCTGCCATGCACCTGTCACAACAATAGACAGACCGGTCATGGTACAGATAACAATTGTATCAATAAAGGTACCGGTCATACTTACCAGACCCTGGCGTACCGGCTCTTTGCTCTGCGCCGCTGCCGCTGCAATCGGAGCACTTCCAAGTCCTGCCTCATTTGAGAAGATACCACGTGCTACACCTTTCTGCATTGCCACGATCATGCTGCCGACAATACCGCCTGTTACCGCGGACGGATTAAATGCGCCCTTTACTACGGTCACGATTGCTGCCGGAACGTGTGTAATGTTCAACAGAAGCAATGCCACACTGAATACAAAATAAATGACTGCCATAAACGGAACGACAATCTGGCTGACCGTCGCGATACGCTTCAATCCGCCAATCAGAATCGCTCCAACACAGAATGCCAGAATCAAAGATGCAATCACAACCGCCCAGGAATACGTTCCGAGGAACGGAAGTGTTACACAGTTTACTTTTTCCGGATCAAAGAAATTCTGAATCGCACTGGAGATACCGTTTACCTGGCTGAAAGTACCGATACCAAACAGACCAACGCAGACACCGAAAAATGCAAAGATTTTTGCCAGCCATTTCCACTTTGTTCCCATACCACGCTCAATGTAGTAGAACGGTCCGCCAAGGCTGTGTCCGTCCTCTGCAACCACACGGTATTTGACAGCCAGAAGACCTTCTGCATATTTCGTTGCCATTCCAAAGAACGCGGCTACAATCATCCAGAACAGTGCGCCCGGTCCGCCTGCACAGACGGCTGTCGCCACGCCGACGATATTACCGGTACCGATCGTCGCGCTCAGTGCCGTACAAAGTGCTGCAAAGCTGGATATCTCACCGTCTCCCTCTTCCTCATTTTTAAACATCCACTTCAGAGCAAGCGGCAGCCTGCGCATCTGAAGCAGTCCAAGACGTACTGTCAGAAGGATACCTCCTGCCAGAATCAGTACCATAAGCGGTACGCCCCACACAAGATCATCGACCTTTACCAGAAACTGATTCACCATGTTCCACATAACCAAATCTCTCCTCTTTATGAAGTTTTGCAACGTAACAATACGGGAAATACAAAAGACCGTTCGAAAGAAGACGGAGAACTCCGCTTACATGGAACTGATAAGAATTGTAAAATATCAAGCATCCTCTGTCCTTTTGCCTGAGAGATTCAAGACGCTGCGCGTCGTTTGCACCTTCGGCCCCTGTATGATACAGGTGTCTCCAGAGAACGATCCATCTGCAGTTTTCCCCTGTAACCAGGGACCTGAGAGTTTTACTCCTTCGGCGGGCTTTCGCCTCTTTCCTGCAAACTTCTTCTCGTTTTTCTGTCACTGTTGTATACTATAACGCGTTTTTTGAGATACGTCAACTATTTTTTCCGTTTATGGTGGACATTTTTCCGCGAATGCCGGACTGACAACGTATCATACAATCTGTTATATGTAAAAACCGCACTCCAATCTGCGGGCTGCTCCGACATATACGATAGCATAAGGCATACTCTATCTGCCAGAGGGCATCTGTCATACCAAAAACAGGCTGCCTCAAAATAACTTGATTCAGCCTGCCCTTTCGCATTGCTCACATAGTCAAAACAAGGATTTGCTGCTTGTTTGGCCTGGTTAATTTTTTTACAGGAACTTCTTCATCACATCATACAGTGCCTCGATGCGGATCGGCTTGGAGAGATGCTCGTTCATGCCGGCATCGAGCGCATGGCGCACGTCCTCCTCGAATGCGTTCGCCGTCATCGCAATGATCGGCACGCTCTCATTTTTTCCTCCGCTCATCGCACGGATACGGCGCGTCGCCTCGTAGCCGTCCATCACCGGCATCATGACATCCATCAGAATCAGATCGATAAAGTCGTCCTCCGCCTGACTCATATAATCGACAGCCTGCTTGCCGTTCTCCACTGCCACGACGGCGATCCCGGCATCCTTTAAGATGGTTTCCGCAATCTCACGGTTCAGCTCCACATCCTCGACGAGAAGCACGCGCTTGCCCTTAAATTCTTCCTTTCCAAATACCGGATGCTCCGGCACGCCGTCCGTCTGGCTTGCATTCTGCAGCACGTCGTACAGCTCTGACAGGAACAGAGGCTTGGCGCAGAACGCCGTCACGCCCGCTTCTCTTGCCTCCTGCTCGATATCCGACCAGTCGTACGCCGTCAGAATGATAATCGGTACCTGCTCTCCGATCTCCGTGCGGATGCGCCGTACAACCTCAACACCGTTCATATCCGGCATCAGCCAGTCGATGATATAGACACGGAACGGATCATTCTGCTCAGTCGCATATCTGGCGCGGAACACCGCCTCCTTGCCGGATGTCGTCCACTCCGGCCGCAGTCCGATCGTGCGCAGCATCTTCTCCACGCTGACGCAGCTGTCCATGTTATCATCCGCCACCAGTGCACGGAATCCGTTCAGCTCCTGAATCACGCCGCGGCGCTGTGAGGTGGATGCCGTCTTGAAACGAAGTGAAATCGTAAACTCTGATCCTTCTCCGATCTTACTGCGCACCGAAATTGTGCCGCCCATCATGTCAACGATATTTTTCGTGATTGACATGCCAAGTCCCGTGCCCGGAATCCGGCCAACCGTCGCATTCTCCTCCCTCGAAAACGGCTCAAAGATATGTTTTGCAAACTCCTCGCTCATGCCGATTCCGGTATCTCTGACCACGAAATCATAGTCCGCATAGCCCTCCGGCGCATGCTCTTTTTGAATAATCCGGATGCCGACCGTGCCGCCTGCCTTCGTGTATTTCATCGCATTACTCATACAATTTAAAAGAATCTGATTCAAGCGCAGCCGGTCACAGATCACATCCTCATTGACCACATCTACCGTATCGATGAAAAAGTCAAGCCGCTTCGCCTTGATATCGGTCTGCAGAATGTTCCGAAGATCATGCATCACAATCGGAATGCTGCACTCGTTCTCCTCAATCTTGACCCTTCCGCTCTCGATGCGGCTCATATCCAGTACATCATTGATCAGAGAGAGCAGGTGATTGCTTGAGATCATGATCTTTCCGAGATAGTCCTTCAGAAGCTCCCGCTCGTCTAGATGCGTCGCTGCCAGGGACGTAAATCCGATGATCGCATTCATCGGCGTGCGGATATCGTGGGACATATTGTTGAGAAACGTTGTCTTGGCCTGATTTGCCCGCTCCGCCAGTTCATACGCCTCCTGCAGTTTTTTTTCGTATTCTACATCCTTTTCCTTCTGCCGCGTGACATCCTGCACAAGGATCAACACGTGATTTGGATCTCCGTTTTCGTCCGAATCGACAAGCACGACCGACATCCTGCACCATTTCCGTTCCCCGCCAAGCACCACATGACAGTCGGTGTAGTAGCTCCGGTATCCCTTCGCCACCTCCGGCCCACACAACATCTTTTTCATATATTCCAGAGAAAACTTTTCCTGAAATGTTTTCTGCTCCCCCTCTGTCACAGCCTCCTGCGTCAATTCCTCCAACAACTTTGTATAGCATCCTTCTCTGTCAAGCTGCGGCAGCCGCTCCGTCTCTTTCTGACACTCATACCGGTTCCGCTTTACATCAACCAGAATACTGCAAAAATAGCTTGCATCAAGTGCACGTAAAATCTGTAATTCGTCCATCTCTTTTCAACCCTCACACCGTCTGATTCAAAGCCCGGCATAACCATTTCACCATTCTGTGCAGTTCTCCCCTGCCAGCAGGATCTTGCCAGGTTTCACGACAGCGGCATTCGCATTCGCTGTCTGCGTTCACTCAACAAAAAACAGCTCTCTGATCTCCGCTCTTTACTCTGGATTTCAGAAAGCCGTCAGTTATTTATCGTTTTCTTTTTATTATAAACAATCTACTTTGGATTGTCTACCTCCCTGTCATGGATTTTTACAATTTTCGCTTTGCCTGCTACTATTCACAGGCATCTTTCAGACTTCCGCTTTCGTAACAATCCGCTTCGCTACCTGCGTTCAGTTCCTCGAGCACTTCTCCGCGTCGATCGTCAGCACACGCTCCTTTACCATGCCAAGCTCGTTTCCGTACAAATCAAAGATTTTCAGGCAATGGCCCCATGACAGCTGTCCCTTTACTGTATAGACGGTATCTCCCGTATCGTCATAGATATCATAGCAGTCCAGCCAGGAAAAAATACGCTGCTTAAATACCAGTTTCATTCGCAGTTCCTTCTTCTCGTATTTTCTCTGTGATACCGCTCTTTTTCCACGTACATCCGCTCGTCTGCGTCCCTCAGCATCCGCTCCAGATTGTCCGGCTTCTCCTGCCACAGGGCACCCAGCGAAATGCTGACATCGCGCTCCTGCATTTTTTCGCGGATCAGCTTTATCTTCTCATAAAATGTGCACTCATTTATGCCCGGCACAAGAATCACAAACTCATCCCCGCCCACCCGATAGCACTTTTTCGGGAAAATTTCCGAAAGAACGGCGGCACATCTGCGAATCAGTTCATCTCCGGCCTCATGCCCGCACTCATCGTTCATCCTTTTCAGACCGTTCAGATCAATATACGCCGCTCCGACGCACATGAAATAATGAGAGGCCTCGCTGTCTATCACTTCCATATAGCGGTTGCGATTGTACAGTCCGGTCAGCATATCCTGGTAGCTCATTGCTTTCAGGTATTCTTTTTTCCGTTTCCGTTCCAGAATGTTCGTCACAAAATACTGCAGCGAGGACAGAAGCGTCGGGTCCTCATTGTGCGCCCTTGGATTATCTACACCGAGAAATCCGATAATCTGATCACTTTTCCGAAGCGGCACAGCCAGCAGCTGCTGAATGTCCTGCACGCGCAAAATCTCATAATAATCGGTATCCTTTTCCTGCTCCAGATCGGAAATATAGAAAAAATTATCCCTTTCAAATGCTTCCATCCAGACCGCCACCACCTCAAGCGGAACCTCCTGCAGATTATCCAGCTGCTGGGTGACCTGACCCTTTACGTATTCGTACGTGTTCGTCAGAATCTTCCGTTCGAAATTATACTCAAAAATATACGTTCGATCTGATTCAAAATAATCCTGAATAATGCCCAACAGGTTGTTGATTGAGACATCGATATCGGTATCCGAGGAAAGCTCTTTTACACAGCGGTTCAGCATGGATTCAATTTCCAGACGTTCCCGCATCATCACCTCTCTGCGCGAAACGAGATCCAGTGATTCATTCTGCTCTCCGACGGCCGCTATAAACAGCAGCACCATCGAAATTGTAACTGCCATGTCATTGAGAGAAAATCCATACCAGATTGTCTGAGCCACAAGTGCCGTAAGCGGAAACAGGATATATCCTGCCAGCGCAAACATTACTTTTCTTTTGATCCGGCTGCGGTACTGGATCAGAAGCGACAGATCCATCAGCATTGCCACAAGCGGAATCAGTGCCGACACCACATATGCTTCGCCTCTCTGATAGAAATTTTTTTCGTCAAACGTATAATACAGTCCGGTGAACTGGGACAAAACGACCAGTGCAACTCCCGCAGCGCAAAGCAGGCTCACTGCTCTGACACGAAGCGGTCGATCCTTTCCCTCATCCGGAAACAGATAGGCACAAAGATAGTGGTGAAAAAAGAAGAGTACGAGATCCGACTCCACAAACACAATAAAATTTGTGATCCGAACCATATAAAAACCGACGGTTCCCGGTTCTCCCCGAAATATCCATGCCAGCGCTTCCGCTCCCAGCAGGATTGCCGCACCAGTCTGCATAAAAATTATCCATTTTCGTTTTTCCTTCGCAAAATTTTTACTCAGGATCATACATATTGCTCCCACTACACAAAAAAGGAAGCCCCAACTCAGCAGGCTGATATTGATAAACTTCTGCGTTGACATTTTTCGTCCTCCTGTATCATAGGAATTTATTATACCATACTGCACTGCTTTTATAAGATGGCTTCTATATGTTTTTTCAGGTTGTTTTTCAGCGAATATGCGTAGCAAACGTACTATCTCTTACATCATACGCTTTTCCGAACGAAAAAAACCCCGGACTTCTGTTTTTGCAGGAAATCCGGGATCCTTTCTGACTTTTCAGTTCTTTCACTGATTCGACTTACTCGCATTCTGTCTTCGGTCGAATCAATGACAATTCTCGAAGCGTAAGATTAAGCGTTCATCTGAGCAGCAACCTCAGCTGCAAAATCCTCGTTCTTCTTCTCCATACCCTCGCCAACTTCGAAACGAACCATCTTGGTCAGCTTCAGGGCTTTGTTTACGGATGCAAGGTAAGCCTTTACAGTCTGCTTTCCGTCATCTGCTTTTACATAAGCCTGCTCAAGAAGTGTGATCTCTTTGAGCTGCTTTGCAATACGTCCCTCTACAAGGCCAGCGAAGATCTTGTTCTCAGCGATTGCAGCCTTGTCAGCCATTGCCAGCTCTGCAAGGCTCTTCTTTGCAGCTTCAGAAAGGAAATTGAACAGATATTTGTTGGTCTTCTGCTCTTCGTATGCAGCAGCATCCTCTGCGTTAAATACGTTGCCCTCTACAGCTTTTGCAAACAGGCTGTTCAGGATCGGCTTCGGAAGGGATGCCGGATCGTTCAGTGCGCTGTCGATCGTGATCTCTTTTGTCTTAGCCAGCTCTTCTGCAGAGATATCCTCTCTTGCGATATACTGCGGGTTCATTGCTGCGATCTGCATTGCAACATTGGTAAGAGCCTCTTTTGCAGCGTCATCAGATGCACCCTCAGCTGCTACCAGAACGCCGATTCTTCCGCCGCCATGGATGTAGGAAGCTACACAGTCGCCTTCTACCTTCTCAAATCTTCTGAAGGAAAGCTTCTCGCCGATCTTCAGAGTCTTGTCAGCGAACTCTTCGGTCAGACCGTCATCCAAAAGTGCCTGTACGTCCTCACCGTTTGCTCCGCCTTCTTTGCCGGATGCCAGTGCCTTGTCAGCAACAGACTGAACAAATGCCTGGAATACTTCATTCTTTGCAACGAAGTCTGTCTCGGAGTTAACTTCTACTACAACAGCCTTTGCTCCGTCAGCTGCAACACGGCAGATACCCTCTGCTGCGATTCTTGTAGCTTTCTTTGCCATCTTAGCTGCGCCGCTCTTCTTCAGAAGCTCTACAGCTGCTTCCATATCACCGTTGGTCTCAGTCAGGGCTTTTTTGCAGTCCATCATACCAGCGCCAGTTGTCTCTCTTAACTCTTTTACCATTCCTGCTGTGATAGCCATTGTTCGTTCCTCCTGGTTTTGATTACTCAGCGATCGGCTCTACCGGAGCTTCCTCATCGTATACTTCTGCAACTTCTTCCTCTGCGCCCTGCTTTGCCTCGATAACAGCGTCTGCCATCTTGGAAACGATCAGTTTTACGGCACGGATTGCATCGTCGTTGCCCGGGATCACATAATCCAGCTCTTCCGGATCACAGTTGGTATCGCAGATACCGATCAGTTTGATTCCCAGTGTATGAGCTTCCTGTACGCAGATTCTCTCTTTCTTCGGGTCTACTACGAAGATTGCGTCCGGGATCTTCTTCATGTCTTGGATTCCGCCAAGGTTCTTCTGCAGTTTCTCCATCTCTTTCTTCAGAGCGATGACTTCTTTCTTCGGCAGTACGTCGAAGGTTCCGTCTTCCTGCATGGTCTCAATATCTTTGAGGCGCTTGATTCTGCTCTGGATGGTCTTGAAGTTGGTCAGCATACCGCCAAGCCATCTCTCGTTTACGTAGTACATACCGCATCTCTCTGCCTCGGTCTGTACTGCATCCTGAGCCTGCTTCTTTGTACCTACGAAGAGGATTGTGCCGCCGTCTGCTGCGATATCAGCAACTGCCTTGTAAGCCTCATCTACTTTACCTACAGACTTCTGAAGGTCGATGATGTAGATGCCGTTTCTCTCTGTGTAGATGTACTCAGCCATTTTCGGGTTCCATCTTCTGGTCTGATGTCCGAAATGAACGCCTGCCTCAAGTAACTGTTTCATTGAAATTACACTCATGTCTTTTCTCCTTTTGGTTGTTTTCTTCCGTATGTCTCATGTTCGGAGGAACCATAAGGCACCGTCTCCGAAATCCACATACGTGTTTAATCTGCAACTCTCGTATTATAGCATAAGGGGCTGTCATCTGACAAGCCCCTTTTTTGCTATATTTTATTTACCGTTCAGAGCCAAGTAAAATTTCATAAAGCAGGCGTAAAACGCTTGCCGCCCTACTCTCTTCGCAGCGCATCAATCGGATTCAAGTTCGCCGCCTTGATCGACGGCAGCAGTCCGAAGACGATTCCGATCAGCATCGAGAACAGCACCGCGATCACCGCCGCCGGGACGCTGATAGCCACCGTGACGCCCGATATCCTGCTGATCACCTGCGCCATGATAATACCTGCGATCACACCGAGGATTCCGCCCATGCTTGTCAGCACGGCCGCCTCCGTCAGGAACTGGCCGAGGATCGTATTCTTTCTCGCGCCGATCGCCTTTTTCAAACCGATCTCGCTCGTTCGTTCGGTAACGGATACCAGCATGATGTTCATAACGCCGATACCGCCGACCAGAAGTGAAATGCTCGCAATCCAGATCAGCTGGTTGTTCGTCGCCGCACTTAACTTCTGCATGTTTCTCGCCTGCTCAAGCAGATTGTCTGCCTTGTATTTTGCATTCGTCTGCGTAGAAGAAATCGTCGCATTTAAAATTTTCTCCACGCTCTGGCCGGCGCTCTCCATATCATCGGTACTCTTTGCCTTTACGATCACATTTTCCGGCTCATCATATGAGTAGCTGATCGGCCAGCAGGTCTTCGGCATAAACAGATAGCTGATTTTGCTGCTCGCATAGCTGTCGTACTGTGTCAGATTCGTGATTGTCGGCTCGTACGAGTTGGCCTGAGCCGCAACGCCGATAACGGTGTACGGCTGCTTGCTGATCTCGATCGTCTTACCGATCGGCGATTCATCCTCAAAAAGTGCTTTCGCCGCGTTCGTATCAATAATCAGCACCTTGCGGAACTCCGCATAATCCTCTTCCACAAAATTCCGCCCTGTCTTAATCACATAGCCGGAAGTTGCAAAATAGTTCTCATCAATTCCACGGATGCAGCCGCTTGACATCGCTTTGTCCTGATAAAAAATGCCATCCGGGCTCTGCCGCTCCTTGTAGCTTGTAACATTCTCCACCGTATCGAGATCCAGAATTTCCTGCTTCGTCTCGTCGGTCACCTCCGGGATTCCAAACGGGATATCTGATGAAGAATAAATTGTCAGTGCATAGCCCTGCTGATTGATCTGAACATTCACCGCATTGTTTCCAGCTCCGATCAGGCTGTTTTTGATCTCCTCGTTTGTTCCCTTAATCGTCGATACAATCGAAATGATCGCCGCGATACCGATGATGATACCGAGCATCGTCAGAAACGATCTCATTTTATGCGACCAGATGCCCTGAAAGGACAGTCTCACATTCTCTAACAATTTCCTTTCCCCCTTCTTTTACTCCGACAGCGCAGTAAGATTATCCACTTCCTTCGTCTGTGCACCCTCTGTCACATCATCACCATATGGAAATGCAATCTTATCGTCCATGGAAAGGCCGGAGCTTATCTGAATCGCATAATCATAAACTGTCTTTCCGGTTCCTACATACTGTTTCTTCAGCTTACCATTATCATCCTTGTATACGTAAGATCTTCCATCGCTCTCCTCACGCACAAGATACTTCGGCAGATAAATATCGCTCGAGGAATCCTCGCCGCTTCCGGTAAACTGGAATGTCGCCTGACCCTCCTCAATTCCTTCCGAATCTTCAATCAGTGCATAAAACGGATAATAGGTAACATTCGTATTCTGTGATCCACTGTAATACATCAGGTTTTCTGCCCCATTCGGGTCCGGATACTGGGAAACCTCCTTAATCACAGCCGTAAAGCTCATTCCGTTTGCTGAATTGCCCGTTACCGTATCGCCTTCATGCAGATTGCTGACCGAAAGTTCATCGATCGTACCTTTCAGATAAAGTCCGGAAGTGTTGGCCACTTTTGCAAAATACCCGTCCGTATCTGAAGTCCCGTCAGCAGATCCAATGCTGATCACCATGCCGTCCATCGTACTCTTGACTACTTTTCCGTCTACGATCCGTTTGCTCTGCTCCAGTTTCAGCTCCTTTTCACGGATATCAAGATCACATGTCTTGATTTCCCGCTCTTTGTCATCGATCAGGTCTTTTAATTCCTCTGCTGTATAGTCCAAATCCCCTCCATCGTCGAATCCTCCGCCGACGTCATCCGGGAAATCCGGTTCTCCCGGCTCCGTCTGCGGTTCTTCCGACCACAAACCGTACTGCTTCAGCAAAGAAATCAGCGTATCACTGTTCCAGACTGCCGCTTTCTGTCCGTCGCTCAATGCCAGATAAGCATCTCTTACTTCTTTCAGCTTTTCAATCAAAAGATCCTCCTGAATCGTCGGATCAAGTTCCTGAATCATCAGAACAACCTCATATACTGCCAGTCGTTCTCCGTAGGTAAGCACTGTCACAGTCGGCGCTTCTGTCTCACTCTCCGAAACATCCCCTGTCTGGCTCTCCGTCGAATCCATACTGTCCTGAATCGGTGTCGTCTCGCCATTATGGCTCCAGCTTCCATCAGATGGTTCTGTCTCATTGCCTGTATCGCTGTATACGCTCTGATCCAGTTCGTCCCGCCAGGTATCACCGAGATTCTCATATGCCTTCTTTGCCTTTTCAAATGCCTCTCGTTTCGATACCAGCGATATACCATCGTTTTTCAAAACCGTTTCCAGATCATCAACCAGCGTTTTTACGAACATCTGACACAGCTGTTTGTATCTTCCCCGCAGATATGCAATCTGCTCTTCTTTTCCTGCTTCCTTCAGATAATTCTGTACGACCTGCGCCAGCTGATACTCTTCCATCGTCGTAACAGTTCCATCCACGATATCATCCGTGGCAACTGCAAGATTTGCCTGATAATAAATGAGTGCTGTTTCCAACGCTGCCGCATCATAATGATCCAGTGTCACTCCGTCTGCTCCAAGTGCTGTCTCCGCAAGAGAAAGAAAGGCACTGATCCGTGAATCTATCTTTTCTGAAAAAAGCGCTTCTATCTCAACCGCGTGCTCCGGCATCACAAACGTTGTCGTCTCTGCCGTAGGATCTGCCAGTTCCACATCCGCCGGTGTCACTTTCCATCCCATAAATGTCTGCTGACCATCCTCCGGCACAGCCGTAATGGTAACTGTGACACTTGCCGGAAGCTCCACTGTTTCAGCCTCTTCCTCATTGATACGCCCGTTCGTAATCGTTACCGGATACAGAAGCGGTGCCTCTGTCTCGCTCTCGGTTTCCGTCTCTGTTTCGGTCTGCACTCCCGTTTCTGTTTCTGTTTCAGTTTCGGTCTGTGCTCCCGTTTCCGTCTCTGTTTCAGTTTCGGTTTGCGCTCCCGTTTCCGTCTCTGTCTCGGTTTCCGTCTGTGCTCCCGTTTCTGTTTCTGTCTCGGTTTCCGTCTGCACTCCCGTTTCCGTCTCTGTCTCGGGTTCGGTCTGTGCTCCCGTTTCCGTTTCGGTCTCGGTTTCCGTCTGTGCTCCTGTTTCCGTCTCGGTTTCGGTTTCCGTCTGTATTTCCGTTCCCGTCTCGTTTTCTGTCTGTACTTCCGTTTCCGTCTCGGTTTCGGTTTCCGTCTGTACTTCCGTTCCCGTCTCGGTTTCGGTTCCTGCTTCGCTTTCCGTCTCCATCTCAGTCTGAAGCTCTGTTTCAACCGGATCGGAATTGCCGTTCGGATCTTCTGTCTGATTCTCCGGAAGCGTCTCCTGCGATGCTGTCTTCGTTTCCATCTCGGTCAGACGGTCAAAATTGGACACCTCCGTCTTTGCATCCGCCGTCAGATCCTCATACTGTTCCCGGGCCTCCTGCACTGCCTGTGAAAAATCACCTGGATTTTCAGGATCCAGTTCCCGGATTAAAAGCTCCACATAACGGATCTGATATTTTTCCATCAGTTTTGCACTCTCTTCCAGTTCCTTTGTCCCGTCTTCCCCAAGTGCTTCCTTCACACTGTCTTTCAGCACATAAGAAATTTTCTCTGTCCCATCGGACACAGTTTTTTTATCTGCAAGATTTTTCCGGTAATATGCCACGCAGTCTTTCACTGCCCCGCCAATTTCTTCAGCCGTCAGTGAATCACCATGCGCCTGAAACAGCACATCTATCATGGATACCAGGGTTTCATAACTCGAAACGGCATCGATCACCGTACTGTCCTGTGTATTTACTGTACCATTGCCGCTTTCTTCTCCGCTCTGGTTCTCTGTTTTCGCTGCTTCCGGTACGCTGTCAACCGCTTCTACACCGTCTACAGAAATGCTGCCGCCGGAAGTCACATCAGCTGCTGCCGGCTCCGTCTGGTTTTCTGCCGGATCATTTCCAGCTGGTACTGGTGCATCATTTCCGTCATCAAGAATCACTTCATCTGCGGAAGCGGTCTTTACCATGCTGTCATGTTCCAGTGATGCGGAAGTCTTTGTCTTTTTCAGTTTATCCAGATCTTTTTCCAGCTTAACCTTTTCCAGTTCCTTTGCCTGCAGATCAAGCTCCGCCATCTCAAGCTCGAGCTCCGGAAGTGTCATATCATAGGAAAAAAGCGGTGTTCCTTCCTTTACTGTATCGCCCGCAGAAACATAAATCTTATCAATCTGATATTCTTCATTCAGCGTGATGGTCTGTGCCACCTGTGAAGTAACTGTTCCATATACGGTTTCATCGTCTCCCCAGTAGCCGGAATTCACATTGATAACCGGTACTACCTCTACCGGCTCCTTTTTCCCCTGCATTGTATAATACGCGCCGTATCCGACTCCACCGACCAGAGCCGCCGTCACTACAAGGCTGATTACTACCATTCCTGCCTTTTTCATTGAACCGCCTCCCTGTGTTCTGAAATCTCTCCGTCAAAAATATCCACAATTCGCTTTGCGTGATGTGCAATTCCCGGATCATGCGTAATCATAACTACCGTTACACCTTCCTCATTCAGCTTCTGAAACAATTCCATAACCTGTGCACTCGACTTGGAATCCAGTGCTCCGGTAGGCTCATCTGCAAGCAGAATCTTCGGCTTGTTCACCATAGCCCGCGCGATTGCCACACGCTGCTTCTGACCTCCCGAAAGCTGTGTCGGATTGAACGCCGTACGATCCTCAAGTCCAACCCGCACAAGAGCTTCCCTTGCCCGCTCTCTGCGCACCTTTTTGCGTACTCCGGCATACACAAGCGGAAGTGCCACATTTTCCAGCGCCGACATACGCGGAAGCAGCTGAAAATTCTGAAATACAAATCCGATCGTGCCGAGCCGCAGATCTGCCAGTTTATTTTCATTTAAAGAAAGAACGTCACTTCCGGCAAGTTCATAGCTGCCGGAAGTCGGCAAATCCAGACATCCGATAATATTCATCAGTGTAGACTTACCGGAACCAGACGGTCCCATGATTGCCACATACTCTCCTTCCTCCACATAAAGACTGACATCTTTGAGTACCGGGACTGTCATCTTCCCCTGAATATAATCCTTATAAATATGCTCCAGTTTCAGGATCACAACTGTTACCTCCCCGTATTCATCCAACTGTTCCGAGCGAATTTGCTCCGTTTAACAGAACATTGTCTGAGTCATCTATATAAGTTCCGTCTTCCTGATCCGCATCATAGATATCATAACCTGTATCATCATATGAGCCGTCATCAAAACCATCTGCGGAATTTTCATCATAGGAACTATAGTCTGCTCCGTCCATTGAATTTTCATCGTAGGAACTGTAATCCCCGTTATCCATCGAACCATTGTCATATGCTGACATGTCCGCACTGTCATCTCCATAATTATCCAGCATCTCACCAGAATTATCCATGCTGTCAAAGTCCATCGTTCCATCTGAACTGTAATCATTATAAATGACTGGCGTTCCCTCGGTCAGGTCTTCCTGTACAACCGTAATATAGTCATCTTCAGACAGTCCATCCGTAATCTCATACTCCATCAGATCTTCATCATATTCGCCAAGCGTAACCGGATGTTTCTCCAACACATTATTTTTGTTTGCCAGCCATACATACGCTGTACCGTCATCATCCTGCTCTATATAGTACTCACCAAGCCACATGCCGGTCTTTACTTCCTGCTGGCCTTCATCCGCTTCCATATAAACATGCTGTCCAAGAATCAGTCCTTCCGATGTGTCCAGTTCCACATAAAACGTATAATTGGAGCTTCCCGAATCTGAGCTGTTTCCCCACATATAAGAGGAATCACTGTTGTCCTCTGCCTTGTCCGTTTTAATCTCTGAAATCGTACCATTCCATGTCTTAGTCGCATCCACGCGGGAATGCACAAGCACCGGCGTCGCGGAATCATAGAGTGCCTGCAGATTCTGCAGATTCTGCTCATTCACGCTTCCTTTAATCCTGTAATCCCCTGCCGCAAGAATCTTGATATACACCGTAGAATCACCTGAAGAGGAATAAGAATAAGAGTCAGAAGAACTGTTCGGATCTGTGATTGACTGTACGATACCGGCCATCTCTGCCGTCACGGTCGCACTTGAAATGGTCTCTTTCAGATTTTTAATTTCGAGCTGCTTTGATTTGATCTCGTATTCTTTCTGCTTAATCTCATTCTGATCACTTAAAATCTGCGTTGTATAAGAAAGCTGATCATCAGCGCTCGCATTCTTTTTATCTTTTTCATTCTGTGCAATGCTCTTATTCAGCAGTTCAATATCACCCTGAGCACGCTCAATATCAATCTCTGCCTGAGCAAGCTTATCTTCGTCATCCTTTGTATCATATACAAACAGACGCTGCCCTTCCTTGACTTCCTGTCCCTCTTTTACAAAACACTGCTTTACCGTGCGCTCATTTTCAAGTTTTACTTCCAGTGTAGCCTGCGGTTCCACCTCACCTGCATAGCGGTCTGCCACTGTACTTCCCGTACTTCCATATCCTGTGATCACTGATACCTGGTCTACATAGACCGCATCTTCGCTTGTGGAAGACACACGCTGCTGCGCTGTATTTTCAAAGAAATGATGATAGACACCGTATCCGCCCGCTCCGACAATACCAATTACCAGAAACGCGATTACTGCTTTTTTCATGAATCAATTCCCCTTTAATCCGAATCTTAATTTTATCGTTTTAACTTTTAACATAATACCACAACTTTTTGCAAAAGAAAGAGATATTTTCTTAATACTTCCAAAAGTCATTGTTTTTTCACATTTTCCGAATCGCTGCATGCTTATCTAAAAACCCGAATTGTATCATACTTCTTTTGGATAGAGCCGTTCTTCTCAGAATGTCGTTTACTGTCATTTTTTACCGCACAAAACATCATTCTATAGTCACATATTCCATTTCGTTGACATATTTCTGCTTTTCATGTACAATCTATTAAAAATGAAGTTTATTTTGAAAGAACGGAGTTATATTTTAATATGAAACTATTCCTTATTCTATATCTGATCCTGATTAACCTGTTTGGCTTTGCCGTCATGGGGATAGACAAGCGCCGTGCGATTCGTCACAGGTGGCGTGTTCCGGAGCGTGTTTTGTTTGGTACTGCTTTTTTCTTCGGCAGCATCGGCATCCTTACGGGCATGTACGTGTTCCGTCACAAAACAAGACATCTGTCGTTCCGCCTTGGGATTCCGGCCATTCTCGCACTTCAGCTGCTGCTCGTCGGTGCTCTTTTTTTCTGGAATGAGCGACGGCTCGATCAGCCTTCTCTTGCTGTCGAACAGGAACTCTCACGCATTGAAGAGCTCGACGATGCCACAATCCAGTCTTTTGTCTCATATGAAAATCTGATCACTTCAAATCCTGCCGCCGACTCACCCGGTGAGGATGCCGCCAAAGCTGCTGCACTCTTTTTTCAGCATTTTCAGTATCACATCCACAACGAAAAAATTGACGGTGACACGGCTGAGGTCAGCGCAACACTCACAAACATCGACATGTATGCGCTGGCACAGGATCTCTGCCGTGAAATTTTAAAACGTTCCGTCTCCATTTTCTCCACTCCCATGACTACCGCAGATTATTACCAGCTGCTCTGTGACACCCTTTCTGAAAATTCCTATGACGAAGTCGTAACGACTGCCTGGTTTCATCTTACCCGACAGGAACAGGGATGGACGGTCCTTGTCGACGATGAACTGGAGGACGCACTCGTCGGAGGATTTATCTCGTACATGAATGATCCCTATATTCTCCCCGCAAAAACAGTGCTCGGTGTGCATCTTGATGCGTTGACTGCGCTTGATGCTGCCGGATGGAAAGATTACCTGAACTTAAACGATGTCTTTTCTACCTATAATGAAACGTATGCCGCACAGATCGATGACGCCTTTTCCTCCCTGCTTGCTGACAGCTACGACTGGGAAATTCTGACCTGTCATGAAGATGACGATCATGCAGACGCGGACATCCGCATCACCGGTCCCGATATGGCTGCCGCTGTGCATACCTATAGAGAAGCGCTGCTCTCTTACGCTTCCACTGGAAAATCAATCCGTGACGATCCGGTGGCACAATCAAATGAAACAGCCCGTCTTTTGCTGGAAACGCTGAAAAACACAACCGGAACTCACACGACTGATCTTTCCCTTTCCTTTTCCAACAACGGCAAAACGTGGGAAATTTCTCTTGCTGAAGATTTTACCAATGCACTCATGGGCGACCTCTCTGCTGCACTCACTGAATTCGACGATACAGACGCAGAAAATGCGCTACAGTAAACGCAGCGCATTCTCCAGTTCTTCGTTATCCATCATATTTTTCAGGCCGTCCTCGTTCACGACCCGCATAAATGCAAGAAACACTTCGATATCATAATACCTCGACTCATCGATCATCAGTTCCATCGCCGCATCCACATCAAACGCTTTCCGATACGGACGGTCAGCCGTCAGTGCTGCAAACACGTCACAGACACGAATGATTCTGGCTCCGAGCGGAATCTCATCTCTTGTCAGGTTATTTGGGTAGCCAGAGCCGTCACAGTTTTCATGATGAAACCGGACCATCTCCACGATCTCCTCCGAATAGCCGATTCTCTGAAGGAAATCCGCGCCCAGCTTGGAATGACGCCTCACATACTTCATTTCCTCGATGATCAGCGTCTCATCCTCATGACCTCTTACGTACTTTGCCAGCTCCAGCTTTCCGATGTCATGCAGAAATCCGGCTATCGCCAGCTTGTGGCACATTTCTTCACTACAGTTCATCTGCTTTCCCGTATGAAACGCCAGATTGCTGACACAGATTCCGTGCGCCAGCTCTTTCAATACGCTCGGCCTGATGATCGGATACTGTTTCCGGTACTCATGCCCCGTTTCACTCATGGATTCCCGACCTCTTTCTTTCGATCATCTCATCAATCCGGTCAATGTAATTCCGGATATCCTTTACGTTCTCGATTCGTTCAATCCGGTCGCTCGCCCAGACCATCTTTGTTGATGCACCTGCGCCGAGTGCCAGAATGCTCTGTACCTCCTCCATGATGAGGATGTTGTAAATACCTGCCTTTCCCTCTTTGGAATAACCGACATTCTCAAAATTGCCGGCCATATTCTTCTGTCGGTACAGGTAATATGGACTCTGTCCTGCCCTCGCCGCATATTCTGCCGCCATATCCATGATCTCGCGATTGTTTGTAAACGTCATTTCCTTATATTCATCGTGGAACATTTTCAGGCGTGACGCACGTTTAACCGCAAGGGAATGCACCGTGATGCTGTCTGGATCCAGTGCCGTTACCTCCTGCAGTGTGTGCTCCACATCTGCCTTATCCTCTCCCGGAAGCCCGACAATCAAATCCATATTGATATTGTCAAAACCCATCTCCCGTGCCAGATGGAACGCCTCTTTCGTCTGCTCCACCGTATGGCGGCGGCCGATCAGATCAAGTGTCTTCTGGTTCATCGTCTGCGGATTGATTGAAATGCGTGAGATTCCATGTGCACGCAGCACCGCAAGCTTCTCCCGCGAGATGCTATCCGGCCGTCCCGCTTCGACCGTAAATTCAAGCAGTCGGCTGTAGTCAAACCGCTCCTCCAGCTTCGAAAGCAGCCGTTCCAGCTGAGCCGGCTCCAGTGTCGTCGGCGTACCGCCTCCGATATATACCGTATTCAGTTCTTTTCCTGCAAATGCATCTGACGCATAATCAATTTCCTTGCACAGTGCATCCAGATACGCATCCACCTGATTTTTCCAGACACCGATCGGACTTGAACTGAATGAACAATACAGGCAAATACTCGGACAGAACGGAATACCAACGTACAGGCTGTATCCATTCTGGTAGTTGATATCCTTTAACAGATGGCGCTCCCGGTTTGCAATCGCGATCGCAAGCGATGTCTTCTCGTTGCTCGTATAATACGTCTTTCGCATGTAGTCCGCGATCTCGACATTCCGATATCCCTGTTCGAGCATTGCCATTGGAATCTTCGTCGGACGGATTCCTGTAAGGTTGCCCCATGGCAGCTTCTGCCCTGTGTAAGATGAGAGCTGACGGTAAACGAGACGCTTCACCTCGTTTTTCAGTTCCTTGCGGTTGTCCGGCTGCGTGCAGACGGTGGTTTCCTCGGACTGAGTTTTGCCGTCTTTTCTGATCTGGAAGCGGATATACGGAGTAGAGACCTGTTTCTTTTCACAATCCTGTTCCGTAAAAATTTCCTCGGACTTAAGATTGTTTACCGCCTTTTCTTCTGCCAAATCTGTTTCTGACTTCGAAGTATCTCCTGCTTTCGGAAATTCACCCGCGTTTCCATTTTCGCCGCCTGATTTCAAAAACGAAAGCACACATACCAGCTGCGCCTCCGTCTCTTCCGGCGAAGTTTCATACACAATTTTTACGTCCTCCCCCGGGTAAAACGACTTTACCAGAGAGTGGACGTCATATTCAAAAATCTGTCTGTTTAATTGTACGATTATCATATTCTTATCCTGCTTCAGTACGGATTATACCGTTTTTCATATGCTATGTCAGTCGATGCGTCGTGTCCCGGATATACCGCGGTATCATCCGGCAGCTCGAAAAGCTTTTTGTGCAGGGACTCATGCAGCATGCCCATGCTTCCGGTCGGAAAATCCGTCCTGCCGACACTTCCGTGAAACAGCGTATCACCGGAAAAAACGACTTTCGCTTCCGGGAAATAATAACAGGCGCCGCCGACCGTGTGTCCCGGTGTGTGAAGCACATGGATCTCAAAACCTGCAAGCTGCAGAACCTCTCCGTCCTTCAGGAAACAATCTGCACATACCGTATAACCTCTGCCGTAAAGACCCGAAAGGTTATTTTGCGTATTTTCCAGAATCTCTTTTTCTTCTGCCATCGCATAGATCGGCGCATTGTAATAGGCTTTTAACTCCTCCGCCGCGCCAATATGATCAAAATGACCGTGTGTCAGCAGAATCGCCGCTGGTCGTCCGCCCATTGCCGCAATCCGCTCCCGAATCCGCATCGCGTCATCGGCCGGATCCACGATCAGCAATTCTCCGCTCTCCCGATTCAGCACCAGATAACAGTTCGTCTGTATCGGCCCAAGCACCATACTTTCCAGTTTCATCTTACTCATCGTTTCTCCTTTCAGCCTGTGGTACGCTCAATGTCGATGACGCTCTCCACCTGGCGGATTTTCTCGATCAGGGAATTGAGTACTGCCTTATCCGGCACCTCAAATGCCATCGCAATCGTCGCCAGTCCCTGTTTGCTTGTACGCGAATTGACAGAATTCACATCAATTTTCCGTTCCGTAAAGATCTTTGTGATATCAACCAGCAGACCGGTCCTGTTATGCCCATAAATGATAATCTCTGCCATATACAGACCCTTTTCGCCCTTCTGCGCTTCCTGCTGCCACTCCGCATCGATGATGCGTGCCCGCTCTTCCTCTGGAAGATTGATGATGTTGATACAATCCGTGCGGTGTACCGTCACGCCGCGTCCGCGCGTCACGAATCCGACGATCTCATCGCCCGGAATCGGACTGCAGCATTTTGCAAACCGGACGCTCACATCGTCCACTCCCTGCACGGTAATGCCGCCCTTGGACTTCGCGATCTGTACCGGCGCCGCATCCTTCGATGCCTGTACCGCCTCAATAATCTGCTCGTCCGTGATCGTCTTCTTGTGATCGAGTTCGTAGCCTTCCAGCAGCTTATTGACTACCTGGCCCTCTTTTAAGCCGCCGTGGCCAAGTGCCGCCAGCGCCGAATCCCAGTCCCGGAATCCGTACTTTGTGAGCACGCGCTCGATGTACTCCAGCTTTAAAATATCCGACTGGACAATACCCTTTGCCCGACAGTAATTGGCAAGCAGCTCCTTGCCCTTTACGATGTTGTCCTCTTTTAATTCCTGTTTGAACCACTGTGTGATCTTATTCTTCGCCTGAGAACTCTTGACAATCTTCAGCCAGTCACGGCTCGGTCCGCGGGAATTCTGTGAGGTGATAATCTCGATCCGGTCACCGTTCTGGATCACGTAATCGATAGTCACCAGCTTGCCGTTGACACGCGCTCCGATCATCCGGTTACCAACTGCGCTGTGGATGCTGTACGCAAAATCAATCGGCGTAGAACCTGCCGGAAGATTTTTCACATCGCCTGCCGGAGTGAAGCAGTAAACGCTCTCGGAAAACAAGTCGAAATCACTCTTTAACAGGCTCATAAACTCGCGGTTGTCCGACATCTGCCAGTCAAGCACCTGACGCAGCCAGCTGAGCTTCTCTTCCTCGCTCTTCGTGCCGCCTTTCTTTCCGTCCGCGCTCTCCTTGTACTTCCAATGCGCCGCAATACCGTATTCCGCAGTCCGGTGCATCTCAAACGTACGAATCTGAATCTCAAACGGCTGACCATTCGGCCCAATCAAGGTTGTGTGCAGGGACTGATACATATTCTGCTTCGGCATTGCAATGTAGTCCTTGAAACGCCCCGGGATTGGCTTATACATTTCATGGATGACACCGAGCGCCGCATAACAGTCCTTGACTGTATCAACGATGATACGGACAGCAAACAAGTCGTAGATCTGGTCAAGTGTTTTATTCTGATTGACCATCTTTTTGTAAATGCTGAAAAAATGCTTTGCGCGCCCGTCAATCTGCGCTTTGATTCCGGCCGCCTCGATATGCTCGCTGACCTCTTTTACAATCTCATTGACAAATTCCTGGCGTGCATCTTTTTTCAATGCAATCTTTTCCACCAGATCGTAATAAACCTCCGGCTCAAGATACTTCAGGGAAAGGTCATCCAGCTCTACCTTAATCTTTGAAATACCAAGCCGGTGTGCGATCGGCGCATAGATATCCATTGTCTCACGCGCTTTTTCCTTCTGCTTTGCCGGTGACTGATACTTCAGTGTACGCATATTGTGGAGACGGTCCGCAAGCTTGATCAGGATAACCCGGATATCTTTCGCCATCGCGAGGAACATTTTTCGGAGATTTTCCGCCTGCACTTCCAGCTTATCAGCCGAATATGACAGCTGTGTCAGCTTCGTGACACCGTCCACCAGCAGCGCTACCTCCGCACCGAACTCTTCCTTTACCTGCTCAGTCGTCAGCACCGTATCCTCGACAACATCGTGCAGAAGTCCGGCCGCGATCGTCTCCTTATCGAGCTCCAGATCCGCCAGAATGATTGCCACGCAAAGTGGATGGATGATGTACGGCTCTCCCGATTTCCGTTTCTGATCCTTGTGTGCCTCATAAGCCGTCCTGTAAGCCTTCTCAATCAGTGAGATATCATCTGACGGATGATACTTGCGAATCCCAGCAATCAGCTCCTGATACAATTTATCCGGGCTCGTAAAATCCTCCATCGTCTTGACATTGGCATCCGCCCGTTTGATCTCATCAATTTTTTCCTGTTTTGTTCTCGTATCCATCGGCATCTGTCTCACCATCTCCGTAATTTCTGTGCCCTTTGCAGCATCTCTTCCGCCAGTCAGAAAAGATTTTCTCCCGGCAGCATTTTCGTCAACCGTGTCCCTTATCGCCGCTTCACAGCCTGTTCGCTTTCTTACAGAAGCAATTCCATCATTTTCCCATCATCCTGAAACAGGCAGGACATATATTCGCGCTCTGTTTCGTTACATAAAAGATCACTTACCTTCGTAGCAGATAACAGAATCTACATCATATCCCGCAAGCTTCTCGCGGCCCTTCAGGCCTGCCAGCTCCATCAGGAATACTACCTTTACCACTACACCGCCAAGCTGCTCGATCAGCTTGATTGCAGCTTCAATCGTACCGCCGGTCGCGATCAGGTCATCAATCAGAACGACTCTCTGTCCCGGCTTGATCGAATCCTTGTGCATCTCGATCGTCGCTTTGCCGTACTCCAGATCATAGTCCATGGAAACAGTCTCACACGGAAGTTTTCCTTTCTTGCGCACCGGAACGAATGCCTTGTGCAGATTGTAAGCGACCGGAACGCCGAAGATAAATCCTCTTGACTCGGTTCCTGCAATCACATCAAAATCAAGTCCTTCCAGTTTCTCCTGGATCAGATCAATCGAAAGCTTCAATCCATCCGGATCCTGCAGGATGCTCGTCACATCCCTGAAAATAATTCCCGGCTCCGGAAAGTCCGGAATACTTCTGACATACTCTTCAATCTTCTTCATTTTTCCCGCTCCTTTGCGAATTATTCTGGCCGTCCTATCAAAGTGGATAGCACAAATATCTTTTAGTATAGCATTTTCCAGCATATTTCGCAACCTGCAAGTCGCGCATATACAAGAAATCCACTCCCCTGACTTTGTGAAATTTTACCCATACGCCTGTATGAACGCTGCGAACTCTATATTTTCCATCTGCTGAAACACACCAGATGCTGAAACTGCTATATTTATACGCAGCGCAAAAATCCTGCATCAGCTGGTCTTGCCGCGTGGTACTTTACCTCTGTGTAAACTTCCGGTAAATCCACAACACTGCCGCGATCACAAGCAGTACCGGCAGCAGCCTCCACAAAATATGAAATACCGTGCCGAGCACGATACAGATAATCACAATCACCAGTACGATCTTCGCCCAGTCGCCTGCCGTCATGCGGTGCACCTCAACGTGTGCGCCGGTAAACGGATCTGTGTAATCCGACTCCGGCGTATCCTCCCGATACGTACCGTCCTCTTCCGTATAAACGGTCGCCTCCTGGTAAGGCTCCTCTTCCCGTTTCTCATCCACCTGAAGAATCGTCCGCGCAATCAGCCGCGGATCGCCAAGCTCCTGCAGTACCTGCTCCTCCGTCTTTCCAGAAGCGATCTGCTGCTCAATATAATTCCAGTAATAATTGATATTATCTGCGACCTCACTCTCTGACAGCTCCCGTGCCAGCACCTTCCGCAATGTATCCAGAAATTCCTGTTTTGACATATGCTTCCTTTCCTTATTATAATGATTATAATGCATGACAGCAATTTGGGCTCAAAGCGGATATTCGCAGTCACTTATCTGCGTCCCCAAAATATACTTCCATTTCGTCAACCCATTCTGGCTGCATTTTTCATAAATTGCTGTCGATATCCTGTCGTGTAATCGTTTTTCCCTACTATACCCTAATCTCTGCGGATTCGCAAGTATCTGTTTTCAGAGCGTAAACGCTTGCACTTCAGAAAAACCTTCATTTTTATTTTTCTGCAAGATACTTCCGGCGCTCAAAATAATCCCATCTTCCTTTCCACGCCCAGAATCAGGAAAGTCCCACGCGTGATTGTAAATATACGCTTTAATTCTGACTGGCGAAAACAAGAGCCCGAAACTCCTGCAAGTACATGGAATTTCGAGCTCTCTTCAATTTTTATTTATTTCTTATTTTGCAGCTTTTTTCTTGCCTGCGATTGTCTGAACACCCTCAACTGCCAGTACAATTGCAAGGATTACGAGCAGTGTACCGATACCTGCACGGATCCAGCACCAAACAGTCTCGCCTGTGCCTGCCATTGCAGTGTTGAAGTTGGTCATAATTGTCTGGCACAGAGATACGATCGTTACGATCAGCATGAATGCCATCGGGAACAGGAACATCTTGTTATTCTTACCCATCGTTCCGAGCCATGCAGCAACAGCCAGAAGACCAAGTGCTGCAAGCAGCTGGTTTGCTGCTCCAAACAGAGCCCAGATCTTTGCATATCCAGTCATACCAAGTGCGATACCAAGCGCAACTGTAATGATCGTTGCAACATACGGATTTGTAACAATTGCCTTGAAGCCTGTTGCATCCTTATGCGTCTGTCCCGGCTCAAGCCAGAACTCCTGGAACATGTAACGTGCAAGACGGGTTGCTGTATCCAGAGAAGTAAGGCAGAATGCAGATACAGCAAGAATCAGCATGGAGTAAATAACATTCTCAGCACCTGCAAGGAACGGAATTGTTGCGCACATACGTGCAATACCAGTTGCAAATACAGCGGTCGGAGTGGTGATTCCGCCCGGAACATACTCAGACCAGATATAGCCTACTGCGCACAGAGAAATCAGAGCCAGTGCACACTCAATCAGCATTCCGCCGTAAGCGATCGGACGGGCATCTCCCTCTTTATCCAGCTGTTTTGCAGTCGTACCGGAACCAACGAGTGAATGGAAACCGGAGATTGCGCCACAGGCGATGGTTACGAACAGCGCCGGAAACAGGCTTCCAAGAGAAACGCCTGAACCGTACTCAGCCTTGTCTATAAATCCGGTAAATGCCGGAATAGAAAGTGTCGGATGCGCTCCTACGATACCAACAACTGCGATAATCATCATACCATAGAGCAGGAAAGAGCTCAGGTAATCACGTGGCTGAAGCAGAATCCATACCGGTGTAACAGATGCGATCGCAATGTAGATACCTACGATGATCATCCAGGTGGTTCCGCTTAAATAGATCGGATGCCAGTTATATCCAACTACCATGCACAGTACGATTGCTGCGACACCAATTACCGTTGAAACAACCAAAGATGCATTTCTTCTGTATACCATCATACCGAAAACGATCGCGATCAGGATGAACAGAATTGAAATCATAGCGGTAGATGCATTTGCGGAGCTTGCTACCTTATCCAGCACGCCAGCCTCATCGTATGTAGCCTTGAATGTATTTGCAACGATAGAAGCAAATGCAGCGACTACCAGGATCAGGGTCAGGTAGGAGAAGGTCAGAAACAGCTTCTTTGCACGCGGTCCAATACTCTCAGCGATAACCTCACCGATTGACTGACCTTTGTTGCGGACAGAAGCGAACAGCGCACCGAAGTCATGCACTGCACCAAAGAAAATACCACCGATCAGAACCCACAGCATAACCGGAACCCATCCGAATACTGCTGCCTGGATCGGTCCGTTGATCGGGCCTGCACCTGCGATTGATGAGAAGTGATGTCCCATCAGTACCGGTGCTTTGGCTGGTACATAATCATTTCCGTCTTCCAGTTCATGTGCAGGTGTTGTTCTGTTCGGGTCAACGCCCCACTGCTCAGCAAGCCATTTTCCGTAGAAAACGTAGCCGGCAATCAGAATCGCACATCCTACAAGTAAGATTACTACTGCATTCATGTTTTGCCCTCCTTATTTTTCTCTTTCATGAATTTAGTATATTTTTCATAAATTTCGCGTTGCCGCGTCCCATCCGGTTCGTGATAACACGATTGCCCTCCCGGATGACCGCTGCTGTATGGACGTTCATCCATCCATACCACGAAAAATGAAAACTTTTGTAAATGCGGCACTTCGTAAGCGCCTTCTCTGCCTCTTTTGTGCACGTGTCGCAGATAAACACCGGCGTAATGTAACTGTACATATGCCCCGGCTTCGGATCGATCAGCTTCATGCCCTCTTCATAGGCATAATCCTTGCATTTCTCGAAAATTTCCTTTGTCAGCTCCGGCACAGAAAAGATATAGACATATTCGTTGCTGTCTGCATCCCAGAGCTTCGCTTTCTTCACCAGCACATACTTCTCAGAATGAACGTAAAACCGGCAGTGCGCCATAAGCGGAAGTTCATCTTCCCTCTCCCCTTCACACCGCTCGATATCAAAATACGCCTGATATCCT
>JAQXVT010000034.1 GCA_029225065.1 Lachnospiraceae bacterium | reverse complement strand
GGAGTCAGACGATATCTGTTAAAGCCAATCAGCTTTGCGGAGCTGTCGGAGACCGTGCAGGAGATGGTAAACGAGATTGCGGAGCAGAAAAGAGCGGCGGCGTATCCTGCGAAGGCGGAGGAAAAATCAGAGACGGCAGAGGTTTCATCAGATGGTGCCAGAAGTGTGGAAAGTTCGGAGGCAATCGTCGGTGCGGTAAAGGCGTACGTGGCGCTGCATTTTGAGGAGCCGATCGGCAGACAGGAGATCGAGGATGCACTTCACTTAAACGGAGATTATCTGAACCGGACCTTTAAGGCGGCGACCGGCTATTCACTGATTCAGTACATTCAGTTTTACCGGGTTGTGACGGCAAAGCAGCTGATGCGTGAACCGCATGCGGCAATCGCGGAGATTGGAAGCAGGGTCGGAATGGATGCGTCTTACTTTGGAAAGATCTTCAAAAAGTGGACCGGACAGACGCCGTATGAATACTATGCGCAGATTCACGGGAAAAAAGAAGTCTAAAATGTACCAGAGAGAGGTCGGTTTTGTGGTAGAAACAAAGCCGGTCTTTTTTTATACTTGAATTAACAAAAACGTGAAAACAACACAAAGGAGGCTTTTACATGAAGAAGAGAGAATGGATGGTACTGCTTACCGCAGCTCTGGCAGCCGGAGCATTTGGCAGCATGAACGTATTTGCAGAGGAGGATCTTTCCTCACAGGAACCGTACACTGTGCGGATTATGGCGGACGGACCGTGTTCGAGTGATGCGTGTGACGAGGTTGCAGCGGCAGTATCAGAGATTACGCAGGCAAAATTTAACACGACGGTAGAGCTCGTCAGATATGATTTTTCCACCTATGTAGATCAGGTGCAGACGGCACTGGCGGCAGGAGACAAGATTGACCTGTTCGGCGGCGTGTCGGATATCCCGATTCCGAGTGCGGCGAGTCAGGGACAGGTACTGGCATTAAATGATCTGCTCGAATCAGACGGACAGGGCATTCTCGCAGATATCAGCCAGGAGGACTTAAATTCCACCTCGGTAGACGGTCAGATCTATGCGATCCGTAACAATAAGGAGCTCGGTCTTGGACTTGGCTTTGCATGCAATACGGAGATGCTGGAATCGCTCGGCGTAGACTACAGCAGTATCATGAGCGAGGCGGATATGGAAGACCTTCTGAAAGCAGTAAAGGAAAAATATCCGGACGTGTATCCGCTTGCATCTGACAGCGGAAACCTGGGTGACTATATGTATCCAATCGACTGGCTAGGCAGAGATTTCGGAGTCCTGATGAATTCATTTGATGATAATGACACAGAGGTTGTAAACTTCTTTACTTCGGATGAGTATTATGAGACCTGCAAACGCAGATATGAGTGGCAGCAGGAAGGACTGATCATGCCGGATGCAAGCATTAATACAGAAGGCGTTGCGACACTGATTGGACAGGGAAAAGCATTCTGCGGATCAACCGAGACAAAACCGGGTATCGAATCTCAGTGGGAGCGCAACACAGGCATTGATATCACGATCATTCAGGTAGTGGATGACTACACGATGACGAGCAACCTGAACAACTACTGGTACATTCCGTATACGAGTGAGCAGCCGGAGCGCGCAATGCAGGTGCTGAATGAAATGTATACCAACCCGGATGTGGCAAACCTGTTTATTTATGGAATCGAAGGAAAATATTATGAGGTAGTTGATGAAGAGAACGATCTGATCGATTATCCGGAAGGCGTGACATCCGACAGTCTTGGCTGGACGATCACCGCATGGCATTTCCCGAATGAGCTGATTGCTCATAAATGGATCACCGATGGCGCAGATATCTGGGATGAGACGCGTGCCTTCAATGAGGAGTGCCATCCGTCACAGGCGAAGGGATTCGTATGGGACAGCTCAAATGTGACGAACGAGATCGTTGCCTGCACGACCGTCAAGAATAAATATAAGAAGGGTCTGGATTGCGGTGATGTAGATCCGGATACCGTATGGGAGCAGATGAAGGCAGAGTATGAGGAAGCCGGAATCCAGAAGATCATTGATGAAAAACAGAGTCAGCTGAATGCATGGCTGGAGGCAAACAAATAGGCAAATAATGGATGGAGCTGCCGCGGCGGCTCCATTTCTGATAAGGAAGAGGAAGTTTATGAAAAAAAGGAAAAAAATGAAGCTCAATCTGCCTCTGTATCTGATGATGGTTCCGGGGCTGATTTATCTGATCTTCAACAATTATATTCCGATGAGTTTTACCGTGATCGCCTTTAAAAATTTTAATTTCCAGAAGGGCGTCTGGGGCAGTGACTTTGTTGGACTGAGCAATTTTAAGACTCTGTTTTCAACGCGTGATTCCAGAATCATCTTCCGCAATACGCTGGCATACAACCTTGTTTTTATTGTGGTGAGTCTGGTTATTGGTCTTGGGATCGCGATCCTGCTTGATGAGCTCCGCTCGAAAAAAGCGAAGCGTGTCTATCAGATGGCGTACCTTATTCCGTATATGATCTCGATCACGGTAGTCAGCTATATTGTGTACGCGCTGCTCAGCACAGATACAGGTTTTCTGAATACAAGCGTACTGAAAACGCTTGGACAAGACCGCATATCCTGGTATTCTACGCCAAAATACTGGCCGCTCATTCTCGTGCTCGTCAATCAGTGGAAATGGCTTGGGTACAATTCGATCATTTATTACTCTTCTGTAATCAGCATTGACGGAAGCTTTTATGAGGCGGCATGTATCGACGGTGCGACCCGTTTTCAGAGGATTCGGTATATCACAATCCCGGTCATCCGTTCGACGATCATCACGATGACGCTGCTCCAGCTCGGCAGTATTTTCAAATCAGATTTCGGTCTGTTTTACCAGGTGCCGATGGACAGCAGTGCACTGATGAATGTGACAAACACAATCGATACATACGTATATCGTGGCATCAAGAGTGTCGGTACGATGGGCATGTCTTCCGCAGCCGGACTGTTCCAGTCGGTTGTCGGATTTGTTCTGGTACTTGCAGCAAATGCGGTCGTTCGCAAGATCGACAAAGACAGCGCTATTTTTTAGGGAGGTGGCATTATGATAAAGCGAGATCGAGTCTTTCAGACGGTGGCAAACCTGATCCTGTTTGTGATCGCATTATTCTGCCTGCTGCCGATCCTTCTGCTGATTTCGTCGTCGATCAGCAACGAGACGGAAATTCTGCACAAAGGATATTCACTGCTGCCGCGCAAGCTGGATTTTTCCACGTATGTGTATGTGCTGAACGGGGTAAACGGAATTCTGAAATCGTACGGGGTTTCTTTGGCGGTTACAGTGATCGGTACCGTGCTGAATCTTGTCATTACCGTGCTGTACGCATACCCGATTTCCAGAAAGGATTTAAAGGGACGCTCTTTTTTTTCTTTCCTTCTGTTTTTTACAATTCTGTTCAACGGCGGATTCATTCCGACTTACATGATGTGGACGAACACGTTTCACATCAAAAATACGTATCTGGCGTACCTTTTGCCGAATCTGCTGATGAATGGATTTTATGTTATCATGGCAAGAAATTTTTTCTCCGCGAATATTCCATCAGAGCTGATCGAGTCGGCGAAAATGGACGGAGCGGGGGAATTTCGGACACTGTACAGCATTGTGCTGCCGATGGCAAAGCCGATTATTGCGACGCTCGGATTGTTTGTGTCACTTAATTACTGGAATGACTGGCAGAACGGACTGTATTACATCACGGATGATAAAATGTATTCCCTTCAGGTACTGCTGAATCGCATGCTGCTCGATTCCATGTATGCGCAGCAGGGACTGTCAAAGACGGCGAACAGCATCGGTGCCGCGGCACCTTCCGCTACTCTGAAAATGGCGATTGCAGCACTCGGTACCCTGCCGGTACTGATTATTTTCCCGTTTGTGTCGAAGTATCTGACCGGCGGTATTGTGGTCGGTGCGGTGAAGGGATGACGGATTGCAGGTGTCTTCTTTACCGGCAGAAGCAGGAAAATTTTAAACGAATTTAAGCAAGCAGCGAAGCGGAATGCGAATATCCGCTTTGAGCAACAGGGCATGTAGAAAAGCTTATTGAAAGCTATGCAAAAAAATCTAAAGAATGAGAAGGAGATTTCATATGCTGTTTGAAAAATTTGGAATGGGAATCAACCTCGGCGGTTTTCTCTCTCAGTACGAGATCGTCGCGGATCTCTCGTCGGAGGAGACGAAGAAAAAACATTTTGAAACCTTTATCCAGGAAGAGGATATTCAGAAAATCGCACAGTGGGGCTTTGACCATGTGAGGATTCCGATGGACGGCTATCTGTTTTTCAACCGGGAAAAGCAGGCGTTAAATGAAGAGTCGCTTTCGTATCTGGATCGCTGCCTTGGCTGGTGTGAAACGTATCAGCTGAATGCGGTGCTGGATCTCCACAATTTCTGGGGACACGAGTTTGGAAAAATGCAGGAGCCGACTGCACTGATGACAGACGATACGATCCGGGCAGATTACTGCCGGTACTGGGAGTGCCTTGCGGAGCATTTTTCAGGATATCATAAGGTGGAGCTGCTGTTTGAGCTGTTCAATGAGATCGCGGATGCGACGGACTATCGCTGGAATCAGCTGTACAAAGCAGCGGTGAAAAAAATTCGGGCAGTGGATGAGACGCGGTGGATTTTAGTCGGCTCAAATGATGTCAATTCGGTGGGATATCTGAAGTGTCTGGATCTGCTGGATGATCCGTACGTATTTTACAATTTCCACTATTATGAGCCGAACGTATTTACCCATCAGCAGGCACATTTTTCCGAGGAGTTCTGTACGTTCAAGCGTCCGCTTTCCTATCCGGGCGATATGAGTGAGTATCAGCAGTTTTTATCGGAGCATCCAAAGTATCAGATGGAGCACGGCATGCTGACATCCGATAAAACCAGCAACGATTATGAGCTGATGAAAACACTCATGAAGCATGCGGAAAAATTTGTCACGTATTCCGACAAAGAGCTGTACTGCGGAGAATTCGGTGTGATCGATTCCGCATCCGAGGATGAGGCTGTAAAGTGGCTGCATGATTTCGTGCAGCTGTGCAACGAGCTTCACATCGGACATGCGATGTGGAATTACAAGTGTCTGGATTTTGAACTTGTGGACGAGACCGGAGCGGTGGTACGGCCGAAGGTGCTGGAGGAGATGAAGCGGCTGAACGGGAGAGCGTAATATTATCGCTAAGTGGAAATGATCTGTTAAGCGGATTGAGAATGTCTGCCTTATGAGTAAAGTGGAAAAAGGGAAAATGAGCTGCAAATTATTGATTTGTCCGGAAATAAAAATATGATGAAATGGAGAGCCTGCATCAGAAGCGTTGCAGGCTCATTTTACATCCTGAGTGGCAGTGACGGAAATGAGCAGCGAGATTGTGAAGTGAGGTAGAAAAAAACAGGAAGAGGTTGGTCGTGGGAGAATATATGAACCGCTCTGAACGATAAGATAATTTTTGCGAGAGACAGGAATTTACTTGACGGGCAGATACAGGGATGCGAAAATGCAGACAGAGTAAGAAAGTGTACAAAACGAAACGGGGGTAACGCAAATGTATGATATGACGAAAGACCTGGCGAAGATCGACCAGGTGATTGAGGCAGGACATTTTAAGGATGACTGGGGATCTCTGGCGGAATATCAGGTTCCGCAGTGGTACAAGGAAGCAAAGTTTGGCATTTTCATTCACTGGGGTGCATACAGTGTGCCGGCATTTGGGAGTGAGTGGTATCCACGGATGATGTATATCGAGGGTTCGCCGGAGTACGAGCACCACAGAAAGACGTATGGAGAGCAGAAGGAGTTTGGTTACAAGGATTTTATTCCGATGTTTCGGGCTGAAAAGTTCGATCCGGCAGCGTGGGCACAGCTCTTTGCCGATGCGGGTGCGCAGTATGTGGTGCCGGTGGCGGAGCATCATGACGGCTTTCAGATGTATAAGAGCCGGATTTCACACTGGAATGCGTACGAGATGGGACCGAAACGGGACGTGCTTGGTGAATTGAAAGCCGAGTTTGGAAAACGGGGAATCCGGACGGGAGCGTCCTCCCACCGGATCGAGCACTGGTTCTTTCTGGGGCACGGGAAGGAGTTTGACAGCGACATCAAAGAGCCGCTTCAAAGAGGCGATCTTTACTGGCCGTCGATGCCGGAGGGAGATTTTCAGGATCTGTACAGCGAGCCTGCGCCGACGGAGGAGTTTCTGCAGGACTGGCTGGTCCGCACGTGTGAGCTGATCGACGAATATCAGCCGCGCATTCTGTATTTTGACTGGTGGATCCAGCACAGTGCGGCAAAGCCGTATCTGAAAAAGGTGGCGGCATATTATTACAACAGGTGCGAAGAGTGGGGGAAAACCGGTGTGATCAACTATAAGCATGATGCGTTTCGGTTTGGATGCGCTGTACCGGATGTGGAGCGGGGACAGTTTGCGGAGATGAAAGCGTATTCCTGGCAGACGGACACGGCGGTTGCACTCAATTCCTGGTGCTACACAGAAAACAATACGTACCGCACCTGCGAGGAGCTGATCTGCGATCTGGTGGATATCGTGAGCAAAAATGGCCGCCTGCTTTTAAACATCGGACCGAAAGCGGACGGCACGATACCAGAGGAGGATGCGGCGATCCTGCGCGGTATTGGGGACTGGCTGAAGGTAAACGGTGAGGCGATTTACGGGACTGATATCTGGAGAAGTTACGGAGAAGGGCCGACGAAGATCGTGGAAGGGCAGTTTGCGGACGGGATCAAAAAGAATTTTACATCGGAGGATATCCGCTTTACGCAGGGAAGAGATTATCTGTATGCGACTGTTTTAAAATGCAGCGAGGACGGAAACTACTGCATCCATTCTCTCGGCGAGCAGGATGCTTCCAGAGCGGCAAATTTCCATGGAATCATTCGGAAGGTGGAGGTGCTTGGAGCAGAAGAAGCGCCGGTATGGAGGCGTGACGC
>JAQXVT010000033.1 GCA_029225065.1 Lachnospiraceae bacterium | reverse complement strand
GGTGGACCGGACGGGGAAATGGGCGCGTCCATGCGCTACCTGTCGCAGCGCTACACCGCACCGAACCGGACCGTGATGGCAGTCCTCACTGATGTCGGTACGGAGGAACTCGCACACCTTGAAATTGTCGCGACGATCGTACACCAGCTGACACGAGGGCTGTCCCCGGAAGAAATTGAAAAATCCGGATTTGCACCGTATTATACCGATCACACCGTCGGAATCTGGCCGCAGGCCGCGGGCGGCATTCCGTTTAACGCATGCGAATTTCAGTCGAAGGGCGATCCGCTGACCGATCTTTTTGAGGATCTGGCAGCAGAGCAGAAGGCGCGCTCTACCTATGACAACATCCTGCGTCTTGTAAAAGATCCGGAGGTCGCCGATCCGATCCGCTTCCTGCGTGAGCGTGAGATCGTGCATTTCCAGCGGTTTGGTGAAGCTCTTCGGGCCACACAGGAGCAGCTGGATGCGAAAAACTTCTACGCGTTCAATCCAAGTTTTGATGCTCCGGTTTCCTGCCCGCCATGCAGTGAATAACGGTCATTTTCTCATTTACATGTTCCAGAGCTAAGCTGGAACAGTATCGATAAAAGAAGAAGGAACATCAGAGACAACAAATATCCGCAATCCTGCTGCACTTATGATACAGGCAAGTCCTCTGTTTATTATTCCGGCAGGGAACTTGCCTGTATAAAACGGACATTCGTAATCTCCTTCGCGACCTGCGTTCACATATTTTTCATAGCTGCTTTCCTACAGACAGATTTTCTTCGAACCTTTTATACAAAAATTCCTCCGTTTCACTGGAAAAATAAAAAAAGATATGCTATGATAGGCAGGTGGCTTAAGTCAAAGTGACCTGTTTTCTCGGATTCTATGGTAGCTTTACCATACCTGAAGGAAATTTTTTCAAGAAGTTTTTACGAAAGGATTCTTATGGCGACAAATTCACGTACTTTGCAGCCAGTTCATAAGAAACGGCGCACAAAGCAATCAGGTTCTCCAATTCGAAAATTTCTGAAGTGGTCAACTTCTTTTCTGACCTCTGACTATTATGATTTCAACTTATTGGCCGCAGTAATCCTGCTCACCTGCTTCGGACTCGTCATGCTCTACAGTACCAGCGCATACGAAGCGCTGATCCAGCAGCGAGGGGACGATATGGCTTACTTCCGTAAGCAGACTGTAATCAGTATCGTCGCGCTTGTCGTAGCCGTAATCGGATCAAACGCCGATTATCATATGCTTGCCAAATACTCCGGACTAATCTATTGGTTCTCGATGTTTTTGTTGTTTATTACCAAATTCATTGGACGTGAGGTAAACGGTGCAAAGCGCTGGATATATATCGGACCGATCTCCTTTCAGCCTGCAGAGTTTGCGAAGGTAGCGGTTATTCTGTTTTTGCCGTTTCTTCTCATAAAAATCGGCAAAAATATCCGCACACTAAAAGCAACACTTACAGTAGCTGCATTTGGGTTGCTCGCAGTCGGACTGACCTATATTTTTACGGACAATTTAAGCACGGCGCTTATCATTCTCGGAATTACGGTCTCTCTGATTTTTCTTGTTTCGCCAAATACGAAACAGATGCTTTTGGCTGCTGGTGCGATTCTGATTCTCGCTGTGATTTTTGTTTTTGTCCTTGTGAATTTTGGCGGCAGTTCCAGCTTTCGTATCGGCCGAATCCGCGTCTGGCTGAATCCGGAACTGTATTCCAGTGATGGAGGCTATCAGGTCATGCAGGCATTGTATGCGATCGGTTCGGGCGGATTTTTCGGAAAAGGTTTGGGAAACAGTGCACAGAAGCTCGGAGCGATCCCGGAAGCCCAGAATGATATGATCTTCTCCATTATCTGCGAGGAGCTCGGCATCTTTGGCGCAGCACTTGTGATGCTGTTATTTATCTTTTTGCTGTACCGCCTGTTTTTCATTGCACAAAACGCGCCGGATCTGCTCGGTTCGTTAATTGTGTCCGGTATTTTCGTACATATCGCGCTGCAGGTGGTACTCAATATCGCCGTTGTGGTCAATCTGATTCCGACCACCGGAATCACGCTTCCATTTGTCAGCTACGGAGGCACTTCCATTGTGTTTCTGATGACGGAAATGTTGCTGGCACTTAGTGTTTCCAAACAAATCCGTTTTCAGTAGGGCAGGCAGGCTGCCCATTATACAGGATGTCACAGACATTCCCGAAGCGTGTGTCAAAGCGGATATTCTAAGTCCGCTTTGCAGTTTGCTTTCGGCAGTTATTTTTACTAATTTATCTCATCAAAAAGGCAGGAGAAAAATATGAGCAAAGTTAAGACAAGATTTGCACCGAGTCCGACCGGACGGATGCATGTAGGAAATTTAAGAACGGCACTGTATGCCTATCTGATCGCCAAGCATGCGGGCGGTACCTTTATGCTGCGCATCGAGGATACCGACCAGGAGCGTCTCGTAGAGGGTGCAGTTGATATCATATACCGGACACTGCAGAAGACCGGACTGATCCATGACGAGGGTCCGGACAAGGACGGCGGCTGCGGTCCGTACGTACAGAGTGAACGTCAGAAGACCGGTATTTATCTGGAGTACGCAAAGAAACTGATTGAAAAAGGCGAAGCTTATTACTGCTTCTGCGATAAGGAGCGTCTGGAGTCCCTGCGCAAAAACGTAGCGGGCAAGGAGTTGATGATGTATGACAAGCATTGCCTCCACCTTTCCAAAGAGGAGATTCAGGCAAAGCTGGACGCAGGTGTTCCGTACGTCATCCGTCAGAATGTACCGAATGAGGGTACCACAAAGTTTGTGGACGAAATCTACGGAGAAATTGAAGTACCGAATGCAGAGCTGGACGATATGATCCTGATCAAGTCAGACGGATACCCGACTTACAACTTTGCAAACGTTGTGGACGACCATCTGATGGGAATCACACATGTGGTACGCGGAAACGAATATCTTTCCTCCGCACCGAAGTATAACCGTCTTTATGAAGCATTCGGCTGGGAAGTACCGGTATACGTACACTGCCCGCTGATTACAAACGCTGAGCATCAGAAACTGAGCAAGCGTTCCGGTCATTCCTCCTACGAGGATCTGCTTGAGCAGGGATTCGTATCTGAGGCAATTGTCAACTATGTCGCACTGCTTGGCTGGTGTCCGCAGGACAACCGTGAGATTTTCTCTCTGGAGGAGCTGGTAAAAGAGTTCGACTACCACAACATGAGCAAATCCCCGGCTGTATTCGATATCCAGAAGCTTCGCTGGATGAATGGAGAATACTTAAAGGCAATGGACAGTGAGACATTCTACGCCGCTGCAGAGCCGTATCTGAAAAAAGCACTGACAAAAGACTTTGATCTGCACCGGATCGCCGAGATGGTCCGCACCAGAATCGAAGTATACCCGGATATTCCGGAGATGGTCGCATTCTTTGAGCAGGTGCCGGAGTACGATATCTCACTGTTCACAAACAAAAAAGCAAAGACAGACGCAGAAAAATCGCTTGCTACCTTAAAAGACCTGCTTCCGCGCCTTGAGGCTGCAGAAGATTTCACAAACGACGCGCTCTTTGAGATGCTCAAAGCTTACACGCAAGAGAAGGGCTGCAAAGTCAATGCTGTGATGTGGCCGCTTCGAATCGCTGTTTCCGGTCAGAGTGTCACACCGGCCGGCGCGACAGAGATTATGGATATCATCGGAAAAGATGAGTCCATCGCAAGAATCCGCGCTGCGATTGAAAAACTGGAAGCATGAAAATAAGCGATGCTCAGTCCAGAGCCATTGCTCACGGAAACGGACCTGCCATGGTACTGGCGGGTCCTGGTTCCGGAAAAACTCTGGTCATTACACAGCGTACGCGGCAGCTGATTGAGCATGCTCACGTACGTCCGAACGAAATTCTCGTTATCACCTTTACAAAAGCAGCAGCGCTTGAAATGCGCGGCCGATTTCAGCAAATATGCAAAAACAGCGGTGTCACATTCGGGACATTTCACGCTGTTTTTTTCACTATTTTAAAGCATGCTTATCATTATACTGCGGCAAATATCCTGACAGAAGAGAAGAAGTATCAGATCCTGCAGCAGCTTCTGAGGGAATCAAAGCTTTCTTTCGAAGACGAGAAAGAGACCCTCTCTGATCTTGCAGCTGAAATCAGCCTGGTAAAAAATGAGCAGATTCGACTGGAAAACTATTATTCAAAAAGCTGTCCGGCTGAAGTATTCCGTCTGTTCTTTCAGCGCTATGAGGAAATTCACAGTCAGGCCGGGCTGATCGATTTTGACGATATGATGACCTACACCTGGGAACTTTTAAATGCACGGCCGGACATTCTTCAGGCATGGCAGAAACGCTGGAACTATATTCTGGTAGATGAATTTCAGGACATCAATCTACTTCAGTACCGGATTCTGCAGCTGCTTGCCCTTCCGGAAAACAATCTTTTTATTGTCGGCGACGATGATCAGTCTATCTATCGCTTTCGTGGGGCAAAACCGGAGATTATGCTGAACTTTCCGAAGGATTACCCGGATGCTGCAAAAATTCTGCTGGACCGGAATTTTCGTTCGACCTCCGCGGTGATTCACGCCGCGCAGACTGTAATTGCAGAAAATAGGAACCGTTTTCATAAGCAAATTGTTCCGGTGCGCGGCAGCGGAGCGTCCGTCGATATCCGAGCGTTTGCCGGGCAGGAGCATGAGAGTCTTTTCCTTGTAAAATCGATTCAAAATGCAGTAAGCCGCGGCACGCCTCCGAATGAGATTGCCGTCTTATTTCGAACCAATCAGGGCGCACGTCCCTATGCAGAGCGTCTGATGGAATTTAACATTCCGTTTGAGATGCGTGATGCGCTTCCGAACATCTATGAGCACTGGGTGGCGAAGGATCTTTTCGCCTATCTGCATCTTGCAAGAACACAGCTTGACCGAAAGGAATTTCTCCAGATCATGAACCGGCCAACGCGCTACTTAAGCCGTGACAGCATCGATGCCCCGATTGTATCCTTTGAAACGCTGCGTACGTATTATGAGGACAAGGACTGGATGATGGACCGCATTGACCGCATGGAAATTGATCTTCGGATACTGCGAGGCCTCGCGCCGTATGCAGCCGTCAATTATATCCGCTACGGCATCAATTACGAGGAATACCTGACGGAATATGCCAAAGAACGCCGGATGAAGCCGGAAGAACTGATTGAAATTCTCGATGAGATTCAGCAGAGTGCAAAACCCTTTAAGACGATGGAAGAGTGGGAAGCACATCTGACGGAGTACCGCCAGCACTTAGAAGAGCAGCGCGGCAAAAAAGAACATGATCCGGATGCGATCATCCTCTCCACCTTTCACAGCTCCAAAGGGCTGGAGTTTGAGGAGGTGTTCCTTGTCGATATCAATGAAGGCATCATTCCGCACAAAAAGGCAAATATGGACGCGGATCTCGAGGAAGAACGCCGGTTGCTCTATGTTGGTATGACAAGAGCCAAGGACCGCCTGCATATTTTTTACACGAAAGAACGGTTTGGAAAAGAAGTGCAGCCATCCCCGTTTCTCGAACCTTTGCTGGAAGAAGAGTCGCTGCGGGATTTTTCCTGAAATAAAGCGGATATTCCAGGTCCGCTTCGCTGCAAAAAACCCGTTCAGGAGCACACATCCTTTTCGCTGTATGCTCACTGAACGGGTATTTTTGTTCTTGTATTTTGTTCGGATTTTTATTCTTCCTCTTCGCCCTCTACAAGCTCGTCGTATTCAAGGGAATCGAGCCACTCATCAAATCCGTCGGATGCTGCCTCGTACTCCTCATCGTTCTCGATGTTCTCCAGAACCGGCGTGCCATTTTCCTGATGATAACGGTAGATATATACCTCACCATCCTCATTTTCACCTTTTTCATTTAGCGGAAGAAGTGCGATGTACTCATTACCTGCCGCCTCATAGATCGTAAGAATTGAACATTCGATGGATTCATCATTGTCCAGTGTCAGGGTGATTGTCGCCTTGCTGCAATCTTCTGCAGAACCACAGTTCTCACAGCTGCCGCCGCATGATTCAAAATCGCTCATCTGTAACTACCTCTCTTTAAATTTGATCCGCAGCCATGCTGCAGTTTTACTTTAGCAGAAACCAGGTCAAATAGCAAGGAAATATTAAAAATAGTAAAGTTCGCACTGTGAAATTTACAAAAAAGATGATATACTGGTTCTAAATGACAGCAAAAAGAGAAAAGATGGGAGAGAAGACTATGAAACTGATATCCTGGAATGTAAACGGATTGCGTGCATGTGTACAGAAAGGATTTCTCGATTATTTTCATGAAGTGGATGCAGACATCTTCTGTATTCAGGAAAGCAAACTGCAGGAAGGACAGCTCACGCTTGATCTGCCCGGCTATTTTCAGTACTGGAACTATGCCGTCAAAAAAGGCTACTCCGGCACAGCCATTTTCACCAAAAAAGAGCCGCTTTCGGTACGCTATGGCATTGGAATTCCGGAGCATGATCAGGAGGGCCGCGTTATCACACTTGAATATGAATCCTTCTTTTTCGTGACCGTCTATACGCCGAATTCTCAGAGTGAGCTTGCCCGTCTTTCTTACCGGATGGAGTGGGAAGATGCATTCCTTTCCTATTTGAAGGAGCTGGAAAAGACAAAACCGGTCATTTTCTGTGGGGATCTCAATGTCGCTCATCAGGAAATTGACCTCAAAAATCCGAAGACCAACCGTAAAAATGCAGGTTTTACCGATGAGGAACGGGCGAAATTTACGCACCTGACCGAAAGCGGGTTCATCGATACGTACCGATATTTTTACCCGGAAACCGAAGGCGTCTACAGCTGGTGGTCCTATCGCTTCCGTGCAAGAGAGAAGAACGCCGGGTGGCGGATCGACTATTTTTGCGTGTCGGAGGCACTCAAAGACTGCCTGCAGGATGCTGCGATTCACACGGAAGTTTTCGGCTCTGACCATTGTCCGGTTGAGCTTGATATCTCGCTTTAACAGAGCCGACAAAACCATACCTGTCTACAGCAGGACTGATATACAGCCAGGCAGATAAAAACTGTCTGACCTTATGAAAGGCGGAACACAACATTGGAAGACATCACATTTAAAGTTCTATCAGACAAAAGTTATCGGATGGGAACCTCGCTTGAGAGCGATGGCGTACATTTCGGCTGCCTCACATCCGGAGAGGAGCGGCCAGTCCTTCTTCTTTACCGAAAAGGTACCGAAGAGATTGTCAGCGAAATCCCGTTTCCGGAAGACGGAGCCTCCGACCATTTTTACAGTATGAAAGTAAAGCTGCGCCCGTCTGCTTACGAATATAATTATCGGGAGGGTTCTCAGATTTTCACCGATCCCTGCGCCAGAAAAATCGCCGGTCGGTCTGTATTCGGCGAACTCCCGCCTGACTCTGATCATGCGGTTCGCGGCGGATTTGTCTGGAAAAAATTTGACTGGGAAGACGATCAGTATCCGAACCTTCCTTATTCAGACGCCGTTATGTACCATCTGCATGTGAGAGGTTTCACAAAACAGAAAAATTCCGGTGTGCGGAAAAAGGGCACCTTTGCCGGAATCCGCGAAAAGCTTCCGTACCTCAAATCACTCGGCATCAATCAGATCAAACTGATGCCTGCATATGAGTTTCCGGAGATCACCGTAAAACCATTCCCAGATGGAAGACCGGCCCGCACCTACCATCACGGAAGCACTTCCGGCGATCCGGCACCAGCTTATCAGAAAAATTACTGGGGTTACGGCATGGGATATTACTATGCACCGAAAGCCTCCTACAGCGCCGGACCGGATCCGGATCTGGAGTTCAAGGAACTGGTCAAAGCTGCGCACAGAGAAAAAATCGAAATCCTGCTGGAATTTCATTTTACAGATGAAATCGATTTCTTTACGATCAGTGACTGTCTCCATTACTGGGCATCAGAATACCATGTAGATGGATTTTCTGTTATTGCAAGGGACGGCATTTCCCCGGAACTTGCAAAGCTTCCGCTGTTTGCAGACCGGAAGCTTCTGTGTGGCTGGTACCCGGAGCAGACGCTTCTGGAAAATGAAAAGAAAAAAATGCTGCAGCTTTCCCTGCGCGAATCCCGCGTTACACCGGCCGGAAATCAGCCGATGCATCTGCTTCCTCCGGCTCGCATAGCAGAATCCAATGACGGATTTATGAACGACTGCCGCCGCCTGCTGCGTGGTGATGAGGACGCGCTTCGGAATTTTACCACACGCTCCAACCGTAACCAGAAGGGCTGTGCCGTTATCAACTACGTGACAAATCATGACGGCTTCACCCTCACAGACCTGGTTTCTTATGACCATAAATACAACCGTGAAAACGGAGAGCAGGAGCGGGACGGCACGGATTACAATTACAGCTGGAACTGCGGAACCGAAGGCCCGACACGCAAAAAGGACATTCTGCGCCTGCGGATGCAGCAGCGGAAAAATGCAATGGCCATGCTGCTCCTTTCCCAGGGGACACCGATGCTTCTGGCCGGCGATGAGTTTGGCAACAGTCAGGGCGGCAACAACAACCCTTACTGCCATGACAGCGAACTTACCTGGCTCGACTGGAATCACGCCAGGAGCAATCAGGAACTTTTTGACTTCATCCGCGATGCCATTGCATACCGGAAACAGCACAAAGTGCTGCATCAGACCCGTGTGCTGCAGTGCATGGACAACCATTCTGACGGTATCCCGGATCTTTCCTATCACGGGGAGCGCGCCTGGTACTGCGATTTCTCCAGGGCAGACCGCCACATCGGCTGTCTGTATTCCGGACGCTATGCGGGAGAGAAGGGGTTTTTGTACATTGCCTACAATCTTTACTGGACCGATCAGGAATTTGCCCTTCCGATCCTCCCGAAGAATACTGCATGGTACAAAGTGATGGATACCTCACTGGAAAAAAGTTTTCTTACAGATGCGCAGCCGCTCGGACGTGGAAAAAGCTTTTTCGTTCCAGGCCGCACAATTATGATACTGGAAGGTAGAGAAGATGAAACCGCAATACGATCTGAAAAAAATCACATGGAAAAAAGTAAAAGGGCACTTTAAGACAATCACTGCCCACAAGCTCCTTGTCATGCAGCACTGCTTCCGCATCGGTCTGTACCGGCAGGGGCTGATGCATGACATGTCCAAATATATGCCGTCTGAGTTTCTGATGGGCTGTATGTATTACGACGACGGAAAAAGCAGTCCGACAACCGGAGAGCGAAAGGATCTTGGCTGCTCCTTTGCCTGGATGCATCACAAAGGACGCAACCGCCATCATTTTGAATACTGGCTGGATTATCCGCTGCATCTGGAAAAAGGCCAGTTCCCGCTGCAGCCGGTGCAGATGCCCCGCAGATACGTGGCAGAAATGCTGATGGACCGGATCTGTGCCTCCAAAAATTACAATAAAGAAGCCTACACGCAGCACGATCCGCTTCAGTATTTTGAGCATGGCCGCGGTACCTCGATGCTGCATCCGCAGACGGCAAAGGAACTGCATGGCATGCTCCGGATTCTCGACCAGCGCGGAGAGAAGGTGCTGATTCATTTTGTGAAGGACTACTATTTAAAAGGATATAAGATCTGACAAAAATCCCCTGCTTCTATTGTTTGCCTGATGCAGTCTCATTCTTTCCCGGAAAGAGCACATTACTTTACAAATAGAAGCAGGGGATTTTTATATAACAGATTTTAACCAGAACAGTGGAAAGCTATCCGCTGTCCGGGTGTATGTATTTACTCCGGATATACAAGCCGTTCTTTCGTGATACCGTCCAGCACTTCTCTTAAATAGCGATCTGCCAGCCAGTTTGCCATCGGAAGGTTCATATCCAGATAATTGCCGCAGTCCTTCGGATGTGCTCCCGGCACTTCGCCGTCAAAATCACGGATAAACGTAAACATTTTCTTCATCAGCGGCACAATATCTTCAGAGGTGTAATCACCTGCCAGCAGGAGATAGAAGCCGGTGCGGCAGCCCATCGGTCCAAAATAGACCGTGCGGTCCTTCCAGTTCTCATCGTTTCTTAAAAATGTCGCGCCGAGATGTTCAATCGTATGAACCTCCGCCGTATTCATGACCGGTTCGCCGTTTGGCTTCGTCATACGGATATCAAAGGTCGTAATGATCTCTGAACCGACGTGATCCTTTCTCGATACGTAAATGCCCGGAAGCAGTTTGATGTGATCAATTGTAAAGCTTGCAATTTTTTCCATAGTAAAGATACCTTCCTTTCTTTTTTTATTATTCTTATTTCCGTGAGCAGCCCACCACGCAATCGTGCCTGCTCATGAAGACAATGCTAAATATTCCACATGCTGCAGAATCTCCGCTATTTCACTTAGAACCTCCTGCATATCCATCGGCGGCGGCGCAGTAAAATGCATTGATTCTCCGGTAACCGGATGCGCAAAAGTCAGCGACCAGGAATGAAGCGCCTGTCTTTGGATCAGCTCCATCGCCGACGGATGATACAGAAAATCTCCCAGAAGCGGATGTCCAATGTACTTCATGTGTACCCGGATCTGATGGGTGCGCCCGGTCTCCAGACGAATCTGCAGCAAAGAGCAGTCCCTTTCTTCACTGTACAGCAGCCGCTTATAATGTGTAACCGCACGTTCGCCGGAAGCGAAATCGACGCAGCGCATGATTGCAGAGTCTGCGGCGCGTGCAATTGGTGCATCAATGATTCCGTCCTCCGGTGTCTCACCTGCAGCAATGGCAAGATATTCCCGGTGAATTTTCCGCTCTGCAGACTGCCGGTAGAGCACAGCCGCACTGAACATGTTCTTTGCCAGAATCAGAAGCCCGCTCGTGTCGCGGTCCAGACGGTTTACGCACCGGTACACAAAGTGCTCGCCTTTCTCCTGAAAATAATACATGACCGCGTTTGCCATGGTATTGTCGTGATTGTTGATGGACGGATGAATCGGCATATCAGCCGGTTTATTTATGACCATCAGATCCTCATCCTCATAGACGATGGCAAGCGGAAGAGGAGCAGGAATGATCTGATCAGAAGATTCTTCCTCCCGAATCCAAAGTTCGAGCACATCGCCGCTTTGAAGCCTCGTACTCGAATAAGCCCATTCCCCGTTTAAAACGATTCCGCGCTCCGTCCGTTTCAAATGCGTCAGCACATGGTGGGAACAGCCCTTCTGTTTTAAAAATTCCTCTATTTTCCTGCCGCTTTCCTCTGCAGTGACAGAAAAAGAAAGATGTCTGTCCATCCAATTCCTCCGCTTTTTCATGATTACGAATTTACGCTTTGCTTCTCAAAACCAGATAAATTTCTCTCATCTGTTTTCGCTAAACTTTCTTCCTGATTTCGCACTTTTTCGCTTGTTCGAAAAGCGCGATCCAACCTCTTCTCTGTATGGAACACTGGTAACATACCGCATGAGCCGCCGCACTGTCAATAGATTTTTCGGATTTTTTCGCGCAATTTACTTAACAAAAAGCTGTATCTGTGTTAAGATATCTAATATTAGAATCCAGTTTCTCGTGAACAGGAAGCAGAAGTGGAATCAATGCGAAAACAGGAGGATGTTCAGATGGCACAGCAGGAAAAATATGTTGCATACGTCGGCACTTACACTCATGGCACAAGTATCGGCATTCACGTTTACGATATCAATATTGAAGAGGGAATCATGACGGAGCGCGAAGTCATCCCCGTCAACAATGCCTCTCACATGGCAAAATCCTACAGCGGAAAGTACCTTTACTCCATCGCAGACGAGGGCGTGGAAGTACTTGCAATCAAGCCGGACGGCGGACTGGAGCCGATCAACAAAGTCGGTATCGACGGTATGCGCGGCTGCTATCTTTCCACCGATAAAAATGGAAAATTTCTTTACGTAGGCGGTTACCATGATGGAAAAGTCACCGTCGTACATACACACCGCGACGGCCGCCTTGGTTCTGTCATGGACGGTGTATTCCATAAGGGAATCGGAAGTGTGGCAGAGCGGAATTTCCGTCCGCATGTCAGCTGCGTAATTCCGACCCCGGATGACAAATATCTCTGTGCCGTAGATAACGGTATTGATCAGGTTAAAATCTATCGCGTTGACGAAAAGCGCGGACGTCTTTCACTGTACGACATTCTGCGCTGCAAACTGGATTCCGGTCCAAGACTTCTTACATTCAGTGCAGACGGACGGTTTGCTTACATGAATTGTGAGCTGACGAATGAGATCGTAGTTTATCGCTATGACGGAAGCAAGAAGAGTCCGGAATTTGAAAAGATTCAGGAAATCTCTACCCTGCGTGACCCGGAGACAATGGGAAGTGCCTGCTGCGGTATGAAGCTTGCTCCAAGCGGAAAATACCTTTATGCCTCCACGGCAGGAGAGAATACTGCCGCTGTGTACCGCATCGATCAGGAGACAGGTATGCTCACTCGTCTTTGCTGTCTGCCGATCAGTGGAGAATATCCGAAGGATATCGACGTATTCCCGGGAGAGAAGACCCTCGTCGTACTCAACCATGAGTCCAACGAGATTCGATTCTTCACAATTGATTATGAAAAGGGACTAATCGTCATGAAAGGACGACCGATCAAAGTCGATACACCGAACTGCATTTTAATCTCTAAAGTAGAATAGCAGGCGTAAAAAGCAGGCGATCTCAGAAAGCACCTAGCCGAAGCACAAAAGAAGCATACAAAATTCTTTCTTTTGTTTGTAAAAGTAATTGCATATATGTATAAAGTATAAAAAGAGGCGGAAAGTCATGGCTGTAAATTCAGTTCACGGCTTTCCGCCTCTTTTATTGTAATATTGTGAATATTCGCCCTAACCAAAACTCGAATAAGTCTATGCTTCCATTGCAAATATCACATCCTGCGTTTACTTACAATATACCTTTTTAATATGATCCATACGCGAAGTCATATTGAGCAGCAGATGATCTGCCAGTGTCAGCGCCGTCATCGTCTCCACAACCACCACAGCGCGGGTAACAACCGTCGGATCATGGCGCCCCTGGATTGTCTCTGTCACACAGTGTCCATCCCTGCTGAGCATGCTCTGTGGCTGAGCGATCGACGGGGTCGGCTTAAACGATGCCCGGATCTGCAATGGAGATCCGTCACTGATTCCGCCGAGGATTCCGCCGGAATGATTTGTGGCCTTATATACCATACCATCCTCGTTTTCCAGATAGCAGTCATTATTCTCTGAGCCGCGCAGGCGGGAAGCGTTTGTGCCTTCCCCGATCTCCACCGCTTTTACTGCGCCGATCGACATCATCGCCTTTGCGAGATTTGCATCCAGCTTTTCAAATGCCGGCTCACCGAGCCCGGCCGGAAGATGCTCCACGATGCACTCCACCACGCCGCCGCTCGAATCCTGCGAGGAAAGGCAGTCCTCCAGCCATGCAAGTGCGCGCTGCTCGGCCTTCTCATCCGGCATGCGCAGGCTGCTTTCCTCGATTCTGGACGCATCAAAGTTTGACGGATCAATCTCCACCGGTCCGATTGAGCGCACATACGTTGTGAACGTAACGCCAAGCTGCGTCAGAAGCTTTTCTGCCACTGCGCCCGCCGCAACTCTCGCGATCGTCTCGCGTCCGGAGGAGCGTCCGCCGCCCCGGTAATCCCGGAAACCATATTTTTCATCATACGTGTAATCGGCATGTCCCGGGCGGTACAGCTGCGCGATCGTGCTGTAATCCCTCGATCGCTGATCCTGATTTCGAACCAGCAGTGAGATCGGGGTGCCGGTCGTTTTCCCCTCAAATGTTCCCGAAAGAATCTCGACCAGATCGGATTCTGCGCGCTTCGTCGTATAGCGGTTCTGTCCAGGCTTTCTGCGGTTCAGAAACGGCTGAATATCCTCCTCCGAAAGCGGGATTCCGGCCGGGCAGCCGTCGATGACGACGCCGATTCCTTTTCCGTGCGATTCTCCCCATGTCATAACCTTAAATATCGTTCCAAATGTTGATCCAGCCATCGCTTTCTCCCCTCTGTCCTTTGCATTATTCTTTCCGTAGTATAATACAAATGCTTGGCGGCTGGCAAGCATTTTACACCTGCAGGCTGAAAATTATCCCTGGCTCATTGATTTCGTTCAGAGCCCAGCTCCAAAATGCTGCGCATTTCGTCGCTGTGGCGTATCCGCCAAAGAGAACTTTCGTAAAGCAGTCTTAAAAATGCAGGCATTTTACGCCTGCTTTACCAACATTGTCCTCGGCTCTGAACGATGAGCATTTTCTTAAAATTATCTAAAGAGGTGAAAAGGAGTGGCTTCCAGATTGACAAAAAGTGGCCGGAAATCTATAATAGAAAAATCTGCAGCAATGCAAAAGAATAAGTAAAAGAAAGAGGATGACCTATGAATTTTCTGAATAAAATGGAGCGTAAATACGGAAGATACGCGATACGGAATCTGCCGATGATCATGGTGGTTCTGTATGTCGTGGGTTACGTAATCGAACTGTTTCTCCCGTCTGCGCTCAGTCTTTTCCAACTGGAGCCTTATGATATTCTGCACGGTCAGATCTGGCGACTCGTGACTTGGGTGATCATTCCGCCGTCCAGCCTTGATATCTTTACTATCATCATGCTGTATTTCTATTTCTCCCTCGGCCGCACACTGGAGCAGACGTGGGGAGCGTTCCGCTTCAATCTTTATATCTTTTCCGGTATGTTTTTCACCGCAGTCGGTGCTTTTATTCTCTACGGCGCACTCTATGCAATGACCGGAAGTCAGGTATACGGAATCGGAAACTTTTTCAGCACATATTACATCAATATGTCAATTTTCCTGGCCTTTGCCCTGACCTACCCGGATCTGCAGGTTATGCTGTATTTCCTGATTCCGATCCGGATCAAATGGATGGGACTTCTCTACGGTGTGCTGATCCTTGCCGATCTGGTGCGCGGCAACTGGGCGAGCCGTGTTGCGATTATCGCATCCCTGTTCAACTTTATCGTTTTCTACCTGATCTCCGGTAGGCTGAATCGTTTTTCACCGCATCAGGTACACAGAAGACAGACCTATAAGAAAAAAGTAAAGCAGGTGCAGCCGCGCGGCGGTGTCACAAAACATAAATGTGCGATCTGCGGCCGGACTGAGCAGGATGGGGATGATCTGGAATTCCGTTTCTGTTCGAAGTGTGACGGCAATTATGAATATTGTCAGGATCACCTGTTCACACACCAGCATATCAAAAAGCAGTAAAATGCCTGAAAATTACTGCAGGCGAATAAAAGTAAATACAAAGAAGGTATACCATGAAGGAACTGAAATCACGATTTGTTCTGGATAAAAAAAGAATTGTGACCGCCTTATTTGCGGCGGTCCTGATTTTTGCACTCACCGCATTTACCGCTTACGGAAGCGGCGCGCAGGGAAGCTGGATCGCCATTTTTCTTCTGCTTGGGGTGGCAGCAGGCGTATGGGTTCTGCTGGATCTTAGCTTTGGAAAGATTCTTTCCGTTATTTTGTATCTCGCGCTTCCGTTTTGTGCACTGTACGCACTTGAAAACTATACGCATATAATCACAGATCTTGCACCGATGATTCTCGCATTGAATCTGCTGTTTTTCTATCTTCTGTATGGACTTGCAGCGTTTCTGCTCGGCAGCGTCCGCCGCGGCTTTCAGATTGCGACGCTTGTACCGATGCTGTTCGGTCTGACCAATTATTTCGTAGTCAGCTTTCGAGGCTCACCGATCGTGCCGTGGGATCTGCTTTCCCTTGGAACGGCGGTCTCCGTCGCAGACAATTATACGTTTACGCTGTCCTGGAAGGCAGCTGCGAGCGTTCTCATGTTTATCTGGCTGATTCTGATCGCCTCAAAATCATCCGTCACCTTTCCAAACTGGAAGATTCGCCTTGTTGTCGCAGCCATATGGCTGATCGGTCTTGGCGGCTATGTCACCGGCATCCAGAAGAGCAGTGTACAGAGCTTTTTCGGGATGGACACCACTTTGTTTACCTTAAATGTCCTGTACCGGAACAACGGTATTGCAGCGGCCTTTCTCGGAAATCTGCGTTTTCTGAATATTGAGGAGCCGTCCGGATACTCGGTAAAGAAGGTAGAGGAAATTGCAGACGAAGTATCCACGCAGATTTCAGATACTCAGAACAGTGAAGACGGGGCAGACACTGCTGACATAACATCTCGTGAATCTGTTGTTCAAACTGAGACAGAAGTGATCAATTCTGATCATTCCGTCTCAGCCGATACACCAGACTCCGGCACACAGAAGAGCACCGGAACAAGTACAACTGCTGCAGCCACCGTCACCCACCCGAACATCATCGTAATCATGGATGAGGCATTTTCCGATCTGTCTGTCTGGGGCGATTTTGAGACGAGCGAGGAGGTCATGCCGTTTTTCAAGCAGTTGCAGCAGGAGGCAGTCGGCGGAGAGGTCTATGTCTCCGTAAAGGGCGGCAATACGGCCAACACAGAATTTGAATTTCTTACCAGCAACTCGATGGCGTTTCTTCCGACCGGAAGTGTTCCGTATCAGCAGTATATCAACAGTGAGACACCGTCGCTTGCCAGCTACCTGAAATCCCTTGGCTACGCGACGACGGCGATCCACCCGTACAACCGTTCCGGCTGGGACCGCGATACCGTCTATGAATATTTCGGCTTTGACCAGTTTCTGGACAAGGATTCCTTCACGGATCCATACCGCTTAAGAGGCTATATCAGCGATAAATCGGCATTCGAAAAGATCATTGAGCAGTATGAGATCGGCAAAGATCAAGGCTCGCAGTTTATCTTCGAGGTCACTATGCAGAATCACGGCGGCTACAGCAAGGAAACGCCGGATTTCAACATTTACCTGACACTCCCGGAGGTGGCAAACAAAACGACAAGCGTCGTGGCGACCGAGAAATATCTGACTCTGATCAACCAAACGGACCGGGCGCTGCAGGAGCTTGTGGAATATTTTGAGCAGCAGAGTGAGCCGACCATCATCGTCATGTTCGGCGATCATCAGCCTTCGGATTACATCACCAATACGATTCAGCGGATCTGCAGTGTGACAAGTGATGATACCTTAACGTCTCTGGAGCAGGGGTACCGTGTTCCGTTCCTGATGTGGAGCAACTACGGACTGGAGCATCAGTATTACGACGGTATCAGCGTCAACTACTTAAGCACCATCCTGATGCAAAATGCTAACATTAAGAAAACCGGATATCAAGAATTTTTGAGTAATCTGATGCAGTCCTTCCCGATCATCAACGCAAACGTCTATCAGGACGCAGACGGTGTTTTCCACAGCTGGGACGAAAATCAGGAAGAGCAGCTGGAAAATTACCAGATTCTTCAGTACAATCAGCTTGTTGATAAAAAACATCGTGACTGGTCGTTTTTCGGCGGAAGTACGGACGGTTGACTACAGATTTTTCAAGTACGGTATTGACAATTTTATCCGTCGTGTTTTATAGTAAAAAAAGATTAAGCATACGAGGATGTATGCCCTCAGTGGTCGCAGTATGCACCCCTGAGGGCATTTTCTTTGAATATACGCAGCATGTGAGGAGATAGGATCATGAAAAAACCATTCGTAACAAAAGAAAAGCTGGAAGAAATCATCAAAACGTATCCGACACCGTTTCATCTCTACGATGAAAAAGGCATCCGTGAAAATGTCAAAGAGTTGTATGACGCTTTTTCCTGGAACAAGGGCTATAAAGAATTCTTCGCTGTAAAAGCAACTCCGAATCCGTTCCTGATCAATATTCTGCATGAGTATGGCTGCGGCTGCGACTGCTCCTCCATGACAGAGTTGATGCTCTCTGAGGCACTTGGAATCACAGGACATGACATCATGTTCTCCTCCAACGACACACCGGAGGCAGAGTTCAAAAAAGCAAATGATATCGGCGGAATCATCAACCTCGACGATATCACACACATTGAAAAAGTGGAGCACGCCGTCGGATATCTGCCGAAAACCATGTCCTGCCGTTACAATCCGGGCGGACTGTTCAAGATCAGCAACGACATCATGGACAATCCGGGGGATGCAAAATACGGTATGACCACAGAGCAGATCGAGGAAGCATTCCGGATCATGAAGGCAAAAGGAGTCGAAGAGTTCGGCATCCATGCGTTCCTTGCAAGCAACACCGTAACAAATGACTATTATCCGATGCTTGCAAAGGTACTCTTTGAGCTTGCCGTAAAGCTGCACAAATCGACCGGCGCAAAGATCAAATTCATCAACCTTTCCGGCGGCATCGGAATTCCGTATCGTCCGGATCAGGAGAAAAACAACATCCGCATCATCGCAGAGGGCGTAAGAAAGATTTACGAGGAAGTGCTTGTTCCGGAAGGAATGGACGATATTGCTCTCTACACTGAGCTTGGCCGCTACATGATGGGCCCGTACGGCTGTCTCGTCACGACTGCCATCAATGAAAAACACACCCACAAAGAGTATATCGGCGTGGATGCCTGCGCAGTCAACCTGATGCGGCCGGCCATGTATGGCGCTTACCACCATATCACCGTCATGGGCAAAGAAAATGAGCCGTGTGACCATACGTATGACATCACCGGCTCCTTATGTGAGAATAACGACAAATTTGCCATCGACCGCAAGCTCCCGAAGATCGACATGGGCGATATCCTCGTCATTCACGACACGGGTGCACACGGCTTTTCCATGGGCTACAATTACAACGGAAAACTGAAGTCAGCAGAAATCCTCTTAAAAGAGGACGGCAGCTTCCAGATGATCCGCCGCCCGGAGACCCCGCGCGATTACTTTGCAACGTTTGATTTCTGTGATATTCTCAAAAATATGAAATATTGATTGCCCACAATATCAGAAGGTGCAGCGGATAAAACACATAAAAGAACCACTTTGAGAACCGGCCGCCTGTGCCGGTTCTTTTTCCGCTGTAAAAAAAGACGATCACGACACCGGAAACCAGAATTCCGACTCCCTCAAGCAGTCCGCGCACCGCTGCAAGCGGCCACGATAGCGCTTTTGCATATTCCGCAGCAGAAACAAGAGAAAAAAGAAGATAATCCATGCCATACGCATACAGCAGCTTTCGGCGTGAACCGTACGCCTGTGCAAACAGTACAGTAAATGCCGCCGCAAGTCCGCCCCAGTCACAGACACACGTTGCCGCTGCAAGCAGGCAGACACACACGCTGCGTCCTCCGCTGTCCTGAATGTATTCCAGACTGACCAAAATCAAAAAACAGAAGAGCAGGGTAAACAGCATGTTCAGCTGCCGCAAGCCAAATACAGCCTGATACGGTACCTGAGAGACGACTGCAAAGAGCAGGAGACGCTGTCCGTATTTCTTTTTTGAGCGCGTATAGTGATAGCCCTCCACGAGAAAGTAGCACATTGTCACTGCAGTAAAATATCCGATCGCCACACAGATCTCATATTCCATAGAGCCCTCCTGCAAAAAGACATGTGCCACATGATTGAGCAGCATTGCAAACACTGCCGCATATTTAATTGCATCCCGGCTTAACTTTTTCTGTTCTTTTTCCATTTGCACGCTTCGCGTCCTCCCTTCTCACTGCACGCCCAGAACGTGTTTAGAACATGCTCTGGGCGTGCTTTCTCTGGCAGTATAACATTTTCCGTTCCTCGCTTCAATCCCGTTTCCATTCCTGATTGTGTTTATCATGTGGGTAAATCGGACATGCGCAATCCGCTTCGCTACTTGTAGGATCCGTCCTAATTCTTCTTTGTTTTCACAATATTTATTACAAAAATATTACATTATTATTTTTGACGTGACAACATTTTACGATCTTTTTGATTTTTTTTTGCTTCATTTTCCATATTTCCTTATTTTCCTTGTAAATACTAACAAATGCGACTTTTTTCAAGTGGCAGAATACCTGAAAATGCACACTTATTCGACCTCATATTTTGTTATATAGTAATAGTTATGTAACAAAATATGAATTTGTCAAAATAAAATATTACAAAAATATGAAAAACCAATTGACAACTGAAATCAGTATCAGGTATAATTCAGCTATGTTTCGAGGGGAAGAAAAAAGCTGGTTATACATCGGCGAGAATCCAGGAGATTTTATATGCAATTGACAAATGTACGGAATTGCCGCGGTCGATTTTTAAGAGACACCGCAGGAAAAATTGCTGTAGTACTGTCCGCAGCCCTTGCACTCACCATTCTTTCCATATTCATCTCAGAGTTTGACACTGGAAGTCATCGAAAAGTTTATGCGACGGATGCATCACAGAACGCTGGTCAGTTTCAGCCTGGTCTGACCGGACTGCTGACCGGTATTTCACGTATGGAAACATACGCAGATGAGACACGTCTCGTAAATGCCGGTTACGCAAACGAGGACACACTGGCTGGAGCAGATGGTATTGACCGGAGAATTCTGTACCGCACGCGTCTGGAAAACGGTGCAAAGAGTGCCGGAGCACTGAGTTACTATGCACAGCAGACCGTCCTGAAAAACCAGATGTCCTCAGATGAATATCAGACGCTTCTTCAGATTGTGGAAGCAGAAGCTACGGGCGGTGACGTTACAAGCAAGATGATGGTTGCAGGGGTTGTTTTAAACCGGGTTCGCGATTCGCATTTTCCGGATACGATTCAGGAGGTCGTCTGGCAGAAAGATCAGTTCCAGCCAACCTCAGACGGGCGTATCTATATGTGCAGTATCACACAATCCACAATCGAAGCAGTGGATCGTGTCCTGCAAGGTGAAGATGTATCACAGGGTGCGCTGTTTTTCTTTGCACGTGACTTTTCAGAAGCAGCCAACACCGCATGGTTTGACTCAAGCCTCACACGGCTTTTTGCATACGGTGGTCATGAATACTATACGTTTCAGGATTATACCAGTTAGCCGTCATAGCGATACCCATGACAGGAAAAAGCAAAAGGTCATTGCAATTCAGCCGTTGCAATGACCTTTTGCGTGTGGTATACTGCACGGGAGAGTTTTATCTTCCCGGGCCGTCCATCTGGCGGGAAGCAATCACGAAAACAGAAAAAAGGAGCAGGATACAGATATGGAATGGATGTATAGAAGTACAAGAGACGCACAGAATCGTGTCACCGCATCACAGGCAGTATTAAAAGGACTCGCAGATGACGGCGGACTTTACGTTCCTGAACAGATCCCGGCGCTTGATATCCCGGCAGAAGATCTGGCAAAAATGACGTATCAGGAAACTGCATACGCCGTTATGAGCCGTTTTCTCACTGATTATACCGAAGAAGAATTGAAGGACTGCATTCGTCACGCTTACGACGAGAAGTTTGACACCCCGCAGATTGCACCGCTTCGCAAGGTCGACGACTGTTTTTATCTGGAGCTGTTCCACGGTGCTACGATTGCATTCAAGGATATGGCACTTTCCATCCTGCCGTATCTGATGACGACCGCAGCACGCAAAAATCATGAGGAAAAAGAAATTGTCATTCTGACCGCCACCTCCGGTGATACCGGAAAGGCAGCGCTGGCCGGATTTGCGGATGTACCGGGCACGCGGATCATCGTATTTTACCCGAAGAACGGCGTCAGCGCCGTACAGGAAAAGCAAATGGTCACACAGAAAGGGAAAAACACCTGTGTTATCGGCATTCACGGCAATTTTGACGACGCACAGTCGGGCGTAAAGAAGCTTTTCTCCGATGAAGCACTGCGCGATGAGCTTGCTGGAAAGGGCTTCTGCTTCTCCTCCGCAAACTCAATCAACATCGGTCGTCTTGTTCCGCAGATCGTTTACTATGTATATGCGTACGGCAGACTGATTGCTGATGGCACCTTAAAGGCAGGAGAAGCGATGAACGTGGTCGTTCCGACCGGCAACTTTGGAAACATCCTCGCTGCATTTTACGCAAAAAATATGGGACTTCCGATCGGAAAGCTGCTCTGCGCATCCAATGAAAACAAAGTGCTCTACGATTTCTTCCAGACCGGTGTCTATGACCGCAACCGTGACTTTGTACTGACGACCTCTCCGTCGATGGATATCCTCATTTCCAGCAATCTGGAGCGTCTCATTTACCGCATTGCCGGAAATGATTCTGAGAAGAACGCAAAATTGATGGCAGAGCTTGCAAAGAACGGCTCCTACACGATCACAGAGGAAATGAAGGAGAAGATGAAGGATTTCGCGGGCGGATATGCGACAGAAGCGCAGACCGCACAGGAAATCCGCACCGTCTACGAGAAAAGCGGATACGTACTCGATCCGCATACAGCAGTTGCTTCCTACGTTTACCACACCTGGAAAGCAGCAAATCAGCCGACCGCTCCGGCAGTCATCGCATCGACTGCAAGTCCGTTCAAATTTTCAAGAAGCGTCATGAGTGCGATCGACAGCAAGTACGAGGGAATGGAAGATTTCTCACTGATCGATGAACTGTGCCGCATCTCCGGTGTCAAAGTACCGAAGGCTGTAGAAGAGATCCGAACCGCTCCGGTGCTTCACGACAAGGTCATCGAGACAAATGAGATGTGCCAGGCGGTAAAAGAGTTCCTCGGCCTGTAACTAACCATACAGGTTTCTGTGCGGCAAGGTCCGTTGTCTGCCACGCAGAAACCTGCCAGAAAGAAAACTAAGAGGCTTACACTATGGACAATGTTTCAATGAATGCGATGTTCGATCTTCTGATTGCCGCATGCGGACTTTACATCGTCATCAATTTCGTGCTGATGAAGACATCCGGCGCAGTGCGTGGCACGGTACTGCTTCCGAAAAATACGCTCCCGGAAAAATGCAAAGATCCGGCTGGTTATATCCATGATGTCGGACCGTGGCAGGTATTATTCGGTGCCTGCAGTATCTTAAGCGGAGCAGTCGGTCTGATACAGGCTTATCTGAACCTGAATATCGGTTTTTTATACTATGCAACTTACATCCTTTTTTTTGTATTCGCTGTGCTTTACGGCAGGGCAATTCAAAAAGCAGTCGCAAAATACTGGTAACATAACTACATAAGAAACACGAAAAGAGGGGAGAAAGGTGAAAAAATTCAAAGAATGGCTTTCCGATTATCTGAGATACATTCTGCTTATTATCGGCGCACTGCTGGCCTTTACACTGATTACCTTCGGTGTCCAGACTTGGCTTATCGTAAAAAGAGCAGGATCGCCGCAGACGGCGAACACCCAGACTGAAGAGACGCAGGACGCTTCTTCAAAGGGTGGTGCCATCGAAATCCTGACAGAGGCCGTCACCGAGCGCGCATCAGAATCTGAAACCGAAAAAGAAACACAGACGGAAACATCCTCTGAAACGGAGCATCAGTCAGAGACAAGTTTAGAGACGGAAACAGACGCATCTTCCGCACAGCCGAAGGAAACAGCCGCGTCGGCAGAAGATGCAGTCGACAGTCAGACATCTGACGATACTTCTGATTCGTCTTCCCAGGCTGAAACATCCGATACTTCAGCAGCAACAGAAGCAGCGGAAACATCCGGCACAGATATTGCTCCTGAAACTTCCGCCCCGGTTCAAACCGAGCAGATTGTGGTTCAGACAGAAATACTGGCAGAGACACAGGCTCCGGAACCAGAGACAGAAGCTCCTTATCAGCCGGTCTATCTGACTATGAAGGGTGCCTGCTACATCCGCAGCTATGCGGATTACGGTGACAACATCATCGGAGAGTACCCGGCCGGAACGGTTGTCGAGTTTCTCGAGGATGCCGGCGGCTGGTATAAGGTTCGGGTCGACGGCATGGTCGGATACATGGGAGCACGGTTCTTCTAAATTATTTTGACCTGTATGAAACAGCCCGGGATGAAAACGATAAAATTTTCATCCCGGGCTGTTTTTCTCATTCGCTTTTTTCTTATTCTTTCTTATTCTGACAGTGCTTCCCACTGCTCATACAGTGCATCGATCTTTTCCAGAAGCTCTGCCTTTTCTTTGCTCAGTTTCGTGCATTCCGCCACGTCGGTATAGACTTCTTCCTTTGTCATCAGCTCATCGATCTCACTGCTGCGGTTTTCGAGCTTTGTAATCTCATTTTCCACCTTTTTCAGATCGTTCTGGCGCTTGCGCTCCTTCGCCTGCTCCTCCTTTTTGCGTGCCCAGTCCTCCTTGGAAGAGGAGGCGGAGACCGCCGGAGCGGATGTCTCCTCCGACTGTTCCGGCGCATAAATCTGCGTCAGTTCCTCTGATTTTTCCAGATAATAATCATAATTTCCGATATAGTTGATGATCGCATGATTTTTCAGCTCCAGAATACGGGTCGCTGTCTGATTGATAAAATAACGGTCATGCGAGACGTAGAGCACCGTACCGGTATACTTGCGGATTGCCTCCTCGAGAATCTCCTTGGAGACGATATCCAGGTGGTTCGTCGGCTCGTCGAGGATCAGGAAATTTGATTTGGAGAGCATCAGGCGGGCCAGAGAGATACGGCCGCGCTCACCGCCGCTCAAATCCCGGATGCGTTTGTACACATCGTCGCCAGTGAAAAGAAATGCCGCCAGAATATTTCGGATCTCCGTACCGGTCATATCCGGATAGACATCTGAGATTTCCTCCATCAGCGTCTTTTCCATATGGAGCTGCTGATGCTCCTGATCGTAGTAGCTGATATGAACCTTGCTTCCAAGCTCCACGCTGCCTGCATCCGCGCGCTCCAGTTCATTGATAATCTTGAGGATGGTCGTCTTTCCGGTGCCATTGTCGCCGATGATCGCTACCTTTTCACCTCGGTGAATCTGAAAACTGATGTCTGAAAAGAGTGGATTACCAGGGAAGGATTTTGAGAGATGCTCCACCGTCAGCACATCGTTTCCGCTTAAGATCTGCGGCTCCAGGTGGAGATGCATATCAGCACGTACCTCAGACGGCTTCTCAAGAACCTCCATCTTGTCCAGCATTTTTTCGCGGCTTTCCGCCCGCTTAATCGATTTTTCCCGGTTGAAGGATTTCAGCTTCGCGATAACCGCTTCCTGATGGCGGATTTCCTGCTGCTGGTTCATGTACGCCTTCCATGCCGTCTCACGCAGCTGCGCCTTTTTCTCGGCGTAAGCGGAATAGTTCCCGGCAAAGCTCATCACCTTTCCGCCGTCGATCTCGATGATCTTGGAAACGACGCGGTTTAAGAAATACCGGTCATGGGCAACGATCAGAACGGCGCCCTTATAATTCATCAGATAATTTTCCAGCCATGCGATCGAATTCAGATCCAGGTGGTTGATCGGCTCGTCGAGCAGCAGCAGATCCGGAGAGGAGAGCAGCAGGCGGCCGAGCGCGACACGCGTTTTCTGGCCTCCGGAGAGCGTACAGATCTTTTTGTCAAATTCGTCTTCGGTAAATCCAAGCCCCTTGAGCACGCCGGTCAGCTCACTTTGAAGCGCATATCCGTTCTGGTGCTCATACTCTGTGGAGATGCGGTTGTACTGTTCCATCAGCTGTGAAAGCGCATCCCCGGCGAGATGTTTCATTTCATGCTCCATCTCGCGCAGCTTTTTCTCCATACGCAGCACATCTTCCTTGACACTGAGCAGTTCCTCGTAGATCGTCTGTTCACTGTGGACATCCTGATGCTGCTCCAGGTATCCGATTGTTTTTCCCTTTGAGAGCGCAACCACACCCTCATCCGGCTCCATTTCCCCGACAATAATCCGAAGCAGCGTCGTCTTTCCGGCTCCGTTGATTCCGACAATCGCCGCTTTCTCATGGTCCTCAATATGAAACGACGCCTGCTTTAAGATCACGTCCGTTCCAAATGCTTTGCTTATATTCTGACACGATAATATCATGAAAAACTCCTTTTTCCAAAATTTCCGGTTTCCTTTTGAATGCAGCCGCTTTGTTTCCTGCTCATTCGCAGTTCGCCTGGCTGCACACATCCTACTTATTATAACGGAAATCAGGAAAAACTCAAGAAAAAATTCGCCCCGCAACTTCCCCTTGCAAGCCCGTGCCCGGTTCGCTATAATGAGAAAAGTGTCCAAAACGAAACGGGAGGATCATTTATGATAAATCAGACAGACGGCAATGCATACCTTGCCTATGTATCAGAAAAAATAGAGAAACGGCTGCTGTCCCTGAAAGAGACTCTTTTGCAGGGGCAGCAGGAAATCCGTGACATGCATGACTATTACTGGGAAAACTATACGGAGATGGACGAGTATGGGTATGAAAATTATGACAATCAGCAGGCGCTTCTGCAACAGGTAAACGCCAATCAGGCAGCCCTGAAGCAGCGCCAGCATCTGAAACGCATGCTGGATGCTCCGTTTTTCGGAAGGATCAATTTTCAGTATGAGGGAGAAGAGGATCCGGAGATTTTTTACATCGGCATCGGGACATTTGCAGAGCGTAACGGCGCACTTCCGCTGATCTACGACTGGCGCTCTCCGGTCAGCAGTCTGTTCTATGATTATGAAAAAGGGGCGGCTGCCTACGAGGCACCTGGCGGAACCATGTCCGGAGAGATCACCGCTAGATGGCAGTACAAGATCCGCGGCGGAAAAATGATCTATGCATTTGAGAGTGATGTGAAGATCGACGACGATATTCTGCGCGCAGAGCTTGGAAGCGGCGGGGAGGTACAGCTGAAAAACATCATCCGCACCATCCAGAAAGAGCAGAATGCGATCATCCGAAACACGAAGGACCGGATTCTCGTCATCCAAGGCGCGGCCGGAAGCGGCAAAACTTCAGTCGCCCTTCACCGGATTGCCTACCTGCTCTATCATGACCGGAAAAATCTGAAATCCTCGAACGTCCTGATTCTATCTCCGAACGGCGTATTTTCCGACTATATCTCGCACATTCTCCCGGAACTCGGTGAGGAAGCGATTCAGGAGATGAGCTTCGATGTCTTTGCCTACCGCAAGCTGCGTGATATCGCCGCCGACTGTGAGGATCGCTGGGATCAGACGGAACGGCTGCTGCACGGCGCGGAGGAATCTCCGTCTCTGATCTGGAAGCAATCTGCTGATTTTCTGCGCGAAATGGAGGGATTTCTGCTTTCGCTTGAGGATGATCTGATGAACTTCCGCGAAATCGAATACCGCGGCACCGTCTATTCCCCGGATAAGATCTGCCATCTTTTTTACGAAAAGCTCGCCGACGTCCCGCTGCTCTCCAGAATGGATGAGGTTGCAGAATTTTTCATCGATGAAGCAGAGACACTGCTGAACAAAGACCTGCCGGAGGAAGCAAAAGAGGAGCTGCACGAAAAGTTCCGCCGGATGTATGAGACAAGAGATCTCTACCGTCTCTACAACCGCTTTTTAAAAGAGCAGGGCTTTGATCCGCTGCCGGATGTCCCGCCGGAAAAGCGCCATCTTCCGTACGAGGACGTTTATCCGCTTCTGTATCTGAAATACCGGCTGCTGCGCCAGAAGGAGCGCACCGGCATCAAGCACCTGATCGTCGATGAAATGCAGGACTATACAAGACTCCAGTATACGATCCTCAGGCAGATGTTTTCTTGCCGCATGACCATCCTCGGCGACCGTGCACAGACGATCGATCAGGAGCCGCGCGATGTCCTGAAATTTCTGCCGTCGATCTTCGGGCGCGACATCCGCTGCATCGAGATGAAAAAGTCGTATCGAAATACGACTGAGATCGCTGCGTATGCCAGCCAGATTCTCGGTATTACCGATCTCGAGCTCTATGAACGTCACGGAAAACCGGTGGAAACCAGGGAGGTTTCTTCTTTTGAGGAAGCCATTGCCTGCGCCAGAGCTTCCCTCAACCTTTCCGGCCGCTTTGAGACGGCTGCGATCCTCGTGTCGTGCGAGCAGGACGCCTCCGCAGTTTACGAGTTTTTAAAAGATCAGCCTGCGTTCCAGGCACCGGGCGGTATCACGCTGTCGCTTCTTGACCGCAACAGCACCCATTTTCGCAAGGGACTTACCGTCACCACCTATTACCTGGCAAAAGGACTGGAATTCGATCAGGTATTCGGCATTTTCCCGTCGGGAGATGACCGCCCGATTATGCGGCAGGCCAAATATATTACGGCGACAAGGGCGCTGCATGAGCTGTATATGTATCTGTATGAAAAATGAAATTTTGCCTGTCTCTGAACTAATCGCTACATTGACAATTTTTTATCACTTGGATATAATGAGCAGAGAAAACTTGCTGTAGCTGCCGCCGCTTTCTGAATTATTTTTTATTGTCCTGATGCGGTGTCAGATACAAATTGTACAAAAAGAGGTTTGAACACGTGGAAGAGCATGAAATTTCAAAAGCTGTAGTCAAGAGACTGCCGCGCTATTATCGTTATCTCGGCGATCTGCTGGAGGCAAAGGTGGAGCGTATTTCTTCGAACGAGCTCAGTGATATGATGCATGTCACCGCTTCCCAGATCCGTCAGGATCTCAATAATTTCGGCGGCTTTGGCCAGCAGGGATATGGATACAACGTAAAATATCTCTACAATGAGATCGGCAAAATCCTTGGACTGGACAAGACCTACCATATGATCATCATCGGTGCCGGCAACCTTGGCCAGGCGCTTGCAAACTATGTCAAATTTGAGAAGCGTGGTTTCTGGATTAAGGGAATCTTTGATGTCAATCCGCGGCTCAAGGGCATGACAGTGCGCGGTATTGAGATCCGTATGACGGACGAACTGCCGCAGTTTATCCGTGACAACCAGATTCAGATTGCCGCACTGACGCTTCCAAAAGCCGGAGCAGAAGCAGTTGCGCCAATCCTCGTGGAAAACGGTGTGCGCGCCATCTGGAATTTTGCACACACGGATCTTAACGTCCCAAAGGACGTGGTAGTGGAAAACGTGCATCTTTCTGAGAGTCTGATGCAGCTTTCCTACAACCTGAATCATCAGGATACGACCCGCAAATAAACCATATCGTACCCATCAGGAAAGGCTGAAGCAGGATTCTGCGGCAGCCTTTTCGCATGAAAATCAGAAAGAAGGAACCTACATGGAACCAATTCTTACAGGCGAGGAGATGCGCCGGCTCGAAGCGCACGCCATAGAAGAGCTCGGGATTTCGGATCTCGTGCTGATGGAGCGTGCTGCGCTCGCAGTCGCTGACGAAATTGAAAAATACGTTTCACCGTCCGGATTTGTACTGTTTATCTGCGGCACCGGCAACAACGCAGGCGACGGATTTGCGGCCGCCCGGATTCTTTCGGAGCGGGGAATCACCTCGAAGATCCTGCAGATCGGGAATCCTCTGAAAATGTCGGATGCCTGCCGCATTCAGCGAAATATCTGCGAAAAACTCCGCATTTCCATTTCTGAGACCTTTCAGCCGGATACCGATGTTCCGGATGACTGCTGCGTGATTGTGGATGCGCTTTTTGGAATCGGACTTTCCAGAAAAATTGAGGGAGTGTACGCAGATGTCATCGCATGGATCAACCGGCAAAGTGCCAAAAAAATAGCGATTGATCTTCCCTCCGGTGTATCCTGCGATACCGGCCAGATTCTCGGGACCGCGGTAAATGTGGATGTCACCGTAACCTTCGCGGCCAGAAAACGCGGTCACCTGCTTTTCCCAGGCGCTGCCTGCTGCAAAACGGTGGTATGCCGCCAGATCGGCATCCCACTTTCACCGTTCCTCGCCCAAAATGTCGAAGAGATGGGAAATGCCGCATTTACCTGCGCTTCCGGCGATCTCCCCGGGCTGCTTCCCGCAAGGAAAGCGCACGGCAACAAGGGAAGCTGCGGAAAGGTACTCCTGATCGCCGGTTCGGAGGGCATGAGCGGAGCCGCCTGCCTTGCCGCCCGCGCGGCCTATAAGAGCGGATGCGGCCTTGTGCGCGTGTTTACGCCAGAGTGCAACCGTATCCCGGTACAGATTTCCAGCCAGGAAGCAATTGTCACCACCTACAGTGATACCCTTCAGGCAGAAGAGAAGCTGAAGGATGCACTTTCCTGGGCTGACGTCTGCGGAATCGGACCGGGGCTTGGCACTTCGCAGACTGCCAGATGGATTTTGCAGTATGTTCTTAAAAATTACAGAGGTCCTCTTGTGCTCGATGCCGACGCACTCAATCTGCTCGCCGCCGATCCGGAACTGTTCGCGCTTGCATGCAGGAGAAGCGAATATCCGGCCATCCTTACACCGCATCTCGGAGAGATGTCACGGCTCACCGGAAGATCAATCCGTTCCATCTCCGAAAACCTGATCGGCAGCTGCTGCAGTTTTGCCGCACAGCATCAGGTTATCTGTGTACAGAAAGATGCGCGGACCGTCGTATCAGACGGCACACAAATTTTTCTGAATACAACCGGAAATGACGGAATGTCAACCGGAGGTTCCGGCGATGTACTCACCGGCATCCTTTTGGGACTGCTGGCACAGCGGCCTGCCCCCTTTGAAGGTGCAGTTGCCGCCGTAACACTGCACGGACTTGCCGGAGACGCAGCGGCCGCCGCTCACAGCAGATACAGCATGACGGCAGGTGACATCGCAGAGCATATCGGCACCGTGCTTCTGAGTGCAGATCGCGATTTATGATCCTGTAAGCAGCAAAGAAAATTGAGAATGTTCGCTTTAATTCCGTGCAAATGAAGAACGGATATTCACAGCAAACCACATGACTATATTTATTATCTTAGAGAAAGAAGGAATCCTTATGTCAGGCAAAAATGGAAGAATCACCGCATATATTAATAGAAAGGCAATTGCCGCAAATTTTCAGAACATGAAATCGAATCTGAAAGACGGCGTAAAAATGGTGGCCGTTATCAAGACGGATGGCTACGGCCACGGCGCTGTGCCGATTGCACAGATGGTCGAACCGTATGATTATATCTGGGGCTTTGCGGTAGCAGCCGTAGAAGAGGGGCTTGCACTGCGCGAAGCAGGAATCGCCAAGCCGATCCTCGTGCTCGGCTATACCTTTGAGCAGGATTACCCGATTATGATCAAAAACGGAATCCGCCCGGCTGTTTTCACGATGAAAATGGCTGAAGAATTCGCTGCAGCTGCCCGGGAGCTCGGCGTAAAAGCTCCAATCCACATCGCGGTCGATACCGGCATGTCGCGCATCGGCTTTGCAGACTGTGAGGAGAGCATTCATACAGTCAGCGCCATCAGCCGCATTCCGGATCTGACGATCGAGGGTGCATTCACGCATTTTGCAAGAGCAGATGAGACCGATAAATCCTCCGCCATGCAGCAGTTCCGCCGTTTCGACGGCTTCTGCCGCAATCTGGAGCACGCAGGCGTGAAAAATTTCCTGCGTCATTGCTCCAACAGCGCCGGAATCCTCGAGCTTCCGGAGGTTCATATGGATATGGTCCGTGCCGGAATCACGATCTACGGCATCTATCCGTCGAATGAAGTTGCGAGGGATATCAAGCTGTATCCGGCCATGGGACTGAAATCGCATATTGTATACATAAAACAGATTGCAAAAGGCACTGCCATCAGCTACGGCGGCACGTTCGTAGCCGATCATGACATGCGCATCGCTACAATTCCGGTCGGCTACGGCGACGGCTATCCGCGCAGCCTCAGCAACAGGGGAAGCGTATTGATTCGCGGCAGACGGGCGCCGATTGTCGGAAGAGTCTGCATGGACCAGTTCATGGTCGACGTCACCGATCTTCCGGCCGAACTGCTCGACGAAGTGACACTGCTTGGAAAAGACGGAGAAGAGGAGATCACAGTCGATGAACTCGGCGCACTTTCTGGCCGCTTCCCGTACGAATTTGTCTGCGACATCGGCAAACGTGTCCCGCGGGTTTATCTGGACTGAGCAAGCCAATCCGACCAGTCCGCATGACTGATCGGATTGTCCGCACGACTGATCGTCCCCAGAAGCCCTGCGGACTGATCGGATTGCCCGCATGACTGACAGCCTCAACGGAACTGCTCCTGAGCAAATTCTGCAAATATCTGCGAATACACAAAGGAAACAGGGAAATACTGATATCAGAGAAAGAAATCCTTGTGATCGGAGTGTGAGAAGTGTGAATATTCGAAGAGGCGATATTTTTTATGCAGATCTGCGGCCGGTGGTCGGCTCGGAGCAGGGCGGAATCCGTCCCGTGCTCATTATCCAGAACGATGTCGGCAACCGGCACAGCCCTACGGTGATCTGCGCTGCCATCACATCAAAGATGAATAAGGCCAAGCTGCCGACCCACGTCGAAATTCAGGCAGGCCGTTATGAGATCGTGCGCGATTCCGTCATTCTGCTCGAACAGCTGCGAACCATCGACAAGCGCCGCTTAAAGGACCGTGTCTGCCATCTGGATGATGAGATGCTCACACGCGTTGACCGGGCGCTGCAGGTAAGTCTGGAACTGTCTGCCAGTTACCGTCAGGAGAGTGGCCTACATAGTGGTTGCTGACGCTTCCGGCAAAACGTTCCGACAAAACGAGAGATCCAAACCTTGACGAATACCATCGAAAATGGTATAGTTTTAGATAATGCGGTCTTCTGGCCCGCTTTTATTTTAAAAGGTGAAGGAGAGAAAAACACCATATGGACAGTGACGCGAGTACCTTATTCGGTGCCCTTTTATTAGCGTTTCTACTGATTATCAACTTTATTATGACAGCGTTTCTGGCTGCAATCCGTTCCATCTCCGACAGTGATCTGGAGGAAGCCTTTGCAGCAGAGGGGCGGCCTCCGGACCCGATCTGTGAGCTGAAGGATCATCCGGGGCGGCTGACGCATACCGTCTGGCTGCTCACCGCCGTCACGTACACGCTGGCCGGTTATCTCATCACACGCGCATCGAGACAGTATCCATTTTATGTGGTATTTCCCGTGCTCGCTGTGTTCTTTTATCTTTTCGGAAATTCCATTCCGGAGATGCTCGGCCATAAAAACGCGTCCCGCTGGCTGCTGCGCCGTTTCGGCATCGCCCACGCAGTCATGACGGTACTGTTTCCGTTTACATACGTAATGACCTGTATTTCCAACCTCTGCATCCGCCTTTTCGGCATTGATCCGAAATCGCTTGAGACAGAGGTGACAGAGGACGAGATCATTTCCATGGTAAACGAAGGACATGAGCAGGGCGTGCTGGATGCCGACGAGGCAGAGATGATCCAGAACATTTTTGAGATGGATGACAAAAAAGCCAGCGATATCATGATCCACCGAAAAAATATCATCGGCATCGACGGTCATATCAATCTGCGGGATGCAATCGCTTTCATGGTAGAGCAGCCCGTATCCAGATTTCCGGTCTACGAGGAAAACATTGACAATATCATCGGTATTCTTCATTTCAAGGACGCCATGAAATTCCACACAATGGATTCCTATGATAACTGGCTCATCAAAGACATCCCGGATCTCATCCGCCGGGCACGGTTCATTCCGGAAACCCGCGGGATCAGCGATCTGTTCCGCAGTATGCAGGCAGAAAAACTGCAGATGGTCATCGTCTCCGACGAGTACGGTCAGACGGCCGGACTTCTGACGATGGAGGATATCCTGGAGGAGATCGTCGGAAATATTCAGGATGAATACGATAAGGACGTTGTCTTTATCCGCCAGACACCGGATGGCACCTTTCTGATGGACGGAATGACACCGCTCTCTGAGGTGGAGGATGCCCTGGACATCCGGTTCGACGGCGAAGAATACGATACCTTAAACGGATTTCTGATTTCCAGGCTCGACCATATCCCGGCAGACGGAGAGCAGGCCGACGTAAAGGAGAAAGGATATCTGTTTCAGATTCTCGAGGCGAAAAACAAAATTGTACGCCTCGTAAAAATTTCAAAAATACAAGAAAAAGAGGAAGAAAAGGAGCAATCATAATGTCAGGACATTCAAAATTTGCAAATATCAAGCATAAAAAAGAGAAAAACGATGCTGCAAAGGGCAAAATTTTTACCATCATCGGTCGTGAGATCGCCGTTGCCGTAAAAGAGGGCGGTTCTGATCCGGCAAACAACAGCCGTCTGCGCGATGTCATCGCAAAGGCAAAGGCAAACAACATGCCGAACGACACGATCGAGCGCGGTATCAAAAAGGCAGCCGGTGAGCTTGGCACCGTCAACTACGAATTCGTAACGTACGAAGGCTACGGCCCGGGCGGAATCGCAATCATCGTTGACGCGCTGACCGACAACAAGAACCGTACCGCATCCAACGTCCGCAATGCATTCACCAAAGGAAACGGAAGCATCGGTACACAGGGCTGTGTCTCCTACATGTTTGATCAGAAAGGACAGATCATCATCGACCGTGAGGAGTGCGATATGGATCCGGACGAGCTGATGATGCTTGCACTTGACGCAGGAGCAGAGGATTTCTCCGAAGAAGAGGACAGCTTTGAAATCCTCACGACGCCGGACGACTTCAGCGCCGTACGTCAGAAGCTTGAGGAAGAGGGTATCCCGATGGCGTCTGCTGATGTTACCATGATCCCGCAGAATTACGTGGCACTTACTGATGAGACTGCTCTGAAGCAGCTGAACCGTACGCTGGATATGCTCGACGAGGATGATGACGTTCAGGCGGTATATACAAACCTGGAGGAATAATCATGAACGCTTACCTGACCGGAATTGAAGGAATGCCGAAGCTTCTTGACTGCTGCGAGGACGACCCGATGCAGTATTTTAAAAAGAAAACGTATGCTGACTCCTTTCAGAAGATGTACCAGCAGCATATCGCTACTTTTGATGCGATCGAGCAGGGTTACAACACGGTCATTGACAAGGAGCAGTTTCTCACCAACATGGCTGAGGCGCTCGCGAAGCACGGCACAGAAAAATACAATGCCTGCACGAAAAAAAGTCAGAAGGAACGGTATCTCATGGATATGAACCTGACGATGGCAGTGTTTGTCCTTCCGATGATCCTTGAATTTCACGGAAATTCTTCCGTTCCGCTTTCAGAGAAAGTAATTGCAGCCTGGAAACAGGAATTTCCGAAATCCACGCTGCAGGCAGCAGAATACTCCTACATCGAAGCCGGATTTCACAAAAAATTCTGTTATATCACCACAGCAGTCTGCGAGACGTTCGGAAAGCCGGACGACTGCTATGAGCTCAGACTTCTGCGCACCTATCGTGATGATTATCTGGCAGACACGCCGGGCGGAGAGGAAATGATCCGTGAGTATTATGATGTGGCTCCCTCGATCGTCAAGCACATCAATCAGCGTGCTGATCGAAAGGAAATCTACCAGTCCATCTGGGATGATTATCTCTCCCCGTGCATCGGGTTGATCGAAGCGCATCAACTGGAAGAGTGCCGGGTTCGCTATGAAGATATGGTACATACGCTGGCCGAAAAATACTTTTTATCCTGAATACCTTCCCCTGCATTCATTAAATTTCAAATTTCAATGAATGCAGGGGATTTTTAAGTCTCTTTTACTGACAGTCTTTGTGAAAGGACTGCTTTTGTATCGATTTTCTTTTTCTGTACATACTAACCTTATGCGTTTTATATAAAAATTGCGGTATGAGCATTACGCACAAGGAGGAAACAGCTATGAATCAGGAAAGAGAATCCGAACAGGGCAGAGCAGCATCTGCTCCGCCTGCAAAAGAAAGCCGCAAAGAACAGCGGGAGAGCATCCGCGAAACGGGCAGCCTTGAGCTTGCGCACCGGATTTATCTGCTCAGCGTGATCGGTGAGATCGAGGGGCATGAATGCCTGCCGAGCAATTCCAAGACAACCAAATATGAGCACGTACTGCCGAAGCTTGCTGCGATCGAGGACAGCCCCGATACAGACGGACTTTTGCTGCTGCTCAATACGGTCGGCGGAGATGTCGAAGCCGGGCTTGCGATTGCAGAGATGATCGCTTCTTTAAGCAAGCCCACGGTATCCCTCGTGCTCGGCGGAAGCCATTCCATCGGCGTTCCGATCGCCGTGTCCACCGACTATTCCTTTATTGTTCCGAGCGGCACGATGGTCATTCACCCGGTGCGCATGAGCGGCACGGTCATCGGAGCCCCTCAGACGTACGATTATTTCAAGCAGATGCAGGACCGCATCCTCGGCTTTATCGCCGCGCACTCCAGAGCCTCCCGCAAACGGCTTGAGGATCTGATGCTCGATACCGGCATTCTGACAAAGGATCTCGGCACGATTCTCGTCGGAGCGGACGCCGTACGGGAGGGGCTGATCAGCGAAGTCGGCGGCATCAGTCAGGCGCTTGCGAAGCTCTATGAGCTGATCGGCGCAGAAAAGCAAATAAAAAGACAGGAAACCGTCCAAACACCGCACCCAAAAGAAAACTAACAGAATGTACGCTTGTCCCGGCACGTATTCTTTGCTATAATAGGTGCCGGGATCATTCAAACGGGAGGCTTATTATGAATATCATACAATCTGTTTTTCTCGGGATCGTGCAGGGTGTGACCGAATTTCTTCCGGTCAGCAGCTCTGGCCATCTCGCTATCCTGCAGAATATTTTTCATATAGACACCGGCAGTACCATGCTGTTTGACATTCTGCTGCATCTTGGCACGCTCGCCGCAATCTTTACCGTCTACCACAAAGACATCGGAAAAATGATCGTAGAATTTTTCAAAATGATCGGCGATCTCTTTTTCAATCTCCGGATCTTTACCCTGAACAGGATCCACAAGACGTCTCTGAAATACCGGCGCGTCGTACATAACAATTACCGGAAATTCGTGGTATTGATTCTGGTATCCACGATTCCAACTGCACTGATCGGAGTTGCAGGAAAGCAGCTCATTGCGGCCGCATCAAATACGCTTCTGATTCCGGGCATCTGTCTTCTGATGACTGGTGTCCTGCTGCTGATTGCGGACAATTCTCCGGAGGGACGTAAGCTTCCGAAGGATATCACTTACAAAAATGGTATTCTGATCGGTATCGCGCAGGGTCTTTCCACGCTTCCGGGTCTTTCCCGATCCGGCACCACGATCACGGCCTGCCTGCTTTGCGGTATGGACCGCCGGTTTGCAGTGAAATACTCATTCATTCTTTCCATTCCTGCCGTACTCGGTGCAGCAGTTCTGGAAATAAAGGATGCCGCATCTGAAACAGTCACAGCTTCCACACTTGGCGTTTACCTCGTCGGCATGATCGTCGCTGCAGTCGTCGGCTACGTCTGCATCAAGACGCTTCTGATTATCGTCCGCGGCAAAAAATTCAAATATTTTTCCTGGTACTGTTTCGCCGCAGGCGTTCTGGCAATCGCAGGACATTTTCTGATCTGAATCTCAATAACATAGAAATGGAGGCCGAATTTTGGCAGCAAAAGCAGTAAAAAAGAAACCTGACACTGATACAAAAACACAATCAAAAAAGAGCACAAAAACAGGAACGAAAAAGACCACGGCAAAAACATCTGCCGGAATCAGTTCTTCCTCAGCAAAAAAACGCAGCAGCAGCTCCTCCGGAAATGCTGCTGTTGTTTCGAAAAAGCAGGAGGTGACACATGCGGCTGAACCGGCCACAAAACACCGGTCGCCATCCCCGTTTGCCAAAGAAGCCACCCTGCTGATTCTGTGGGCGCTCTGCGCTTTCCTTTTCTTCAGCCATCTCGGATTTGGCGGGTACATCGGCGATTTTCTTGCAAACCTTTCCTTCGGGCTTTTCGGCACACTGGCCTACCTGCTCCCGGTTCTTCTTGCGTTTGCAGCCGGTTTTCTGATTTCAAACCACGGAAGCTATCACTCTGTACTCAAAACTCTGGCTGGAACCGTGCTATATTTTACCGTGTGCAGCTTCATCGGACTGGGAGATTCCGTCTTTTACTCAGAAGCAAAGATTCTCGACATCTACCAGTATTGTGCAAACGGCAAAACCGGAGGCGGAGCAGTCAGCGGAGAGCTCTGTCACCTGCTCACCCCGGCACTCGGATCCATCGGCACCGGTATTTTTCTGACCATTGCGGCGCTTCTCTGCCTGCTTCTGATTACACAGCGCTCTTTACTGAAATGGCTGTACGGCTATCTGAAAGAATTTTATGCGGCTTCTTCTAGACGCCGCGCACAGTGGAGAGAAGAGCGGGAAGCTGACGAAAATGCATTTTCGAATTTCCCGGATCAGGCGCAGCTGCAGGTGGAACGCAAACCGGTAAATACCGGTCACACGCGCCGCCAGGAACGCGAAAATCAGGGCTTCTCCGGACGCACCAACCGCTCTGTCACGCAGCGCCGGAAATCAGACATGGCAGCTGCCGAGGATACCGATTTCACACGCAGAGGTGTCCGCATCGAACAGCGTGATGTCACGCCTTCTCTGATCGTAGAAACCGCAGAGCGTCCATCCGCACGGATCGCTGCCGGTGTTCAGACAGATTCAGCCGTCGGCGTCTCTGATCCCGTTTCTGCTGCTCACACTTCGACAGAGATGCCGCAGGATTCCACTCCTTCCGCACAGACCGTGAGAACGGAGATTGATATCCCGATCCATTTTCCGGCGACTCCGCGTCAGAGACGCCAGGACCACAAAGTTACCGGGGTCACGCTTGATACCAGGATTACCGGAGATCCAGCCACAGTCGGCAGCGACGTGCGTGAAATTCTCTCACCGCGCGCTTCCTCGTACACGGAAGAAGAGCAAACAGAAGAGCCGCGGATTAAGCCGAATCTGCGCTACATCGACCTGGACGCAGATGGAGAGGATTCCGATCTGCCGGATGATTTTCTCTCCCAGCTGCAGGGCTTTCCGTTCCAGGAGACTCCATCCGACGAATCAAATGGCGGCGATAATTCCGCAGTCCGAGAACTTTCCGGTGAATCCTTTGATGCACTTAATTTTGATTCATCCGCAGAAAGGGCAGACGATTCTATCCATAGACGCCAGGCAAACACATTCTCCACGAATAATACAGGGGTGCAGCTCGCAGACTCCGAGCCAGATGCAGCTTCTGCAATCAGAATGGAGGATGGTGATTCATTCCTTTCTGCCAGAGATACAGCGGAGATCAGTTCTGCAGATGAGGACATTTCTGATGAAGACATTTTTATAGAAGAAAATGATGCGCAGGAGAGCACCGATAACCTGGAAATCCACGCCGCTTCCCGTCAGGAATCAGGCTCAGGCTCGTCCTTCTCTCCGGATGACTTCTTCCTCTCGGATGAGGAGGCAAAGCTGCGCGCCTCCACCTCCTCCGGTCATGTCTTTACCCAAAGTGCCGGAGAATCTTCTCGAGATACGACACGATCCACGCATACGGATGCTGCTTCCGGCGCAGCCGAATCCGCTGCAAAAGAAGGTCAGGAGCACAGTGCAAAACGCAACCCGCGTTCTTCCGAGCAGGAGATTCAGGCCGGCATTGAAGGTGTCAAACAGGAGGCTGCAAAAGCGGCAGAAGTGGTGCACAGGGAACACGTTTTCCCGCCGATCGACCTGTTAAAACCGGGGCAGAAGCGTTCCGGGAACAGCCAGGATCAGGAAATCAAGCGGACGGCTGCCAAGCTGCAGCAGACACTCAACAGCTTCGGGGTCCATGCGACCGTCACCAACTACAGCTGCGGTGCAAACGTCACCAGATACGAGGTGCTGCCGCAGCAGGGTGTCAAGGTCAGCAAAATTGTGGCACTCACTGACGACATCCGCCTCAACCTGGCCGCTGCCGATATCCGCATCGAGGCCCCGATTCCCGGAAAATCTGCAATCGGCATCGAGGTGCCAAACAAAGAGAGCAGCACGGTCGCACTGCGCGACCTGCTTGAATCGGACGAATTTAAGTCTCACAAATCGAACCTTGCTTTTGCAGTCGGAAAGGACATCGGCGGAAATACCGTCGTGGCCGACATCGCCAAAATGCCGCATCTGCTGATCGCCGGTGCGACCGGCTCCGGTAAATCCGTCTGCATCAACACGCTGATCATGAGCATTTTGTACAAGGCAAAGCCGGAGGATGTCAAGCTCATCATGATCGACCCGAAGGTTGTCGAGCTGAGCGTCTACAACGGCATTCCGCATCTGTTTATCCCGGTTGTGACCGACCCGAAAAAGGCGGCCGGTGCACTGAACTGGGGCGTTGCGGAAATGACCGACCGCTACAATAAATTCGCGGAATATGGCGTGCGTGATTTAAAGGGCTACAATCAGAAGGTCGAGGCACTTGGGGATATCGATGACCCGAACAAGCCGAAAAAGCTGCCGCAGATCGTAATTATCGTTGATGAGCTGGCCGACCTTATGATGGTCGCACCGGGCGAGGTCGAGGACTCCATCTGCCGTCTGGCACAGCTGGCGCGTGCAGCCGGTATCCATCTGATCATCGCCACACAGCGTCCGTCCGTCAATGTCATCACCGGACTGATCAAGGCAAACATGCCGTCGCGTATTGCGTTCTCCGTCTCTTCGGGCGTCGACTCCCGAACAATCATCGATATGAACGGCGCCGAGAAGCTGCTTGGAAAAGGTGACATGCTTTTTTACCCGCAGGGCTATCAGAAACCGGCCCGTGTGCAGGGCGCTTTCGTCTCCGACGAAGAAGTCTCTGATGTGGTGGATTTTCTGAAAGAGCAGAATACCGACGCCTCCTACAGCGCCGACATGCAGGCCCAGATGGAAAAGGTACAGCAGGTATCCGCGGCTTCCCGCAGCGGTGAGGACGTGGATGAGCTCTTTGCCGACGCCGGTAAATTCATCATTGAAAAGGATAAAGCGTCCATCGGCATGCTGCAGCGTGTATTCAAAATCGGCTTCAACCGCGCAGCCCGCATCATGGACCAGCTCTCCGACGCAGGTGTGGTGGGGCCGGAAGAGGGAACCAAGCCGCGCAAGATTCTGATGTCTGAGAGTGAATTTGAAAATTATCTGGAACAAAACTGACCGGATTCGCACTGATTCACCGGAAAAAGCTTCTGTTCCTCAGAAAATGCACGGAAATAAGCCAAAGGCACCGCGAATCCGTAAATTTGCCGTTGAATTTTCTGATTTATTGTTTTATACTAAAGTGATGTTTATGGAACTACATTCGGTTCCGTTACAAATGCGGCAGCTCACTGCTGTAAATGATATGGAGGTATACTATGTACAAGATTTTGGAAGCAGGAAAACTTGCGGGCAATATCTACCAGATGGTAGTAGAAGCTCCGCGCGTTGCAAAGCACTGCCTGCCGGGACAGTTTATCATCGTCAAAGCTGACGAAGAAGGTGAGCGTATCCCGCTTACAATCTGCGACTATGACAGAGAAGCAGGTACGATTACGATCGTATTCATGCCGATTGGCGCATCCACTGAGAAATTCGCAAAGCTGCAGGCTGGCGATTCTTTCCGCGATTTCGTCGGACCGCTTGGCCGTCCATCTGAGCTGTGCGAAGAGGCAAATCTGGAAGAGACAAAGAAAAAGAAGATTCTGTTCGTTGCAGGTGGTGTCGGTACTGCACCGATTTACCCGCAGATGAAATGGCTGCATGAGCACGGCGTAGATGCAGACGTTATCGTCGGCGCAAAGACCAAGGATCTCGTAATTCTTGAAGATAAATTCAAATCCGTAGCCGGAAACGTATATATCACCACAGATGACGGTTCCTACGGCAGAAGCGGTATGGTTACAAAGGTCATTGAGGATCTCGTGACAAAAGAGGGCAAGACCTACGATCACTGCGTAGCAATCGGACCGATGATCATGATGAAATTCTGCTGCCTGACCACAAAGAAATTTAACATTCCGACCATTGTCAGCATGAACCCGATCATGGTAGACGGTACAGGTATGTGCGGAGCCTGTCGTGTCATCGTCGGCGACGAAGTAAAATTCGCCTGTGTAGATGGACCGGAGTTCGACGGCCACAAGATCGATTTCGATATGGCAATGAAGAGACAGACAATGTACAAGACCGAAGAGGGCAGAGCACTGCTCAAACTGCGTGAGGGCGACACTCATCACGGCGGATGCGGCAATTGCGGAGGTGACAAGTAATGGCAGACGTATTAAAGAAAGTTCCTGTAAGAGAGCAGGATCCGAAGGTAAGAGCAACAAATTTTGACGAGGTATGTCTTGGATACAATAAAGAGGAAGCAATGGAAGAGGCTTCCCGCTGCCTGCACTGCAAAAATGCAAAATGTGTACAGGGATGTCCGGTATCCATCAATATCCCGGATTTCATCAAAGAAGTAAAAGAAGGCAACTTTGAGGAAGCATACAAAGTAATTTCCCTGTCAAGTGCACTTCCGGCAATCTGCGGTCGTGTCTGCCCGCAGGAGAGCCAGTGCGAGGGAAAATGCATCCGTGGTATCAAGGGCGAATCTGTTTCCATCGGCAAGCTGGAGCGTTTCGTTGCTGACTGGGCAAGAGAAAACGGCATCAAGCCGACTGCTCCGGCAGAGAAAAACGGCAAGAAAGTCGCAGTTATCGGTTCCGGTCCTTCCGGACTTACCTGCGCCGGCGATCTTGCAAAGATGGGATACGACGTTACGATCTTCGAGGCTCTGCATGAGGCAGGCGGCGTACTTGTTTACGGTATTCCGGAGTTCCGTCTTCCGAAGCTCGATGTCGTTGCAAAGGAAGTAGAGAACGTAAAATCTCTTGGCGTAAAGATCGAGACCAACGTTATCATCGGCAAATCCGTCACCATCGACGAGCTGCTTGATGAGGAAGGCTTCGAGGCAGTCTTCATCGGTTCCGGTGCAGGACTTCCGATGTTCATGGGTATCCCGGGCGAGACCGCAAAGGGTGTCTTCTCCGCAAACGAGTTCCTGACCAGAAACAACCTGATGAAGGCATTCCGCGAGGATTATGACACACCGATCGCACATGGCAAGAAGGTTGCCGTTGTCGGTGGTGGAAATGTAGCGATGGACGCTGCAAGAACAGCACTTCGTCTTGGCGCTGAAGTACATATCGTATACCGCAGAAGTGAAGCAGAGCTTCCGGCACGTGCCGAGGAAGTACATCACGCAAAAGAAGAGGGTATCATCTTTGATCTCCTCACCAACCCGAAAGAAATCCTTGTAGATGAGAATGACTGCGTTGCAGGCATGAGATGCATCCGCATGGAGCTTGGCGAGCCGGATGCATCCGGCAGAAGACGTCCGGTAGAGGTTCCGGGATCCGAGTTCGACCTTGATGTCGATACCGTTATCATGTCTCTTGGTACTTCACCGAACCCGCTGATCTCTTCCACAACCATCGGTCTTGATACGAACCGCAGAAAATGCATCGTAGCAGACGATGTGACCGGCCAGACTTCCAAGGACGGCGTATTCGCCGGCGGCGATGCCGTAACAGGTGCAGCTACCGTTATCCTTGCAATGGGCGCTGGAAAAGCAGCTGCAAAGGGAATCGATGAGTTCCTGAAATCAAAGAATTAAGTTCATTCATACGATATCACGCATGATCACGAGCCGGATGGCAGTTTCTCCGCCATCCGGCTTTTCCGTTATGTTCCTGTTCAGCGCCAGGTAAAATTGCATAAAGTAAATGTAAAACGCTCGTGTTTTAAAGGCACTTTTAAAATTTTGTCTGGCGAATACGCCACACCGACAAAACGCACAGCACGTTGGAGGTTGGCTCTGAACAGTAACCATTATATATGTATGCTTGCCCACAGGGAGGTCCCATGAAAATCACTTTAATTACCGTTGGAAAAATCAAGGAAAAGTTTTACCGCGATGCCATCGCAGAGTACAGCAAGCGGCTTTCCCGTTACTGCAGTCTTGAAATCCTTGAGCTTCCCGATGAAAAGACACCGGACGGTGCCAGCGAAGCGCTTGAGACGCAGATCAAAGAAAAGGAAGGGCAGCGGATTCTGCAGAATATCAAAGAGGATGCCTACGTCATTGCTTTGGTGATTCAGGGAAAACAGCGTTCCTCCGAGCAGCTTGCCGCCCATCTGGAACAGCTCACCGTACAGGGAAAAAGCCACATCTGCTTCGTGATTGGCGGCTCTCTCGGACTTTCTCAGGCCGTCCAGAAACGTGCGGACGAACATTTAAGCTTTTCCCCGATGACATTTCCTCACCAGCTGATGCGAGTCGTCCTGCTTGAACAGATTTATCGCTGTTTCCGCATCATCAAAGGGGAACCATACCACAAATAATCCGCTTGAGCTGCTAAACGGGCAACCTATGGGTGCGCCTGCTTCATACACAACCAGTTTCACTCTACCGCAGTCAGACAGAAAGGAGATGCAGCTATGATCAAACTGCTTACCGAACAGACCTACGCACAGGCCATGAACGAAATCGTAGAACCATATTTGAATGCACACGGCGCTTCCTTTTTTCTCTCCCGTGAAGCAGGCCGATCCATTCATGTCCTGCTTTACCGCACAGAAAAGACACCGAAAGGAACAATCCTTGTCTCACACGGATTTACCGAAAACCTTGAAAGATACAAGGAATTTATTTATTATCTGCTGGAGGGCGGCTATCACGTCTGCTTTCCGGAACACTGCGGTCACGGGCACAGCTACCGTCTGACGGATGATCCGTCCCTTGTCCACATCGACTCCTGGCAGCGCTACATCGCAGATCTCCTCTTTACTGCAAGACGTGTAAAACACGCACTCCCGCAGCTTCCGCTTTATCTTTACGGTCATTCCATGGGCGGAGGAATTGCAGCCGCAGCTGTATCCGCAGATCCGACGTTGTTTGCAAAAGTAATCCTGTCCTCCCCGATGATCCGTCCCCTGACCTTCCCGGTGCCATACCGCAGTGCGCAGCGGATCGCTTCCTGTTTTTGCCGCAGCGGCCGTTCTGACCGCTACGTGGCAGGTCAGAAGCCATACAGCAAACCGGAATACTTTGAAAAAAGCTGCGGGACTTCCCGGGCACGCTTTGATTTCTACCAGAAAAAACGGGAAAAAGACATTCTGCTCCAGCTTTCCGCTCCATCCTACGGCTGGCTGCATGCGGCAGGAGAATTAAACCGGTACCTGCAGTACCGCGGATACTGCCAGATCCAGATCCCCGTTCTTTTGTTCCAGGCTCACGACGAACGCCTTGTATCTAAAAAAGAGCAGGATCGATTCATCCGAAAGCTCCACAGAAGAGGCGTGGATGCAAGCCTGATTCGTGTGCCAGGCACAAAGCATGAGATCATCAACAGTAATACACTGGTGCTTCGCACCTACCTGAAGCATTTGACTGCATTTTTCTCATGACAGTTAAAGCTGATATTTGCAATGGAAGCAATGGACTTTCCTGACTTTGTTAAAACCTGGAATACTTCGCTGTATTTCTCATATACTGAGTAATAAACACTGCGGAGCAGACACATGACAAAAAAGCAGAGCCCTGATTCCGGAGGAGCGCTCCGGGCGCTCCAGTTCCCGGATGATCTGGCAAAGGGAACCGTATTTGTTTCCCTGCATGGACAGAACTACGTGCGTGTGGAAAACTTTCGCGGCATTTCCCGCTATTCCTGTGAGGAGATCCGGCTTCTGACCAGAAAAGGCTGCCTCTGTATTATCGGCAGCCATCTTGAGATCGAGTCCTACACCCGAGACGAAATCGAAATCTCCGGCCATATCAAAAGCCTGTTTTTTCCTGAGTGATGCGCTCCGCCCGGGACAGCTATGGAATCACATTTTCTGGATTTTGCAAAGGGTTACATACGGATCCGGATCTCCGGTAAGTCCTGTGACCGTTTTTTTAACCTCTGCGCCTTTCACCGGATTCGCCTCTGGGATCTGCTCCCATCCGGTGAGGGGTACGAGGTTTTTCTTCTGAAAAAAGATTTTTTCGCCCTTCGCCCGATATTAAGGAAAAGCCATGTCCGGCTGCGCATCGTAAGACGCTGTGGCCTTCCTTTTCTGCTTTTTCGCTGCCGCAGGCGCAAGCTGTCCATGTTGGGCATTCTTGCCTCTTTTTTTCTTTTGTTCTGGCTTTCTTCCCACATCTGGAACATCCACATCGACGGAAATCTCGCACTGACCGACGACATTCTGTTGGAATACCTCGATCAGTCAGGCATCTTTCACGGGATGAAAAAAAGCCGCGTTGACTGCAAGGCACTCGCCGCTTCCCTGCGCCGGGAATTTCCCTCCCTTTCCTGGACCGCAGTCGAGCTTACCGGTACCCAGCTGACGATCCATGTCCGCGAAGGAGTATTTTCCGATGAGGATGCAGCCAATATGCAGGAGTCTTCGCCGGTATTCGACGGTTTCTCCTCACTTGTCGCTTCCAAAAGCGGGACCATCGCATCGATCTACGTGCGCAGCGGCCTTCCGCTTGTCTCTGCCGGAGATACGGTGGAAGAGGGACAGCTTCTCGTTACCGGTGTGCTTCCGGTATACGATGACAGTGGAGAGGTCAGCCACTATCGCTACACAGCAGCCGACGCAGATATCCGGATTCGCTGCGAGCTTTCCTATTTCGACGAAGAGCCGCGAAATATTCAGAAAAAAAGCTATACCGGCCGGACCTGGAAACGAACGGCATTTGAAGTTCTCGGCCATCCATTTTCCATTTCGGCCGCTTTTCCCCGCTCCTTTTCCGCAGATGACTGCATGGATCTTATCTGTGACATCCATCAGCTGCGGCTGCCAGAAAATTTTTATCTGCCCGCCTTTGTGAAAACCTACACGGCAAAAGAATATGAATATCAGGAAATATGCCTCACAAATGAACAGCTTTTGTCGCTTTTGCAGGCAAATTTACAGTTATTTAGAAAAAATTTAGAGGAAAAAGGGGTTCAAATATTTGAAAATAATGTTAAAATAGAGTGGACTGAAAAATCCGCGATTGCATCGGGAACACTGATGGCAGAGGAAAGTGCCGTCAAAAGAGTTGCAGGATCGGACGTGAAGGAGGAATTACCGCAAGATGAGTATGATTGAAACGACTCTGACCGTCCCGGCAGAGCGCCAGAAAGAACTTTTCGGCCAGTTTGACCAGTACGTAAAAAAAATCGAACGTGCACTTCAGGTCACTGTGCTCAGTCGTGACGGAGAAATCCGGATCCTGGGAAGTCCGACGAACGCACTGCGCGCGAAAAAAATCTTTGAGAGCCTTGATGCCCTGGCTGTGCGCGGGACACCGATCACAGAACAGAACGTGGATTATACAATTTCTCTGTCTTATGAGGAAAAACAGGATGCAATCGTCGATATCGACGGGGACTGTATCTGTCACACGATAAACGGAAAGCCAATCAAGCCGAAAACACTCGGCCAGAAAGCCTACGTTGACGCGATTCGCAAAAAAATGATCGTTTTCGGCGTCGGTCCGGCCGGTACCGGAAAGACGTATCTGGCGATGGCAATGGCAATCACTGCATTTAAAAACGAGGAAGTCAGCCGCATCATCCTGACGCGTCCGGCCATTGAAGCGGGAGAAAAACTCGGATTTCTTCCGGGCGATCTTCAAAGCAAAGTTGACCCGTACCTGCGTCCGCTCTACGACGCGCTGTATCAGATCATGGGGTCCGAGAGCTTTCTTAAAAATATGGAAAAAGGTCTGATCGAGGTCGCACCGCTCGCCTACATGCGCGGCCGTACGCTTGACAACGCCTTTATCATTCTGGACGAGGCACAGAATACCTCCCCGGCGCAGATGAAGATGTTCCTGACCAGAATCGGTTTCGGCTCTAAGGTTGTCGTCACCGGAGACCAGACCCAGAAAGACCTGCCAAGCGGTATGACGTCCGGTCTTGACACAGCAATGAAGGTGCTCGGAAAAGTGGAAGAAATTTCTTTCTGCCAGCTGACCAGCAAGGACGTTGTCCGCCATCCGCTGGTTCAGAAGATCGTCACCGCTTACGAAGATTATGAGAAAAAAGAAGCCTATAAAGAAAAACGCGCTGCAAAGCACCAGAAGAGTACTTCAGAAAAACACGGCGCATAAAGGAGGGATAGCATGACCATTGATTTTGAAAATGAAAGCAGCCTCGATCTTGGCCTTGATCTGTACGGGATCGCACAGGACGTCGTTTCCTGCGCACTCGACTATATGGACTGCCCTTATGAGGCACAGGTCAGCATTCTGATTACCGATGACGAGGAGATTCATCGCATCAACCTGGAGCAAAGACAGATTGACCGACCGACCGACGTTCTGTCTTTTCCGATGGTAAATTATGAGACGCCGGGCGATTTTGCGTTTCTCGAGGTGGACAGCGAGGACTGCTTTGACCCGGATTCCGGTGAACTGCTGCTCGGAGACATTGTGATTTCCGCAGATAAAGTAGCTGCTCAGGCAGAAGAGTACGGTCATTCACGCAGAAGAGAATTTGCGTTTCTGATCGCCCACAGCATGCTGCACCTTATGGGATACGACCATATGACACCGGAGGACGCCGCTGAAATGGAGCGTCTGCAGGAAGAAATCCTGCAGCAGCTCGGCATTGCAAGACAATAATAAACATCAAAAAGAAAAGGAGAGCACTTTATGAAAAAGAACAACTGGAAACGACTGATAGCAGCCACTGCAGCCGCTGCTGTACTTGCTGTTTCATTTACCGGAACACTCTGCGCATCCGCAGAAGAAAGCGGCATGGTCCGCAGCTTTCTGACCGGAAAGCTTGTACCAGAATCCATCGGGCGCAAAAAAGCAATCTCTGTCATGCTCAACAATATTCAGGATGCACTCCCGCAGTCCGGCATCGCCAATGCGGAAGTCGTCTATGAGGCGCCGGTCGAAGGCGGCATCACAAGACTGATGGGTATCTTTGAGGATTATCAGGACGTAGAACGTATCGGAAGTATTCGCAGCTGCAGAAATTATTATGTGTATTTTGCACGTGAATTCAACACCTATTATCTCCATTTCGGACAGGCTGTTTACGCGCTTGATCTTCTGAATCTGCCATCTACCTTAAATTTAAGCGGACTGGATTCCGTCGGCGATACCGTATATTACCGCTCGGACGATTTTCCGGCCCCGCATAATGTGTTCACAGACTACGACCGTATCCAGGCTGGTATTGACTACATGAACTACCCAACAGAATATTCTGACGAATATCTCGGCACAAACGGTCATTATCAGTTTGCAGCTGACGGCGAGCGCGTGACTCTGGACGGAGGAGAAGATGCTATTGTTGCTGCTCCGGGCTATGAATACAATCATCCGTATTTCGTCTATGACGCAGAAACAGGCAAATACACACGTTATCAGTACGGCGATGTACAGACCGATTATCTGACCGGCAACGCCCTTAAATACGACAATATCATCTTCCAGTACTGTCCGTGGGAGAAATTTGATGACAACGGCTATCTGAACATCGATGTACTTTCCGGCGGCGCAGGCAAGTTCATCACAAACGGAAAAGCAATTGACATCACCTGGAAAAAAGATACCCTCAACACAGAAGATCCTTTCGCCAATGAAAACTTCGGTGTTACACATTACTATGACGCGAACGGAAATGAAATCACCCTGAATCAGGGCAAGACATGGGTCTGCATTGTACTTGATTCCTACAGTGACAATGCGGCCGTATATCCGGACACTGCATCTTATACTGGCTGAATACAAGAGGTCAAACGTGAAAGAGAAAAAGAAAGACAGTAAAAACTATCTGGTACAGGGTTCGATTCTGGCCGCTGCTTCGATTATCGCAAAGCTGATCGGAATGGTGTACCGGTTCCCGCTGACAAATATCCTCGGCAATGAGGGAAACAGCTATTATTCCACTGCAAACGAAATTTACAATATCGTGCTTATGATCTCCAGCTTCGGACTGCCGCTCGCAGTCTCGAAGCTGGTTTCTGAGCGCCTTCATAAAGGAGAATACAAGAACGCCCACAAGGTATTTCTGTGCGCCATGCGGTTCGCCGTAATCTCAGGCGGCGCGCTGGCACTGCTTACATATATCTTTGCCGGCGTAATCACAAAATATTTTCTGTCGTATGAACTTGCCGTCTATGGTCTGCGGGTATTGGCCCCGGCCATTTTTATCTTTGCGATCGTCGGCACGTTCCGCGGCTATTTTCAGGGCTATTCCAACATGGTCCCAACCGCAGTCTCGCAAGTCATTGAACAGATCGTCAACGCAATCGTGACCGTTGTCTGCGCGGGTATTATGTACAGCTACGGCATGTCGCTCGCCGCCGAAAACGGCAACGAATCGCTCGGCCCAGCATGGGGTGCCGCCGGAGGTACTTTCGGCACCGTGGCAAGTATCACGGTTGCAATGCTTTTTATGATGTTCGTCTATACGACGCAGAAATCGGCGATCCGCCGCCAGATGCGCCGCGACCACAGCGGAAAGACCGAATCCTCAAGAGCAATCTACCGCACGATGATGCTCACGATCGTTCCGATTGTTCTGAGCACGCTCATCTACAACATCAGCAATGTAGCCGATCAGGGTATCTTTAATAAGGTGCTGCTCAGTCAGGGCTACACGCAGTCTCAGTACGGCACCATCTGGGGCATTTATTCCGGACAGTTCCGTGTCCTGATGAACGTTCCGCTTTCGCTGGCATCCTGCCTTGCTCCGTCCGTCGTTCCGAGTCTGACCGCAGCAATGGCAAACAACAACAAGCATGAGGCAAAGCAGAAGATCCGTACCTCCATCCGCTTCACAATGATCATTACGATCCCGTGCGCCGCAGGTATGGCAGCTCTTGCAAAGCCGATCCTCACCATGCTGTATCCGAATCTTGAAAACGGAAGAGCACTTGCAGTCGGCATCATGCAGGTCGGCGCGCTGATGATTATTCTCTATGCGCTTTCCACACTGACGACCGGTATTCTGCAGGGACTCGGCAAGCTCCAGACTCCGCTGATCAACAACAGCATCGCGCTGGTACTGCATTTTATCCTGCTTTACGTGCTGCTTACCGTATTCAATCTGAACATCTATGCAGTCGTTTATGCAAATATTTTCTTTGCCTTTGTTGTCTGTGTCTTAAATGCAGTGGCGATCAACCGCTTCCTCGGCTACCGTCAGGAGTGGTATAAGACTTTCATCGTTCCGTCCATCGTTTCCATCATCATGGGCGCTGCTGCTTACCTGATCTACAGTGTTTTCCACGTATTTGCCGGAAACACCATTTCCACGATCATGGGAACCCTCGCAGGAGTCTTCGTATACGGCATCGGCATGATCTCTTTCCGCGGTATCACGGCAGAAGAACTCGCCATGTTCCCGAAAGGCCATGTACTGATCAAGCTGCTGCGCAGGGCGGGACTGTTGCGCTAATTCAAGCGTTAAAGTGGACACTTACAATTTGTTTTCGCTGCCTGCAGGAGCATAATGAATTTTCCTGCACATCTTAAAACAGAGTACAAAGGAGATTTTTAAAATGGATTTCAGAGAAAAACTGAAAGACAAGCAGCGTATCGTAATCAAAATCGGCAGCTCCTCTATCACTCACGAGCAGACAGGCGCACTGAACCTGACAAAGCTTGAAGTGCTCGTTCGCGAGCTGTGTGATCTGAAAAATATGGGAAAAGATGTAATTCTTGTCTCTTCCGGAGCAATCGCTGTCGGCAGACAGGCAGTCGGTTTTCACCACCGTCCATCCAATGTGGCGGAAAAACAGGCCTGCGCCGCGATCGGACAGGCACAGCTGATGATGACGTATCAGAAGCTGTTCAGTGAATACGGTCACCGTGCCGCGCAGATTCTGATGACGAAAAATACGATGACAGATAACTTAAGCCGTATGAATGCATCCAACACATTCGATGAGCTTATGAAGATCGGTGCCATTCCGATCGTCAACGAAAACGACACCGTTTCTACCTATGAGATTGAGTTTGGTGATAACGATACACTGTCTGCAATCGTAGCGGCGCTCACACACGCAGACCTGCTGATTCTGCTCTCGGATATCGACGGACTGTATACCGATGACCCGCACAAAAATCCACAGGCACGTTTCATCGATATTGTAGAAGAGGTCGATGACCACTATATGAAGATGGGCAAGGGAAGCAGCAGCAGTGTAGGCACCGGCGGAATGGCTACCAAGCTCTCCGCAGCCCGCATCGCAACAGCCTCCGGAGCGGATATGATCATCGCAAACGGAGATGACTTTCACGTCATTCACCGACTTTTGCAGGGCAAGGCGATCGGTACATTATTTGTCGGTCACTATGACGAAAATTTTTATCTGGCAGACATTCTTGAAGAGTAACTGCAAATTACTGTTTCAGTCGAGTCAAGCAGGCAGCGAAGCGGATTTCGGATTTCGGATCTCCGCTTTGGCCTGTGATATCTGCCTGACCGCATGAAAAGGAGTATAATATGGATTCAACCAAATTAGCACGCATCAACGAACTTGCACGAAAATCAAAAGCGGAAGGACTGACCGAGCAGGAGAGAAGAGAGCAGGCCATGCTTCGCAGCGAATACATTGAAGCGATCCGCGGCAACCTCAAAAGCCAGCTCGATCACATCGATATTCTGAACAAAGACGGCAGCATCGAAAATCTTGGAGAAAAATACGAGGCACGCTATGGGAAAAATGGAAAAAAAGGAAATTAGACGGTTTGTATTTGCCAGAAGAAAAACCCTGACTGAAGAAGAAATTGCCGCAAAAAGCGAGGTCATCTGCCAAAAGATCCTCGCACTTCCGGAATTTCAGAGGGCAGACTGTCTCTATACCTATATGGATTACAACGGAGAGGTCTGCATGCGCCCTCTGATCGAGGAAGCATGGCGGCTCGGCAAAAAGGTAGCCGCCCCGAAGGTAGACGGTGAGACGATGGATTACTTTTACATCAAAAGCTATGACGATCTTCATCCGGGCTACTTCCAGATTCCGGAACCGGATGCGGTAAATCCGGCAGATGATGAGAAAGCTCTTTTAATCGTGCCGGGTGTCGGATTTGACAGCTACCGCAATCGCTGCGGCTATGGAAAAGGATTTTATGACCGTTATCTGAGCGCGCATCCGCATCATACGACCGTCGCAGCCGCATTTGATTTCCAGATCGTAGATGAAGTACCATCTCAGCCGCACGACATCCGTCCGCAGTACCTCTTCACAGAAGAGCGGAGCTTTGCGGACCCGGATACGCTCCTTACCCGCATCGGAGAGGATGCAAAGCAGGCCGAGACTGCACTGCGCCGCATCTCCACAAACACGAAAAATGAGGCACTGCTGCGCGC
>JAQXVT010000032.1 GCA_029225065.1 Lachnospiraceae bacterium | reverse complement strand
GGAGCCGCCGATGACATTGGAGACGGGTTCCGCGAGGAAAACGCCGTCGGTTCCCATATGGAAGGCATACGGGAGCAGGTATGTCAACGGTACGACAATGAACACTTTGCGAAGCAGGGAGAAAAAGACCGCCTGCTTCTTTTTATTTAAGGATTTAAAGATGGTCTGGCCGACGTACTGAAGCAGCATGAAAATAAAGGCGGAAAAATACAGCTTCATAGCCGAAATTGCGTCCGCAAACAGTTCTTGGTCGGAACTGAAAATGCTGATCAAAAAACGGGGTGCAAACAGAATTACAAGCCAGGTGCATAAGGTGTAAATGAGCGCCATGACAGCCATCGTCACACCGGCCTGGCGCACACGTTTCGGACGTTTTGCGCCGTAATTGTAGCTGATGATCGGGGAAGATCCCTCCGTGATCGCGTAAATCGGTGTTTCTACCATCTGGCGGATGCTGGAGACGATCGTCATAACGGAGATATACAGATCACCGCCGGTGGCTGCAAGCACGTTATTGCAGCAGATGGTCACAAGGCTGTTGGTCAGCTGCATGATAAAACCGGCCGTTCCGAGGCTGACAATATTTTTCGCGTATTGAATGCCCTGGGCAAACTCATCTCTGTGCAGCAGCCGGATGTGATATTCTGCGCGGAAGAGCAGAAAACGGAGCACGAAGAGTGCGGAGAGCAGCTGCGAGAGAACCGTTGCGATGGCGGCGCCCTGAATGCCAAGTCCAAAGACGAAGATGAAAAGCGGGTCCAGCAGCAGGTTCGCGACGGCGCCGATCACAACGGAGAGCATGCCGGCAGTGGCATAGCCCTGGGCATTGATGAACGGGTTCATGCCGGTGGCGATCATCGATGGAAACGTACCGAGCAGGTAGATCATCAGATAGGGATAGGCGTAGGGCAGTGCATCGCTGGAAGCGCCGAACAGTACGAGAATCGGCCGGGCAAATAAGAGACCGATCACCATAAGCAGCACTGCACAGGCAGAAACCATGGTGAAAGAGGTATTCATGATCCGATTTGCCTTTTCGCGGTTGCCGCTGCCGCGCTCAATGGAGAACAGCGGTGCGCCGCCGCTGCCGAAGAGGTTGCTGAACGCTGTGATGATGACGATCACTGGAAAACAAAGTCCGACGGCACCAAGGGCGGTAGTGCCGATATCGGGAATGCGTGCGATATAAATGCGGTCCACGATGTTATAAAGCAGGCTTAAAATCTGTGCGACAAGCATTGGCATCGCAGCCATGAGAATATTTTTTGTGATTTTACCATTTTCAAAATCAATTTGTTTCATATGGGGGATCCTTCCTTTTACTTAAAGCGGATATTCGCAATCCGCTTCTCTATTTGCCTGATTTTGTTAAATCCTGTTGCAGTATAGCATAATTTGTGGTATATGAAAAATATTGATATTATTTTGTAACTATATAAATGAAATATAGATATTAAGAGGAATAGTTGAAAAATCTATTGAAACGTATGACGTGAATATTTGTTTTACCGCGAATAAGTATAGCAGTGCTTCAAGAACGTGAGGTATTAAGAAGTAAATGAAAATTTTGCAGAGTGTTTGCAGAAAGGATTTTTCAAACATGCTTTGTGAGAAGCACTGAAAAAATGAAGAACAAATGTGTGTTGGAGAAGATTAAAAGTGAAGGAAGCAAAAATACAAGACAAGAATTAGCATGTAAGTATGCAGAAATGGGAGGGCACAAAATGGAAATCAGACAGCTTGAATACTTCCGTGCGATCGTGGACGCGGGCACGATCAGTGCGGCAGCACGAAACCTGCACATGACACAGCCGCCGCTCAGCTATCGGATGAAGCTTCTGGAGGAGGAGCTGCAGGTAAAGCTGTTCGTGCGCGGTACCCGAAATATCACACTGACCGAGGCGGGAAAAGCGCTTTACGTGCGCGCCGGAAGCCTTCTGACGATGGCGGATATCACTAGGCGCGAGGTCATAAAGGTCAGCCGCAGTGCGACTCTTCACATCGGCATGACTCCGTCGACGGTAGAAATGATGGTGGAAAAGATCGCGGCATTTACGGCGCTTCATCCGGAGGTTCATTTCGACATTCATGAGGGTTCCACTTTTACCCTGAAGGATGAGCTGGAAAACGGCGTGGTGGATGTGACAACCCTGCGTACTCCGATTACGTTGAACGGATTCGCGGCGGCTCCGCTTGTAAAAGAGCCGCTGGTTGCGATGGCGCTTCCCGGAAAGCTGCCGAAGGATGGAGTCATTGCATTAAGACAGCTCTCAAAGGAGCACCTGATTCTGTCGCACCGTTACCGAAGCTATATGCTGGAGGGCTTTGAGCGGGCAGGACTGCCCTGCGATATCTATTATGAGTGCGAGGATGCACGTACCGCGATGACGCTGGCACAAAGCGGCGTCGGGATTGCGATTCTTCCGGCATCCATGCGCCACCCGGATGATCCTGTGCAGGCATGCGCCATCTCCGGTGCAGAGTTTTGGACGGAAATTCTTCTGGCATGGCGCGAGGAGAAGCTGCCGGAAACTGCGCTGGAGTTTGTGGGGATGGTGCTTGCCGGAGGAGCTTTCGATTGTTGAGACGGAAAGAACCAGTCCAAAGTATGTGCCTGGAGAAACACAGGTATATCTTGGACCTCCGCTCAGCCTTCCGTTTGCATAAATTGATTAAATGAGCTATAGAAAAGGTGCCCGGGCAGGGAAAATGCCGCGGACACCTTTTTAAGATTTATTTCACTACAATGGAACAGTTAGAGAATATCAATATACTCATCCGCAAGCGCCTTGTTCATGCTGCGTACTGCGCAGAATTTTCCGCACATACTGCAGGTGTCGGAGTGGTCGTCTTCCGGCAGGCGGCTGTTGCGGATGGCACGGGCGGTCTCCGGATCGAGAGCACAGGCATACTGTGCCTCCCAGTCGAGGACACGTCTGGCATCTGCCATTTTGTCATCAATGTCGCGTGCGTGCGGAATGCCCTTGGCGATATCAGCGGCGTGTGCCGCGATCTTGGAGGCAATGATTCCCTGCTTGACATCATCAACGTTCGGGAGTGCAAGGTGCTCGGCAGGTGTCACGTAGCACAGGAAAGCGGCTCCGTTCATGGCAGCGACTGCACCGCCGATTGCGCTGGTGATGTGGTCATAACCTGGTGCGATGTCGGTGACAAGAGGACCGAGTACATAGAACGGTGCGCCCATGCACAGAGTCTTCTGGACTTCCATGTTTGCGGCGATCTGGTTGAGCGGTACATGCCCCGGTCCCTCGACCATGACCTGTACATTGTGCGCCCATGCGCGCTTGGTCAGCTCGCCGAGACGGACAAGCTCCTCGATCTGGCAGACATCGGTTGCGTCTGCGAGGCATCCAGGCCGACAGGCATCGCCGAGCGAGATGGTGACATCGTGCTCCTCGCAGATGTCCAGAATCTCGTCAAAATATTCATAGAACGGATTTTCATTTCCGGTCATGCTCATCCAGGCGAAGACGAGGCTTCCGCCGCGGCTGACGATATTCATTTTTCGTTTATGCTTTTTGATCTGGTCGATCGTTTTTCTGGTAATTCCGCAGTGCAGTGTGACGAAATCCACACCATCCTCGGCGTGAAGTCGGACAACGTCGATAAAATCCTTTGCGGTCAGTTCAGCCAGGTCTCTCTGATAGTGGATGACGCTGTCATAGATCGGAACAGTACCGATCATGGCAGGACATTCGCTGGTCAGCTTCTGGCGGAACGGCTGCGTGTTTCCGTGACTGGACAGATCCATGATCGCTTCCGCACCCATATTGACGGCGCTCATGACCTTTTCCATCTCAATGTTGTAGTCCTTGCAGTCTCTGGAAACGCCGAGATTGACGTTGATCTTGGTGCGCAGCATACTGCCGACGCCCTCCGGATCAAGGCAGGTATGTTTTTTGTTGGCACAGATTGCCACCTGGCCTTTTGCGACAAGCTCCTGCAGCGCCTCGACAGCCATATGCTCCTTTTTTGCCACGATCTCCATTTGCGGGGTGACAATTCCTTTTCTGGCCGCGTCCATTTGTGTTGTGTATTCCATTTCTTTTCCTCCTTGTCACAACCAATGTTTTTGAGAGCGTTTTAACCGAATCAAGCAAGTCGCCTGTGAGGTTGCGAATGTCCGCTTTGATTAAATACGCTCCGGGCGACAGAAGGTGGTGCCCCCAATCTGCCGCCGTTCAGAGTCCGGTGAAATTTCAAAAACAGGAGTAAAACGCTCGGATTTTTAAGGCGGGCTCTGAACACAATAAATGAAAGTTTTTTTGGATGACATTGCCTGAGTATGGGAAATACGGGAAGGGAAAATGGAAGATACGGCAGTCAAAACACCGAATTTTAACCGAATAGCCGCTTTCACAATAAAAAAAGTGCCGCAGGGGGCACTTTTGATAAAAGCAAACTGTATCGTTCGCTTTGCTGCTTGCGCATAACGGAATCACTGTAAAACAGAAAATCCGTTCCTATCATCCCTACGTTAGCATTACCTACATCAGGTCATCAGGTCGAGAACTTCATTCTCCTCTCAGCCGGCTAATGTGCCAGCTCCCTGGATCAATATCTTCTATATTATAGTCCAATTGCCGGAAGAGTGCAACAGCTATTTTGCAATAAACAGCACACCCAGCGTCCCTGGTCCACAGTGGCTCGAGATAACGCCGCCTGCCCGTGTCTCAAGAATCTCCTCAAAAGCGCCAAGACCCGCGAGATACGTCCGCACCTGCTCGACAGTCGTGCGGTCGCAGCCGGAGTGTGTGATAAAAACGCGTTCCGGACGGGCATTTAAAAGCTGCGGCTCAAGATCTTTTGCATAGGCGGTAATCACGGAGGCGAGCTTTCCTCTGTATTTTTTGGAGGCATCCATTTTTCCGTGCTCCACAACAATCTTTGGATGCAGGCGGAGCATGCCGCCTGCCATGGCAGCGACACCACTGCAGCGTCCACCGCGGTGGAGGTAGGTCAGGGTATCGACGACAAAGCTGGCGCGTACATTTGGACGAAGCGCTTCGATATGTGTTTTGATTTCGGCTGCAGTGGCTCCTTTTTGTGCCAGGACGGCGGCCTCGATGACAAGCAGTCCGATGCCGGTAGAAAGATTTTCGGAATTGATGACGGTCACCAGATTTTCTGCCTCAAGCTCTGTTGCTGCAATCCGCATGACATTGCCGGAAGAAGACATACTCTCCGAGATGGAAAAGCAGACAACCTCGCGCCCTTTCCGTACGTATGGCTCAAGGATCTGCATGGTATCCTCAAGAGAAGGTGCCGAAGTTTTCGGCGTCGTTTTATTTTCGTCCGACCAGCGGAAGATTTCTTCCGGTGTGATTGTCAGTCCGTCTTTATATTCGTCGGTTCCGAGCAGGATGTGCAGCGGAATGATGTCAATATCGTATCTTTTGAGCAGTTCCGGCGAGAGATCGCAGGTGCTGTCGGCGATGATTTTTACCATAAATTTAAAACTCCTTTCTGTAAACGATATGTTTGGAGATGGATTTTGTTTTATTGTAAAACAGAAAAAAAGACGCGTCAAGGAAAGGAAATGTACGGAAGAAAATAAAAATTTAAAAATTATTACTTGACAATAGTTCTCATCAATAATACCACATAGAAAGCCTGATAAACCTACCAAATAAACAGGAGATAAAGAGGGGAGAGAGGAGCCATGATATGAGAAACAAGGAGGAAGGATTGAGGAAACGGTTGCAGAAGAAAAATGGAGAAGCTATAATAGAACAAAAAGAATCAGGAACAGCAAATGTACCCAAACGACAAACACGCGCAAGAAAAAGTCAGTGTGACCTCTACAGGCATCGGGGGACCGTCGGCCTCGATCGCAATGGAAGAGCTGGTGCAGTGCGGCGCGAATACCTTTATCCGTGTCGGTACCTGCGGCGGCATTGATCTTGACATGAAGGGCGGAGACCTGATTGTGGCAACGGGGGCGGTCCGCATGGAGGGCACGAGCCGGGAGTATGCGCCGATCGAATACCCGGCGGCGCATTTGAGAGTCCGCTGCGGCTCCACCTTCCTTGTAGCAGGAAATCAGGAGCGAAATGCGCTTGGAATGGAAAATCCGATCGTTCATGATACAGAGGCAGCAATCACGGTCGGCGTGGAAGCAATCCGCAGACTGATCCGGCAGGACCGGGAAAGCAAAGCGCAGTAAGAGAATGAAACAAAACAGCCATCGTGTGCCTGTATTTGCATTGTTTAACAAAAAGAAAGAGGAAAAATCATGACAACAGAAGGAATTTTAAGCAAAGTAGACCATACCCTGCTGGCCCAGACCGCGACCTGGGAGGAAATCCAGGAAATTCTGGATGATGCAATGAAATATCATACTGCATCGGCCTGCATTCCGGCATCCTGCGTAAAGCAGGCAGCAGAGTATGTGAAAGGCAGCCTGCCGATCTGCACCGTGATCGGTTTCCCAAACGGCTACAGTACGACAGCGACAAAGGTATTTGAGACAAAAGATGCGGTCACAAACGGCGCATCCGAGATCGATATGGTGCTCAACATCGGTTTTCTGAAAGATCGCAGATACGATGAGATCGAAGCAGAGATCCGCGCGGTCCATGAGGCATGTGACGGCCGAATCCTGAAGGTCATCATTGAAACCTGCCTTCTGACTGATGAGGAAAAAATCAAAATGTGCGAGATCGTGACAAAGGCAGGGGCGGAATTCATCAAGACATCTACCGGATTTTCCAAAGCAGGAGCGACCTTTGCAGACGTAAAGCTGATGAAGGAACACGTCGGACCAGGCGTGAGGGTGAAAGCAGCAGGCGGCATCTCTTCCTTTGATGACGCAGAAAAATTCATCGAACTCGGCGCAGAACGCCTTGGTACGAGCCGGCTTGTGAAAATCATGAAGCAGGGAAAGTAAGAAACGGAATGCATTTATCAAACACGCGCTGGATGTTGGAATTAAAGTGAAAACATAAAAAAGAAAGCAGGGGCATATCAAACTGACATGCTCCTTTTTTATTCCCACGAGCAATGAGCCAGGTAGCCATGCTTGCATGGATATTTGGCGACTGCCGCGGGGTATCTGATTCACCAGCCGCAATTGGCGGCATAGGATAGAACAGGTCGCGCAGCGACTGCGAGAAACTCTGATCGGTGGACAGGATGATTATGTCTGCTTTGTGGGAAGGAGGGGATCAGGGAAAGAAGCGTGTAAATTTAGATAAAACAGGGGAAAGGCAGGAAGAGCGTACATGGAACAGATGGTAAATTATGTAAAGCCGGAACTGATCGTGGTGGCGGTCGTTTTGTATCTGGTCGGGAAAATGCTCAAGCAGACCGAGTTTATAAGAGATAAGTATATTCCACTGATGCTTGGTGGGATGGGAATTGTGATCTGCGCAGTTTACGTGCTGGCGACCTGCACCTGCACGAGTCCGCAGAGCATTGCAATGGCGGTGTTTACGGCGGTGACGCAGGGAATTTTGGTGGCAGGGCTGAGCACGTACATTGACCAGATTGGAAAGCAGCTGAGTAAGAAGGAGTAGAATTTCAGGAGGCAGAAAACGTGAGTGTGACAGCAAAAAAGGTGCTTGATATTATGCGTGGCTGGGTGGGATGCAAGGAGTCGGACGGCAGCCACAAACCAATCATCGACATTTACAATGCGTACAGGCCGCTTGCGCGCGGTTATGCGCTGCGGTATACAGATTCGTGGTGCGATGCTGCGGTGAGTGCTGCGGCGATCAAGGCGGGAGCAGTCAGCCTGATCGGAACAGAATGCGGCGTGCAGGAGCATGTGCAGATATTCAAAAAGCTGGGGATCTGGATTGAGGATGGAAGGATCACGCCAAAGCCCGGCGACATCATTGTCTACAACTGGGAGAAAGCGACCCAGCCAAATGATGGCTATGCGGATCACATCGGATTTGTGGAGTCCGTCACGAACGGCTTGATTACGACGATCGAGGGAAATTATCAGGACAGCGTAAAGCGCCGGAAGGTTTCGGTAGGCAACGGGTACATTCGCGGTTATGCGCGCCCAAAATACACGTCCGACGGAAACGCTGGTAAAAAACCGGACAAAAATCCAGTCGCACAAACGCCGGAAAAGCAGACATCTGCAGGAACATGTACGGTAGAGCTGCAGACCTTCGTGCAGGGAAATTCGCACGACCAGATCAGGGCGATTCAGCGGATTCTGCGCTCGCTTGGCTATAAGGGAAGAGATAAAAAAGTGCTGACAATCGACGGACATCTCGGAAAAAATACCGCCTATGCGATCGAGCAGTTCCAGAAGAAAAACGGGATGAAGGATATCAATTTCGGGAGTGTGGCGGAGAAGACGTGGAAGCTGCTGTTGAATGCGAAATAGAAAATTGCCTGACTCGGTTAAATCAGAAGCACATAAAAATACTGAGAAAAAATATCAATTATTTGAGGATCTGCTGACCAGGCTGCAGACTGATTACATTTACCGATGCCGGGCGTGCACAGATTCTTGCACTTTTGATGGAAAATGGTACAAGGCAGATTATATGGGGTATGAAGGACTGGCAGAAGTGTTGGTATCTCATCTTTTACAGAAGAGTACCGCCAGTTTACCGGTGACAGTCTTGCACTGAAACTGGTTGAATTTGAGGCGGTTTCACACCAGAGCATGTCTGAAAAATTCTTTCTCTAAGATGCGTGTTACAATTTGTGGAATGATTTTTCAACATATGCCAGGATGTGCTTTTGATACTCTGCCCGCAGCCTGTCAGCGGTGCCGCGCTGCGAAAATACCTTCTCTCCCAGCTGCGTGACCGGCATAATCCCCATCAGCGAATTGGTCACAAAGCACTCTTCACAGTCTGCGAGATCCTTCGGATAAAGAATCGTCTCTGTGATCTTATATGTTTCAAGCAGATATTCCCGCAGGATGCCGGGGAGAAGACCACAGGAGAGGGCGGGAGTCAGGATTGCACCGCCGCGAACCAGAAACAGGTTCGTGGTGGTGCCTTCGCAAAGCTGCCCTTTGGTGTTTAAAAAGATCCGCTCATTGAGGCCAAGTGCCGTTGCGGCACGCTTTTCGAGAATACAGTCGCCATAGTTTAAAGTCTTGTGTGCGACAAGCGGGGAGGTTTCGTTGCGCAGCACCGGGCTGAAATCCATGCGAAATCCAGTTTCATAGGAGTTCGGCGTATAAGGATTTGGCCGCGTACGAAAAAGAAGGTTTTCTTTTGTAAGGAGGATCTTCAGCACACTGTGGTGCGAAGCCGAATGTGCAGCTATATAAGCACGAATCTGTTCTGGTGTAACATTCCGCGCTTTGCAGGAAGAAAGCTGCAGGAAAGCGGCTGCCCGGTCGAGCCGCGCTAAATGCTTTTCAGGAAAAACAGGCTGTCCATGCTCGACGGCGATCGTTTCAAATGCGCCGAGGCCGAATTGGAAGCCGTCGTCGAGCTGTATGGTAGATGAAAAATCCATGAGAACTCCTTTCGTTTACTGCTCCATCGCATCGAGCAGCGCTTTTGCCTTCTGCAAGGTCTCTTCATATTCAAATTCCAGTTCCGATTCTGCGGTGATGCCGCCGCCGACTCCGAGGTGACAGACACCGTCCTGATGCAGCGCAGTGCGGATCACAATGTTGAAATCGCAGCAGTTGTCGAGTGTAAGATAGCCGATCGAACCGGTGTAAAGTCCGCGTTGTCCGTGCTCCAGCTCGTCGATGATCTCCATCGCACGGTATTTCGGCGCCCCGGTGATCGAGCCGCCAGGAAAAGCCGCCTCCAGCAGATCGACGACTGTTTTGTCCGGCAGAAGATCACCCTCGATATTGGAAACGAGGTGAAAGACCGTCGCATATTCCTCAACGGTAAAAAGCTCCGTGACCTTGACACTTCCTGGTCGGCAGACGCGGTTCAGGTCGTTGCGCTCCAGATCGACAATCATCAGCAGTTCACTTTTATCCTTCTCTGAGTTTTCCAGCTCACGCCGCATACAAAGATCCTCTTCCGGTGTCTCCCCGCGTTTCCTCGTTCCCTTGATCGGGCGGGTCTGCACATGACCGTTTTTCATCTGCAAAAACCGCTCCGGCGAAGCACAGACAATCTGAAAATCTTCATAATCCAGATATGCTCCAAACGGAGACGGATTGGAGTCTCGCAGGGAAAGAAACAGATCAAGCGGCTGTTTTTCACAGGCGATGGAAAGGCGCTGCGTCATATTTGCGATGTAAATGTCCCCTTCGATGATGTACTGAATCATGCGGTCGATGGTGCGCTTGTAGTCTTCCTTCTCAAAATTCGGGGTGACGGTGAGGGGGAAGGAAGCATCATTAAAGTTTCCATCAGCGGCAGCACTCTTTCGACCGGAGGGTGTCACTGCAAGCTGATCCAGAGGATAATTTTTTAGCAGCAGGCTGCGCAGATCTTCCAGACAGGTATCCGCGGGCCGCGTCATCCCGTTCGCAATCAGATACGTCTTTTGCTCCCTGGCGTCCTCAATCAGAAATACGTCATAAAAAGTCAGGACGGCATCCGGGATCTTTGCGTAAGCACTCTGGGTAGATGGCACACCCTGCAGTTTTCGCCCGTAATCGTAGGAAAAATAACCGATTGCACCGGAGACAAGCGGCAAATCCGTCTCATTTTGATCGACGTGTTCTGCAAGGTAGCGGCGTAAATAATCCTCAAAGGAGAGCTTAGTTTCCGGCCGATCATTTACGAAAAATTCATTTGCGTTTTTAACGAGTTTCAGATAAGGCAGCATTCCGAGAATCGAATAGCGGCCAAGATCATTGGCGAGTGAAGAGTCAAGAAATGCACACTTGATGCTTCCGGCAAGGCGGCGAAATGCCTGGGCAGCCGGAAGATAAGAAGGCAGTTCCAAAATGCGGCGGTTTGACATGGCGGGGGGTCCTTTCTACTGCAATGCAATTATGGTTAATATCACTTATAGACAGTAAAGAATTATCTATCTTGTTGCTTAAGCTGTTAGAATGCCGCATCCCCCGTTTGCTGCGGGAACTGCTCTGCGATCCGGCAGAAATTCTCAAGCAGCTCATGCCCATATTCAGTCAGCACTGCTTCCGGATGGAACTGTACGCCATACACGGGCAGAAAACGGTGTGAGATCGCCATGACCGCGCCGTCCTCAGAGACCGCGTCGATGCGGTACGTATCCGGGAGCGAATCCGGCTGCACGGTCAGCGAATGGTAGCGGGTGACGGAAAAGACCTCCGGCAGCCCAGCAAAGCACCCGGTGCCGTTGTGGCGGATCGGCGTGATTTTGCCGTGCATCGGTGTGCGTCCCTTGCGAACCGAAGCGCCGGTACAGTATCCGATCACCTGATGACCGAGACAGACACCAAGAATCGGAATCTCGCCCTGAAACTGTTTTACGACGTCGACACAGAGCGAAGCGTCCTGCGGCCGTTTCGGCCCGGGCGAGAGAATGATGCCATCCGGGTGAAGATCCCTGATGTCACCGAGAGTGAGCTCATCGCAGCGTTTTACAAGAATCTCGCGGCCGATTTCCTCAAAATAGGCACGCAGGTTATAAACAAAAGAGTCAAAGTTGTCGATCATAAGGTACATGGTGTTTCTCCTCAATGCTGTGCAGTCATTTCACCCAACCGGAGTGAGTGATAGTCTTTTTGGTGAGATGGTTTTAAAGTGTGTTTGAAAAATGCTTTCTGCAGGATGTGCGGCATAGATTGTGACAATGATTTTTCAAACATGATTTAGTCCGCACAGGCAGAAAAAAAAGGGACAACGACGCGCGCAAAAACACGCACAGTCGTTATCCCATTCGGTCCGTAATCTGTGAATCATTTCCCACATCCTACCATATGGTCCGGCCTGCGTCAAGCAGAAGATTGCGTTTGGCGTGAAAGCTTTAAAAGATGAGGCTGCCATTATTCTCAAAGAAGCGGCGGTAACAGTAGAGACAAAGGCAGATACGGAAGAAAATACAGAATATTAGCTGAAAACTACCGCGAAAAGCCGCGAAAAACGGCGGAAAATCAGTAGACTTCTCCATTTTTCTATGATAAAATGAAATGAAAACAGCGAGAAACGAAAACAGAGGCATTGGCAGATTGACACAATGCCTTTCTTTCGGTTCAATATAAAATGCCCAAATTGCGGAGACAGAGCATCTGAAAAGCAAGATACGGCAGGACTTAACCAAGTAAGACAAATAGCAAAGCGGATTGTGAATATTCACTTTGACAAAGAAAACAGGCATAAGAAAATGAAGGAGCAGAAGACGGATGGCTGGAGCACTAAATGTCAGGCACGGCGCAAAGATGCGGATTGCATACGATGTACCGGTTGGTCAGGATCCACAATTCAACATGATATGTACGTTCAACAAGGCAATGGACGAATCGGCTTTTCTCGTATCCATTCCGATGGTAGACGGAAAAGCGCTGACACCGAATGAAACCCAGAAGATGCTGTTTCAGTACGGCGAAGGTGAGGAAATGCAGATCGCGGCAGGTTACGTCGATGACGTAGTCAAAGAAGGAATCCGGCGGTACTGGAAGGTGCGGCGCGTGACAGAGCAGAGGCAGTTTGTCAAGCGTGTGGACATCCGTATGAAGGTGGAGCTTCCGGTGCAGTATATGCAGGATACCTGGGCACTCAACTCAGACGGAGAGATTGACAAAGAAAGCGGCGAGACGATGGATATTTCCAACAACGGTCTTGCTGTATATATGAACCGTTGGTTTGAAGTCGGAGAGACCTGTGTCTTCACGCTTCCGCGTCTCGGGACGGCCTCGGAAGGCCAGCCGGAGCGGGAGGTAGTCGGAGTGGTCTGTTGGATGCGTGAGCTTCCGAAAGGCGGCGCATTCCGCTTTGTCTGTGGTATTCAGCTGCGTTTTGCCGACCAGCAGGAGCGCGGCGAAATGCAGGAATACGTAGCTTATGTGAAAAAGAGATACAAGCTGTAACGCTGCGTTCTGACACCACCGGAATAAGAAATATGCGAGAACAAACATGATCAGAAAACAAAAAGACAAAAAACGGCAGCAAAATGAGTCAGATCAGGAGCAGCCGTTAAAGAAAAAGAAGCATCTCAGAAAAAAAGACCGCACAGATCAGATCATCCGTATTGAAGAGCTGGAAGAACTGATGGCCAAATACGGGGACGACGTCGATCCTGAAACGGTTGTCAGTATGTACATACCGCACCGCAAACGGCGGCGGATCGGAGCAGCGCTGCTGCATCTGGACAAGCTGAACCTTCTCCTGCTCGGTCTTCTGCTGACGGCAGTGCTTTTGTTTATCGCTGCATTTATGCAGGAAAAAATGGGCAACTTCACAATCAACCTGAACCGACTGGAGCTGTACCGAAAAGGAATCAGCATTTCCGAGACCGGCAATTTTGAGGATGCGACCGCGCGTCTGACCGCGAGCAACGTGCAGGATGCGACGAACATCTCCATAGACGATCTGCCGGACAATCTGGATGGCCAGGAAGGCAGCCACAACGGCAAAAATTACATGGCCTACACCTATTACCTGCGCAATGCCGGAAAAGAGGATCTCGGTTACATCGCCACGATCACGCTCGACTCCTGCGCGAAAGGCGCAGAAAAAGCAGTCCGCATCGCTGTCTGGCGAAACGGTGAGCGCGTTGTCTACGCCGCACCGGCGGAGGATGGAGATGACGAGGACGGCTGCACCAGCTTCGAATCCGACAGCCTTGTGTGCACCTATGAAGAAAAGGATTTCCTCGTCGGCAACGTAGACCGTTACACGATCGTCATCTGGATGGAGGGCGATGACCCGGAGTGCGTCGATTCAATCATCGGCGGCAGCGTCGAGTTCAGCATGCACATCGATGCCGATTACGATGACCACACAAGTCTTCTGTGGAAGTTTATCAAGGATATCAAAGACACACTGACCGGAGACAAGCCGATCGATGCAGCAGGAAACGAGGCACCAAACGGCAGCTACTACCCAGACAGGGAGATCACCTGGTCAACAAGAAGAAATAAGTAATTCAGACAGAATCTGCCGCACGGCGAACATACATCAATCGAAGAACGCCGTTGCAAATACCAGCCTTGCGTTGCAAGCCGCAGTGACATGCGTGCCTGTGCGGCGAAAGACAGGCGGACCAGGAAATGGATAAGGTATGACCGGTGCCACAACCACCGATTATATAAAACACAAAAGAGACTCTGGAAACAGAGCACTTTACAGGCGAAGAACGTGTCAGGAGCGGATGCACCAGGCCACTGTCTCAGGCAAAACGGCACCTGCCATGAGATCGAATCCTCACCGGAAGCGGTGAAGGAGAACTCTTTCCACCGGGCCCGGTGAGAGCACGATCTGATCGCGGGTCATCCCGAGTGTGCGGGACACCCGGCCGCATCGCATCAGGCGACATATTCCGAACCACAAAGTAATCAGGAGGGAAAAATATGACAGAAACAATTAGCGTGAAAGCGCTGAAAAAACAGCTGGCTGCAGCAATCGC
>JAQXVT010000031.1 GCA_029225065.1 Lachnospiraceae bacterium | reverse complement strand
CATCTGTGTGCTGTTCGCGATCCTGACGGACGGAAAGCTGTTTAAGCCGAAAAATATTTCGCTGCTGCTCAGCCAGTCCTACATGCTCCTGATTTCATCCATCGGCGTATTTATGGTCATGACAATGGGCGGCCTTGATTTTTCACAGGGCTCCATGCTTGGCGTTTGCTCGATCGTTGTGTGTTATCTGTCACATTATAATATCATTCTGGCTGTCATCGGCGGTGTAGTGACTGGCGGACTGATCGGACTGATGAACGGATACTTCAACGTAAAGCGCAAGATCACGAGCTTTATCGTAACGATCTGCAGCATGTATCTGTTCCGCGGCGTCTGCGCGTATGCGACGACCAACTCACCGGTATACGGTGTCAGTGATATTTCGAAGTACAACACCCTGCCGTTCATGCTGACCTTCACGATCATCATTTTTGTGGTTGCCTATCTGGTATTTACCTTCACCGGACTTGGCTCCAGACTGAAAGCGATTGGAGCAGGCGAGACGGCGGCACGGTTTGCAGGTATTCGCGTGGAGCGCACCAAGATGCTGATCTACATGACAGCAGGATGCATCACCGGACTTGCGGCATTTGTCAATTCCGTAAAGGTAGGTTCTGTGACCTCCACCGCTGGCAACCAGCTGGAGACGCAGATCATGATCGCGCTCGTGCTCGGCGGCATGCCGGTCAACGGCGGAGCAAAGGTACGCTTCTACAACATCATCCTCGGTGTTATGACGTACAAGGTTCTCTCAAGCGGCCTTGTCATGCTGATGATTCCGACACAGCTGCAGCAGCTGATCCTCGGCATTATCTTCCTCGCAGAGGTGGCACTGTTCAGCGACCGGAAGACGGGTATGATTGTAAAATAAAAACAGGGACAGAAAACGGTCTGTGGAGAAACAGAAAATTGTTTTTCCGCAGACTGTTTTTGGTTTATAATAAAGTCCGCCAACAGTTGTTTTGAACTTGATGGAATGCCTTGCCTGAAGAGTACGCGTGGGCTATAATTAAAAAAGAAGCAAGCCAGATCTGCCGCTGCTTTGATTTTCGTCAGGTGCTTTACGAAGCAGATATTTATGAAGGGCAGAGGGTGACAAAAAGCCGCCTGATTACTTCGAAGCGATACGGGATCGTTTCAAAGATGGCGTTTGACATTTATGCGTGCAATCATGACCTTGATACGCTGGAGGAGTGCAGGCGAATCGATGCGAAGACGTACTGCGGCATGAATATTCTGGATTATCTGGTGGGAAAGGATTTGCAGATCTTGTGTATCTTCCAAGGCGGCGCTTTCCGGAAAAACCGGCGCTGGTAGTAGAGCTGAAATGGGATAAAAGCGCGCATGGCGCCAGCCATCAGATCCGGCAGAAAGAATACTGCCGCAGCCTGGAGGAGTATCATGGAAATCTGCTGCTTATCGGAATCAACTATGACCGAAAGACACAGGAGCATACGTGTGTGATTGAGGAATACCAGAAATGAAAGAGCGGGAGAGCAGAAACAGAGTCCACCACGCCTCTGATTTTTCATGCGCAATCCGGTGGGACTTTTTCATTTATGGAGCCCATAGCCTGTCATCCAAAAAAGAAACACTTGCAAATTCCCCATTTCGTGCTACAATAAAACAAAACAGGCGAATCCTGGCGATTCGCCTGCTTTTATAGATATGGTTTAGCACTCGATCCTGGTGAGTGCTGACAAAAGAGGAGGGAACATAAATTATGATCACAATACCTGTATATGACTTACTTGTACTGCCTGGAGTTTCCTTTTATTTCAAGAAAGATATGTTTCCTGCAAGAAAGATTACTTCAGAGGACGTCGGGGAGGACGTTTTATTTCTGGTTCTGAAGGAGGAAAAGGACCGGAAGGAACTGACACCGGAAGACTTTTATCCGATCGGTGTGTCAGCGAAGATAGAATCAATCGACGAGGAGGGTTCGGTTCGCGTTACGGCAAAGGAGCGCGTTGCGATTTCTGGTATTGAGGTGACGGAAGAGGAGATCACGGCGGCTGCAAGTATTTTGCCGGAGATCGATGATCTGGATGAGGAAGAGGAAAAAGAGCATTTTGCGCGGATCAAGGAAGAACTGCTTGATTTCACGAAAAATTTCAACTGGGGCATGTGGGCGCGCGCGATGATCCTGCGCTGGAAAAATTTTGACGAGGTGGCGTGTGCGCTGGCCGGTTATTTAAGTATTCCGTGGGAAGAAAAGTATGAGCTGATGGAGGAGAGCTCGCGGAAGGCGAGGATGGAAAAGATTGAGCGCGCCGTCTATGAGTTGATCGCTGTTTATCAGGTTGGCGAGGAGGCGGAGACGGCCCAGAAGGATTCGAACAGCCAGCTCTACCGGGAGTCCGCACTTAAGAAGCAGATCGAGTTTCTGCAGAAGCAGCTCGACGACATGCACCCGGAAAATATTTCCGATGTGCGCCGCTTTGAGACGAAAATCGCGGAATCGGGCATGAACGACGAGGCGAAAAAAGAGGCGGAAAAGGTCCTGAACCGGATGAAACAGGAGGGCAAGGATGGTCATGAGTACGGAATGCTCTATGATTATCTCGATTTTGTGACGAGCCTGTCCTGGAAACCGGCGGAGATGACACCGATCGATTTAAATGAGGCAGAAAAGATTCTGGACGAGGATCATTACGGACTGAAAAAAGTAAAGGAGCGCATCATTCAGCAGATCGCAGTCATGGCGCTCAACAAAAAGCAGTCCGGTTCGATTCTGCTCTTTGTGGGTGCGCCGGGTACCGGCAAGACGAGTATCGGACAGAGCATTGCGAAGGCGCTGCACCGCAGCTATGTACGGATCAGCCTTGGCGGCATCCGTGATGAGGCGGAGATCCGTGGCCATCGCCGGACGTACATTGGCGCGATGCCGGGCCGGATCATGGAGGGCATGAAGCGCAGCGGCGCCTCAAACCCGGTCATGGTGCTGGACGAGGTGGACAAGCTGGCGAAGGATTACGGCGGCGACCCGGCGAGCGCGCTCCTTGAGGTGCTTGATCCGGAGCAGAACAGCACATTTACCGACCATTATATGAATGTGCCGTACGATCTCTCAAATGTACTTTTCGTCTGCACGGCGAATACGATTGATACGATTCCGGAGCCGCTTCTCAACCGTATGGAAGTGATTCAGTTCCCGGGCTACACCGCGTCGGAAAAGGCGCAGATCGCAAAACGTCATCTGCTGCCGCGCGCGATGGAGAACGCGGGAATTCAGCCGAAGAATCTGAAAGTGACAGACAAGGCAGTGGCAAAGATTATTTCCGAGTACACAGCGGAAGCCGGTGTACGCGGTCTGAAAAAACAGATCGATACGCTGTGCCGGTGCTCGGCAGTGCAGCTGGTACGCGGGGAAGAGAAGAGCATCACGGTGAGCGCAAAACGTGTACCGGAATTCCTCGGACGAAACGGACTCCGCCATGACCGTATTATGACCTCTCCGCAGGCAGGTGTCGTGACCGGCCTCGCGTGGACGCAGGCAGGCGGTGAGATACTCTTTATTGAGACTGCGTTTACGAAAGGAAACGGGGAGGTTACAATCACCGGTCAGCTTGGCGATGTGATGCAGGAGTCCGCGAAGATTGCGAATACGCTTGTGAAGGAGCTGTATCCGGAAAAGGCGGAGAAATTCAAAGAAAGCAGCCTGCACATCCACGTGCCGAGCGGAGCTGTGCCGAAGGACGGACCGTCTGCAGGTATCACGCTTGTGACAGCGCTTTCGTCTCTGGTAACCGGAAAAATGGTGCCGGTGGATGTGGCAATGACCGGAGAGGTTTCTCTGCGCGGCGGTGTCATGCCGATCGGCGGTTTGCCGGAGAAGCTGATGGCAGCAGTGCGTGCCGGTGTGAAGAAGGTATTTATTCCGTACGACAATGTGCAGGATCTGGAGGATGTGCCGGAGGAAGTAAAAGAAAAGCTGACGATCATTCCTGTAAAAAAGGTCAAGGACGTGCTTGCGCAGGTGCTGAAATAACCGACCGCCGCAGGAATTCTTTCGGGTGTGGGCCGTGGCAGAAAATCTGCCGCGGCCTTTTTCGGTGTGCCCTATGAAAGACTTTGGAAGTTCTGCGCATTTCGCCTGTGTAGCGGATTTACGTCAAAGCGTCAGGAGCAAAACAAAACAGTTGCACTTTCAAGGGTTAGAGCGTACAATAAACTAGGCAATTGTGGCTGGAACAGAGTGTTCCCTCAATTTTGGAGGAAAGGCGGTGAACTTATATATGGAAAGAACAGATGCATTAGCTGCAGTCGGCAGCGTAGAGGAAGTTTGTCGGCTGATCGATCTGGTATCCGATACGATGGATGATTATTTATACATCTGCGATTTTCAAAATGACTTCTATTATATTTCACCTCAGGCAAAAAAACGTTTTTTACTGCCTTCCAATCAGTTTCACAATGTGATGAAGGTGCATGAACAGCTGGTCTATCCGGATGACATTATGGAACTGAAAAAAGAGTTTGAGCTTCTTGAAAATGGAGAGCGAAAAACGCACAGTATGATGTATCGCTGGATGTCTGCAGACGGAAAACCGATCTGGATTAACTGCCGTGGGCGCGTGATTGAAAAGGATGGAAAGCCCTGGTATATGGTAGGCTGCATTAATGAGATCGGAGGCCGTCAGAAGGCTGACAATATCAGCGGACTTCTCGGTGAGGCGAGTCTGAAGCAGTACATAGATCGAAAAGCATCGGAGAATACTGCACCGGAGGGCTTTTTTCTCCGTGTCGGAATCGATGGCCTGAAAGGAATTAATGCCAGACTTGGCATGGAGTATGGTGATATGCTGCTGCATCGGACTGCAAAATATATTCAGCACTGTATTTTGCCCCAGGAACAGCTGTACTATATGTCAGGCGATGAGTTCCTGATTGTGAATCTTCAGGGAGGCACGGAAAAGGACGCGAAAAAGCTGTATAAAAAGATCCAGGAGAAGATCGAACAGTTTATTGAAAAAAATAATTACCAGGTGGTTTATACGGTATCAGCCGGACTGATTCTGTGCCGGGATATTCGGGAGTTCGGCAGTGCAAATCTGCTGAAGCTGACAGAATTTACGTTAAATCAGGCAAAGAAGCTTGGAAAGAATACCTGCTATACCTTCTGTGAAAAGGATTATAAGGCTTTCCTGCACAGACAGAAGCTGATGCGCCAGCTGCGCAAGGCGGTCAAGCATGGATATGAGGGGTTTGAGGCGTATTTTCAGCCGCTGTACAGCACAGACCGCGATCGGATTTTTGGCGCGGAGACTCTGATGCGGTTTCATTCAGAAGAGTTTGGCATGGTCAGTCCGGCAGAATTTATACCGATTCTGGAAGAGACCGGTCTTATCATACCGGCCGGGCGATGGATTCTTGACCAGGCGCTTATGGCATGTGTACAGTTTCAGAAGGTGATCCCGGATTTCCATATCAGTGTCAATCTTTCGCCGGTGCAGATCATGAAAAGCTGTGTGGACAAGGATATTCTGTCAGGAATCGCACGCTATGGGCTGAGTCCGTCCCATCTCATTGTTGAGCTGACAGAGAGTGATCTGCTGGAATCGGATCTTCGTTTTCGACGGACGTGGGCGCGGCTCAAGGGGAATGGAGTGCAGCTGGCGCTGGACGACTTCGGAAGCGGATATTCCAACTTCCGTTATCTGACGGAGATGCAGCCGGATATCATCAAGATTGACCGGTTGTTTACGGCGAATGCGATGGCGCACGAGTTTGACTTCAGGCAGCTGTTGCTCTTCTGTGAGATGGTGCACAGCCTGAATCTGAGTCTGTGCATCGAAGGAACGGAGACGCGGGAGGAGCTGCAGAGGATCAGCGAGATGGTGCCGGAATACATACAGGGCTATTATTTCGGAAAACCGTGCGAGCGTGCTGCATTTGAACAGCTGATTGAGGAACAGGAATGGGGAAGTAAACAAAACAGGCAGCGTTAGCTGCAGAAAGGTATGGGGAAAATGCAGTACAATACAATAAAAGTAGAGGCAAAGGGAAGCCTGGAGTATGCCAGACTCATCACTTATTTTCTGGATAACACAGAGGAGATCGACACGGAGCGGATCCGTCCGCTGATCCTGCTCTGCCCGGGCGGCGGCTATGTGATGACCTCCGACCGTGAGGCGGAGCCGATTGCGATGCAGTTTCTTGCTGCAGGGTTTCATGTGGCAATCCTGCGCTACAGCGTGGCACCGGCGCGCTATCCGGTAGCGCTGCGTGAGGTGGCATGGTCAATGGCATGGCTGAGAGCCCATGCACAGGAATATCATATCGATAAAGATCGAATTATCACCATGGGATTTTCTGCAGGCGGTCATCTGGCGGCATCCTATGGAGACTTCTGGAAGAATCATGAGTTTCTTGCTGATGAGCTTGGCGTGGACGCAGAGGTACTTCGTCCAAACGGACAGATTCTCGGCTATCCGGTCATTTCCTCCGGCCCGAAGGCACACCGCGATTCCTTTACGAGCCTGCTCGGTGACCGCTACGATGAGCTGGTTGAATCCGTGTCACTGGAAAACCAGGTAAATGCGGATGTGCCGCCGACGTTTCTGTGGCATACCGAGACGGACGACCTCGTGCCGGTAGAAAACTCGATTCTGTTTTTCAATGCGCTGCATGAGCACCACATCCCGGTAGAGATGCATATTTATCCGATCGGCGGCCATGGCATCAGCCTTGCAACCGAGGAGACAAGATACCGCGACGGAGGCGGAATCTTCCCGCAGTGCCAGAACTGGATTGAGATGGCGATCCGGTGGGTGAAGGAAATATAAAAAGCAATACTTAAGGGGCTGCCAAACGGCAGCCCCTTTTATGTGAAAGAAGAAATGAGAACCAGTAATCCGTACACCATAACATAGAAAACGAGTATTGAAAAAATCGCGCGTCCAGTCTATGATAAACGCATAATAAACACCGAAAAAGGACGGAGGAAGTAAAATATGGGATATTTTAAGGACGTGACGCCGGAGTCAGTCGGCATCAAGTCAAAGGGAATTCTGAATTTTATTCATGACGTGAAAAAGCATGGAATCGAGCAGCACAGCCTGATGGTGATCCGGCATGGAAAATGCTGTGCGAAGGGCTGGTGGAAGCCGTACGGACCGCAGTATCTTCATCCGGTATACTCCTTCAGCAAATCGCTGACCGCGACGGCGATCGGCTTTGCGGAGCAGGAGGGAAGGCTTTCTCTTGATGAAAAGCTGGTGGATATTTTTGAAGATCAGCTGCCGGCGACGGTATCTGATAATCTAAAGGAAGCAACACTGGAGCATCTGCTCACGATGAGCTGCGGCCATGAGACAGAAATCGAAAATAAGGAGACCGAGGGCTGGGTTCGTCTGTTTCTGGCGCATCCGTTTCTGCATAAGCCGGGAACATTTTACAAATACAATACGGCGGGCACAAACATGCTTGCGGCTGTACTGAAGAAAAAGACGGGAGAGGACATCATAGAATTTCTCCGCCCGCGTCTGCTTGATCCGCTCGGCATCAAAGAGATTTACTGCGCGCGCACGCCGGGAGAAGACTCTGTACAGCACGGCGGCGGGGGCATGAAGCTTCGCACCGAGGACATGGCGAAATTTACGTATTTTCTGCTGCACCGCGGTGTGTGGGAAGGAAAACAGCTGCTGCGCGAAGAATGGTTTGACCGTGCCTGCGTAAAACAGATTGAGACGCTGCACGACTGTGAAAATCATACCGGAGACTGGGGCATGGGCTACGGCTACCAGTGCTGGATGGGCACACAGCCGGGTTCATTCCGGGCGGATGGCGCTTATGGTCAGTTTGGACTGGTATATCCGGCACTTGACCTGGTCGTAGTCATGACGACGGCGACTGAGCAGACGCAGACACTTTTAAGCTCTCTTGCAAAGCACCTGCTTCCGGCGGTGAAGGAGCAGCCGCTTCCGGAGAGCATCGAGAGCACTTCACTGAAAGGTGAACTGGAACATCTTGCCCTTCCAATGGTGCACGGTGACCGCTGCCCGTATCTGGAGGAAAAATTAAACGCACAGGTATACGCAGCGCAGAAGACGGACGGCCAAGGCTGCTGTTCGATGGAATATCTGATCGGCGGAGCCGGTATCTTTGATCTTTATGCAGGAGAAATCGACAAAATGGCGTTCTATTTTGCGGAAGATACACTGCAGTGGAGTGTCTGGGAGGACGGAGAAATTCGGAAGATCACGGCTTCCTTTACCGGGGAACCTGCGATTTCTGAGACAAACGAAATCACGTATGCGGCAACCGCAGGCTGGAGAAGCCTTGGTGTGCTGGAGCTGGAGGTGCGCAGAGTGGATGCGGTCAGCGGTTCAAGAATTGTGTTCCGGTTTGACGGCGACATGCTGCGTATCGAATCCGATGATACGCTCGTTTCAGTCGGAGGATTGGGGCTGCATCCGAAGCAGGTGACGGAATTTTTGCGTTTCAGCCACCAGTAACGCGGTTGAATTGTACAGCAAAAAATACTTGATTTTCTAAAGGCGTAATGCGATAATAAAAATGATATGCGATTATTAAACGTATCGAAAATAAGTTCAAAATACTAGATGATAGTTATTATGATTAAAAGGGAAACCGGTGTGAATCCGGTACGATCCCGTCACTGTGATAGCCAGTTCTTTGCGAAATGCCACTGGAAGCGATTCTGGGAAGGTGCAAAAGAGCGCAGAAGCTTAAGTCAGGAGACCTGCTTATTTTTGGGAAAGATTCTTGCGGACGACAGGAAATTCTGGAATAAAACGGCTGGGCCTTCGGCGGTGTCTGGAGGGTATATTTGCCTTTTTTGTGAAATTTCATGGCGGATGCAGATGCATCCGCTTTTTTTGTCGAAAATCGAATAATCGCATGGAAGAAAATAGCTATAAATTTAACCAGGTCAGGCAAGTCTCCTGAAAGGCTGCGCGGGGCAATAATCAGTAGAAGGGTTTGCTTTGATTTGGCTTTTAACAATTGCAAAAAGAAAAGGAGAAGAAGAGAATGAAACACACAAAAGTACTTGCAGTGATTGCGGCAGCAGCAGCGATGATGTCAATCGGATTTACAGCGAGCGCAGAGGAAAAGGTGCTGAATTTCGGCTGTGCAATGTATACAGACGGTATGGTAAACAGCGTGCTGGATGAGAACAGCGGATGGAACGCGATGAGATACGGCGTTGCAGAGGCACTGTTTAAATTCGATGACAGTATGGAGGTCACTCCGTGGCTGGCAGAAAGCTACGAGGTAAATGACGATCATACGGAGTGGACGATCAAGCTGAAAGACGGCATCAAGTTCTCAGACGGATGTGATCTGACACCGACCAAGGTAAAGGCATACTTTGATTATCTGAAGGAAATGGGACCGTCCGGATCTGCGAAGCCGGAAAAGTATCTGGAATTTGAGGCAGAGATAACGGCAGATGATGCTGCAAATACCATCTTTATCAAGACCAGTAAGCCGTATGCGAACCTCGTCGGACAGCTTTGCCATCCGACTATGGGAATTACAGATGTAGAGCATATCGAGAATTTTGATAATGGAATCATCGGTACGGGACCGTACAAGATCGATAGCTTCAACGGCGTTGGTGTAGGCTATACACTCCTTGCAAATGAGTACTACCGAGAGGATGTTCCGTATGACAAGGTTAATCTGATGTTCATGGGCGATAATTCCGCAAAGACGATGGCACTTCAGAGCGGACAGGTAGACCTTGTAGAAAATATCACAAACGTTGCAGATATCCAGAATTTTGAGGACAGCGAAGACTATACCGTTGATATCGCATCCGGTGTGCGCTGCGGATTTTCCTGGATGAATTTCAATGGCGTTTTAGGCAACAAAACACTTCGTCAGGCGATCCTGATGGCAATTGATGATGATACCATCTGCAATTCCAGGACGATCGGCGGACTGTATACACCGGGCTTCTCTGTACTGCCGTCCAATCTGAATTACGGCTATGATGAGCTGGTGAATCCATATGAATACAATCCGGAAAAGGCAATGGAAATCCTGGATGAGGCCGGTATTGTAGATACGGATGGAGACGGAATCCGTGAGCTGGACGGGGAAAATATTAATCTGAGATATATTTCCTATGAGAACCGTCTGTTAAATGATTTTTCCGATGCACATGCACAGTATCTGGCAGAGATCGGAATCGGGGTAATTCCGGAATACGGCAGCTCGGATGATCAGTGGAGCAAGCTTGCAGCGCTTGATTATGATTTTAATAATAACAACTGGACAACGGTTGGTACCGGTGATCCGTTTGCTTATATGGCAAACTGGGCAACAGATACGACGTACTGTGCATACTCCAATCCGGAATACGATGAGCTGTATGAGCAGCTGAAGGGTGAGATGGATCCGGAGGCGAGAAAGGATCTGATCTTTAAGATGCAGCAGATTTTGATTGATGATGCAGCCGTTCTGGTCGACGGATATTATAACTCTTCTATGATCTACAGCAAAAAAGTTGCTTCTGCACACATTCATACGGCAGACTATTACTGGCTGTCAACAGAAATTGTTCCGGCAGAGTAATCTGCCAGGAGCAAGGAGGAGGATTCATTTTGAGTAAGAAGCAGATTTTGAGGCGTCTTGTGCAGATCGTGATCGTACTGATCGGTATCAGTTTCATTACGTTTGCGCTGACGTTTATGTCGCCGGGAGATCCTGTGCGCAATATGTATACGGCGACCGGTGTCATGCCGACGGAAGAAATGATCGAAGAAACAAGAAATGAACTTGGACTGAACGACCCATTCCTTACACAGTATGCAAGATGGCTTGGAAACTGTCTGAAAGGTGATTTCGGTAAGTCCTACAGCTTAAACAAACCGGTAACAGAGCTCCTGGCAGTCCGACTCTGGCCGACGCTGAAGCTGACTCTGATGTCCATGGGTCTGATGCTGATTATTTCCGTTCCGCTTGGTATGCTCTCGGCGCTCTATAAGGATAAATGGATTGATTATCTGATCAGAGGAATCACGTTTATCGGCTGTGCAATGCCGAACTTCTGGGTTGGACTTCTTCTGATGCTTGCATTCTGTGTTTACATCAATGCGTTTCCTGTTATCAGCTCTGCGGGAGATTTCAAGAGTTTGTTTCTCCCTGCTCTGACGCTGGCCATTGCCATGTCCTCAAAGTATACGAGGCAGGTCAGAACGGCGGTGCTTGACGAGCTGAGTCAGGATTATGTGATTGGTGCTGAGGCACGCGGCGTAAAGCGCTCAAAAATTATCTGGCTTAATGTATTCCCGAATTCGTTGCTTCCGCTGATTACCATGTTTGGCCTTTCCATTGGTTCCCTCCTTGGGGGAACCAGTGTGGTGGAGGTCATTTTCTCTTACCCGGGTCTTGGCAATCTTGCGGTTTCTGCAATTACCTCAAGCGATTACAACCTGATTCAGGGATACGTATTATGGCTTGCGCTGATTTATATGGTAATCAATCTGATTGTGGATGCATCATATATCTACATCGATCCGCGTATGCGTTTGAAGGAGTAGAATCATGAAGAAGAAAAATAGATTTTTACAGAATAAGACCTTTGTCGTGTTTTCTATTCTGGCACTTTGTATTATTCTTGCAGCAATCTTTGCGCCGCTGCTCACAGGGGGAGCAGATCCGCTGAAAGGTTCGCTGATGGATGCACTGCTGCCGCCGTGTAAGGAGCATATCTTTGGAACAGACAAGATGGGGCGTGACATTTTTACGAGAATCATTTACGGTGCGCGAGCTTCTCTGTCTGCAACCTTTGGAGTTGTTGCGCTTATTTTCGTGCTGGGTTCTGTGCTTGGCGTCATTTCCGGTTATTTTGGCGGTGTTGTAGATGCGGTTATCATGCGTATTGCTGATATGATGCTGGCATTCCCGGGCCTGGTACTGGCACTTGCAGTAGCAGGTATTATGGGAGCAAGCATTAAAAATGCGATTATTGCGATCGTGGTGGTAAGCTGGACAAAGTATGCGCGTCTGGCGCGAAGCCTGGTGCTGAAAATCCGTGACCGTGATTACGTCGCAGCAGCGATTGTTACCGGTTCAAAAACACCGTATATGCTGCTTCGATACATGCTTCCGAATGCACTTCCGACACTGATTATCACGGCTGCAACCGATGTGGGTTCCATGATGCTGGAGCTGGCGTCGATGTCATTCCTTGGCTTTGGAGCAAAGCCGCCTGCACCGGAATGGGGCTATATGCTGAATGAAGGAAGAGCCTGTATGCAGACGGCACCATGGCTGATGATTTTCCCGGGCCTTGCTATTTTTGTTGTAGTCGTAGTATTTAACATGCTGGGAGATTCCATTCGCGATATCCTGGATCCGAAGAGTGAATAGGAGGAAAGACATGCTGGAATTAAAAGATGTAACGATCTCCTATAAAAATGTTCCGACGGTTGAGCATTTTAGCATGAGCATGAAGCAGGGACAGATCATTTCTCTGGTAGGAGAATCCGGAAGCGGAAAGACGACGGTAATCCGTGCCATTTTGGGTCTTCTGCCGGGCGGCGGAAAGGTGACAGGCGGAACCATCACGTTTGAGGGCGAGGATCTGCTGGCTTATAACGCGGAAAAATGGAGAAAGCTTCGCGGTTCTGATATTTCCATGATTTTTCAGGACAGCGGCGCGATGATGAATCCGACGAAGAAAATCGGAAATGTATTTACCGAATATATCAGGACACATGAAAAGATTTCAAAAAAGGATGCCTGGGCAAAAGGAATCATGATGCTGGAGCGTATGCGTCTTCCGGCAGCGGATAATGTCATGAATTCCTATCCGTTTCAGTTATCCGGCGGTATGAGACAGCGCGTGGGTATTGCCATGGGTATGACGTACCAGCCGAAGCTTCTGCTGGCGGATGAGCCGACTTCTGCACTGGATGTAACGATACAGGCACAGATCGTGCGTCAGATGATGCAGCTTCGTGATGAATACAACACCAGTATTATTGTGGTAACACACAATCTTGGTGTGGCTGCGTATATGTCCGACTATATTATTGTTATGAAACATGGAAAAATAGAAGATCAGGGAGCAAGAGAGTATATTCTGAAGGAATCAAAGAACGAATATACGAGAAAGCTTCTGGATGCGGTTCCGTCTCTTGGAGGTGAAGCTTATGTCTGAAAAAAGAGAAGTAATACTGGAGGCAAAGCATATAACCAGAAGATTTCCGGCTTCTCACGGAAGAACGCTGCTTGCAAATGATGATATCAACCTGAAGATGTACAAAGGGGAAACACTTGGACTGGTCGGAGAATCCGGCTGCGGAAAAAGTACATTCATGCGGTTTCTGGTTTCTCTGGACAAGCCTTCTGAGGGAGAGATCATCTACCGCGGTACGGATATTACAAAATTAAAGGGTGAAGCATTAAGACAGAGCCGTCAGAACATTCAGATGGTATTTCAGGATCCGACGCTTTCCTTTAACCCAAAGATGACGATTCGGGATATTGTCTGCGAACCGCTCATGAATTTTAAGAAAATAAAGAAATCCGAGAAGGATGCAGTATGCAAAAGGCTTCTGGAGATGGTAGAGCTGCCGGGTGAGTTTGCGGATCGTTATCCGCACAATATGAGCGGCGGTCAGAGACAGCGTGTCGCAATTGCAAGAGCTCTGGCGCTGGAGCCGGAAATTGTAGTGCTGGATGAAGCAACCTCAGCACTGGATGTATCGGTGCAGAAGACGGTGATTGAGCTGATTATCAAGCTGCAGAAAGAAAAGAACATTACATTTGGATTTATCTGCCATGATATTGCACTGGTGCAGGCTGTGGCACATCAGATAGCCGTTATGTATCTTGGAAATCTGGTGGAAGTGCTTCCGGGTAAGAATCTGTCCCAAAATGCCATGCATCCGTATACAAAAGCCCTGATGGGTGCGGTTTTTGATATCAACATGGATTTTTCAAAGCCGATTGAGAGTATTGAAAGCGAGGCACCGAGTCCTCTGGATCTGCCGAAGGGCTGTCCGTTCCAGGGAAGGTGCGAGCAGTGCATGGATATCTGCAAAAGAGAAAAACCGCAGCTGATAGAAGTGGAGGAAGGGCACAGCGTTGCCTGCCATTTGTATAAAAAGGATAAGCAGAAATGAAAAAAAGCAGTTTGACAGAGGGAAATATTGGAAAGGCACTGCTGTTTTTTGTATTGCCGATTATCGCGGGAAGTCTGATTCAGCAGCTGTATACAACGGTAGATGCAGTGATTGTCGGACAGTTTACCGGAAAGACCGGACTGGCAGCAATCGATTCTGTTTATACACTTTTTAAATTTCCAATTAATTTTATGAACGGGCTGGCGGCAGGCGCGACCATTATTATTTCCGGATATTTCGGAGCAAAAGAAAAGGAGGGGCTGCACTGTGCGGTGAGAACCGCTCTTTTGGTAGCCCTTTTTCTTGGCATTATCTGCTCAATCGGCGGTGTGGTGCTTACTCCGTGGCTGCTTCAGGTGATGTCTGTTCCGGAGGAAATTCAGGCAGGGTCGCTCATTTACTGCCGCATTTATTTTGCGGGCCTGTGGGCGATGATCCTCTACAATATGATGGCCGGAATCCTGCGGGCATTTGGTGACTCGAAGAGACCGTTGTATGTATTGATCATTTGCGCTGCAGTGAACGTGATCGGGGATCTGCTTCTTGTAGGAGCTTTTCGTCTGGGCGTTGGCGGAGCAGCAGCGGCAACTGTGCTCTCGCAGGCTGTAAGTGCAGGCGTGATGTGGCTGCTTCTGACAAAGGCAGATTTTCTGGAAGGACAGCTTTCTCCTGCAAAAATGAGATTCTGCAAGGAGCATATGGGGATGATGATCCGAAAGGGATTTCCGCTCGCACTGCAGTCAATGCTGTTTCCGATCGCCAACTCGATCGTGCAGGCCAGTGTCAATACAATGGGTACGGACAGCATTGCTGCCTGGGGCATCTGCGATAAGCTGGATCTTTTAATCTGGCTGATTGCGGATTCAATGGGACCGGCACTTACGACGTATACGGCGCAGAATATCGGCGCCGGCAGAAAGGACAGGGCGAAAAAAGGCGCGCTGGTTGGCACAGGAATCTCTGTGATTGCGGTGGCACTGATCAGCCTTGTGCTCTATTTTGGCTCTGGTGTAATCGGGCCGTGGTTTATTGCAAAGAAAGATGTTGATGCGCTGATTCCGCTGGTCGTTCGGTACATGCGGATGATGGCTCCATTCTTTGTCTTCTATGCGGTTGCAGAGGCCTATTCAGGAGCCTGCTGCGGATTGGGCGAGACGCTCGTTCCGATGATCACTACTTTACTTACTATCTGCCTGTTCCGTGTGGTTGCTATTTTTACGGTGCTGCCGAAATTTGGCACGATGGAGTGTATTGTCTGGATTTACATTGCTTCATGGATTCTTGCAGGATGTGCATTCGTGGTTTTGTATTCTGTAAAAGAAAGAAAGCTGCATAAAGGATAGCAATGGAAACGAATTTAATATAAGGATAGAAAAAATATGAAAAAAATAACAGGTGTTTTGGCTGCGATCGCGGTATTCATTTGTATGAGCATAGCGGCGCTGGCAGGCGAAAACGAACCGGAAAAGACAGTGATCGGAGTGTCGGTATATAATCTGAACGATACAGAAGTACAGGCATTTCGAAATTATCTGGAAAATTATATCGGGATCACATTTGATGTTGATTTCCTGTATTCTTCCGGAATTCTTACGGCGGAAGAGGAAATCGAATTCATTGATGAGCTTCACAAAAGAGGTGTGAAAGGGATCATTTCATTCCTTTCTTCCGATCTGGAGCAGGTGCTGCCGGTATGCGAAGCCTACGGTATGTATTACGTGAGAGGTTCGGGTACTATCAGCACGGAAATGTATGAAAAAGTAAAAGATAATCCGTACTTTCTGGGAACCATCGGTCCATCTGCAAAGATGGAGCAGGAAGCGGCGGCAGAGATGGCGGAATATTTTTCTTCTAAAGAGGAAGGAAAACAGAATCAGTATCTGATCATGAGCGGCGGAGCCGGAAAAGCAAATGAAATGCACAGGCTCAGAGCAGTAGGTATCTTAAACCAGCTGAAGGAGGATTACGGACTGACCTATGAAAAGCCGGTAGAAGAGCTGGTGATGGCCCAGGACGTAGAAAAGATCGAGACCGGGACGGATCTTTCGATTACACTGGTTCCTGGTTATCCGAGCGTGGACAATCTGAATGAAAAGCTGGAGACAGTGCTTGCTGACGGAGAGAATCAGGTAGTGCTCAGTGTGATCGGTGTCAACGATTTTATTGAAACGATTGATACATATGAGCGGACAAGCCGCCAGGACGTACAGGTAGGAGCGATCGACTGCTTTACCGGGGAAAATTATGAGCTGTTCAATACGAAGGGATATGGCGGAGCAGAAAAGCTGGATTATCTCGTCGGAAAATACGGTGCGATCGTAGCTCCGTCCTTTGTGGCAATCGAAAATGCATATGAAGGCTTTGCCGATGAGTATCGGGAGGATGGAAGTGCATTTCGCCTGGAGCAGTCCTTCTGGAAGGCTTCCACACCGGAAGAATACAACAGACAGTATGCACTGTCGATCGGAATGTATTACAATACGTACAGCGCAAGCGATATGATGAAGGTAATGAAAGCGTATACACCGGATGCCGATTTTAAGGCATTTAAGGAGTTTACGGAGAAGTAAATTTCTGAGGATGGTAAAAATAATAAGAGCGGAAAGAAGCGGGAATGGAGTTGCTTCTTTTCGCTCTTGTTTTTTATTTCTGAAACTCTTTCAGATACACATCCATTGACCGGCTCATCTCCCTGGAAAAATCTGACTCATATTTACGCTTCCAGAAAGCCTCCATCCAGTCGTCGTATGTTTTTACTCCGGTGTGGCCATCGAACATCTTTCGGATCTCTTCGCTTGATTTTTCCTGATACGTATTTTCGCAGACGATATCAGAGAGTGCGAAGCGTTCCGGCTTTTTGCGCTCGAGCTGTGAGGCAGTCGGATGACCGAAGACGAGCATGGTGGCCGGATAAACGTAGGACGGAAGAGCGAGCAGGGAACGGATTTCTTCGACATTTTCCATGATATCGCCGATATAGCAGGAGCCGATGTTAAGGCTCTGAGCGGCGGTGACGGCATTCTGAGCGGCAATCACAGCATCCTCTACGGCGAGCAGAAGATCTCCAGTGCCAGGTGTCCGCGGAGTAAGCCCGGCTTCCTGATAGAAGGAGAGCCATTTCTGACAGTCAGCGCAGAAGATGAGCACCATCGGTGCCTTTGTGATGAATGGCTGGTGGTCACAGAGGTCCGCGAGCCGGTCTTTTTTCTCCTGATCTGTGATGTCGAGAAGCGTGTAGAGGAGCTGGCATCCGGCTGACGGAGCAGCAAGCGCAGCCTCGAGAATCTGTGTTTTGTCTGTGGCAGAGATTGGCTCTTCTGTGAAGACGCGGACGGATTTCCGGTCGTGGAGGGATTTTAAAATTTCGTTCATAAGCGTGTAGTCCTTTCTTGAGATTTATTTCACTTCTTCCAGCGTCCAGTAAGATAATGTACCCCAAACAGCACGAACAGCAGCAGATTGTGTGCGATCATGCAGCCCCAGGCGGAGATCAGATTGCCGCCGAGCACCTGCGTACACAGAAACGTGCCTGCAATCCGGACGCACCACATACCGAGTACGTTGAAGAGAAACGGAGCTTTCGTTTTTCCGAGCCCCTGCATCATGCCCTCGATGATGATCGGGACGCCGTAGAATGGTTCTGAAATGGCAACCATGCGCAGAACTGTGGAGCCGAGGGAGAGCACCTCCGGGTCGTGGGAGAACAGCAGCATCAGCTTCGGTGCGAAGAGAAACAGCAGTCCGCCGGAGAATACCATCAGTCCGACTTCAAGCGGAATGAAGATGCGCGAGAGCTGTGTGAGGCGCTGCTCATCGTTTGCGCCTCTTGCATTTCCGGAGAGTGTAGCGGCAGCCGTCTGCATGCCCCAGCCCGGAATATAAAACGCGGACTCAACAGTATTTGCGATCGTGTGCGCGGCGGTGGAAAGCTCGCCGAGGGAGTTGATCATGGACGCAAATACGACGTAGCCGAGTGAGGTCGCGAAGCGCTGCAGCATATTTGGAAACGCGACGCGCAGACAGGGGCGAAGCACCTCCGGTGCAGGCCGCAGGCTCTGACCGCGCGGCGAGACCGTCTGATGGCGGTACAGGCGGAAGAAGATTGCAATGCCGCCATAGGTGTAGGCGATCGCGCTGGCCGCTGCTGCGCCGATGATTCCGAGACCGGCTCCTGGCATCGTAAAGGAAAGACCGCCAAGGGAAAGAGGGCGTGTCTCATAGATCAGAAAATAGTTCAGCACGATATTGATGAGGTTGATGATACAGCCGACTTTCATCGGCGTCTTCGTATCGCCCGCAGCGCGCAGCACCGTACCGAGAATGATTTCCATGGTGCGGAACAGCATCGGGAGATACAGAATCAGAAAATAACGGGAGGCCATTGTATGAATGAGAGGATCAACCTGCATCCACACTGGCACAAGGCCGCTCAAGGAGACGGTGAGTATGGTGAAAAAGATACCGGTTACGCAGGAAACGAGAACCGCCTGCCCGGCAGCTTTTTTTGCATTGTCCGTCTTTCCTGCGCCGATCGCCTGAGAAATATACGAGAGAAAACCGACACCGATCGCGGAGACGGTACTGCTGACGAGCCAGTTGACGGTGCTGGTCGCGCCGACCGCGGCAGTCGCCTGAGTGCCAAGAGTTCCGACCATTGCGGTATCGATGTACTGCACGGCTGTCTGCATCAGCTGTTCAAGCATCGTCGGCCAGGCAAGGGCGATGATGACCGGCAGCAGCTGAAGTGTTGTATTTTTTCCGGATGAGCCGGAGCGTGAGGTGGATGATAAATTCATGATTTTTCGGGTGTCCTTCCTAGAGAAAATTTAGAGCGTATTTGAAAAATCATTCCCGCAATCTAACTGGCTCATAAGGAATCCTCCCACAAGCGGGTCCATCTTTATGAGATTTCACGCCCCGTTTTGTGGTATATTTTGCAGAAAGCATTTTTCAAACACGCTCTGGCAAATAAATTTTATATTTTATCTGTAGCCAGCTACTCTATTATATAGAAGAAACAAATGAAATTCAACTTCATACTTCGCTGTAGTATCATCAAAATGCAGAACACAATTTTTACTGCAAAAATCAAAACGGATATTTACAGCTGCATACAAAATTTACATGAAGAGCTTCAGTTTTGGAAAAGCGTATTAAGGATATTCACGCATCAGAATGAAGGAAAAACAGGAGGCTCCCGGCCTGTTTTCCACGAAAAACGGGTTGACAAACCCCTGCTTCGATGTTAAAGTGAAACACAGAGCAAAAAGAGAAATGCAGTGACGGGGAATAGTAACTTATCCGCTTTTTCCAGAGAGATGCCGGGCGGTGCGAGGCATCAGAAGCAATGAGAAGAACTCACCCCTGAGCGGCTGCCCGAAATTCCAGCGAAAAACACGAGGAGACTGTATGAAAAGGCGGAAAGAACAAGCCAGACAGATCTCAAAGCCGATCTCGAATATTTGTTTCGGCTGCATGTTGGAAGAGTAGACGCAGACGGAACGCCCGACCGTTACCCGGGCAGGATATGAGATAATTCGTATCCGATGAGCGCATGTAAATCATGAAAAAGAGTGGTACCGCGAAAGAATGAATTCTTCCGTCTCTTGGGAACAATCCCGAGGGGCGTTTTTTGATTCCCGCCACTCATACACCATAACGGAGGAAATCACAATGAGACATGAGTTTAAGAAAATCGAGCCGAAATGGCAGAAAAAATGGGCCGATCAGGAAATTTTCAAGGCTGTAGACGGCAGTGACAAGCCGAAATTTTACGGTCTGGTAGAGTTCCCGTATCCGAGCGGAGCGGGCATGCACGTCGGCCACATCAAGGCGTACTCCAGCATTGAGGTAATCGCAAGAAAGCGCCGCATGGAGGGTTACAATGTTCTGTTCCCGATCGGATTTGACGCATTCGGACTTCCGACTGAGAACTACGCGATCAAGACATCCACCCATCCGCGTATCATCACAGACAAAAACATTCATCGTTTTTCCGAGCAGCTTAAAAGCGTTGGCTTCTCCTTTGACTGGAGCCGCGTGATCGATACAACCGATCCGGATTTTTACAAGTGGACCCAGTGGATCTTCCTGAAAATGTTCGAGAAGGGTCTTGTATTCCGTGACAAGACGCTGGTAAACTACTGCCCGTCCTGTAAGGTCGTTCTTTCCAACGAGGACAGCCAGGGCGGCAAGTGTGATATCTGCCACAGCGATGTCGTACAGAAATCCAAGGACGTATGGTATCTGCGGATTACCGAGTATGCGGACAAGCTCCTTGAGGGACTTGAGACGGTAGATTACCCGGCAAACATCAAGCAGCAGCAGATCAACTGGATTGGAAAGTCGACAGGAGCATTCGTAAACTTTGCAGTGGACGGCATTGAGGATCAGCTTCGCATTTACACGACGAGACCGGATACGCTTTACGGTGTTACCTTCATGGTAATCGCACCGGAGCATCCGCTGATTGATAAGTACAAGGACCGCATCGGAAACTTCGACGCGATCCAGGCTTACCGCGACGAGTGTGCAAAGAAGACAGAGTTCGAGCGTACCCAGCTTGTAAAGGATAAGACGGGCGTGTGCATCGACGGCCTGACCGCGATCAACCCGGTCAACGGCAAGAAGATCCCGATCTTCATCGCAGATTACGTAATGATGGGCTACGGTACCGGCGCAATCATGGCAGTGCCGGCGCATGACCAGAGAGACTACGATTTCGCGAAGAAATTCGGCATCGACATCATCCAGGTCATCAAGGGCGGCGACATTGAAAAAGAAGCGTACACCGGCGACGGCGAGATGATCAACTCCGAATTTTTGAATGGCTATACAAATAAAAAGGATTCCATCAAGCGCATGCTCGAGGAACTGGAGAAGCGCGGCATCGGCGAGAAGGGCGTACAGTACAAGATGAAAGACTGGGCGTTTAACCGTCAGAGATACTGGGGCGAGCCGATCCCGATCGTGCACTGCCCGACCTGCGGTGACGTGGCAGTTCCGTTTGACGAGCTTCCGCTCCGTCTGCCGGATGTAGAGGACTTCCAGCCGGGTGAGGACGGACAGTCACCGCTTGCAAAGATCGATTCCTTCGTAAACTGCAAGTGCCCGAAGTGCGGCGGCGATGCAAAACGTGAGACCGATACGATGCCGCAGTGGGCAGGTTCTTCCTGGTACTTCCTGCGCTACATCGATCCGCACAATGATGACGAGTTCGCAGCAATGGACAAGCTGAATTACTGGATGCCGGTTGACTGGTACAACGGCGGTATGGAGCACGTGACCAGACATATGATTTACTCCAGATTCTGGCACCGTTTCCTGTATGACCTCGGCGTAGTAAATACGAAAGAGCCGTACGCAAAACGTTCCGCACAGGGTATGATCCTTGGTTCTGACGGCGAAAAGATGAGCAAATCCAAGGGAAATGTTGTTGATCCGCTTGATATTGTAAAAGAGTACGGCGCAGATACGCTTCGTACCTACGTGCTGTTCATGGGTGATTACGGCGCAGCCGCTCCGTGGAATGACAGCTCCGTAAAGGGCTGCAAACGTTTCCTTGAGCGTGTGGCAGGACTGACCGACATCATGACAGACGGACCGGCAGATTCGGATATGGAAGTAAAATTCCACAAAGCGATCAAGAAGGTGACAGCCGATATCGAGGCGATGAAGTTCAACACCGCAATCGCATGCCTGATGACGCTGCTCAATGAGATCTATGCTGCAGGCTCAATCAGCCGCGATGACCTCGTAATCTTCATCAAGCTGCTCTGCCCGTTTGCTCCGCATCTCTGCGAGGAAATGTGGGAGACCATCGGCGGCGAGGGATTCCTTTCCCTTTCCAAATGGCCGGAGTATGATGAGACAAAGACCGTAGAGTCCAGGATCGAGATCGGTGTACAGATCAACGGTAAATTAAAGACTACGATCGTTATCCCGAACGGCTGCTCAAAGGAGGACGCACTTGCAATCGCAAATGCGGACAAGAGAATCGCAGCGCTGACCGAGGGCAAAAACGTCGTAAAAGAGATCTACGTGCCGAACAAGATCGTAAATATCGTAGTAAAATAAAAAAGAAAACTGCAGCAGCCTTAAAAAATGGCCGCTTCGCAGACAAAAAAGTACCGCCCGGTTCTGAGTGAAATCAGCACCGGGCGGCTTTTGATTTGAGTCAACTGTTAACCATATCAGCATAATAGCTGGCCTGAGCCTTGCCATGCTGTTTGCTGTAGTACAGCGCTTCGTCCGCCTGTCTTAAGGCGCGGTCATAAGAAAAGTTTTTCTGCTGTACGAACGTGATTCCGGCGCTGAATGCGATCGGAATACCATCCGAGAGGGAGAGCGCCTGAGACAGCTCGGCCATTCTCTGATTGAGAATCTGGCGTTTGGTGACGTCCTTGATAAAGGCGAGAAATTCATCTCCTCCGAGCCGGCCGATGATGTCACGCTGACGGAACGTGGACTGGAGCACCTCGGTCATGCGCAGCAGAGCGGCATCGCCCTGCGGGTGACCGTACTGGTCATTGATTTGTTTGAAATCATCGATATCAAAGAGGATCAGCGCGCCGCAGGAAGGCTTGTCGGTAGATTCCATAAACGATTCCACTTCGTCCTGGAACATACGCCGGTTGTAAACCTTTGTGAGCGGGTCGGTGTTTGCGGCAGATACCTGGGCAAGCTCGCGCTTTTTGTCGGTATCGATATCCTTCAGATAGAGCAGCGCGTAATGATGTCCGGTGAAACGCTCACAGAAGACATGGATACTCAGCTCTACCCAGTGAAAATCGGAACCGACCATCCGGCGGTAGCAGAATTTTCGGGTGGCGCCGTGCATGTCATGAATGGTGGACTGGTCAAAATAGCTGCGGCAGATATCGTGGTATTCCGGTGCGACGACGCGCGGAATGTAGCGGGAGGCGGCCTGCTGGAACGATTCACTCCACTGGCGGCAGTCCTCCTCATAATGCTCCCAGAGTCCTCCGGCAGTCAGCGGCCGTCCGGTTTCCAGATCCAGCTCCGTGTAGGCGATTGTCTCTGAGAGCATTGCCTCATAGAAATCCGTCTTCCTTGCGGACTCCAGCTCAAAAATGTGGGCCTGTCCATTGTCAGCATCCGGCAGGACGGGACGTTCGATATTGCTGATTACGCGGTGGTATCCGCACAGAGAAACGGTACCGGTGTGGTCCTTTGTGCGAAGCCCAAGAAAACGGACGATGACCTCACCGAGATGCGGATGCTCCCAGGTATACTCAACCTGAACAATCCGCCCGGTCTCCTCCATGCAGCGGATTGCCGTGTCAACGTAATGGCGGTAATTTTCACTGATGCGGGAATGCCAGTGGCGGTAGCACTGCTGCGGCGTCTGCGATTCCGAAAGACCAAGCGTGCGCAGCATTGCGTCGTCTGCAAACATTTCATTTTGCTGCGGATCGGCGTAAATCCGAAGCGCCCACAGACCGAGCTGTGTCCGGGAGAGAACGTCTGCTGCGGTCAGGCCCGGGACAGCGCAGACACGATTCGGAGATGCGCTTTGCTTCAGCCGGTCTGCGACAAAGCAGGCGGCGACAAACAGCATTCCGTCATTTGCCGGATGCTCGAGCGGGTTGGTGACGCCAATGAAGCCGATGGTCTGTCCGCACCATCCGATCGGGACAGCGATCAGTCCGGTGATGTTCTGGCTGTGCAGGAGATCCAGCTCCAGCGGTGAACCGGAAAGAATATCGCCGGGTGTTTCGATGATTACCGATTCTCCGAGAGAGAAATAGGTGATCCAGCGGTCGATGACTGCGGCGGAAAGCGTCTGCGGAACTTCCGATGCGGCTGTGTTTTTCAGACAGCAGACTGCACTGCAGTACCAGTTGGTTTCGTCGCGGATCGGCTCGTAAATGTAGGCGCAGTCCGCATTGTAAAATTCAGCGATGGAGAGAAGCAGGTGTTCAAGAGCTGTCTTTGTGTCAGCTTCTTCTGCAAATTGGTGAGCGCATTCCGTGAGGTTGGTTTCGAAATCCAGCTTTTTGTGAAAGATGGGATGCGCATTTTCTTTTTTGGAAGTACCGATGGCACGGAACCGTTCTTCAAGCTGCAGGCGGTTGCGGAAGCTCTTTGAATCTGAGTCGATGTACAGCTGCTCAAAAATGTCAGAGGTGCAGGGCGGTGCAAAGAGATAGCCCTGAAGCGTATCCGGAAGCAGCTCCTTTAAAATAGTAAGTTCGTCTTCTGTCTCCACGCCCTCGCAGCAGACATGGATCTGTGATCCGCGTGCCAGTTCGATCGTGTTGCGCATCAGACGGTAATTGTAGGAACTGTGCTGGATGCCGCTCACGAAGCAGCGGTCGATCTTGATTTCATCGAGACACAGGCTTTTCAGGTAGCCAAGGCTGGAATATCCGGTGCCGAAATCGTCGATCGCAATCCGGATTCCGGCGATCTCCCAGCGGTAAAAAATGCGGTTGTAATATTCATAATTCTGGAGCTGAACGCTCTCGGTCAGCTCCAGCGTCAGTGCATCGCCGGGCAGACCGGATTCTTTGAGGATATCCAGAATCGTGGAGGTGATGTTTTCCTCGAGCAGCTGAATATAGGAAAGATTTACGCTGATGCGCAGGCAGGGCAGTGAGAGTCTCCATTTCCGGCAGGCGGCAAGCGCGGTGCGCAGTACCCACTCGCCGACCGGTACGATCAACCGGCTCTGCTCAAGCAGAGGAATAAATTCAGCCGGACTAACGATGCCGCCGCGGGCAGCAGAGTGAAAACGCAGCAGCGCCTCGACCCCGCAGATCCGGCAGCTCTGGCACTGCATCTGAGGCTGATAACAGAGGAAAAAGCCCTCAAAGTCATGCTGGATGCTGTGCCGCATTTCTGCGAGCAGTTCCAGAGAATTCTGGTGCTGCTTATAATCATCGATCGAGAAAAAGAACAGCCGGTTTTTACCGTCCTTTTTGGCGCGGTCGAGCGCACTCTCTGCATATTGAAAGAGTGTTTCGCCGTCGCTTGAGGAACCGGCAGAGTAAAGTACCGCACCGCCGGAGAGCGTGCCGAATGTGACAGACTGTCGGATGTGCTCGTAAATCTGTCGGGTGCCCTCCTCATTCTGGCCGTACAGATTCAGGGCGAAACGATCTCCGTCGAGCCGGTAGGCCGGATAGATTGCGGCTACGTGCTCCTCGAGAAGCTCTGCAAACTGCTTGAGTAGGTGGTTCCCGTAGGCGCGGCCATACTTGATATTGATATCCTTGAAATTGTCGAGACCGAGGATGAGAAGACAGCCGCTTTGGCCGCGGTTTAAGCTGGCAGTGATATCCTCTGCGTATTTTCGTCCGTTGAAAAAGCCGGTCAGTATGTCTGTTTTCTGCCCGAGCACTGTATCGGAAACACGGCCGAGCAGAAGCAGAGGCTGTCCGTCATCGTCCTGGATCATAGTACCCCGGCAGCTGATCCAGCAACGGTTTCCCTTACGGTCGAGCAGGCGGTATTCCACGTTGTGGGTTGTCTGAGTGCCGTCAAAGACGCGCTGCAGATCAGCAAGTACCGGGCCGACATCGCGCGGATAGATGGTTTTTACCCAATCTTCCAGTTTGATGCCGTCCTCCCCGCAGGGCGGAAGCTGATATTTTTCGTGAATGTTGTTGGTGAAGTACGCCCGCCCGGTGTCGTATTCGGTCAGATACAGATAATCGTCGGTGCTTGCGCTGACTGCTTTGATAATCTGCAGGTACTCCTGTATTTTTTTTCGCCTTTTTACAGAAATAGGATCGCTCATAATGCCTCCTGTCAGTCTTCGTACATGTTTCGATATTCGGTCGGTGTGCAGTGGTTGATCAGCTTGAACATCCGCAGAAAGGCAGACAGGCTGGAGAAGCCGGAAGCCAGGGCGACCTCGATGACCGAAAGATCAGGGTCGAGCAGCAGGGATTTTGCGTAATCGATGCGTTTCTGGTTCAGATATTTATAGAAAGAAGTGTCGGCATACTGGCGGAACAGGCGCGTAAAATGATACTTGCTGAAGCCCGCGAGGGAAGCCATCTGCTCCAGTGTCAGATTTTCTGTAAAATGTTCGTTGATATAATTGCAGATATATAGAAATTTATCCATATATTCCTTTTGCTTGCTGTTTTTTGCGTCGAAGCTGTGCCTGGTAAGTTCGGCCTGACAGCGCCCGACAGAGACGAGAATCTCAAGAAAGCGCGCGTAAATTGCGGATTCTGAGTAGGGATCTTCTCTGAAATATTCGTCGCGGATCTCCAGCATCAGGCGGTGCACCTGAGCGTGGATCTGCGGGAAGGACTCCGGGGTGATCAGGATCGCCGGCGTGAGCCTTGACGTGAGCAGCTCCAGCTCACGGATGCCAATTTGGGAGAGTGCCGGCTGAAAAATGATGCGCGTCCCGTGCTCCGGGGCAAAAAGCTGATGTACGCTCCCGGGGGCAATGATCAGAATATCACCCTCACGGATCGAATATTCCTGCTCGCCGCACAGGACACGGTAGGAATTTTCCGTCGGCATGATGATCTCAAACGGAGTATGCCAGTGAGGCGGATAATCTTCTGCCTCATCATTATTATAAAGACAGATCTGAGTGTCTGGACGGTAGGCAACCGTTTCGTGGATGCCGGTTAGATGCTTGATCATAATTGGTTCCTTCCTGATTTTATTACTGTCGTTCAGAATTAACCGCCAGATAAAATTTGTCTGGAACTGACAAATTTATGTCTGAAAAATTGCGATTTTTACTTCCTTTAATATACCAAAAATGACGGAAAAATACAAGATTTAATCCGATAAACATTCGTTATAACGAAATAAAATAAAAATAATGATAAAAAAGTGCATAAAAAATAGGATTAAAAACTGTAAAAATATACTAAATGCTATAACCGATGAAAAAATAAAAGCAATAATTTAAAGTTTCAACGCAATAATTATAAAGATAAATACAATTTGCTTTGCTATGATGAAACCATCAAATGACGTAAAAATATGTTCCGCAGCTTACTTCAGCTTTGTATATCAGCGCCGAAGCAGCGGCGGGCAGAAAAAAGGAGGATACGTATTATGAAATTTAAGAAACTCATCTCTGTAACGCTTACCGCAGCAATGGCAACGGGCCTTTTTGCAGCAGTACCGGTACAGGCAGACGGACCGGAAGAGATCACCTGGATGTTCTGGGATGATCTGGAGGCAACCGAGGACCTGGTCTCCAAGGGATACAAAGAAGTACTCGACCGTTACAATGAGACGTATGACGGACAGTATCATGTGACCGCGATCACGACGAACCTCGAAGAGTACGATGGAAAGCTGAACGCGCTCGTTGCAGCAGGCCAGACACCGGACATGTTCATCTGCAATCCGGGACCGAACATGGACGTATACGTAAATGCAGGCGTTGCAGCAGACCTGACCGATATTCTGACGAATCAGGAAGCAGACTGGTATTCCTCATTTACAGACGGTATTTTTGAGAGAATGACATACGATGGAAAGATCATGGCAGTTCCGACGAACTTTGCAGCTGCTCTTTGCTTCTACAACACCGAGATCTTTGACGCGGCAGGCGTAGAGGTTCCGACGACCTATACCGAGCTGCTCGATGCGTGCCAGAAGATCAAAGATGCAGGCTATACTCCGATTTCCTGTTCCGCAGGTACGGCATGGTGCCTGTCCATGGTAGCCGGTTATCTGTGTGACCGCCAGGGCGTTGACCTTGCGGCAATCGCAGACCACACCGCAAACTGGACCGATGACAATTGCATCGAGGCAGGCAAGAAGCTCAAAGAACTCTCCCAGTACTTCCAGGAGACCGCAGCAGGTGACTCCAACGATCAGGCAACCGCAAACTTCTACAACGGCGAAGCTGCAATCCTGATCCAGGGTTCATGGGCAATCGCTCAGATCAACGGCAACAATCCGGACTTCGAGTCCAAGTGCGGCGTATTCCAGTTTCCGGGCATCGAGGGAGCAAATGACCCGAACCGTATGATCGTTAAGACAGATAACCTTCTGATGAGCGCAACGACCGAGCATCAGGATGCAGTCATCGCTCTGATGAAGATGTTCACAGATGAGACCGCTCAGAAGTATACCGCAGAAATCGGCGGAAAGATCCCGATCGTAAAAGACCTTGAGATCGATTATGACAAGGCTCCGGCACAGCTGAAGTACGTTCAGGATATCCTGGCAAACGCAACTGGCACATTCGGATTCTACAACGAGTCTCTCGCATCCGTAGAGGCAGGCGACTGCTTCGACAACGCAATGGTTGACATTTTCCTCGACAACCAGACACCGGAAGAGGCATTCCAGACCGTTCAGACCTTCTATGAGGAGAATGTCTGGGAATAAAATAATAAAATGAACAGGGGCAGAAAGCGATTACGTTCCTGAGATTGATTGAAAATGTCTGCTATATATAGAACCATACGGATGAATTTCAGAAGCAACGGTTCTGACGACAGCGGATAATCAGAAACCGCTGCGGAACAAATGCAGGGAAAGACGCATTGTTCCTGCAGCGGCTCTTTTTATGCCATACATGCCCTGTCCGGCGCGGCGGATACAGCGCAAAATCTCATAAAGTGGATACCGCCAGGCGGAGAGGGTATGTAGAGATTACAACAAGGAGGCTGCTATGGATAAAATTTTAAAAGACAAAAAGGCCATCTTTATTTTCATCGCACCGGCGCTGATCATGTTCATTCTGATCCTCGTCATCCCGATCTTTCAGATGGTTTACTATTCGCTGTGCGATTATGCAGCACTGACACCGCCGGAGTTTATCGGGCTGGCAAATTATAAAAAACTGTTTTTCAAGGATGCGACGTTCCGCATTGCACTGAAAAATTCCATTTTCTTCATGCTGTTTTCGGCAGTGACACAGCAGGTGATCGGTATTTTGCTCGCGGTCTTTTTGACAAACATCCCGAAGGGACGCAACGTATTCAAAAATATTTATTACCTTCCGTCCGTACTTTCCTCCGCAGCGCTCGGTCTTTTGTGGGCATTCATGTTCAACCCGAAGATCGGTATCAACCAGCTGCTGGCGCAGTTCGGAATCAAGGGACCGCTGTGGCTGATGGATTCCAAGGGATTTATCGTGCTTCCGATGTGGGTCATCGCGTTTGTGGCACTGTGGCAGTACGTCGGACAGAATATGATGCTTTATATGGCGCAGATCACCGGCATATCGAAAGATATCTATGAGGCATCCTATGTGGACGGTGCTTCCAAACCGGCGGCATTCCGCTACATCACGCTTCCGCTGATCAAGCCGATGATGGTCACTTCCCTGTCACTGAACTGTATCGGTTCATTGAAATTCTTCGATCTGGTCTACAACATGACACAGGGCGGACCGAACCATCGTACCGAGGTGCTTGCGACGGAGCTGTACGCGGAGGGCTTCAATTACTTCAAATACGGCTATGCGAGTGCGATATCCGTTGTGCTGCTTGTGATGTGCCTGATCGTGACGCTCCTCGTCAAGAAGGTCATCAAAGTAGAGACGTATGAGTCATAGGAGGGCGGAAGATGAAAGAGAGTGCTGTAATGAAAAAAAGAAAAAAAGCGGTCAGCCCGGTCATCGTGGTGATCTACGTATTTCTGGTGCTTCTGGCTGTGCTGTATCTGGCTCCGCTTCTGTGGATGCTTTCCGTATCGTTAAAGGACAACGCAGGCGTGATGGCAGCGCCGTTTGCACTGCCGGAGACCTTTCACTGGGAAAACTACATGCAGGCATGGTCGCTTGGCAAGCTGGGCACAGCGCTTGTCAACTCCACACTGGTCTGCGGCGTGACACTGCTTGTCAGCCTGTTCTTCGGCGCAATGGCGGCGTTCGCGATTGCGAGAATGAGATGGAAACTGGCGGAGGCAGCGCATACATTTTTCCTGATTGGAATGATGGTGCCGGTACACTGTATCCTGATTCCTCTGTTTGTCCGTTTTGCGAAGCTTGGGTTGACCAACTCAAGATTCGGCCTGATGCTTCCATACATCACGTTTTCCCTTCCGATGACGATCTTCCTTCTGACCGGATTTTTTAAATCGATGCCGGGTGAACTGATCGAGGCGGCAGCAATCGACGGCTGTGGCATTTACCGGATTTTCTTTAAGATCGCACTGCCGCTGTGCCGGACCGGACTTTTCGTATCAGGTCTGATGACGTTTGTCGGCAACTGGAACGAGCTGCTGCTTGCGATGGTATTCATTTCTGACCCGGCAAAGAAGACACTTCCGGTTACACTGACATACTTCGTAGGTCCGTATGCAACGAACTATGTGCAAATGTTTGCGGCGATTATTATTGCAATTGCCCCGACGGTTATTGTATACTGTCTGTTCAGTAACCAGATCGTAGAGGGACTTACAACAGGAGCTGTGAAGGGATAAGCAGAGCAGAAGTCATGAGTTTCTTATCACTTTGACAGAAAAAACCGTACGACGGATAAAAGGAGGCGGTACAGGAGACCGCCTGAAAAATGCAGGGAAACAGAAAGGCAGATGACCAAGATGAACAGAGAAGAGGCAAGAAAAAAGGCGGAAGCCCTTGTAGAAAAAATGACACTCGAAGAGAAGGCGGAGCAGCTCAAATACGGTGCGCCTGCCCTGAAGCGTCTGGGCATTCCGGCCTACAACTGGTGGAATGAGGGGCTGCACGGCGTGGCACGTGCCGGTCAGGCCACCGTTTTTCCGCAGGCCATTGGAATGGGCGCAACGTTTGATACCGCTCTGGTAAAGGAAATGGCGGACGTTATAGCGACGGAGGGCAGAGCGAAATATAATGCCTACTCTGAAAAAGGCGATCGCGACATTTACAAGGGGCTGACCTTCTGGTCACCGAATGTAAATATTTTCCGTGACCCACGCTGGGGCCGCGGCCATGAGACATACGGAGAAGACCCGTATCTGACAAGCCGTCTTGGCGTTGCTTTTGTGGAAGGACTGCAGGGCAACGGTGAGACGATGAAGGCAGCCGCATGCGCAAAGCATTTTGCGGTGCATTCCGGCCCGGAGGCGGTACGGCACGAGTTTGATGCGGAGGCAACACCGAAGGATATGGAAGAGACGTATCTTCCGGCCTTTCAGGCACTTGTGCAGGAAGCCGGTGTGGAAGCAGTCATGGGTGCGTACAACCGCACGAACGGGGAGCCGTGCTGCGGCAGTCCGAAGCTGCAGAAAATTCTCCGGGATGACTGGGGCTTTGAGGGACATTTTGTGTCCGACTGCTGGGCAATCCGTGATTTCCACGAGCACCATATGGTGACAAAAAATATCCGTGAGTCAGCAGCACTTGCGATCAACAACGGCTGCGATCTCAACTGTGGAAATACGTACCTGCACATCCTTGGTGCCGTGCAGGACGGACTGGTGAGCGAGGAGACGATCACAGAGGCAGCGATCCGTCTGTTTACGACGCGTTACCTGCTCGGACTGTTCGACGGAAGTGAATACGATGCGATTCCGTATACGGAGGTGGAAGCTCCGGCGCATCTTGCACTGGCGGAAAAAGCGGCGGAGGAGAGCTTCGTTCTTCTGAAAAACAACGGACTCCTGCCGCTGGACAAAACAAAAATAAAGACGATCGGCGTGATTGGACCAAATGCGAACAGCCGCGCGGCGCTGGTTGGAAACTATCACGGAACGGCGAGCCGATACGTGACCGTGTTGGAGGGACTGCAGGATTATCTTGGAGAGGATGTGCGCGTTCTGACAAGCATCGGCTGCGAGCTCTTCCGTGACCGCACCGAAAATCTGGCATTTCCGGCAGACCGCCTTTCTGAGGCGAAGATCGTGGCAGACAACAGCGACGTGGTGGTTCTGTGCGTTGGTCTTGATGAGACACTTGAAGGCGAAGAGGGAGACACCGGAAACAGCTATGCTTCCGGGGATAAGACAGACCTGCAGCTTCCGCAGGTACAAAGAGATCTGATGGAGGCGGTAAAAGAAACCGGCAAACCGGTAGTGCTGTGTTTGATGGCAGGCAGCGATATCGATCTTTCTTATGCAGAGGAGCACTTCGATGCAATCCTGCAGCTGTGGTATCCGGGCGCACAGGGCGGTAAAGCAGCAGCAAGGGTGCTGTTCGGAGAAGTGTCGCCGTCCGGAAAGCTTCCGGTGACATTTTACGAGAGCCTCGATGAACTTCCGGAGTTCACCGATTACCACATGGCAGGCAGAACGTACCGTTATATGAAAGGAAAAGCACAGTACCCGTTTGGATATGGACTGACGTACGGTGATGTACACGTGACGGAGGCGAAGATTGACAGAAGTGGAGAAGCTGGAGACAAGAAAACGGAAGGACCAGGCGAAGGCGGAAACAAAGCAAAGAGCATGGCACTTACGATTCTCGCTGATGTTCATAACGCAGGAACCCATGCGACCGATGAGGTTGTTCAGGTCTATGTGAAAAATCACGACTGCGCAGACAAGGATAAGCACCCGGAGCTGTGTGCGTTTGCACGAATTCATCTGGACGCAGGCGAGAAAAAGCAGATCCGCATTCCGGTAGGACATCGTGCCCTTACCGTGGTCGGCGAGGATGGCATCCGTAGCGATGCTGGCAAAGCATATACCTTCTATGTGGGCTGCAGCCAGCCGGATGCGCGCAGCGAGGAGCTGACCGGAAAGCAGGCAGTGGAGATAGCGTACCAAAGATAGCGGATACAGGGGAAAAGAATAAAGGCTATACGATTAGAAAAAACCGGAATGTCATCTCTCTCAAACAGGAGATGGCATTCCGGTTTTTTAAACGCAGGTAAGTATTCCTCCGCTTTAGGTGCGCAAGCTGTGGGCTATCAGGATGAAACGGATTTTTCAGATGTATGGGAATCATAGAGGCAGGGAAGTGAAAGAGCAGTTGGAGAAAGAGTGAGGAGGTTGATATTATTCTGCTTGTAAAAGATGGGTGGATATGGAAAATATAGTAACAATCCCCGTAAGGGGTGCGAGATGCATCGTTAAACTTACACAAATAAATTCCTATTTTTTGTGCAGTTCCTCAATCCATTAGCATTATATCACAGCGATCCACTCCCGAACAAGTATTATTCCACAAAGAAGAGAAAAAATAATAAAAAGATTTCGCCGCCCGGCAGTGCTAACCCGGTAAAATTATTACCTCTCAAGGCAGTAAAAATACCAGGTTAGCGAAATTACATTTTACTTGGAAATGCGGCTCCCTTTATCCCCCAATATACTCCGTAATCACTCCCGTCAGCGCCGGCAGAATCTGCTGCTTCCTTGAGAGCAGGTTTTCCTGGAACGAGTGCTCCAGACCATTTTTATCCGGAAATGCTTCAGCGGCCCACGGCGCGCGGTTTCCGCCTGCATAGATGACGGATCCGTTCTCCAGAATGCTCGTGAAGACGAGGACAGCGAGATCGATGCGCTTCTTCTGAGCGAAGCGCTCGACTGCCGCGAGAATCTCCCTCGAATCGCTGCGCATCTCTTTGGCGGACGGTACGATCACCTGGGAGATGGAGAGCTTGCAGGAGGAGATATCATAGATCTTCAGATCCTGATTGATCATATCGCTGAAGGTCATCTTCTCCTGATTGGAGGTGATGTGGAACATTTCCTCCGCAAAGGTGTCGATATCGAGGTCTGCGATAGCCGCCAGAATGTTGGCTGTCTGGACATCGCGGTCGGTCGTGGTCGGTGAATGGAAGTCCATCGTGTCGGACAGGATTGCGCCGAGTAAAAGTCCGGCGAGTCCCGGCGGAATCGGAATCTGGTTTTCACGGAAGATCGTGGCAACGATTGTGGCGGTGGAGCCGACGATTTCGTTTCGGAATGCGACCGGCTGTGAGGTCGAGAAATCATTGATCCGATGATGGTCGATGACTTCAAGCACGGTCGCTTTTTCGATTGCGTTGACGGACTGTGAAAATTCATTGTGGTCAATGAGGATCAGTTTGCGCTTCGGAGCGTTCATGATGTGGTATCTGGAAACGTAACCGAAGAGCTGCTCGTTCTGATCGACAACCGGGTAGGCCCGGTAACGGTTGCGCAGCATTTTTACGCCTACGTCCTCTGCCAGTTCATTGGTATGGAAGAGAATCGGGCTTTTTTTCATGATACGGGAAACGGATGGCGCGAAGTAGAGATAACGCGAGGTATTCATCGTGCCGTGTCCGGAGCGGATGATCGGGCAGTGATGTTTTTTTGCCTCCTCAATGACGGACTCATCGACGGTATCTGCCCATACAATAATCAGCATACCGGCGCCGAGCTGAATGCACTTTTTCTGTGCCATCGTATCCGCACCGACGATGACGATTCGTTTTTCAACCTCATAACGGTCGAGGTGCTCTGGGCAGGTCATGGCAATGATGCTGACCTTGCCGTTGACCGCGACATCCGGATCGTCATAGACGATGCTTCCGTTGATCGTTTTGCGGATGTTTTCGACCGGCGTGTGTGCCAGAATGTCGATGGATCTGGCGGTATCGTCGAGACCGACAACAGAGAAATCGGATTTTGTGACCATGCCGAGCACATGGTTCTGTGCATCGACAACACCGCAGTAGGCGAGATTTTCCCTCTGCATGATCTGCATGGTCTCGTAGATTGTGGTTTCCGGTGTGATGGAGACCGGCGGATCCATGGCAATCTCGGAAAGCTTCATCCGCGCATCCTGCAGCAGCTGCGGCGGCTCAAAGCCAAAGCGGTTCAGCAGGTAGGAGGTCTCTGCATTGAGCGCGCCAAGCCGGCATGGTGTGGCCGGCTGCCCCATGGAACGTTTAAAAAATGCAAAAGCAATGGCCGAGGCGATGGAATCCGTGTCCGGATGCCGGTGCCCGGTGATGTAGAGTGGTTCTTTCTTTTTTGTGTTCATGTGTGAAAATCCTTTCAAACTAAAAAGGTAGATCGCGAGTGATCAGGGCAGATAGTTCGGTGTTTTACAAATGTAGCATATCTGTCGGGTGAAAATAAAAAATAAATATGTGAAAATTGACCATAAACTGGTGAAAATAACACTGGGTATATGGTAACATTTTTAATCAAATCAGGCAAGTCCCCTGTTTCAATTGAGAAGAGCAATAAGCAGCGGGGACTCGTTTACGGGAAAAATTCTTATGAGTCTGGATTCTTTATGATTTTACAAGCAGTGAAGCGGATTGCGAATATCTGTTTTGACGATGGCAAAATTTCATGAAACAGGGCTTGCAAATGGCATGGTCAGGAAGTATAATAGATACACAATGTGTATTAAATGGCTTGGCTGGTTTGATATAAAGCAGATATTTGAAATCGGACGCGCTGCCTGCCTGATTCGGTTAAATTCAACAGAATAACACAAGGATTTTCCCCTTTCTAATGGGATGGGGAAATATTGATTGTGGATTGAAGATAAAAATAGGATACATGGGAGAGAGAGCATGAAAAAGATGGAAAAAACCTGTGGGGAAATCACGACAGAAACAGAAAGCATGCAGGAAAACAGAAATATAGAAGAAACTGTGGAAGAAAGCATAGGAGAAAATGAATCCGAAGTCAGCGTTCAGGTCACGCGTCTTCGAAAAAGCACCGGTATGAACCGCAAAGAGTTCTGCGCTTATTTTGGGATTCCGTACCGCACGGTGACGGAGTGGGAGCGCGGCACGCGGAAGATGCCGGATTATGTGCTGCGGCTGCTTGCATATCGTATCGCGATGGAAAAACTGGAAACAGGAAAGTCGGAAAAAGAAAATGCAGGATGAAGCAGGAAGTCTTTGACTTGCAGATCGAGCGTAGGAAACAGGGATGTTCTGCGCAGTGATTGCTAAAGGTGACAAAACCGCGCAGAGAAAATGACAAGAAGGGTGGAAATTCATGAAACCAACAACCGTAGAGGGAAGAGAAAAAACAAAGAACGGAATCACGCGTCTGGTCTTTTCGTCGCTGTGTATTTTGCTGGAAGTCGTATTTATTCTTCTGCTGTGTACCCGACTGAATCGGTATGCAGAGGCGATTAATTTGTTTACCAGAGTTCTGGGGATCATTATTATTTTAAATATGTATGCTTCTCCGATGACATCCACAATGAAAATGCCCTGGATTCTTCTGATCCTGTCATTTCCGGTGATGGGGCTTGCTCTGTATCTTCTGGTCGGTTTAAACGGCGGCACCGAGAAAATGCGGAAGCGTTATGAGGAGATCGATAGCCGTCTGCTGCCGCTGCTTCCGAAAAATGAGCAAGTAAGAGAAGCACTTCAGGAGAAGATTCCGCGTGCGGGCAACATTGTCTCCTACATTCAGAAAAATGCCTGCTATCCGGTCTATCAGAACACGGATGTGACGTATTACGATGAGGCGGAGAAGGGGCTGGAGGCACAGCTTGCGGATCTGGCAAAGGCGCAGCGTTTCATTTTTATGGAATATCATGCGATTGAGGATGCCGAGGCATGGCAGCGGATCCAGCGGGTGCTGGAGGAGCGGGCGAAGGCCGGTGTCGAGGTGCGTGTATTTTACGATGATATGGGGTCGATCTGGTTTATCAATACGGACTTTATCAAACGGATGGAGGCGCTTGGCATCCGCTGCAGAGTCTTCAATCCGCTTGCGCCTGGCCTGAATTTCTTCCTGAACAACCGTGATCACCGCAAGATCACGGTGATCGACGGAAAGGTCGGATTTACCGGCGGCTACAATCTTGCAAATGAATACTTCAATCTGACGCATCCGTACGGACAGTGGAAGGACACCGGCATCCGTCTGGAGGGCGATGCCGTCCGCTCGATGACGGTGACATTTCTGGAAATGTGGAATGCTGTGAGTGACAAGGATCAAAATGACAGTGATTTTGCAAAATTTCTGCCGAAGTATCCGTACGCGGCGAAGCAGAAGGGCTTCATCCAGCCGTATGCGGACAGCCCACTCGATCATGAGCAGGTCGGAGAAGGGGTCTACATCAGCATGGCAAACAAGGCAGAAAAATACTGCTGGTTTATGACACCGTATCTGATTATCACAGATGAGATGGCGCATGCGCTCTCACTCGCGGCCAAACGCGGTGTGGATGTCCGGATTATCACGCCTGGTATTCCCGATAAAAAGCTGGTGTACAGCGTGACACGGTCGTTCTATCACGGACTGGTACGAAATGGCGTGAGGATTTACGAGTGGACGCCGGGCTTCTGCCACGCCAAGATGAGTGTGGCGGACGACTGCATGGCGACCTGCGGCACGATCAACCTCGATTATCGCAGCCTCTATCACCACTTTGAAAACGGATGCTTTATGGCAGACTGCGACGCGGTCCTTGCGATTCGCCAGGACCTGGAGCACACCATGACACAGTGCCGCGACGTGACCGAAAAGTACAGAAGCGGCCGAAGCGCGTACCTGCGACTTTCACAGCTGTTTCTGCGGCTGTTTGCGGAACTGCTGTGAGATTGTTATTTGAAATGAAAAGACTGCAGAAATACTGTTACGGCTGTTCCACAGAAATCTCCTCAATCCTGCGCAGCTCTTCCTCTGTAAACGGTGCACACTGGATCGCCTTGGCATTATCCAGAATCTGTGACGGTTTGGAGGCGCCGATCAGGACGCTGGTGACTTCCTTGTGGGAGAGCAGCCATCCAAGTGCCATCTCGGAGAGCGTTTCGCCGTGCTCCTGTGCCAGAGACCGAGCGATACACGCGGCAGCATCAGTCCGCTTTTGCCGCAGAAAAAATTATCAACAGCATCAACAGCACAGAACATGTAAAAGCGGAAGAAACCGTTTTTCGCCAAAAAATGATCACCCGAAAAAGTACAGGAGAGCATACCGCCTGCTAAGATCAAAGCCGCCTGCAATTATCCGTTTTGACACGCCGCTGCAGACGATCAAATCCGCTTGCACAAACGCACCGAATCGGCTAAAATAAACGCATCGATAACACGAATCGAAGCCGAAGGAAAAATGAAGAAAACGGGAAAAAAGACAGAGTTTATCACGAGAGCATTGATGACAGTGCTGACGGCGATTCTGATCGCGCTGTTTCTCTGGATCATGGTGCTTGTCGGCAAGATTCAGGGTACGGCGCGCGTGGTCAATTATGCGGGACTGGTGCGCGGCGGGACGCAGCGGATGATCAAGCTGGAGGACGCCGGATATCCGCAGGATAAGATGATCGAGACGATTCGTTCCTAGGGCATGACAAAGGCGATGAGTACATCAGGAGCTTTGCCGTACAGCTGCGAAAAGCGGTCGCACCGGAGCAGTTTGTAGGCCGTGACGGCGGTGATGAATTTCTTGCGGTGCTGCGCGGACTGGATGAAAAGGGTGTGCGCGCCTGCCTGCAGAGCATCCGCGAGCAGACGGCAGCATACTCAGAAGAACATCCGGAGATGCCGATCAGCTATGCGGTCGGTTACGCGATGGCGCAGGATTTTGAAGAATGCACGATGCGCGACCTGTTCCGTTATGCGGATAAAAACATGTATGTGGACAAAAACCGCGCAAAAATGGAGGAGACGGCGCAGGCATCGCAGGAGAGCGAGAAGCAGTGCCTGGAGGCCGGAATGAACGGCCATATCGCAAAGCCGGTTAAGGCGAAGGAACTGATTGAGATTATTCACGGGGCAACCGGTACGGAGATCACAGAATAAAAAAGAAAGGAAGATGAAGTAATGAGGGTACTGAATTTCGGATCGATGAATATCGATTACGTGTATCAGCTTCCGCATATCGTGCAGCCGGGGGAGACGATCACGGCGACATCCTTAAGTGTAAACGATGGCGGCAAGGGACTGAACCAGTCGATTGCGATGAGCCGTGCGGGTCTTGAGGTCTATCATGCTGGAATGGTGGGAAACGACGGAAATGGGCTTCTGGAGACCTGCCGGAAAAACGGAGTCCACACGGAATACGTGCAGACGATGGAGGTGCGGACCGGAAATGCGATCATTCAGGTGAATGACGCGGGACAGAACTGCATCGTCCTGTTCCCGGGCGCAAACCGCGCCAATACAAAGGAACACGTCGATGAGGTGCTGAGTCATTTTGAAAAGGGCGACGTGGTCGTACTGCAGAATGAAATCAACCTGATCGATTATATCGTAGATCGTGCTTATGAGAAAGGCATGGTCATTGCAATGAACCCATCCCCGTTTGACCAGGCAGTGCTGGACTGTGACCTGACAAAGATTACCTGCTTCTTTGTAAATGAGATTGAGGGAGAAATGCTGACCGGCGAAAAGGATCCACAGAAAATCATGGACGGCGTGCTTGTAAAATACCCGGAGAGCCGCCTGATCCTGACACTCGGCAGCGACGGCGCGTGGTATGCAGACAAAAACGGACGCTGTTATCAGGAAATCTGTAAGGTAAAGGCAGTCGATACAACCGCAGCCGGAGATACCTTTTCCGGTTATTTTCTCGCATCAATTCTCGGAGGAAAGACACCGGCGCAGGCGCTGAAGACGGCGACGGTCGCGTCCGGAATCGCGGTGTCGAGAAAGGGAGCAGTACCGTCGATTCCGACGGCGGAGGAAGTTTTGCGGAAGTGCGGGGAGCAATAAGCAATTGGTTGGGACTTGCCTGACTCGGTAAAAAAACAGCGGGCTGTCGGACGAACCGGCAACCCGCTGCAAAAAGAGGCAGGATGAACAAAATCCAAAGGGCATTCCGTCGCTGCGCTGAGGGCAACAGAACAGCTGGCGGAAGAGAAATATATGATCTGACGGATTCAGAATCAGGAATGGCTAAGCGGAACATACGAATTCTCTGGTATGTTCCGCTTAGCCGTTTTCAGTTTGTTCATCCATGATGTTTTACCTCAGCGCTTATCCCTGATAAGATGCGGAAAAACTCTTGTAGTATTCTTTGAAAAACTCTCTGATCGATTTAATAGCCTTCATGATGAAATCCTCCTTTAATCCGCTTATTTTGTTGAAGTTTTGCGGTTTTGTTTACCGCTTTCCTTTGATGACATTACTATAACAGGTTGACGCGAGATTGTGAAATACATATAATAAAGGTGCTGCGATACCTGACAGGTATCATAAAGCCTGATGCGAATTTCAAATAGTATTCGAGAAAAGGATACCGGGAAGCAGAATGTAAAAAAGTGAAATAAAGGGCAAATCAGGAAATGTGACAGCAGATATGACGCGGAAGTGAAAGGTATATCAGGAAGAAAGAACAACGGGAGGGCACACATATGGAACTACGACACATCCGATATTTCCTCGCAGTAGCAGAGGAGATAAATTTTACACGCGCGGCGGAGAAGCTGTGCATTGCGCAGCCGCCGCTCAGCCGTCAGATTCAGGAGCTGGAGGCGGAACTTGGAGCAAAGCTGTTTGTGAGAAAGCCACATGCGCTGCAGCTGACGGAGGAGGGCATTTTGTTCCGGCAGTATGCGCAGCAGATCCTGGATCTTGTAAAACGCTCTGCGGAGGACGTCGGAGAGATGGAAACCGGCCTGAAGGGAACCCTGTACCTGGCATCCGTAGAGGGGCATGCGCCGGCACTTCTGTCAGAGTGGATTGCCGGATTTCACGAAAGGTATCCGCATGTGACCTACAACATGTGGAACGGAAACTCGGATGATGTCGTAAACCGCGTCATGAAAGGACTGTGCGATCTTGCGATTATTTTGGAGCCGCACAATGCAGAGGGTGTGGACTCCTATCCGCTCTATGAGGAAGCGTGGGCGGCGATGATTCCGAAGGGGCATCCCCTTGCACAGACAGAAGAGAAAACGATTCGGATGGAGGAGCTGCTGCCGTATGAGCTGATCATTCCATCGAGAGAATCAAGGCTTCAGGAGATCAATGGATGGTTCCCGGAAGGACAAAAGCCGATAATCCGCTGCAGGATTGCCCATATGATGAATGCCTATGAGCTGACAAAGCGCGGGGTCGGAATTACCATTTATCCGGCAGCGGCAGAGGATCTGGCCGAGAGCTACGGCATCTGTATCCGCCGGATCAAAGAGCCGAAAGTGGTGGCCTCCTACGTACTGATCCGCAGTCGGTCGCGCACACTTTCAAGGGTTGCGCAGGAATTTTTGAATTATGTGGAGGAGCGGGCGGCGGAAACTGGAAGTGTAGAAGTTTAACTGAGTCAGGCAAGTCCACTGCGAAGAGCGATAAGCGATGGCAGAAGGGAAAATTGCACCTGATAAAATGAAAAAGATAAACCACAGAAATTCCCAATTTTAAAAGAAAAGGATTGCCATTCTGACGTTTTTCTGTAATAATGAAAACTGTTGCGCCAATGATACATACTGCGGCAAAGGAACAGTCCGCAGCACCGAAGTGAAACTGAGCTGTTTACTTTAAAGAAAACAAACAACAGAGAAGGAGAAAAATATGCAGGACATTATTGACGGCTTTTTTCATAAAAAGCATTTCTGGTTCCGATTGTGCGCGGTGGTCGCGGCGGTGATTGTGATGGGCTTCTGCCTGTCGTGGCTGCTGCTGGTAGACCTCGGCACGGACCCGTGTACCCTGATGAATGTGGCGATTGCAGATACGATCGGAATTTCACTTGGCAACTGGCAGGCACTTTTAAATATCATCTTGCTGGTGATCGTGGTGATTTTCGGCGGCCGCAATCTCGGTTTCGGTACGCTGGCAAACATGTTTCTGGTGGGATATTCGATTGATTTCTTTTCCTGGGTATGGGCGAAAATTCTTCCGGCAGATCTGTTTTCCAGCTGGGGCGTGCGCATCGCAGTGCTGATTCCGGCGCTGGCGATTTTCGTGGTTGCTGTGGCGGTGTACACTGATATGGATATGGGAACGGCGCCGTATGATGCGATTCCGATCATCATTTCCAAACGTGTGAAGAAACTTTCATTCCGCACGGTTCGTATGATCTTTGATTTTACTGTCGTTGTTATCGGCCTGTTGTTTGGCGGCCGTCTCGGCATTGTGACATTTCTGATGGCGCTGACGCTCGGTCCGGTCATTGCGGGAGTCGGAGATGTGATGAAGAAAAAATTTGAGTTTCTGCAGGACTGAAGAGACAGGTGCCTTTCTGATAAAACAAAATCAGAGGGCACTTTTTTAATCGAGTCAAGCAATTCGCTCCTTCTTCCGGCGAACTGCATAAAAAATCCCCCTCTAAAATAAAAACTACCACCCTTTCTGCATAAAAGCATTATGCTATAATAGTCTCAGGAAAAAGAAAAACGCCTGAAAGAGAGAAAAAAGTCACAAAAAAATATACAAAATGACAGATGACTGCGCAAAAGGGCGTGAACGATTTGAACGCAGGTCGCGAAGCGACTGCGTTCATGAGCAAGTAGCAAAGCGGATTGCGAATGTCCGCTTTACTATTTGGGGCAATGCTCCAAAGGGGCATAATGTACTCGCAGAATCGGACGGGAAAAGATTCCGCGAATACATCATAAAAAAGGGAGGGTGGCGAAATGGGTGAAGTCATTGTCTCCATGAGCAACATCAGTAAGACATTTCCGGGTGTCAAGGCACTCGATAATGTAAGCTTTGAGCTGTGCTCAGGAGAAGTCATGGCGCTGCTGGGAGAGAACGGTGCAGGTAAATCGACGCTTATGAAAATATTGAGCGGCGTCTACACCAGAGACGGCGGCGAAATGAAGATTTTCGGAAAAGAATACGGCGATCTGACACCGAAACAGGCGCAGCAGATTGGCGTGGCAATCATTCATCAGGAGCTGAACATGTGCCGTCATCTCTCGGTCACAGAAAATATGTTTCTGGGACGTGAGAAGCAGGGAAAGCTGGCACTGAACAACCGCGCGATGGAGGAGGAAGCGAAGCGAATCCTCGATGATCTGAAGATCGACATCGATCCGAGACAGACGGTCGGTGATCTTCCGGTATCAAAGCAGCAGATGGTTGAGATTGCAAAAGCATTATCGACAAATGCAAAGATATTGATCATGGACGAACCGACATCGTCACTTACATCGAAGGAAATCGATGATTTGTTCCGCATCATCCGGAAGCTGAAAGCAGAGGGCTGCGGCATCGTTTACATCTCGCACCGTCTGGAGGAGCTGGCACACATCGTGGACCGCGTGACGATCATGAGAGACGGCCAGTTCATCACAAAGGGCAATTTCAAAGACATGACCATGGATCAGATCATCACGAACATGGTTGGCCGTGAGATTAAGGAACAGTTCCCGCGGGTAGAGTGCAAAAAGGGAAAGAAGATCTTTGAGGTTAAAAACTTAAATGCAGGCCGAATGGTACGCAACATCAGTTTCTCGGCATACGAGGGAGAGATCGTAGGATTTGCAGGTCTGATGGGCGCAGGACGTACCGAGACGACGCGGGCGATCTTCGGAGTCGATCCGAAAGAGAGCGGCGAGATCTATGTGGACGGAAAAGAAGTCCATATCCGCTGTCCGGAGAACGCAATCAAAAACGGTGTCGTACTGGCACCGGAGGACCGCAAGAAAGACGGCCTGTGCACGAAGCTGAGTATCCGCCACAACCTGGCACTTCCAAATCTTGATCTTCTGTGCAATAAGCTGGGTGTAGTCAGCAGCAAAAAAGAGGACGAGCTTTGTAAGAAGGCAGTTGCAGATCTGAGAATTAAGACACCGAATGTGGAGATCGATTCCGGCAATCTTTCCGGAGGAAATCAGCAGAAGGTCGTAGTCGGAAAATGGCTGGCACGAAATTCAAGAGTCGTGATTTTCGACGAGCCGACGAGAGGTATCGACGTCGGAGCGAAGGTTGAGATCTATCATCTGATGAATGAGCTGAAGCAGAAAGGAATCGCAGTCATCTTTGTTTCCTCGGAAATGCCGGAGGTCATGGGAATTGCAGACCGGATCATCGTCATGTGCGACGGCCGGATCACCGGTGAAATCTCGGCGAAGGAAGCGACGCAGGAGCAGATCCTGACGATGGCGACCTCTTTTGAAAACAAGAAAATTTCTGCGGTGGAAGGAGAAGGGAAATGAACAGTAAAAATCAAAGCCCCGTAAAGAAGCTTCTTGGCATCCGGGGAATGGGAGCAGCGCTCACGGCGTTCGTGGGACTGGTAGTTATTTATATCGCATTCGGTATCATCAATCCGGCAGTTTTCTCAGGACAGAATATTCAGAATCTGCTGCGTTCGATGTCAAAATACCTGCTGATCGGTATTGCACAGAGCTACGTGCTGATCACCGGAAACATTGATCTTTCAATCGGAACCATGGTCGGCATGAGCGCCATGATCTCCGCAACTCTGATGACAAGAGGCGTGCATCCGATTATGGCAATCGTGGTTGCACTTGTAAGCTGCCTTGTTGTCGGTGTGGTAAACGGCTACCTGGTTGGAAAATTCCGCCTGCCGCCGTTCATCGCAACACTGGGTACCATGTTTGTGACAAGAGGTATCGCCTACATGGTAAACAATAACCGCAACACAGACGCGATCGCAACCGGCATCGGCAAAGAGTCGGCAGACCGTTTCCAGAACTTCTTCTACTATGGAAAGACACTCGGTGTGTACAACACCTTCTGGATCGCACTTGTCGCATTCATCATTTTCTTCTTTATCCTGTCAAAGACACGCTCCGGACGTCACATTTATGCGATCGGTTCCAACATCGATGCAGCAAAGCTCTCGGGCGTTAACGTGGTTCTGACAACGACAAAGACGTATCTGGTCAGCTCAATCTGCTCCTGCATCGTCGGACTGATCCTCTGTGCACAGGCGGGTATGGGCAACATGGAAGCAGGAAACATGTACGAGATGTACGGCGTAGCAGCCGGCGTTATCGGCGGCGTATCTCCGCTTGGCGGCACCGGACTTCTGCTTGGAACGTTCGCAGGTGCAGCTGTATGGCAGACACTTGAAAATGGACTGAACATGATCGGCGCACAGGTCGGCATCCAGCGAGTTGTTATCGGTGTCATCGTAGTAGGCGCGGTACTTCTGGATGTTGTCGTAAGAAGCGGCCAGTTCGGCAGGAAAAAGAAAGCATAAAAAGAAACTCGGCAGCATACATACAAAAAGGACAGGCTTCAAAAAAGGAACCGTACTGCGCCGGACGGACGCAGATAAGGGATAGAAACGAAAAAAAGAAAATCAAATTTCAAGGAGGAAATTCAAAATGAAAAAGAAAATGTTGGCAGTGCTCATGGCAGCAGCAATGGTAGGATCTCTGGGAGCAATGACGGTATCCGCAGCAGGCGAGAAAATCGCCCTGATCACAATGGATTCCATCGACCAGCACTGGATCAGCCTGAACGAGGGCGCACAGAAGGCAGCAGAAGAGCTTGATGCAGAAGTAACCTTCATGTCCCCGAATACAAAAGATGACGCACAGCAGATTGAGTGTGTAAACAACGCAGTAGCAGGCGGCTATCAGGCAATCCTCGTAGCAGCAAACGGCCCGGATGCAATTTCTTCCGCACTGAAGGAAGCAGTAGATGCAGGCGTAAAGATCGTATACGTAGACTCACCGGCAAACGTAGACGCAGAAGCAACATTCTCTACTGATAATAAGGCAGCCGGAACGACTGCAGGCGAAGAGATGATTAAATCACTTGAGGAAAAGGGCATCACCTCCGGCAAGATCGGTATCATCAATGTAAATGCAGCAACAGACTCTACTGTAAAACGTGAGGAAGGCTTCCGCGCAGCATTTGACGGAACAGATTTCGAGATCATGGAAACACAGTATGGCGAAGGCGATGCTGCAAAATCACAGACAATCGCTGAGAACTACATCACACAGGGTGTGGTTGGTATCTTCGGATGCAACGAGGGTTCCACCACAGGAGCTGGAAATGCAATCAAGGCTTCCGGCAGCAGCGATATCATAGGCGTAGGTTTCGATAAGTCTGACGCAATCCTGAACCTGATTGACGACGGATATCTTCTGGCAACCATGGCTCAGAACCCGGATGTAATGGGCTATGAGGGTGTGAAGGCAGCAGTTGCAGCAATCGGCGGCGAGTCACTTGGCGGCGAAGTAACTGACACAGGTGTTTCCGTTATCACGGCAGATTCTCTGGCAGGCGCAGAGGCTGAGACTGAGGCAGTGACCGAGTAAGACAGGCAGAAAAACAGAGGTATTTACACGAAAGTGTGAACGAAAAGTGAGCCATAATACGAAGAAGAGGCGGGCGGATGTCCTGCCTCTTCTTTGCGCGATCTCACAAGGCGGGGCCCGTTTGCGGGAGGATCCCTTATGAGCCTGTTTGCTTGTGGGAATTTGCCGTTTTCTCTGTGGCGTATACTGTGAATTTGCGGTATGATAAAAATACGTGATAGAAGCCGAATCACAGACAGCGGCTTTGGGGCAGAAAAAGAGCTGCCAATACAAAAACAGAACGGAAAATGAGAAACTACGGGGGTTGAAACGATGATAAAAGCAGTCATTGCGGACGACGAGGTGCGGATCTGTCAGCTGATCCTGGCGCTCGTCGACTGGGAGGCGCTCGGACTGAAGGTGGTCGGGACGGCGCACAACGGCCTGGAGGCGATTGAGATGGTGCGGACGCTGCAGCCGGACATTCTGATCACGGATATTCGGATGCCGGGATGCAGCGGTCTGGATCTGATCGGGCAGGTAAAAGAGGGCAATCAGGCACTGGAGATCGTGATTATCAGCGGTTACGCACATTTTGAGTACGCGCAGCAGGCGATCAAATACGGGGTCGGCGATTATCTGCTCAAGCCGATCAGCAAAGCAGAGCTGACTGCGACGCTTCAAAAGCTTGCGGAACGGATACGTGCGCAGCGAAAGAATGCAGAGGACGAGGCACAGCAGCGGAAAAAGACGCAGAAGGATGCAGCACTGCTGCGGGAAAACCTGATCAGCGGACTGCTGGATCAGAAAAAGAAGACCGTGAGCATCGCGGAACTGCGGGAGCAGTACGACCTGCAGGTGCAGGACGGTGTATTTCAGGCGTTTGTTCTGAAAATGGACTGCGGACGGGAAGAACTCAGCCCGACGGCATCGGTGCTTTTGATGGAAAAGGCACAGGAGGGCGTGCAGCAGGCTGTCTCTGGTAAATGTCTGGAGTTCGTGTCAGCAGTTCAGGGCTTTGTCTGCGCCGGAATTTTGAATTATGCGCCGCAGAAAAAAGAGGAGGTGCGCCGCGCGCTGAAAAGCTGCGTCAATCAGCTGGAGCTGCAAAAAAGTCTGTTCCGGCCGGTCAGCTTTTCCGTGGCACTTGGAAGCGCGGGGAGTGCGCCGGAGGAGCTTGGCACATCGATGAAGGAGGCGCTGACGCTGATCGAGGAGCGGATTGTTTACGGCACCGGTCGGCTGTATGAGCGCATGGGGGGACCCTCACAGCTGCTTGGAAGCGGAGCGCTGGAGCGCTATCTGCGCGACATGACGCATGCGGCGGAGGTGTTCGATCCGGAGCAGCTCGGTGCGGCGGTGGATACGCTTGCCAGGGAATGCCAGGCGATTAAGGATGTGCACGGGTATGAGATCCTTGAAGCAGCCAATTCTGCGGCGGAGGTATTTGCGGTGCGGACGCAGATGGCGGAGCGCGCGGAGTTTCTGGAGCGGCTGCATCAGCAGGTGGAGCGGTGCAGCGAAGCCACGCAGATATTTGGTTGCTTAAAGGAATTTTGCTGCGACTATCTGGCCGGACAGAGTGCACAGCAGGAGAGCGAGTCGGTGAGGCCGATCCGAAAGGCGAAGCAGTACATTCAGGAGCATTACAGCGAACCGATCACGCAGGAGGAAGTCAGCAGCGTGGTGGGCTTAAGCCCCGCGTATTTCAGCGTGCTCTTTAAAAAGACAGAGGGCGAGGGCTTTGCCAGATATCTGATTAACGTGCGGATGGAGCAGGCGAAAATCCTGCTGCGTGAGACGAACAGTCCGGTGTCGGAGATCTGCCGGCTGGTGGGCTACAATGACGTGAAGCATTTTACACATACATTTGAGAAGGCAGCGGGCGTGAAGCCTGCGGTGTACCGGAAGCTGTACGGGTGAGACGATGAGCTGGAAAGAAAAGTGGAAAAATAAATGGAAATACATATCAAACCGCGTGCAGGTGCTCGGCGTTCTCGCACTTGTGGCTTTTTCAGTGTCGGGAGCCGCGCAGCTTGTGGCGGCCGAGACGGGGAAAGGCGTGCTTTTTACCGGATGTCTGACCCTGCTTGCCGGGGCCACACTTGCGGCGGCGTTCTGGTTTTGGGTGGTCCATCCGTACCGGGAGCATGAGAAGGTCGAAAAGCGGTTTCTGGCGGGCTATATGTTTTCCAGGGAGGATCTGGAACGGGCGGTGCTGACGCCGACCATGCGGGAGCAGATGGAAATGTTAGAAAGAATGCTTCACTCGCCGCAGCTGATGGACCTCAATAAAAGGCAGGCGCAGTATCTGGCGCTGCAGAATCAGATCAATCCGCATTTCCTTTATAATACGCTGGAGAGCATCCGCGGGGAGGCGCTGATCGCCGGATTGGACAGCGTGGCGGATATGACGGAATCCCTGGCAAAATTTTTCCGCTACACGATCACGAAGGTGGAAAACCTCGTCTCAGTGGAGGAGGAGCTGGACAACTGCGAGACGTATTTCGGGATTCAGAAATACCGGTTTGGAGACCGGCTGCAGCTGCACATTGAATATGACCCGGATGAGTGGGAGGAGATCATGAACTGCCGCATTCCGAAGCTGACGCTGCAGCCGATTCTGGAAAACAGCATCATTCACGGGACGGAGCTGAAGATTGGCGAGGGCAATCTGTGGATTCGCTTCCGCAGGACGGAGAACCGGCTGATTATCACGATTTCAGATGACGGTGTCGGCATGGACGAGGAGACACTGGCGAGTCTGAATGCAAAGCTGAACCGCGGCGTCGACGCGATCACGCAGCAGCCAGAGGAAAAGCAGGGAGGGATTGCACTGGCGAACGTCAACAACCGGATTCATCTGATTTTCGGCGATGAATATGGAATGCATGTGTATTCGATGGCGGACAGCGGGACGGATGTGGAGATATCCATTCCGGTGGTGACACGGCTGGAATCAAAGGAGGAGCGCGTATGAACCGGGAGGTATTTCGGATGGAGCGCGTCACGTATCAGGAAAACGGCGTCACGTTTCTGAAGGATTTCAATCTCCGGATTGATGAGGGCGAGATCCTTGGTCTGATTCCGGTCAATGGCTACGGACTGAATGCATTTTTAAAGCTGCTCGAGGTGAACTATCCGCTGGAGGATGGTTACGTCTACAGCCGCGGCGAGATCATAAACTCGTGGAAGGATTCGAAACGGACGCGCAATCGGATCAGCGTGATCGGGGCGGAAAACCGTCTGGTGGAGACGCTTAGCGTCACGGACAATATTTTTGTCCTCAGGAAAGGATTTCGGCAGGAGGTGATCCGCACCGGGCTTCTGCGCAGGCAGCTTCTGCCGTTTCTGGCGGACATCGGCATGGACATTCCGACAGAGATGCCGGTAGAGCGGCTGACCGTCTTTCAGCGTGTCGTGCTGGAGCTGCTGCGTGCCGTCGTGTTCGGTCAGAAATTCATTGTGCTGAATGAGATCGGTGCCCTGATCAGCTATGAGGAGCTGGATAAGCTGCATGAAATTCTGCGGCACTATGCGGCGCAGGGGTTTTCGTTTCTCTATATCTGCCTGCATTACGAGGAGACGAGCCGCATCTGCGAGCGGTGTGCGATGATGTCGCACGGGCGAATTTTAAAGCTGATTCCGTGCAATGATGAGGAGAGCGCGGAGCGGCTCTACACGGCGGAGTACAAGCGGATGGTCCGCGTTCACATGGAAAACCGGCAGGAGAAGTTGAAAGCACAGCGGCAGGCGTTTGCGGCGGAGCATCTGCGGGGGGAACACCTGCGGGATCTTTCATTTACCGTTGGTGCCGGGGAGTGCCTTGCCATGCAGATCCTCGACAACAGCGTCTTTGTGGAGCTGCGCAGCTTTCTTTTGCAGAACCAGGTGCCGGAGGGCGGCGAACTGTGGGTTGGAAAACGCAGGCGGCGGAATTTTTCGGACCGGAGGATCGCAGTGATTCAGGAGCTGGCGACGCGGACCATGGTGTTTCCGGAGCTTTCTTACATGGAAAATCTGTGCATTTCCCTTTCCATGCGTGTTCCGGCGCTCTGGCTGAGAAAGAGCATCCGCCGCAGCATCCGGCGGGAGTACGGACCGATTCTCGGCGAGGAAGTGTTTGATCTTCCGGTTTCATCGCTGACGGAGCGCCAGAAATATCAGATGATTTACACGCGCGTACAGCTGGCCCGCCCGGATGTCGTTTTCTGCATCCAGCCGTTTAAGGGCGCAGATCTGCCGCACCGCATCCACATCTGGCGCCTTTTGGAGCAGCTGATGGATCATGGGATCGCGGTTGTGCTTGTCTCATTGAATCTCTCCGATTCGCTCTCGATGGCAGACCGCCTTCTGGTAATCGGAAAAGAAGGCAGTCAGGAAGTGCTGCGAAAAGATTTCCCGACGCTGGCGGAGGAGGTGCCGTGGATGAAGCCGGTGTGAGGAGTGGGTGACCTGTCACGTCCATCTAAGCACCTGCAAATATCCTCATAATTATTTTCGAATGACAAATTTGTGAACCTGTGATAAAGTAGAAAAAGATTTACAGCACGACTACACAGTAGAACGTATTTGAAAAATCAGTTCAGTCTTTTTTAAATACGCTCTTAGCAGACAGGAGGAAAAGACATGACACGAGTAGGAGTGATCGGTGTCGGAGGAATGGGATTTACCCATGTGAAGGCGCTGAAGAGTCTGGCAGACGAGATGGGGCTTCAGGTAGTAGCCATCGCGGATCTGCAGGAAAAATATCAGGAAAGAGCAAAAGAGGAGTGGCCGGAGGCCACGATTTACGCGGAGGGTGCGGAGCTTCTGGAGAAGGAGCAGCTTGACACGGTACATATCTGTGTGCCGAGCTACCGTCATGCGGAGCTGGCAATTCAGGCGATGAACAAAGGAATCCACGTTCTGGTAGAAAAACCGGCGTGCTTGAAGGCAGAAGACTGTGAGCGGATGCTTGCGGCCAAAGAGAAAAATCACGTATCCGTGATGGTAGGACAGGTTGTAAGATTTTTCCCGGAATATCGCTATTTAAGAGAGGCATACAAAAATCAGACCTTTGGAAAGCTGAAATCCTTATCGATGCAGCGCTTAAGCGGAAATGTAATGTGGGGCTATCAGGACTGGTTCCATGACGAGGAAAAGAGCGGTTCCGTTGTGCTGGATCTGCACATCCATGATCTTGATTTCCTGCGGTATACCTTTGGCGATCCGAAGGAAATGTCCTGCACGGCAACGGCATATGAAAGCGGCATGGTCAACCAGATCATCACGAATTATACGTTTGACGGTGTGGATGCGCCGATCAGCGCAGAGGGACTTTGGGCAGAGTCCTCTGCACTTCCGTTCTGCCCGCGTTTCTACGCGCAGTTTGAGCAGGCAGACCTCGTCTTTGACGGCCGTGACAAGCCGGATACCCTGAAGGTATACCATGCAGACGGTACAGTGGAGAAGCCGGACGTAAAAGAGGCGTTCAGCCTTGAGGGCGGCATGCAGGGACTGAATATTTCCACCTTCGGGCCGTATTACACCGAGATCCAGTATTTCTATCAGTGCCTGAAGGAAGGTAAAAATCCGGATATCGCAACCCTTGAGGAGGGACTTGCGTCTGTGAAGTATGCACTGAAGGAATGGGAGCTTGCCAAGAAGTATCTGGAGGAGAAAAAGTCATGAGAGTAGGATGTACAATCGATTATTTTAAGGGAGCGGATCTGGTGGATTCGTTCCGTCAGCTGAAGGAAATGGGCATGAACAGCTGTCAGCTGGTATGCTGGGACAGAAGCGTGCTCGATGCGCAGCATGCGGCAGAGGTAAAAAAGATCTGCGAGGACGAGGGCATTGAGATTTCGGCCGTATGGTGTGGCTGGGAAGGCCCGCGCTTCTGGAATTTCTATGAGGGCCAGGATACTCTGGGACTTGTGCCGGAGGCGTATCGCTTCAAGCGCATTGAGATGCTGGCGCAGGGTTCTGATTTTGCCAGGGAGCTTGGCGTGACGGACCTTGTAACACATGCAGGCTACATGCCGGAGAATCCGCACGATCCGAAGTATCCGGAGATCATCACTGCGCTCAAATATCTCGTCAGAAAATGCAAACAGAACGGACAGTATTTCCTGTTTGAGACGGGTCAGGAGACACCGGTAACACTGCTTCGTGTCATGCAGGACATCGGATACGACAACGTGGGCATCAACCTGGATCCGGCAAACCTGATCATGTACGGCAAGGCAAATCCGGTGGATTCTCTTGATGTGTTCGGAAAATACGTCCGCGGCGTACATGGCAAGGACGGACTTTACCCGACCGACGGAAGAGAGCTTGGAGCGGAAGTGGCACTCGGAGACGGAAAAGTAAACTTCCCGGTATTTTTAAAGAAGCTGCATGAGCTTGGCTATGACGGAGATATCACGATCGAGCGTGAGATCACCGGCGAACAGCAGAAAAAAGACATTCAGATGGCAAAGGGAATGCTGGATGAGATCATCAGCGGACTGAAATAAAATAAGTACAAAGAAAAGGCGGTAACGGATTTTGAAAATAACGACACAGCAGCTGCAGCTGCTCTTTGATGAAAATACGCTGCACTTTTCAGTAGCAGCAAAAGAAGTACTCTGGAGCTGGCAGGAAAGCTACCATCCGTACCTGCTTCTGAAAAACGGGGAGACAATCCGTTTTGATGAAGCGGCGGTAAAGGGACACAAGATGGTCGAAAACGGCGTAGGCAGCGGTATTCTGAGCCACTACGAAGGCTTTGAGAAGAGCACGGGCCTTTCATTTGAGACGTATGTCTGGCTGGAGGAGACGACCGGAGACTTCTGGTTTGAGTGGATCCCGATCGGCGAGGGCACAGCGGAGATTGCAAAGGTATTCTGGCCGGGTGCGATGGAATTTCAGAAAGCGAGCGATGACTGGTACACGCTGCTTCCGGAGGAGCAGGGGCTGCTGGTGCCGAATACGTGGCCGCAGGAATTAAAGGCGCTCGTCTTTGACGGAATGTTCCTGACTGCGGGCGCTTACATGCCGTGGTTTGGTCAGGTAAAGGACGGAAATGGCTACATTGCGATCGCACAGACCCCGTGGAACGGCGGTATCTGGGTAGATCATCCGGCAGACGGCGATTATACACATGCAGGAGCATGGTGGGAGCCGAGCCTTGGAAAGATGGATTACCGCAGAGTTCTGCGTTTCAGCTTTTTTGATAAATGCGATTACAACGATCTGTGCAAGGAATATCGTGAGTACGTAAAAGAAACGGGACACTTTGTGAGCCTGAAAGAGAAAGCGATCCGCAACCCTGGCGTGGAGCACCTGATCGGTGCGGAGTTTGTCCATTTCGGCATCAAGTCGAGCACGAACCCGGCTTCGGAATTTTACAATCATGAGCATCCGGAGAAAAACGGCCGGCTGACCTCATTTGCAGACCGGGAGAAGATGATCCGCGATCTCTATGCGCAGGGCGCGAGAAAAATGTACCTGCACCTGGACGGCTGGGCGCAGCCGGGCTATGACAACCGCCATCCGGATTATTTCCCGGCATGCGAGGACGCCGGCGGCTGGGACGGCATGCGTTCTCTGGCAGAGACGATGCACGAGCTTGGCAGCTACTTCGGCATTCATGATCAGTACCGTGATTATTACCACGACGCGCCTTCCTATGAGGAGGAGTACGCAGTGCAGAGTGTGGACGGTACGCATTACACCCATGCGAAATGGGCGGGCGGTCCGCAGTCCTATCTGTGTGCATCGCAGGCGCTTTATTATGTAAAACGGAATTTCAACCGTCTGTTTGACAACCATATCCCACTTGACGGAGCGTATCTCGATGTATTTACGTGCAACGAAGGCGATGAGTGTGCGAATCCGCGCCACCGCATGAGCCGCAGAGACTGCTATGAATACCGGAAAAAATGCTTTGATTATCTGACGGCAAACGGTATTCTGCCGAGTTCCGAGGAGGTTTCGGACTGGAGCATGGACAGTCTGGTGTTCTGCCACTACGCACCGTATGACTTTATGCTGCGTCAGCCGGGCGCGCCGAAAAAAGGCATCCCGGTTCCGCTGTTTAATCTGGTTTACCATGACTGCGTCGTGGAGCCATGGATGATGGAGAAGCATGAAGAGGAAGACTACATGCTCTACGCGCTGTTAAACGGCGGTGCACCGTATCTCGTCCGCCTTGGCGCGTACGAGGGCACGGACGGAGCGTACGACGGAGCGGCACTTGCAATGGAAGAGCATATGAAGCGGTGTCAGGAGGTCGCAGCTCTTCATGAGAGAGTGGCGTACTGCGAGCTGAAGGCTCATCATATTCTGGATGGAGATCCGAAAAAGCAGGAGAGCATTTTTGCAGACGGCACGCGCGTGCGGGTCAACTTCCATGACAGCACGTATGAAATTACGACAAAGTAATAAAAAGGATCACAGGATAAGCGGCATCTTTTTCTTATGTGGTCACAGATGTTGGTACACGGAATAAAAACGAATGTCTTTGTGTTATTGACAAATCTGGGTAATACGCCTATAATTGACAGGGTATGCTAAAGATTTTTTGTGCAGTATGTGTGTGGCTGCATTAAAAGATATATGGCAGCCGGAAACGGCTGACCTCAAAAAATAAGGAGGATTCACTTATGAAAAGAAAGTTATGTATGGCGCTGAGCGCACTGATGATGGTTTCAGGTATGGCAGGATTTGGCATTGTCGCAGGTGCATCGGACGAAGATGTTACCATTCGTTACGGCATCTGGGATGACAATCAGAAGGATGCGCTGCGCGAGATCGCAGACAAATTTGAAGAAGAGAATCCGGGCATCAAGGTTGAGATCGAGGTAACACCGTGGGGTGATTACTGGACCACACTTGAGACATCCGCTACCGGCGGAAGCGCACCGGATGTATTCTGGATGAACGCACCGCATTTTGCTATGTATGCACAGGGCGGCATGCTTACAAGCCTTGACGATGCAATCGGTGATTCCGAGGTTGCTTCCAAGGCAGATTTCCCGGAGAGCCTGGTAGATATGTATTCCGATAACGGTGTATGGTATGGTATGCCGAAGGGATTCGATACAATCGCTGTATACTACAACAAAGAGCTGTTTGACAATGCAGGTGTTGCATACCCGACAACAGACTGGTCCTGGGATGATTATGTAGAGATCGCAAAGCAGCTGACAGATGCAGACAACGGCGTATACGGTACCGCAGTTCAGCTCGATGAGCAGGCAGGCTGGTACAATACGGTAGCAATGTTCGGCGGCGAGATCTTAAACGAGGACAAGACAGCATCCGGATTTGATGATCCGAATACTCAGAAGGGTATCCAGTGCTGGGTAGACCTGATCGATGAGGGCGTTTCCCCGAATTATGCACAGCTCAACGATACCGGATTAAGCGATATGTTCCGTTCCGGTAAGGTTGCTATGATGTTTGGTGGTTCTTACTCTCTGTCCGGTTTCATGTCAGATGAGGAGTTTGCAGACAAATTTGACTGCGTAGAGCTTCCGAGCGTAGACGGAAACAAGGCATGCGTAATCCACGGTCTTGGCAATGTAATCTATTCTCAGTCTGAGAATCAGGAAGCAGCTGCAAAATTCGTAGAGTTCCTCGGCGGCAAAGAGGCAATGACGATGCAGGCTGAAGCAGGAATCGATATCTCCGCAAGAACAGACTGCCAGGATATCTGGGTTAATGCGAACACAAACTACAACCTGCAGGCATTCATGAACATGGTAGATTACTCCTATGCTTACCCGGCAACTATGAATACATCTGCATGGATGTCTCCGATGTATGATGAAGTTTACGCTGCATTCAACAAGGATAAGACCGTTGAAGAGGCTTGCGCAGACGCAGTTACAGAGATGAACGAGGCACTTGCACAGCAGTAAAAAAGAAAAGGCGGGGACCGCGGATGGCTGCGGTGCCCCGCTCTTATAAAGTACGGTTACAAAATGCGTTATTCCGAAGGTATCTCTGAATACTTCGCTCAGGGGCGTATTGGAAAATACCTGGGAGAGTGTGAAACAAGGATGTTTCGGAATGACGCATTTTTGTATTTATTTTTCAGCAGTTCGGAACGGGCTTCCGGATTGCTCTATAGTTGGAAAATGTCTGGAGGTAGCATATGACAAAGAAAAAGAAAGTTTCCAGCATGAAGAGAAGACAGTGGATGTGGGGTTATCTGATGATTGCTCCGGTGGTTATCGGACTTGCCATTTTTTACATCTATCCGTTCTTTGATACGCTGATAAACAGCTTCAAGACGATCGGCGCGTTCAACGTATCAAAATGGTGCGGACTGGCAAACTACAAGAAGCTGACGACAGATGATTCCCTGTGGCACACACTTTTTAATACGTTCCGCTACGTAATTTTTACGGTGCCGCTGACGATCATTCTTTCACTCCTGCTTGCAGTACTTTTGAATACGAAAAATTTAAAGGGCCGCGGTATTTACCGTGTCATCTATTTCCTTCCGTACGTTACGATGGCAGCAGCAATCGCCGCAGTATGGAAATGGATGTTCAATGGAGATTTCGGCCTGATCAACTACATCCTGGGCCTGTTTGGAATCAAGGGACAGCAGTGGGTGACCAATCCTGCGATTGCACCGTATTCGATCATCGTTGTTTCGATCTGGGGCAGCCTTGGATACAACATGATCATTCTTCTGGCAGGTATTCAGGGAATTTCTCCAACGTATTATGAGGCGGCAGAAATCGATGGCGCGGGTACCGTTGCAAAATTTTTCAACATTACACTGCCGCTTGTCACTCCTTCTTTGTTTTTCATTCTGATCACAGGTCTGATCGGTGCATTCCAGATTTTCGATACCATCTTCATGATGATCGGTAAGAATACCGTCGTTCTGGAAAATACGCAGAGTGTTGTTATGTATTTCTATCGAAATGCATTTGAGCTGGGCAACAAGGGCTATGCATGTGCAATCGCAATGCTGCTGTTTGTCATTATCATGATTATCACACTGCTGCAGATGATGGGACAGAAAAAGTGGGTAAATTACGACTGATGCTCTGATCCGAAATGAGTATGTCATCCTTATACTGGAAGGAGAAGGAAATGAAAGAAAAAAATTCAAGACATCTGCTGGTGCACATTATTTTGCTTGCAGGGTCCCTTATCATGATACTGCCGTTTGCGTGGATGGTACTGACGGCATTTAAGACACAGAACGAGGCGATTCACGTACCGCCGATCATTTTCCCAAGTCACTGGGATCTGGAAACCTTCAAAAATGTATTTGATAAGCTGCCATTTTTATCTGCCTATAAAAATACGATTATTTCGGCAGTCGTAACGGTAGTTGCACAGCTGTTCATGTGTTCCATGGCAGGCTATGCATTTGGATGTATCAAATTCCCGGGAAGAAATGTGATCTTCGTGATCTGCCTTTCCGTCCTGATGATTCCGTCCACATTGTTTATTCTTCCGCAGTACCTGATGATTCAGAAGATGGGTCTTTTAAATACGATCCCGGCACTGTTTCTTCCGAACCTGTTTTCGGCATACGGCACATTCCTGATGCGGCAGTTCTTTATGTCGCTGCCAAAGGAGCTGGAAGATGCGGCAAAGCTTGACGGCTGTAATTATTTCCAGATTTTCTATAAAATTATGCTTCCGCTGGTAAAGCCTGGTCTGATTACACTGGCAATCATTACCGTGCGTCTGGCATGGAACGACCTGATGTGGCCGCTCGTAGTCAATCCGTCTACCTCAAAGACGACGCTGGCTGCAGCACTTGCAAACCTGCAGGGACAGTATTCAACGGATTATCCGACAATGATGGCCGGTTCCGTTATGGCAATTCTGCCGCTGGTTATCATGTTCGCGGTATTCCAGAAGCAGTTTATTGAGGGTATTGCGTTTACGGGAACGAAAGCGTGATTGAGAGTCCTTCGCCTTAGGGCGGAGGACTTTTTCTGTTGCGGGAGGGGAAAGACGTTGACGCAGTCCGCCAAAGCTTTTATAATAACTGCATTGAATGTGCAGGAGGCTGCGGCTTATGACAGATATGGAAGCTGTGTTACAGAAAGCAGTGGATTATTTTGGCGGTCACATTCCAGGTGTGGCCGCTTTTTTATTGAAAATTATTGTCTGTATCATTATCTATATAATAGGAAAGAATGTGATCGGATGGGTCGTGAAGACGGTGCGCTCGATGCTGCTTCGCACGAAGATGCAGACAGGTGCGGCGACGTTTATCGTCTCGATGCTCAAGATTTTTCTGTATCTGATCCTGATTTTCGGGATTGCGATGCAGTTTGGTGTGAAGGAATCGTCGGTGGCGGCGCTCGTCGCTTCTGGCGGTGTGGCGATCGGTCTGGCTCTTCAGGGCGGACTTTCGAATCTGGCGGGCGGTTTTCTGATCCTGCTGTTTCAGCCGTTTGAGGTTGGAGATTACATCCTTGCGCAGGGTGAGGAGGGCACAGTGCAGAAGATCGAGATCCTTTACACGACGCTTCACACGATCGACAACCGCAAGGTCATCATCCCAAACGGAAACCTCGCCAACAACGTGATCGTCAATGCGACCGGCGCGGACCGCAGAAAGCTGGATATCACGGTTGGAATTTCGTATGAGGATGATATCAGCAAGGCGAAGCAGGTGCTTTTGCAGATCATCGAGCGCAGCGAATATGTCATCCGCGAGCAGGAGGCGCAGGTATTCGTCTCAGAGCTCGGGGAGAGCAGCGTTGTGATGGGGCTTCGGTGCTGGGTGAAGACAGAGCAGTATTTTCCGGCGCTGTGGCAGATGAATGAACAGATTAAAAATGAGTTTGACCGGGCCGGGCTTCATATTCCGTTTCCACAGATGGATGTGCATGTGCGCACGGAGAAGTAATCGGCGCTTTCTGCGAAGATGGTGAAGTTTTTGAGAAAGAAGAGTAAGATTTAATCGAAGTGCAAAGATAAATGATTTTGAGAAGACGGGAGAAAATTTGGAATAGAAAAATTGAAACAAGAAGATTTTGAATGATAGGAAACAAAGAACAAGAAGTTCTGAGAATAAGTAAGAAATGAAAAGATTATGAGATATAATGTGTAGATTCAGCAAGTAGCGAAGCAGATTGTGAATATCCGCTTTGACAGGAATACAGAAAGGAACAGAACATGAGAAAATGGAAATGGCTCACTTTGCTTGCCGCGGCCTCCCTGCTGCTTGGCGGGTGTGCGATGGGCGGCGCAAGCGGTACGAAGACAACACAGGGCATTGCGGCGCTGGATGACGGTAATTATTCACAGGCACAGCAGCTTTTTGAGGAAGCAGTGCAGGAAAATGAGGAGCAGATGCTGGCGTGGCGCGGACTCGGGCTTGCCGATATGGGACTGGCACAGTATGAGGAGGCTGAGACAGCCTTTCAGAACGCGCTGGATGCGGCAGATGAAAAAATGCCGGAAAACACGCAGGATTTAAAGCTGTATCTGGCGGCCGTGGAGTATCGTCTTGCAGAATATGAGAAGACGATTGATACCTGCACAGAGATTCTGGATGCGCAGGAAAAAGGCGTGGCGGATGCCTGTTATCTGCGTGGGGCCTCGCAGCTGCACGAGGGAAATCAGGAGGATGCCAAAGCGGACTTTGACAGTGCGGTGAATCTGACGCCGGATGATTACGACCTTTATCTGAATATTTATGAGACATACCGGGAGATGAACCTGTCGGCGGTTGGCGGAGAGTACCTGCAAAGTGCGCTTGCAATCGAGGGGACGGAGCAGAAGGACTACTACAACCGGGGCCGCATTTACTATTATCTCGGCGATTACGACAAGGCGCAGAGTGAGCTGATCAAGGTGGTGGAGCAGAAGTACGAGCCTGCGATGACCTTAATGGGCCGCGTTTATCTGGCGCAGGAGGATTATGACCACGCGGAGGCAGTCTACGAGACAATGCAGTCTGAGTTCGGCGAGAGCGCAGCGGGCTACAACGGGCTGGCACTGTGCGCACTGGCGCGCGGTGAGTATGACACAGCGCTGGACGAGATCGGAAAAGGGCTGGCGCTGGACGGCACGGATGACCGCCAGGAGCTTTATTTCAATGAGATTGTGGCGTATGAGCGGAAGCTGGATTTTGAGACTGCGAAGGCGAAGGCGGAGGTGTATGTGGAAAAGTATCCGTCGGATGAGGCTGGGCAGAAGGAGTGGACGTTCCTGAAGACGCGGTGAGATGCGGAAAGTGTGGATATTTTTCGGATTATAGTAAAATTGTGTGGATAAAATGGAAGGAAAGACAGCTATGATTATAAGAGTAAAATAAAAGCAGATGATCAGCTATGGGCAAGCAGCAAAAGGATTGCGCATAGCTGCTTTGTTCCTAAAAGTTATGGAGAATCAAGTGCAGGAAAAGGAGAACAGGTTTGATTGAATTAAATGAAATCGAGGAGCGTGTCATTCTCGTTGGCGTCCAGCAGGCGGACGGCGATGACACGGAGGAATCCGTAAAGGAACTGGGAGAGCTGGCGAAGACGGCCGGGGCGCAGGTAGTCGGTTCCGTGATCCAGAACCGCGAAAAAATTCATCCGGGGACATACATCGGAAAGGGAAAGCTGGACGAGGTGCGCATGCTCCTGTGGGAGACCGATGCGACAGGCATTATCTGTGACGACGAATTAAGTCCGGCGCAGCTGAACAACCTGCAGAGCGAGCTGGACTGCAAGGTCATGGACCGGACACTTCTGATTCTTGATATTTTTGCGCGTCATGCGGTGACGAGCGAAGGAAAGCTTCAGGTCGAGCTGGCACAGCTGCGGTACCGGGCGGCGCGTCTGACGGGCCTTGGCAATTCCCTGTCCCGTCTTGGCGGCGGAATCGGAACGAGAGGACCGGGAGAGAAAAAGCTGGAGATGGACCGCCGACTGATTCGGACCCGCATCAGCCATCTGAAACAGGAGCTGGAGGAGGTGATCCGCCACAGAGAGCTGATCCGAGCAGGACGGAAAAAATCGGAGCAGAAGATTGCGGCGCTCGTCGGCTATACCTCAGTTGGAAAATCGGCGATTTTTAAGCGAATGACCGGTGCGGATGTCCTGGAGGACGCAAAGCTGTTTGCAACGCTGGACACGACGACGCGCGGCATCCGTCTTTCCGGAAAGCAGGAGGTGCTGCTGACCGACACGGTTGGATTTATCCGCAAGCTGCCGCATCATCTGGTCGAGGCATTCAAGAGCACGCTGGAAGAAGTGTGCTGTGCAGACATCCTGATTCATGTGGTCGATGCGTCAAGTCCGCAGATGGAGGTTCAGATGGGTGTGGTTTACGAGACGCTGCACCAGCTGGGGGCAGACGACCGCCCGGTGATTACCGTTTTCAATAAGCAGGATCTTCTGCCGGAGCCAAAAGCATTTCGCGATCACCACGCAGAGCTGTGCGTATCTGCATCTGCGCGCACAGGGCAGGGCATGGAAGAGATCAAGGCAGGCATCGAGCAGATCCTTCGCGACCAGAAAATCTACATCGAACGCCTTTACCCGTACGACCAGGCCGGTCTGATCCAGATCATCCGCCGGAAGGGGGAACTGCTGTCGGAGGAGTATCAGGCAGAAGGAATATTCGTGAAAGCATATGTGACAAAAGATATTTATATGAAAGTATGAATCCCATTTCCGCCCTTGTTTGCCGGAAATGCTTCTGCTATAATAGCAAAGTCAGGAGGCTATTATGAAAAAACATTTCCAGGATGTAGATATCAAAGAAATCAAAGACGCGTCGATCAACAAAGGAAAACGGGGAGTCAAGCAGGTGATCTTCGGTCGGACCAGTATCATGCTGGTCTGCTTTCTGCTACAGCTTCTCGTTCTGATTCTTGGACTGCGCGCACTTTCCGAATACATTTATGTGTTTGTCGGCGGATATATGGTCTTCGGACTGATCATTCTTCTGATTATCCTGAACCGGACGGAAAATCCCTCCTTTCAGCTGGCCTGGGCATCGCTGGTTCTCTTGTTCCCCGCATTTGGCGGGCTTTTGTACCTGTATATAGAGCTGCAGCCGGGAACAAAGCTTCTAAGCGGCAGGATCGATGAGATCGAGCGGGAATGCGAGGGCGTCTTAAAGTCGGATCCCGGAATGCTGCGGGAGATCAGCGAGATTGATCCGAGAGCTGCGCAGCTGGCAAACTATATGCGGAAAAACGGATTTCCGATCTATCGCAATGAGGGTGTCCGCTATTTCCCGAGCGGCGAGACGAAATTTGACGAGTTGATCTACCAGCTGAAACAGGCGAGAAAATTCATTTTCCTGGAATACTTTATCATATCAGAAGGTTACATGTGGGACAGTGTGCTGGACATCCTAAAGCAGAAGGTGCAGGAGGGTGTCGAGGTGCGCGTGATGTACGACGGCACCGATGAAATGTTCAATCTGCCGCACGAATATCCCGATGAACTGAAAGGAATGGGAATCCGCTGCAAGGTATTTTCCCCGGTCTATCCGATTTTTTCCACTCATTACAATAACCGTGACCACCGCAAGATCGTGGTGATCGACGGACGCGTCGCATTTACAGGCGGCGTGAATCTTGCGGACGAATACATCAACCGCAGGGAACGGTTTGGACACTGGAAGGACGCTGCAATCATGGTACAGGGCGAGGCGGTAAAGAGCTTTACCGTGATGTTCCTGAAAATGTGGGCGGTGTCGGAAAAGACGGAAAATATGGCCGTTTACTTAAGGCCGGTACCGGCAGCAGGGCCGAAAGCCGCAGAAGCACCGGACGCTCTGGCGACGGGAAAAGAAAATGCATTGGCGTACCGAACTGCCGGATTTGACTGTTCCCGCGGTTACGTGCTTCCGTATGCGGAATCCCCGTTTGCGGCAGACCGGACAGCACAGCGCGTCTATCTGGAAATCATCAACAGTGCGACACACTACGTGCACATCATGACACCGTATCTTGTGCCGGATCAGGAACTGATTCAGGCGCTGAAATATGCGGCGAAGCGCGGCGTGGACGTTAAACTCGTCCTGCCGCACATCCCGGACAAAAAGTATGCGTTTGCACTGGCGCATTCCTATTATAAACGGCTGATGAAGGACGGCGTGAAAATTTACGAATACACACCGGGCTTCGTCCATTCCAAAGTATTTGTCAGCGACGACGTGCGCGCGGTAGTCGGTGCGATCAACCTGGACTTCCGCAGTCTGTACCTGCATTTCGAGTGTGCGCTGTACCTGCACGGAGTGGCCGAGATCAATGCGATCGAGGATGACTTCCACGCGACACTTCCAAAGTGCCAGCTGATCACCGACTTCGACGTCCGCCACGACAAGATCACCCGGAAAATCGCGGGTCAGTTTATGCGGCTGGTAGCGCCATTGATGTGACAAACCAGTTCAGAACAGCAGCAAACTCATCCTTTGATTTTTCAATAAGGAGCATTTTATGTGGAACACCCAAATCCCCAAAACCCTCTCCCTGCGTAAACGCCACCACCTCGGCGGCGGCCAGGCGAGAATCGACAAACAACACGCAAAAGGCAAAATGACAGCGCTGGAGCGGATCCACTATCTGCTGGATCCGGATTCCTTTCATGAGATGAACAGCTTTTTCCGGACGAGTGAGGACAGCGCATCTTTGATGAAAGAAACATTTTTAGGCGACGGCGTCATCTGCGGGTGGGGCACCATCCACGGCAGACGCGTATGCGTAGCCTCAGAAGATTTCACTGTCATCGGCGGCACCTTAGGTGAGGTTCACGCAAAAAAAATCTGTGAGATTCAGGATCTGGCGTACGAGATGCGCGTTCCGATCATCCTGCTCGGAGACAGCGGCGGAGCCAGAATCGAGGAAGGAATCCTCTCCTTAAGCGGCTATGGCGGTATGTTTCAGCGTCACGTGCGCGCCTCCGGTGTAATTCCGCAGATCGCGGCGATCCTCGGCCCGTGCTCGGGCGGCGCAAGTTATTCTCCGGCGTTGTGCGATTTCGTCTTTATGGTAAAAGAGTTGAGCAAGATGTGCCTGACCGGACCGGCTGTGGTCGAATCCGTGATTGGCATCAAGGCAACGCTCGACGAGCTCGGCGGCACGAAGGTGCATGGAGAGAAGAGCGGCGTGGCACATGTCGTGTGCGACGATGAAAAAAGCTGTCTGGACAGCATCAAAAAGCTGCTTACCTATCTGCCGGATAACTGCAGCAAAGAAGCGGTTCAGGAGCTGCAGGGATCGCACAGCCCGTCATCGGGACTGGCTCATCTGATAAAACAAAAACCTCACGCGCCGAAAAGGTTCGAAGATCTCGTGCCGGACAATTCCAGGCATGCGTACGATGTACACGGTGTGATTCAGAATATTCTGCTGAACGACAGCTTCTATGAGATCCACCGTGATTTCGCACAAAATGCAGTTGTCGGTTTTGGCGTTTTTGACGGAAACGTAATCGGTATCGTGGCGAACAATCCGATCAGCCTCGGCGGTGCGATCGACTGCAACGCGGCAGACAAGATGGCGCGCTTTATCCGGTTCTGTGACTGCTTCGGAATCCCGCTTCTGACACTGGTCGACGTGCCGGCGTTTTTCCCGGGGCCGCAGCAGGAGCAAAGCGGAATCATCCGCCACGGCGCGAAGATACTGTATGCGTACTCCGAGGCAGTGGTGCCCAAGGTGACGCTGATCATGCGAAAGGCGTACGGCGGTGCATTTATCGCGATGAACTGCAAAATGATGAGCGCCGACGTGGTCTATGCGTGGCCGATTGCGGAGATCGCAGTCATGGGAGCCGAAGGTGCAGTGCGGATTATTAACCGGCACCGCATCGAACAGGCGGAAGATCCGCAGGCAGAATATGAAGCCTGCAAAAAAGCGTACGAGGAGCAGTTTTCCAATCCGTTTCTGGCGGCAGAAAAAGGATATGTGGATGAAATCATTCTGCCGGAGGAGACCGTGCCGCGGCTGTGCGAGACATTTCGCATGCTGCGGACAAAACAGATCGACAAAGTGACCATGCGCAGACATGGAAACATGCCGCTGTGAGAAAGAATGGAAAATATATGAGAATTTCAAACAGTGGGCAAGCTTGCCTGTGACTTTTACTGAAGCAGGCAGGACAGCTGCTTTCATTTTGGATCTGATATAGAAACAGGAGAGAAAAATGATATTTTCAACTTACAAATTTATATT
>JAQXVT010000030.1 GCA_029225065.1 Lachnospiraceae bacterium | reverse complement strand
TTTTTGTATGGGAAACAGAATAAAAAAGTGGTAAAATATTAGAAAAATCACTATGAAAGACAATAAAAACAGAAAGCGGGGGATTTTATGAAGCTGACATTTCTCGGGGCGACGCATGAGGTGACGGGCAGCTGTTTTTTGCTGGAAGCGTGCGGAAAACGGGTGATGGTGGACTGTGGTATGGAGCAGGGGCCGGATATTTATGAGAATGAGGAATTGCCGGTGAAACCGTCGGATGTGGATATGGTGCTGCTGACGCATGCACATATGGATCATTCGGGCAAGCTGCCGCTGCTTTACAAGCAGGGATTTCAGGGGCAGATTTTTGCGACGGCATCCACGACGGATCTGTGCAATATCATGCTTCGTGACAGCGCGAATATTCAGATGTTTGAGGCGGAGTGGCGCAACCGGAAAGGAAAAAGAGCCGGACGCGAGCCGGTGGAGCCGCTTTACGACATGGATGATGCGATCGGAGTGCTGAAGTGTTTTGTGGAGTGTGAATATCAGAAGGAAATCCGAATCGCAGAGGGAATGAAAATCCGGTTCACGGATGCCGGACACTTGCTCGGTTCGTCCTCGATTGAGGTCTGGATTCAGGAAGGAGAGACGGAAAAGAAGCTGGTCTTTTCCGGTGACATTGGAAATGTGAACCAGCCATTAATTCGTGATCCGCAGTACCTGGACAGTGCGGATTATGTGATTATGGAATCGACATACGGTGATCGGAGCCATGATACACCTGTTGATTATGCAGTGGAGCTTGCAAAGGTGATTCAGAGGACGTTTGATCGGGGCGGAAATGTGGTTGTGCCGTCTTTTGCGGTTGGACGGACACAGGAAATGCTTTACTTTATCCGCCGGATTAAAGAGGAGGGGCTGGTGAAGAATCACGACGGTTTTGAAGTCTGGGTGGACAGTCCGCTGGCGGTTGAGGCGACAAACATTTTCCGGGAGCACATGTGGAGTGATTTTGACGAGGAGGCGTTGGCGCTGATTCAGCGGGGCGTCAATCCGATCGGTTTTGCGGGCTTGAAGACTTCGGTCACGACGGACGATTCCCGGTCGATCAATGAAGATCCGAAGCCGAAGGTGATTTTGTCGGCGAGCGGCATGTGTGATGCGGGCCGGATCAAGCATCATCTGAAGCATAATCTCTGGCGAAAGGAATCGACGATTCTGTTTGTCGGATACCAGGCACACGGGACGCTCGGACGGGCGCTTCTGGAGGGTGCGACGAATGTGAAGCTGTTTGGTGAGGAGATTGAGGTGCATGCGGAGATCTGCAGGTTGCCGGGTATCAGCGGGCACGCGGACAATCAGGGGCTGATGCGCTGGATTTCTGCTTTTAAGGAAAAACCGCAGCGTGTATTCGTGGTGCATGGTGAGGATACGGTCTGCGATCTGTTTGCAGAAAGACTGGTAAACGAGCTTGGGCTGGATGCGTATGCACCGTATTCGGGCACGGAATTTGATCTTGCGGCAAACGAGTTTATCCGGAAGCCGCAGGGCGTACGGATCGAGAAGACGACGTCGGTAGCTGCGACCGCGAAGGTATCGAAGCTGTATCAGAAGCTTGTGGCGGCCGGTCAGCGGCTGGTTGGCGTGATCCGCAAAAATGAGGGTGGTGCGAACCGGGATCTGGAACGGTTTGCGCGGGAGATTCATGCACTGTGTGATAAGTGGGATCGATAGAATCAGCTGAAAAAGCGAATAGAAATCAACATGGAAAGCGACTGGTATTTTCAGCTGCTTTCGTGTACAATAAGGGAGGTGTAAGTGGATAAGTCACCGAATCATCGGCGAGCCTGTGGATAACAGGGGCTGTCTGGTTCAGTAAGGAAGAGTGAATGGTTAAATTTTTCAAAAAATCAGAAAAATATCTGATCGCAGTATTGTGCATGGCTTTTCTTGCAGGCGCTGTGACCGGCTGCAGTGTTGTGGAGCGGGTGCAGTATCAGTGGGCAGACGGTGGAGAGGCACACTGGGAGGAGGCTGCAATTGATGCCGGGCTGCAGACGCAGGTGGAGGAATATTATTATGATCATCTGCCGGAGGAGCTTCATGAAGCATACCGTGAGATTTATGTGCACCTCATGAAGCATGAGGATGAGGGCAGTTTTCTGTCGAAGGTCAGTGTGGATGATTTCTGGCGTGTGTATTATGCGGTGCTGGCGGATCATCCGGAGATTTTCTGGATTGGAACGAGTGCACAGGTGGAGGAGTCCAGTCTGTCGCAGACCGTGGTATCGTATTCACTGGAAACGACGGTAGCACAGGAGGACCGTGCTTCTTTAAAGGCGGAGCTGGAGGAAGCTGCCGATTCGTGCATCGCTCAGATCAGGCCGGATGCGTCTGACTATGAAAAGATGAAATACGTGTATGAGTATCTGATCAATACAGTGGGTTATGATGCGAACGGCGTAGATACACAGAACATTCAAAGTGCGCTGCTGTATCAGAAAACGGTGTGCGCGGGATATTCGAAAGCGTTTCAGTACATTCTGCATCGGATGGGGATGTTCTGTACGTACATTACAGGGACAATCACGAACGGCGGAGACCATGGCTGGAATATGGTGCGCATCGGAGAGAATTATTATTACGTGGATGTGACCTGGGGGGATCCGGTGTTTGTCAATAAAATCGACGGGGAAGGTACCGACACGGCAATCAATTACAATTATCTGTGCTGTACGCAGACGGAGCTGTTTCGGACGCATGTGCCGTCGGATGCGGTGGAGCTGCCGGAGTGCACATCAGACGATTACAATTATTACAAACTGAACGGTTTCTATTATGAGACGTTTGATTATAACACGATCTACAATGCGCTGATGAATTCGGTGTGGAACGGAGAGACCAGCATTGTAATGAAATTTGGCAGCGGGGAAGCGTATGAAAGCGCAAAGTATGAGCTGTTTGAGAATGGCATGCTGACTGATCCTGGGCAGTATCTGATGGAAATTAACGGTGTGACGACATGGAATTACCGGTACCACACGGAGGATGAGTTTTATCTGATTACTATTTACTGGAAGTAAAATATTATTTGTAAAGGAAGGATAAAGCGTCTGACACGCTGGAGAAATATCAGTTTTTGGAAGTGTCGTAAAGCGGAAAAGTTTCCGAAAGTGTTCTGTGTGACAGGAAACGGTAAGTGGGTGATAAAAAGAAAACAGAGAATTTTTGTAAATTTTTTTGCAAGGTTCTCTGTTTTTGTGTGTATAAGTATATGAGGATGCAACAGGAAAGAAAAAAATTCCGGGGAAGGAGGAAACGGTGGATCACGATATTATAAATTTTCTTATGGAAAAAGACGAGCAGGCGGTAGCGCTGATTGCGGAGCGGTACGAAAAGCTGATTCGCTACATTGCGGTGACAATTTTGGGAGACCGCAGCGAATCCGTGGAAGAATGCATTAACGATGTCTATATGAAAATCTGGATGAAGGGTCATCTATATGATTTTGAGAAGGCCTCTTTTAAAACGTATCTAAAGGCGATTACGCGTAATGCAGCGCTGAATCATCTGCGAAAGCTCAAAAGACTGGAAGAGCTAGAAGGACTGGATGAGTCGGATACGATTCAGTCGGATTATATTGATTACAGACAGAACGTAGAGCAGCAGATGATTTTCCGGGAGGAAGTGCAGGCGCTGAATCGGATTTTGCGGGAACTGAAGAAAAAGGATAAGGAACTGGTGCTTCGCCGCTTTTACTACCTTCAAAGCACGAAGCAGATCGCGGCAGCAATGGGAATGACGGAAAATGCGGTTGACAGCAAGCTGTCGCGTCTGCGCAAAAAGATTACAAAGCGATATAGAAAAGAGGTGGGAAAATGAATTTGTGGAATGAAAATCGCCTGATTGATATCATGAGCCATCTTGATCCGGAATTGGTGGAGGAAAATTTTCCGGAATGCGACTTGGAAAATCAAACTGTGATGACATCGGTAGGACAGAAACACAGCTTGAGGCGTACGGCACTGATGGCGGGTGTGGCGGCAGGGTCGCTTGCATTAACCGGTGTGGCACTTCTGGTGGGCAGGAAGCATGATTGGATGCGACACGTGCAGCGTGCGGCCAGGAAAAATGTGCATGCGGCATAGCGAAAGCAAATTGCGGGCATCCGTTTTACGGCAACTGTATAGTATGGAATAAACAGAGAAAAAGAGGTCCGGCTGACAATTAGGCGGATTTGGGATTTTTTGCACTTTTTTAAAGCAACGTATCATATATAAAAGGTCATATTTGATTTTTAACTATTTAGATAAGACAATCAAATCACATAATACAAAAAGAATAATGGAGGAAATGAAAATGTTAGAGAAATTAATTGAGATCGTAGCAGAGCAGCTTCACGTAGAGGAGGCAGATGTAAAGCCGGAGACTGATTTTAAGACTGACTTAAGAGCAGACTCGCTGGATCTGTTTGAACTGGTGATGGCACTGGAGGAAGAGTACGACGTGGAGATTCCGACGGAGGATCTGGAAAAGCTGACGACGGTGCAGGCTGTTCTTGAATATCTGAAGCAGAAAGGAATTGAAGAGGCATGAGAGAGACAGCAATTTGTGAGCTGCTTGGCATCCGCTATCCGGTAATTCAGGGTGGCATGGCATGGGTAGCAGAGCATAATCTGGCTGCAGCGGTTTCCAATGCCGGCGGGCTTGGAATTATTGCGGCAGCAAATGCGCCTTACGAATATGTGCGAGATGAGATTCGTAAGACAAGAGAACTGACAGATCGCCCGTTTGGTGTAAATATTATGCTGCTCAGCCCGCATGCAGAAGATATTGCAAGAGTAGTGGCAGAAGAAAAAGTGCCGGTGGTTACAACCGGTGCAGGAAATCCGGGTGTGTATATGAAGCAGTGGAAGGAAGCCGGGATAAAGGTCATTCCGGTTGTTGCTTCGGTAGCGCTTGCGAAGCTGATGCAGAGAGCCGGTGCGGATGCTGTCGTGGCAGAGGGATGCGAATCCGGCGGTCATATCGGCGAGAGTACAACAATGACACTGGTTCCGCAGGTAGTGGACGCGGTTTCTATTCCGGTGATTGCAGCAGGCGGAATTGCAGACGGACGCGGATTTGCAGCGGCGCGGATGCTCGGTGCGCAGGCGGTACAGGTCGGGACACGGTTTGTGGCATCAAAAGAATGTGTGGTACATCCGAACTACAAGCAGCAGATTCTGCGGGCAAAGGATATTGATTCAGTGGTAACAGGTCGTTCCGGCGGGCATCCGGTACGCGCGCTGCGCAATAAGATGTCGAGGGAATATTTACGCAAGGAGCAGGCAGGCTGCGCATTTGAAGAGCTGGAATCACTGACGATCGGCGCACTCCGAAAAGCAGTTGTTGACGGAGATGTGGATTATGGCACGCTGATGGCGGGACAGATTGCAGGTATGATTCAGGAAGAGAAAAGCTGCGGGGAGATCATTGAGGAAATGATGAGTCAGGCAGAAGATCTGCTCAATCGAACCTGGTAAAGACAGATTAAGAGAGGCAAATGACAGGAGAGAGGAAAATGGGCAGGACAGCATTTATTTTCCCGGGACAGGGAGCACAGTATGTAGGCATGGCGAAAGAATTTTATGAGCAGTTTCCGAAATGCCGCGCAGTATTTGAGCGGGCTTCGAAGGCAGCCGGATTTTCCATGGAGAAGATTTGTTTTGAGGAAAACGAGAAAATTCATGAGACAAAATACACGCAGCCGGCACTTCTCACAGCATGCTGTGCAATTCTTGCGGCAGTGGAAGAGGCTGGAATTCATGCAGATTTTACGGCTGGGTTAAGTCTTGGGGAATACTGTGCGCTTACAGCGGCAGGTACACTGGCATTGGAGGATGCAGTGCAGATCGTATGCCGCCGCGGTATTTATATGGAAGAAGAGGTGCCGCACGGGGAAGGTGCGATGGCGGCGGTGATCGGCAAAAAACAGATTCCGATAGAAGAAATCTGTGAAAAAACAGAGGGGATTGTTGGAGTGGCAAATTACAACTGTCCTGGGCAGAAGGTGATTTCCGGCGAGATAAAGGCCGTGGAGAAAGCAGGAGAAAAGCTGCTTGCGGCCGGGGCATCGCGGGTTGTGCCACTTCAGGTAAGCGGACCATTCCATTCTCCGCTGCTTGCAGGGGCAGGAGAAAAACTGAGAAAGCTGCTTGAAGCCTATGAGCTTCGGAAACCGCGATTGGCATTTGTCTCAAATGTGACAGCGGAAAAGGCGGAAGAGCCGGAGCAGCTTAAAAATCTTCTGGGGAGACAGGTATGCTCACCGGTGCGCTGGCAGCAGAGCATGGAGTATATGATGCAAAATGGGATCGATACATTTGTTGAGGTGGGTCCGGGACATACACTCAGCAATTTTGCAAAAAAGATCAACAGGTCCCTGCGGATTTACAATGTGGAGACGGTGGAAGGGCTTGAAATAGTGAAGCGGGAACTTTGTTCCTGAGCTGTGAAGGCTGCTATTGGGCTATGAAATTTAGCTTCCCTGACGGGATGAAATACAGGAGGAAGACGATGCTGAGTGGAAAGGTTGCACTGGTAACTGGTGGAGGCCGTGGAATCGGACGCGCAATTGCGCTGACGCTTGCCGGATATGGCGCGGATGTGGCGATAAATTACAGCGGATCGAAGGAAGCTGCAGAGGAAACTGCCCGCGAGATTCGTGAGATGGGAAGGCGGGTGATCGCAGTTTGGGCAGATATCTCAAAGGAAGAAGCATGCCAGGAACTGTTTTCACGCGTACAGCAGGAGCTTGGAACCGTTGATATTCTGGTGAATAATGCGGGAATTACGAGAGATGATCTGGCCGTGCGGATGACTGAGCAGGAATTTGACGCAGTAATTGATACGAATTTAAAGGGCACGTTTTTCTGCATGAAGCTGGCCGGAAAGCAGATGATGAAAAAGCGAAGCGGCAGGATCATCAGCATTTCTTCAATTTCCGGTGTAAGAGGAAATGCCGGGCAGATGAATTACTGCGCGGCAAAAGCCGGAGTGATCGGCATGACGAAATGTCTGGCAAAGGAGCTGGCGGGCAGAAATGTTACAGTGAATGCGGTAGCACCTGGCTATATCGATACGGATATGACGGCTGTGCTGCCGGAAAAAGTAAAGGAAGCAGTAATGGCACAGATTCCGCTTGGACGGATGGGACGGCCGGAGGATGTCGCAGAGGCAGTAGCGTTTCTCGCATCAGAGCATGCCGGCTATATCACCGGACAGGTATTTTTGGTAGATGGCGGTATGGGGATTTAACCGAATCAAGCAGTAGATTGGGACCTACATTTATTATTAAAATATAAGGAAATAACAGAATGAAAAGAGTAGTAGTGACAGGAACCGGAGTGATTTCTCCGATTGGAAATACAACAGAAGAATTCTGGGAGAGTCTGAAAAAGAAAACAGTCGGAATCGGACGGATTGACCGTTTCGATACGGAAAAATATAAAACAAAGCTGGCAGCGCAGGTGAAAAATTTTGACCCGCTTGCCACAATGGAATTTAAAGAAGCAAAGAGGCTGGAGCTGTTCAGCCAGTATGCAGTGGCAGCAAGTGCAGAAGCGATTGCGCAGTCCGGTCTTGCACTGGAAACAGAAGATCTGACGCGAGTGGGCGTATCGATCGGTTGTGGAATCGGAAGCATGCAGATCATGGAAAAAGCTTATGAGAAGCTGGAGACAAAGGGACCGGGACGCATTCCGCCGCTGATGATTCCGATGATGATTTCCAATATGGCGGCGGGAAATACAGCAATTCATTTTGGACTGAAAGGCAAGTGCGTCAACATCGTAACGGCCTGTGCGACCGGAACTCATTCAATCGGTGAGGCAGTACGGGCAATTCAGTGCGGTGATGCAGATGTGATGGTGGCTGGCGGTACAGAGGCAGCGATCTGCCCGCTTGGAATTGGCGGGTTCGGAGCATTGACAGCGCTTAGTACATCGGAGGATCCGCTGGCATCATCGTTGCCGTTCGACAAACGAAGAGGCGGCTTTGTCATGGGAGAGGGAGCAGGCGTTGTTGTGCTGGAATCCTATGAGCATGCTCAGGCGCGCGGCGCACAGATTCTGGCGGAGGTCGGCGGTTATGGAGCGACCTGCGATGCCTATCACATTACCTCTCCGTGTGAGGATGGAGATGGAGCAGCCCGCGCCATGCGTCTTGCCATGCAGGAGGCGCAGCTGACGGAGCAGGAAGTGCAGTATATTAATGCGCACGGTACAGGAACGCACCACAATGATCTTTTTGAGACGAGAGCAATTAAGAAGGCGTTTGGAGAGGCGGCATATCAGCTGAATGTCAATTCGACGAAATCCATGACAGGGCATATGCTCGGAGCAGCAGGTGCGGTGGAATTTATCGTGTGCGTAAAGTCAGTACAGGAGAATTTCATTCATGCAACGGCCGGTTTTGAGGAGGCCGAGGAAGAAATGGATCTGAACTATACGAAGGAAGCTGTGTCACGGGAAGTGACTGCAGCAATCAGCAACTCGCTTGGTTTTGGCGGACATAATGGAAGCCTTCTGGTGAAGAAGTTTGTCGGGTGAGATGCATAAAGAAAGGTACACATATAAATAGCGCGGGTTGTCAGATATAGATCGGGCTGCATAGGGAAGCAAATTGTACAGATTCGCTTTGGCTGACTGGTGCAGGACTGTCTGACAGGAATACGATATAAAATCAGGAGTACAAAATATATGAATTTTCAACTGGAAGAAATTCTTACTGTAATCGATCATGTAAAAGCAGCAGATCTGGCGTTGTTTGAGTATCAGGATATGGATGTGCGAATCAAAATTGAAGGAAAACAGGGAACAGAGCCGGATGCGCGAATGCACAAAATGTTGCAGGAAGATACAATGCCGTATAAGAATGGGATACAGTCACACACAGCGGAAGAATGTGTAAATAGAATGTCAGAAAGAAATGTATCTGCGGAACAGCCACAGGACGAAGAAAAGACAGCATCACACGCGCAGATCTACACGCAGGACAGCCCAATGGTCGGCACTTTTTACGCCGCACCGTCCGAGGATGCGGAGCCGTTTGTGAAGGCAGGGGATATCGTAAAGAAAGGACAGACCATCGGAATTATTGAGGCGATGAAGCTGATGAACGAGATAAATGCGGACTGCAGCGGCGTGGTGGAAGCAATCATGGTTGAAAATGAGCAGATGGTGGAATATGGGCAGCCGTTGATTCGAATTCGTCAGGAACAGGAGTAGAAAAAATGGAATTAAATACAAAACAGATTATGGAAATTCTGCCGCACCGAGCGCCGTTTCTTTTGATCGATCGGATCGAGGAACTGGAGTCTGGAAAGCGTGCGGTGGGACGTAAGGCTGTAACATATAATGAGCCGTTTTTTGCAGGCCATTTTCCGCAGGAGCCGGTTATGCCGGGCGTGCTGATCTGCGAGGCACTGGCACAGACCGGCGCGGTAGCACTTTTATCGTGCGAGAAATATAAGGGAAAGCTTGCATTTTTTGGCGGAATCAATAAGGCACGATTCCGCAGAAAGGTAGTGCCGGGGGACGTACTGCGACTGGAGACGGAACTGGTGAAAATCAAAGGGCCGGTTGGTGTGGCTAAAGCGACGGCGTATGTGGACGATGAGATATGCACGGAGGCAGAATTGACGTTCGTAGTGCAGTAGAGATTTGCAGATGATGTGGTTCAGTTGCGCGCAGGAATCAACCACAGGAGGAATTATGTATCAGAAAATTTTGATTACAAACAGAGGCGAAATCGCGGTGCGAATCATCCGCGCATGCAGAGAGCTTGGAATCGCAACAGTGGCGGTGTGTTCGACGGCAGACCGGGAAGCGCTGCATGCGCAGCTTGCGGATGAATGTATCTGTATCGGTCCGCCGCGTCCGGCGGAAAGTTATCTGAACATGGAACAGGTGCTGAGTGCGGCAATCGTCAGTGGAGCACAGGCAGTGCATCCGGGATTTGGATTTCTCTCTGAAAACACAAAATTTGCACGGATGTGCCAGCAGTGCGGCATTGATTTTATCGGGCCGTCTCCGGAATGCATTGAAAAAATGGGAGACAAATCGCAGGCACGGAAGACGATGATAGCGGCAGGCGTTCCTGTCATTCCGGGAATGAAAGAGGCAACGGAGGATGCAGAAGTTGCACAGGCATTTGCGGATGAGATCGGTTATCCGGTGATGATCAAGGCGTCCGCCGGAGGCGGCGGAAAAGGAATGCGTGAGGCCGCGTCGAAAGAGGAATTTGCGGAGCTGTTTGCGGTGGCACAAAGAGAAGCGCGTCAGTCATTTGGCGATGGTCAGATGTATGTGGAGAAATTATTAAGCGGCGCGCAGCATATTGAATTTCAGGTGCTGGGAGACAAGAATGGAAATATCATTCAGCTTGGTGAGCGTGACTGTACAATCCAGCGCCGCCATCAGAAGATGATTGAGGAGACGCCGTCTCCGTTTTTAAAGGAAGAGACACGCAGAAAAATGGGCAAGGCAGCGGTACAGGCAGCGAGAGCAGCCGGTTACTGGAGCGCGGGAACGGTTGAGTTTCTGGTGGATGACGAGCAGAATTTTTATTTTATGGAAATGAACACACGGATTCAGGTGGAGCATCCGGTGACGGAACTGGTGACAGGGATTGATTTGGTGAAAGAAATGATTCGGATTGCAGCAGGAGAGCCACTTTCCAGAGCGCAGTCGGAGATTCACTGTTTGGGGCATGCAATAGAATGCAGAATTACTGCGGAAGATCCAGAGCGTTGTTTTCTGCCAAACGCCGGGAAAATTACCGGACTGCATTTGCCTGGAGGAAATGGTGTGCGCGTGGACACCGCGCTGTATCAGGGGTATGAGGTACCGCCGTTTTACGATTCGATGCTGGTCAAACTGATTGTGCATGCACCATCACGTGACGAAGCAATCCAGAAAATGAGGAGTGCGCTCGGAGAGCTGGTTATAGAAGGAATTACGACAAATGTGGATTTCCTGTATGAACTGGTGGGAAGTGCGGAGTTTGCAGAAGCAGATATGCGTGCAATTAATGAAATGTTATCGTTTGGCAGACAGAAAGGAAACTTGGATGCTCAGAGATAAATTCAAAAGACCTGCTGCAGCAGAAGCTGAAAACAGCAGTCAGAAGGAAATGGGGAATGTACGGGAAACATGGTCGGAGCCTCTTCCGCAGGTACCGGATGGAATGTTTCGAAAATGCGGCTCCTGTAAAAAAATTCTGTATGAAAAGGATGTGCGCGACAGCTGGTACAGCTGCCCGAAATGCGGTGCTTATTTTCGGGTCGATCCGCTGACCAGGATACGAATGACAGCAGATGTGCATTCCTTTGAGGAGTGGGACGCAGGTCTGTGCGGGGGAAATCCTCTGGATTTTCCGGAATATGAGGAAAAACTGGAGCAGCTGCGCGCCAAAACAGGGCTGGCAGATGCAGTTTTGACCGGAAAGGCAGCGATCAGAGGAATTCCGGTCGCGCTCGGTGCGATGTCGCCGGATTTTCTTATGGGCAGTATGGGATGGGCAGTTGGTGAACGGCTGACACGGATGGTTGAGCGCGCAGAGCAGGAAAAGCTTCCGGTTGTTTTATATTGCTGTTCCGGCGGAGCACGCATGCAGGAAGGAATTGTGTCGTTGATGCAGATGGCAAAGGTGTCACAGGCTCTGAAGCGCTACAGTGAAAGCGGAGGATTTTATATTTCCGTGCTCACTGATCCGACATTTGGAGGTGTGACAGCAAGCTTTGCAATGCTGGGAGATGTAATTTTGGCAGAGCCGGGTGCAATGATCGGTTTTGCGGGCGCGCGTGTGATCCGTCAGACGATCGGCCAGAAGCTGCCGGATGGATTTCAGAGCGCGGAATTTCTGCAGCGCCACGGCTTTGTGGATCGAATCGTAAAGAGAGAAAAAATGCGGGCAACACTGGAATTTTTGCTGCGAAGCAGCGGGCAATAAACGGATTGCAAATGTCCGTTTTACAGCAGAAAGCGTAGAAAAACAGGGGGATGACAAGTTGCAGTTAAATGAGAAAGAAACAGCCTCACAGGGACTGACCGCCTGGGACCGTGTACAGGCAGCGCGCAGTATGACACGCCTGGTATCCGGTGATTATATCAATACCGTTTTTGACCGATTTCTGGAGCTGCACGGTGACCGGCTGTACGGAGATGACCGGGCAGTAATCGGCGGAATTGCACAGATCGGTAAGCGATATGTGACCGTGATCGGTGAGCAGAAGGGAAGAAGCACAAAGGAAAATAAACTCCGAAATTTTGGAATGCCGAATCCGGAAGGATACCGCAAGGCGCTGCGGCTGATGAAGCAGGCAGAGAAATTCGGGCGGCCGATTCTTTTATTTGTGGATACACCGGGTGCATTCTGCGGAGTAGAGGCAGAGGAGCGTGGGCAGGGAGAAGCGATCGCGCGGAATCTCTTTGAACTTGCGGGCCTGACAGTTCCGGTGCTGTCCATCATTGTCGGAGAGGGAGGCTCCGGAGGTGCACTGGCGCTTGCAGTGGCAAACGAGGTGTGGATGCTGGAGAATTCTGTTTATTCGATTCTCGCTCCGGAGGGCTTTGCGGCGATTCTGTGGAAAAATGGAAAGCGCGCGGCAGAAGCGGCGGAAGTGATGAAGCTGACGGCAGGAGAGCTGAAAGAACTCGGAGTGATTGATAAGGTTCTGGAGGAAGACGCTGACTGTTCACAGAAAGAAAAAATGCGAGCAGAAATTATTGATTTTCTGGAACGGTATGATAAGAAAACGGGAGAAGAAATCCGGGAAGAGCGATATCAGAAATTCAGGAGTATGTAAAAATAAAGAGATGATTTTGAACGTAAACAGGGCAGAACTCAGAAAAGTTCTGCCCTGTTATTTACTTTCCGAGTGCCTGCTTCAGTGCTTTTGCAAGCTGATCCGGACAGGAAGTCGGACGGATGCCGCAGCGAATTCCTTCCAGACGTGCGATTGCTTCTTCTGCGTTCATGCCTTCTACCAGCTTGGCAACGCCCTGGGTATTTCCGGAGCAGCCGCCGACGAATGTTACATGCTCGATCGTATCGCCGTTCAGATCTACATGAATCTCTGAAGAGCAGGTACCTTTTGTTTTATATACCATAGTAATTTCCTCCCTTTATGCTTATAGCAAACCCGGAAAAATTGCATTTAACCAACTGGTGAAGCGAATTTGGAATATCCGCTTTGCTTTGGTTCTGTCAGAGTATGAATGGATGCATTATTTTATAGATCTGCTATAGTAAAATTTTTATTTGATAAAATATCGGCCATAATCTGGACCGCAGAAAAACTACAGATTCAGAAATGTTCCCCGCCCACCTAGTATAGCGTTTTTGAGAAAGTTAATCAAGTGGTTTTTAACCGAGGCAAGTAAGTTCCGGGGCGGATTGCGAATATTCGTTTTAATTAGGGCGTTATAAACAGAAAGTATGAAACCTTCTTCTTGTAATATCAGCAGCAACTCATTATAATGAGTGTGTAATTAAAGCGGATGTGTGCAAAAAACGAAGGAATCAATGGCGAAGATATCACCGACAGGAAGTGGACGGTAAGATAGAAAGCAAAAACAAATACGAGAAATAGAAAGTGAGGATTTCAAACATGAAAAAAATCGGAATTATCGGCGCGATGGAAGTAGAAGTTGCGCGGCTGAAAGCAGATATGGAGATCAAACGGGAAGTAAAAAAGGCGCGGATGAATTTCTGTGAGGGAATTTTAAACGGCAAAGAGGTAGTCGTCGTAAGAAGCGGAATCGGCAAGGTAAACGCAGCGGTCTGCACACAGATTCTGGCGGATGAGTTTGGTGTCGACGGCGTGATCAATACAGGAATCGCAGGTTCCCTGAACGCAGAGATTAACATCGGAGACATCGTGATTTCAACCGATGTGGTACATCATGATATGGATGCGGTCAATTTCGGATATGAGCCGGGGCAGATTCCGCAGATGGATGTATTTTCGTTTGAGGCAGACAAGACAATGGCAGATTTGGCTGAGAAGGTATGCGAGAAGGTAAATCCGGAGATCAAGGTGTTCCGTGGTCGTATCGTGAGCGGCGATCAGTTTGTCGCAGATAAGGCAGTAAAGAATCGAATTACGGAACAGTTCCATGGATTCTGCACAGAAATGGAAGGTGCTGCAATTGCACAGGCTGCGTATCTGAATGAAATTCCGTTTGTCATCCTGCGTGCGATCTCCGATAAGGCGGACGACAGTGCGAGCGAGGATTACCCGTCCTTTGAGAAGAAGGCAGCAGAGCACTGCGTGCGTCTGGTAGAGGGATTTCTCGGGGCCTGCTAAACGAGGAATGCTATAGCGCAAACCGTTTTGACGGCATTATTTTATGAAGTTACTGTGGCTGATGCAGCAGTAGACAGATTAAGAATATAGAAAAAAGAAGATCAGGGTCTGGTAACAAGCCAGACCCGTTTTTGACCGGGATGGGCATTCCTGCGTAGAAGAGCGAAGCGGATTGCGAATGTCTGCTTTACACAGATAATACCATTGGGAGGAACACATGGACAAGAAAAAAATTTCATTAGAGGAACTTTATAACCTGCTGGACTTTCCGGCAGAAGTGGTGGAGCGTCTGGAGCAGATACAGCTGGATGAGGATGAGGAAACGTGGCGTGATATTCATTTACTGACGGATCCGGAGAAATGGCAGGACGCACGCACACGTCTGAAAGAGAAGTACGCGCCGGACGCGGATGGTATGAAGATTCTGGCGTGTATGATGCGTGCGATGCAGGATTCTCATGCATTATATATAGAAGAAAAAATTCCGGAGAAGATTTTTGCGGATACAATGAAGTGCTTCACACGGTTTCTGAAGGAGCATGAGGTGAGCTTTGGGTGCTGCGGATTTGACCGTGATTTCTGGACAGGAAGACAGCTTTCTCTGCTTTTATTCCGGCTTGGAGAGCTGGAGTTTGAGATTGTTTCTGAGGAGGGTGAAAATGCAGGAATGGCACAGTCGGAGAAAGACTCTCCGTATCTTCTTCATGTGCATATCCCGTCGGATGCAGATTTATCGACGGAGCGGTGTGACGAATCATTTCGGATGGCGGAGCAGTTTTTTGCAGAGCATTTTCCAAAGACGGCTGGCAGTAAATTTGCCTGCGATTCCTGGCTGTTAAGTCCTGCGCTAAAGGAACTGCTGCCGGAGGGAAGCCGTATTTTGCAGTTTCAGAATCGTTTTGAAGTAAAGAGCTGGAATCAGGACGCGGACGATTTCCTCGAGTGGGTTTTTAAGAGAAAGGATCTGCCGCTTGAGGAGCTGCCGGAGGAGACATCGCTGCAGCGAAAGATGAAAGCGTATTTGCTGAACGGCGAAAAGATCGGGGAAGCATATGGGGAGATTCCGGTGCAGCATTGAAGATCAAACGTACGAAAAAATTCGGACATAAGCTGCAAAACGCCTGTGTTCGTGAGAGCGCAGAAAAGACTTGAAACGTGTATGGAAAAGGGCTGTGAAATCAGCCGCACGTCAGCAGCAAGCACAGGATAAAAAGCATGCGTTCAGAACGTGAAAAGATATGAAATCCCTCTGAAAAAGTGCCCGTACCGCAAGAAATGCAAGAAAAAGTCGAACGATTTTTCTTTGCAAATCAGATTTTTGCGTCTATAATGGCGGTACTTGAGCGGGCGAGAGCGAAGGCGCCGTCGCGGGGGTCTGCTTAAAGCATAAAACCATCCGGGAAGAGAATCCCGGAGCGTTGAAAAAGCCAAGAAGGGGGATTCCGTATGTTAGAATTCATTATGGACCGCAATGTGTTACTTTACGTTCTGGCGGCAGCCTGCGCAGTCGGTGTAGTCAGCCAGCTGATACTAAAGCAGGTGTACGCCGGACTGATTCGTGATACCCGCAATACCGGTGAGGCGTCGGGGCGTTTCCTCGTGCAGCTGCGTCAGCGTTTTCAGTACTGCACGCATCTCAATGAAAAGGTTGGCGACGTACAGGCATTGATCCGCAGAAATCTGATGGAATATCGGTTCTGGGGGATGAACCTGCACCAGTGGAAAAGGATCGGTCTGATCTGTCTGGCAGTCAGTGTACTCTGCGCTTTTGCAGGTACGATGTCCCTGTGGCATGACGGCAGTGAACTGATCCGTGGAAATACGTATTTTTGGATGGGAATACTGGCAGCAGCGCTCACAGCGGCAGCATATGGAATTTCCGACACGTCTTATCAGCGCGAAGCGCTTGAAATTTCTCTGACGGATTATCTGCAGAACAGCGGAGCCGTAAAGGATTACAGTGAAGCAGGCATGGAATCTGCCTATGAGGAGGCAGCGAAGGCTGCCGCTCCGATCGTTTCCGTAGCAGAAGGAAGACGGGCAAAACGTCGTGCGAGAGCAGAAACAGCGGCAGCAGCTGCGCAGGAGACGAGAGCACAGCGGGAAAAGCGTGAGCTGAAGGAAAATCTTTCACGGATAAAGACCGGCATGCAGGAGGCTGCGGCGGAGCATGACCGGGAACGGGATGGCCGCGCGGAGCTGCTGCGCCAGATGGATCCAAAGGATCAGGAGCGGATTTTGAAAGAGGTGCTGAAGGAGTTTTTGAATTCGTGATCCAGCCAGGAAAGAAAAGAGACAGGCTCAACCGCTGATCTTGAGATCTGATCCGGTATGTAAAATCCCCGTCATAAGGCTGCAATACCCTTGCGCAGCCTGTGGCGGGGTTTTGTTGTCTGGAATATCAGCGGAGATTGGCGGCGCAAAGCACATTTTCCCTGCTTTACAAAGGCGCTTCATTCTGCTAAAATGGACAGCGTGTGGAAGTCCCGGAACAGGGCGACACAGACCGATTTCACGGCGATATGCCGCGGCGGTTTCACCGAATCAGGCTGCAAGCAGTTGTTCGGTTGCAGATGAGCAGTGAAGCGGATTGTGAATATCCGCTTTGACGTGCAGAAAAGACAAGCGAAAGCAAAGAATAGGAGATATGGCCATGGAAAGCAAAGTGACATTTGATTATTCCAAAGTATCCGGTTTTGTAAAAGACGCGGAAGTAGAGTCAATGAAAAAGATCGTTGCCGCAGCAAAGGAAGAGCTGGTATCACGCAGCGGAGCAGGCAATGACTTCCTCGGATGGATCGACCTTCCGACGGACTACGATAAAGAAGAGTTTGCAAGAATCAAAAAAGCAGCAGAGAAAATCAAGAGCGACAGTGAGGTTCTGCTTGTGATCGGTATCGGCGGTTCCTATCTTGGAGCGAGAGCAGCGATTGAGTTCCTGCGCCACAGCTTCTACAACATGGTTCCGAAGTCCGTACGCAAGACACCGGAAATTTATTTTGTAGGAAACAGCATCAGCAGTACCTATATTACACATCTGATGGATGTGATCGGTGACCGTGATTTCTCAGTCAATGTCATTTCCAAATCCGGTACAACGACAGAGCCGGCCATCGCATTCCGTATCTTCAAGGAAATGCTGGAGAAGAAATATGGCAAGGCAGAGGCTGCAAAGAGAATTTATGCTACAACTGACAAGGCAAGAGGAGCGCTTAAAAAGCTGGCAACCGAGGAAGGCTACGAGACCTTTGTTGTTCCGGATGACGTTGGAGGACGTTTCTCTGTTCTGACCGCAGTAGGCCTTCTGCCGATCGCAGTCAGCGGAGCAGATATCGATAAGCTGATGGAGGGCGCAGCTTCCGGAAGAAAGCACGCACTCGAGGATGCATTTGAGGAGAACGACGCACTGCAGTATGCAGCACTGCGCAACATCCTTCTGCGCAAGGGCAAAACCGTTGAGGTACTTGCAAACTATGAGCCGAGCCTGCACTACGTATCTGAGTGGTGGAAGCAGCTGTACGGCGAGAGCGAAGGAAAGGATCAGAAGGGTATCTTCCCGGCATCCGTTGATCTGACCACAGACCTTCATTCTATGGGACAGTTTATTCAGGATGGTAACCGCATCCTGTTTGAGACGGTGCTGAACGTAGAGGAGTCCAAGTGTGAGCTGACAGTAAATGAGGAGCCGGTAGATCTGGACGGTCTGAACTATCTGGCAGGCAAGACCGTTGATTTCGTAAACAAGAGCGCAATGAACGGAACAATCCTTGCACATACCGACGGAAACGTACCGAACCTGATGGTAAAAATCCCGAAGCAGGATGAGTTCTATCTTGGCCAGCTGTTCTACTTCTTTGAGTTTGCATGCGGCGTGAGCGGTTACACACTGGGTGTCAATCCGTTCAACCAGCCGGGTGTTGAGAGCTACAAGAAGAACATGTTTGCACTTCTTGGAAAGCCGGGCTATGAGAAAGAAAGGGAAGAACTTCTGAAGAGACTGTAAGAAAGTGTGGGTGCTGCGGGCGATGTCTGCGGCACCTTTCTTAATTTGTAACCGTTCAGAGGCAAGGTGTGCTCTGAACGGTTTAAAGAAAGGAAGAATAAATGAAAATAGTGATTCTGGAGGCGGAGAGCCTCGGCGAGGATATGAAGCTGGACCGCTTTTTTGAGATCGGAGAAGTGGCAATTTACGGAAAGACGACGCTGGAAGAGCTGCCGGGGCGGATTGCGGAGGCAGACGCAGTGATCGTAAACAAGCTGCCGATGAATGAGGAGACCTTAAAGGATGCGCAGTACCTCAAATACATTGGTCTGACAGCGACCGGCACAAACAACATTGACTTTGATTATACGAACAAGCGCGGCATCACAGTGACAAACGTTGCCGGCTATTCGACAGAGGTGGTTGCGCAGCACACATTTGCGATGACGCTGTACCTGCTGGAGCATCTGCGCTACTATGATGATTACGTAAAATCAGGGGAGTACGCAAACAGCGATTCCTTCTGCCATATGGAACGCAAATTTACCGAGCTTTCAGGAAAAACATGGGGCATCATCGGACTTGGCGCGATCGGCAAAAAGGTGGCACAGATCGCGACGGCGTTCGGCTGTGAGGTTATCTACTATTCGGCATCCGGAAAGAAGCGCAGTGATGAGTACCGTCAGGTGGATTTTGATACTCTGCTGAAAGAATCGGACATTGTTTCCTGCCATGCACCGCTGAATGATAAAACTTATCATCTCATGGATGCGGAGGCGTTTGAAAAGATGAAAGAGACCGCACTCTTTATCAATGTGGGACGTGGCCCGATCGTCAATGAAAAAGATCTGGCGAAGGCACTGAAGAAAGGAAAAATTGCGGCGGCAGGACTCGACGTACTCGAGGAAGAGCCGATGCGTAAGGATAATCCGCTGCGCAAGCTGGAGGTCGGAGACCGTCTGCTGATCACTCCGCATATTGCATGGGCGGCAGTTGAGGCGCGCACGCGTCTGCTGCATGAGGTGTACAAAAATCTGAAAGCATTCCAAAACGGAGAGAAACGGAATGTCTGCACGCACTGAGCATGAAATAGGCGGCCGGACGGGGGGATGGCTGTCACGCACTGCTGGATTTTTTCAAAATAGTCCTTTCGGCGGAGGCACGGAACCGGACGGTGAATCGACAGATGATGCACTGCACCGTGTTTTCCGGTGGCTTGGAGCGGTAATTGTAATCCTGCTGCTCATTTATTACTGTACGCATCCGCTGCTGTACGCGGTGGATGACCGGAAGATCTTCATTTTGAAAAGTCCGAAAACATATGCGGTGATATTGCTTTGCCTTGCACTTTTGATTCTGACGCTGATGCCGGTACGGTTAAATGACAGGCGGAACAGGATTTTGTCATGGATCTGGTTTGCGATGGCTCCGTTTGCCGTTTACTTTTCGCTGCTTTATCTGAATGCAGCGAAATTTCACATCAATTTTTTTGCATTAAATAAGATTGCTCTGGTGCTTACGTTCGTCTTTCTGTTTTTGCTGGAAACATTTGTCCTGATTCTGACAGGCAGTATTCGTTTTTCAGTAGTGACGATGGCAGTATTGATTGCGGTGATCGGAATTGCAAACCGTTTCGTGATTTCGTTCCGTGGCATGGCTCTTTCAGGTGCAGATCTGTTTTCTATCGGAACAGCGATGTCGGTGGCGGGCGGCTATACGTACAAGGTAGACTGGTATATTTATATGGAAGCCTTACTGACGCTTGCAATCTGTCTTGTGAGCCTGAAGCTGCGCGGCGGCCGGGTGTTAAAGCCGGCGGCCAGACTTGCAGTACTGCTGGCATGGTGTGTGGTTGGCGGCAGCTATTATTACGTCTGCTGTAAGACAGATTTTCTGGAGAAGCACGACATTCGCTCGATGGGATTTACGCATCAGCTTCGGTATAAAAATTATGACATGATCTTTACGACGCTGACAACGTGCTTTTATCTGTCAGTCGATAAACCGGACGGGTATTCCATCAGCAAGGTGGAGGAGATCGCAGAGCCATATGTGAGTGGGGCGACTGGAGTAGATGATACGTCAGAGGAAGAAACGTTTGCAGACTCCGGGGAAAAAGAGGAAGAGACTGCTGCAGCGCAGGATGAGTCAAAGCTGGAAGAGACTGCGAATGGAACGGATACGCAGGCAATATCGGAGAACCAGAAAACACCTAATCTCATCGTCCTCATGAACGAATCCTTCGCCGATTATGAAGACATCGGCAACGGTCTTGATCTCTCTGAGGACAATATGCCGTTCATTCACAGCCTGACGGAAAACACGATCAAGGGCTATGCGTATGCCTCGATCTTTGGCGGAAACACACCGAACTCAGAATACGAATTTCTGACCGGCAACACGATGGGCTTTCTGCCGGAATCATCGGTCGGCTTCAATCTGTTTGTCCGGGGAAATCTTCCGTCGATCGCATCGGAGCTGAAATCGGAGGGCTACACGACGCTTGCGATGCATCCGTATCGCGGCACAAACTACCGCAGGAATATTGTGTATCCGCAGATTGGATTTGATACATTTTATACGCGGGATGATTTTAAAAATCAGGAATATATCCGCAGCTATATTTCGGATCAGACATTAGCGGAGCGTATTGTCGCGGAGTTTGAAAAAAATAAAGAGACCGGTAATCCACTCTTTTCCTGGAATGTAACGGTACAGAATCACGGGGATTACTTTGCGAAAAATACGAAAAATCTGGATTTGTCTATCGATGTGGAAAACCCGGAGGTCGATCAGACGCGGACAAAGATCTATGTGAATCTGATTCGTCAGTCAGATGCAATGTTTGAGTATCTCGTCGATACATTCAGCAAAGAGGAGGAGCCGGTTGTGATCGTGATGTTCGGTGATCACCAGGCAAATCTCGGAGATAATACGTATGAATATCTGCTCGGCAAAAAGGACGAGGATCTCACGCCGGAGGAGCGGATGGAAAAATATAAGATTCCGTTTGTAATCTGGGCGAATTATGATATTCAGGAGGAGACGATCGAGAAGACGAGCCTCAATTATCTCTACAGTATTCTGGCGGACCGCCTGGGCTTTCCAATGACGGGATATCAGAAATATCTGCTGGATTTAAGCGAGGAGATTCCGGTGCTCTGCGCGCAGGGCTACTGGACGGCGGATGGAAGCTTTTATGAGCTGAAAGATGAGGACTCGCCGTATTACGACAAGATCAACGAATACAACATTTTGGAGTATAATGATATTTTGGGCGGCAGCAGCCGGTATCTGGAATTTCTGGCGGACGTACTGCCAGAGGCAGGATAGAGCGGACTGCTGAAATTACAAAATATGGGCCGGTGAAAAGCTAAATTTGGTTTTTCACCGGCCCGTAGTTATTTATCACGGAAATCTTTATGGCAGGAAATGCTGACTTTATCGATGGTTTCAATTAGTGCGTGAGCTGTGTTTTTACTCAGCGCTCAATCCCCTTCCGCGCCCGAACTCCTTTATCGAACGGGTGCTTCACCTTCCGGATTTCTGATACATAATCTGCGCATTCAATAAGCGCAGGTGACGGATCCTGGCCGGTCAGGATGACCTCGAGATGCTCCGGTTTGTTTTTCAGAAAATCAAGGAGCGCTGCTTCCTCAAGCAGTCCGCTGCGGATGCAGTAAACGGCCTCATCAAGAAACAGTACGTCAAAGGAGCCATCCTTTACCATCTCCGAGATGTGCTGCAGCTGTGAGGCATAAAAACGGCGATGCTCCGCTTTTTCGTCCTCTGACATGCGGAAACTGAATTTTTCCTGCTCAAGGCCGGGAAGAAATGTGATATTTTCGATGTGCGCCATCGCGGTTCGTTCGCTGGTTGAATTATTTTTCATGAACTGGTAGATCAGGACACGGAATCCAAATCCCGCTGCGCGCACGCACAGTCCCATGCCGCAGGTGGTTTTTCCCTTTCCGTTGCCGCAGTAAATATGGATAAGGCCAAGGTTTGATGAATCAGGCATAATGTATTCCTCCTAACAGATAAATGTAATGACAGCTCATTTCAGTCCAATACCAGGCTGCGCGAATGAGAAGCAGCAATGTGGACTTTTTCCTTATCATACCACAATCTGATTGCCGCGACAAATTGAAACGGGTATCTTTGCGGCGGTTTTGGTTATGCAGGACCAAAATAAATTTGGCAGAATGCATCTGATGTGCTATACTATAGCAATCTATGACCACTCCATAAAAGAATGACAGGTGTATTTTGCGGGAGTGCAGCAGTCACCCGATGAACTGACAGAAAAAGAGAGGAACAACACGTGAAGGAATTTCTGGACAGGATCAAAGATCAGACAAAAAGTTTTGTAGAGGAAGTAAAAGAGAAAAATAAAGGCAACCGCACGGAGCTGATGCTGATGGGCGGTTTTGTACTTGCGTTTCTGGCACTGTCCGTACCGGAGATGGCGAAAGAGGCGTCGAGTAATCAGGTGCAGACGGACGGCGAGCAGGCGGAATCTGCGGAAGCTGTGGCAGACGAAAGCTCTCACGGGAATGACAGTAATGCAGCGGGCGGAAATGCCGATGGGCAGAAAGGCGGACTTTCCGGTGGGCAAGACGAGAAAGATACCACAGCGCAAGATGGCAACGGGGACACAGGCAGCCAATCAGAAAATGCAGAAGACGATGGGACTGGTCAGAAAGACGGTGCGGATGAAAATATCGGATCAGAAGATACCGGTGAGGGAAATGATTTGAGTCAGGGTGAAACGGCAGGAGAAACGAACAGCCTGAACGGCAGGAATATTTCTGATCAAAATGGACAGTCCGGGAAAGATGACATGGATTCTTCTGGTGATCAGTCAGCTGACGAGGCAAAATCCGATGAAAATGAGACTGCGTCAGAGACAGAATCGGAATCCGGCAGCGAAGCGCAGGAAACAGAAACAGACACGGAGGCAGCCGGTTTGAACCCGGAAGCACTTGATAAAGAATGGAAGCATCTTCAGGCGCAGTACGGAGAAGAGTTTCGATTTCCGATGGCAGCCGCAGCTGCAGATCCGAATGAACTGCCGGTTCCGGAATTAAAATACGCGATGCAGCTTCGAGATTATGACGCGGTGATCCAGTGGAATCCGGAAAAGACGATCCAGAGTCTGAAGCAGCAGCTGGAGGATCAGATCGCAGGGTATGACGGAGAGTGGTCGGTGTATTGTAAGAACCTGACTACGGAAGAATCATTTGTGATCCATGACAGTCCGATGAAATCGGCCAGCGTGATGAAGCTTTTCATCATGGGAACCGTGTACACCGCATTTGAAAACGGCGAGCTTTCCCGTACAGATGAGATTATGGAACTGCTTCACAATATGATCGTTTACAGCGACAACAGCGCGTCCAATGCTCTCCTGGCGAAGCTTGGAGACGGCAGTTATGCGGAGGGCATTGCAAAGGTTGACGCCTTTATTGAATCGCATGGATTCAGCAGTATGACAGTGGAATACAATGGATTTAACGATCCGGCGACAAATACGAGCACTGACCATTTTAACCAGGTCGCAGCGAAGGACTGCGGAAAGCTCTTGGAGGATATTTACCGCCGTACCTGGGTGAACCGCACCGTGAGCAATGAGATGGAGAGCCTGCTGCTTTCACAGGATACGCGCTACAAGATCCCGGCAGGTCTGCCGGAGGGCGTGCTGTGCGGCAACAAGACCGGTGAGATGGATACAACAGAGAACGACGCGGCGATCATTTATGGAAAAGACTGCGATTATATTCTGGTCGTGCTTTCCAGTGACTGGGGCAGCAAGGATCAGGCGATTTCGCGGATTGCAGAGCTGTCGCAGATTACGTACCGCTATCTGAATCCGGAAACCGACACAGCAGAATAGGAGAAAATAATGTTTCGTTTATGGGGAAAAATCTGGAAAGACAACCGCATGGAAAAAGACACCGTGTATGAGGAAGCAAGCGACGATACGAGAACGCACAAAATATTCCGCGGACTGGATGAGATTTGCCATGAATTTGACCTTGGCCGTCCGATCTGGCTGGAAAAAAATGTCAGTGAGTTCCGGCGTCACAGCAAGGTGCGCTTTTATCAGGACAGCTTCATCGAGGGGATCGAGTTTGATTATCTTGAGGTGCAGGTGATCGAGGAGGGCTGAGAAACTGCGAAGTGTGAAATATCGCAGAAGATCTGCTTGCAGGAGGATCCGGCAGGCCGAGAAAGTGTATCACAAAAGCTCGCGCTGTAAAAGGCAAGAGTCGGTACATTGAGAGAAAAAGAAAGCCGCTGCCGTACAGAGGAGGAATAATCTGTGCGGCGACGGCTTTTCCTGTATAGCGCGTGATTGAGGCGAACTGCAAAAAATTCCCCAAGAATGAGGAGTGCCCCCGGCGTCTGGTACACCGGAGGCTATTATGAAAAAATTTATCAACATGTGTAATGAAAACCACTACATCACTGGTCTGAGAATCTCTCTCAAGAACTGATTATACTATAGCAATGACTTGTGAACAAAATATGAACAAATTGTAAATATATAGTGAAAACGCAATAAAAAGAAAAGAAAATTATGTAAAATTTATAAAAAATGCACATACGATATCGCTTTAAAACGATAAAGAACTGTGCGATTAGGACAAAAGAAGTTTGGCGAAAAACGGGTTTCTTTTCGGCAGTATTTGTAGTAAAATAAAAATGTATACAGGTTTTAACCGAAGCAGGAAAGTTGCAGATATCTGTTTCGAGCCAAATTGGATATTCGTAATCCGCTTCGCTACTTGCCCACTGCTTATGGCTTTGCGCAACCTCACAGGGGACTTGATTGATTCGGTTAAAAAATAAGAAAAGGAGAATTTTAATATGAGTAATATACCAACACCACATATCGCAGCGAAAGAAGGAGATTTCGCCAGAACCGTACTGATGCCGGGTGATCCGCTCCGCGCAAAATATATCGCGGAGACATTTCTGACTGACACCGTACTGGTAAACAACGTACGCGGCGTAAATGGCTACACAGGATTTTATAATGGCAAGCGAGTATCTGTTATGGCAAGCGGAATGGGTATGCCGTCCATGGGAATTTATTCCTATGAGCTGTTCAAATTTTATGATGTAGAAAATATTATCCGTATCGGTACGGCAGGCTCCTTAAATGCAGACCTGAAGATCCGCGATCTTGCAATCGCAATGGGTGCGTGCACGGATTCCAATTATGCAGCGCAGTACAATCTTCCAGGCACCTTTGCACCGATCGCGTCTTTTGATCTTCTGCGCAAGGCGGTTGACCAGGTAGAAAAAATGGGCAATATCGGTTACAAAGTAGGAAATGTGGCAAGCTCCGATGTTTTCTACAGCGACAGACCGACCACAGAAGCATGGCAGAAGATGGGCGTACTGGCAGTTGAGATGGAGACAGCAGCGCTCTATATGAACGCAGCCCGCACCGGAAAGAATGCCCTGACGATCTGCACAATCTCCGACAGCCTCGTAACCGGCGAAGTAACCACTGCCGAAGAGCGCCAGACCAGCTTCGCGGACATGATGAAGGTAGCTTTGGAAATTGCGTAACCAGTTCTGAACAGCAGCAAAATACTAAGGCAGCTCTGGAACAAATTTATTTGTGAAAGAGCTGTATTGGCATTTTGGGATGGGTGGAACGACCATGAGCTACAGACAGGAGCTGTCGAAGACAGCGGACAATGAGTGAAACGAATGGGTCTGTGGCCGGCGTTCAGAACGTTCGGCGGAAGTAACTTGTAACAAAGAAATCCACAGGGGAGCGTGACAATGGAAAACAAGGATAAATTCCTGGAAATAGAAGAAAAAAAGGATGAAGCGGGGCTTGGAAACCCGGAGGAGCTGAAGCGCACAGTCTGCGTGATCGGCCACAAAAATCCGGATACCGATTCCATCTGTGCCGCGATTTCCTATGCGTATCTGAAAAATTCAAAGGAGAGAGGATTCCGTTATGTGCCGGTGCGCGCGGGTCAGATCAGCGCGGAGACACAGTATGTGCTGGAGCATTTTCAGGTGGAGCCGCCAGTCTTTCTCGACAACATCGGAACGCGCGTCAAGGACATGGCAATCCGTCAGGTGCCGGGCGTGCGGAGCAACATTTCGCTGAAAAATGCATGGAATCTCATGATGACGCAGAATGTGTTCACACTTCCGATTACAAATGAGGAAAACCAGCTGAAGGGTTTGATCACGGTCAATGATATTGCAAAATCGTACATGGAAGAGTATGACAGCGCAATCGTGTCCGTGGCGAAGACACCGTACCGCAACATTCTTGAGACGCTGGATGCGGAGATGGTTGTTGGAGATGAGGATGGCTATTTTGACAAAGGAAAAGTCGTGATTGCGGCGGCCAATCCGGATGTCATGGAAAACTATATTGAAGAGCATGACATGGTCATTCTGGGCAACCGGTATGAGTCCCAGCTTTGCGCGATCGAGATGCAGGCGGGCTGTATTGTCGTGTGCCTCGGTGCACCGGTATCAAGAACGATTCAGCGCCTGGCTCGTGACCGGAACTGCTCGATTATTGTGACGCCGCTTGATACGTATGCGGTGGCACGGCTGATCAACCAGAGTATGCCGGTTGATTTCTTTATGAGAAAAGAGAGCCTTCAGACGTTTCGTCTGGGCGATTACACAGAGATTATCCGGGATGTCATGTCAAAGAAACGTTACCGTGACTTCCCGATCCTCGATCAGACCGGCAAGTACGTGGGAATGATTTCCAGACGAAATCTTCTCGGTGTGCGCAAGCGCGGCCTGATTCTGGTTGACCACAATGAGGTGTCGCAGGCGGTCGACAACGTGCTGGACGCAGAGATCATGGAGATTATCGATCATCACAGGCTCGGTTCCCTGGAGACGATGTCGCCGGTCTACTTCCGCAATCAGCCGGTGGGCTGCACGTGTACGATTATTTACCAGATGTATCAGGAGCAGGGCGTGGAGATCCCGCCGAAGATTGCAGGTCTGATGTGTTCGGCAATCATTTCCGATACTTTGTTGTTCCGCTCGCCGACGTGTACTCCGATGGACATCGAAGCCGCACAGAACCTGGCGCGGATCGCACAGATCGAGTGTGACAGTTATGCGCGCAGCATGTTTGCGGCGGGCAGCGACCTTGGAAGCCGGACGCCGGAAGAAATTTTTTATCAGGATTTCAAAAAATTTGAATTTGGCGACTGGAATATCGGAATCGGTCAGATCACATCGATGAGCATGGAAGAGCTGGAGACAATCAAACAGCGCCTGATGCCTTACATGGAAAAAGTATTTGCGGAGCATGATACAGATATGATGTTCTTCATGCTGACGGATATCATTGAAGAATCGACCGAGCTTCTCTGCTACGGCAAGGGCGCGGATGAGCTGGTGGAGGAGGCATTTCACCAGAAGGCGACGAACAACTGCGCGCCGCTTCCGGGCGTTGTGTCCCGTAAAAAGCAGCTCGTTCCGTCGTTTATGGCAGCAATAAATCGCATGAGTGAGGTATAAAAGAAATGGCAAAAGAAATCTGGAGACCGGGCAATATGCTCTATCCGCTTCCGGCAGTGATGGTGAGCTGCCAGAAGCCGGAGGAAAAGCCGAATATCATTACCGTGGCGTGGACAGGTACGATCTGCAGCTCCCCTGCGATGGTATCCATTTCCGTCCGGCCGGAACGGTATTCCTACCATATAATAAAGGAGACCGGTGAGTTTGTAATCAATCTCACGACAGAAAAGCTGGTGCGTGCCACTGATTACTGCGGCGTGCGTTCCGGAAAAGATGTCGATAAATTTGCCGAGATGCATCTGACACCGGGCAAGTGTGAGGGCGTGGACGCGCCGCTGATTGAGGAGAGTCCGGTCAATATTGGCTGCCGCGTAAAGCAGGTGCTGGAGCTTGGCTCCCATCATATGTTCATCGCGGACGTTGTATCGGTGGAAGTCGATGGTGCCTATATGGATGAAAAAGGCAAATTTGACTTAAACCGTGCGGATCTGATGGTATATTCTCACGGGGAATACTTCGGACTCGGTAAGAAGCTTGGAACGTTTGGTTACAGCGTAAGGCGGAAAAAGTAATAAATGTTGGGTAAAAATAACCAAAAAATGTCTAAATCTTTAATTTTTGTTTACAAACGGGCAGAATGTGTTATACTTTACAGATAGATTTAACGAGTCAAGCAAGACCTTTGTTTCAGTTGCGGTGAACAACAAGCAGTGAGTGGTCTTGCTTGTATCAGGAGTGGTATTAGCCACTCCTGATAAGCTGCGAAGCAGCTGCTCGGTTATGAGCAAGTAGCGAAGCGGATTGCGAATATCCGCTTTGATAAGCCTAGAGTATGTCCGCAGAGGGGGCGGCTATTCGCGGCGGAGTATAAAGAAACGATAGAGGTGTCCTATGGAACAGTATATTATCAGAGGCGGCAATCCGCTGGCAGGTGAAGTTAACATCAGCGGTGCAAAAAATGCGGCGCTCGGTATTCTCGCGGCTGCAATAATGACGGATGATACGGTACTGATTGAGAATCTTCCGGACGTTCGGGATATCAATGTACTTCTCGAGGCGATGGAAAGCATCGGCGTCAAGGTAGAGCGGATTACAAGACATGCGGTTATGATGAACAGTGAGAACATCGGAGATGTGAGCGTGGATTACGATTATATTAAGAGAATCCGTGCTTCCTACTATCTGATCGGTGCACTGCTTGGCAAATATAAAAAGGCGGAGGTACCGCTTCCGGGCGGATGTAACATCGGCAGCCGACCGATCGACCTCCATATCAAAGGCTTCCGTGCACTCGGAGCCAAAGTAGATATTCGAAATGGATTCATTGTGGCGCAGGCAGACCATCTGCGCGGCAGCCACATTTTCCTTGATACCGTTTCCGTCGGTGCGACGATCAATATCATGATGGCGGCATCGATGGCAGAAGGTTATACCATCATTGAGAACTGCGCGCGCGAGCCGCACGTAGTCGATGTGGCAAACTTCTTAAACAGCATGGGAGCGAACATCAAGGGCGCAGGTACGGACGTGATCCGTATCCGCGGCGTACAGAAACTGCACCGCACGGAATATTCCGTCATCCCGGATCAGATTGAGGCCGGTACTTTTATGTTTGCCGCTGCGGCGACAAAGGGCGATATTACCGTGAAAAATGTCATTCCGAAGCATCTTGAGGCGACGACGGCGAAGCTGCTGGAGATCGGCTGTGAGGTGGAGGAGTTCGACAATGCGGTTCGTGTGGTGGCATCCAAGCGCCTCTGCAGTACGAATGTCAAGACGCTGCCGTATCCGGGTTATCCGACGGATATGCAGCCGCAGATCGGTGTGGCGCTGGCACTTGCAAAGGGTACCAGCATTGTGACAGAGAGTATTTTTGAAAATCGATTCAAATACATGGACGAGCTGACCCGGATGGGAGCCGTGGTGCGCGTGGAGGGAAATACCGCGATCATCACAGGCGTGGAGAAGCTTTCCGGCGCAAGAGTGAGTGCTCCGGACCTGCGTGCAGGTGCGGCGCTTGTGATTGCAGGATTGGCGGCAGATGGTATCACGACGATCGACGATATTGTCTACATTCAGCGCGGATATGAGTTATTTGACGAGAAGCTGCGCAGCCTCGGCGCTGAGATCGAGATGGTGCACAGCGAAAAGGAAGCACAGAAGTTCCGGCTTCGCTGCGGCTGAGAAGAAGCTGATTAGCTGATTTCTATATTATATCTAATAGAAGAAACAGCTTTTTAGTGTGCAGAACTGCCGCGCATGTCGGTGCATTTCGTGTATACAATTTTAAAGAAAAGATACTGGCAGGGCTGCTTTTTAGCAGCCTTGTGTTGTAATAAATACCGATTCAGAACCATGTCACAAAGTGGTTTCAGCATTTTGCGGCAGCTGCTCAGTTATGAAACGGGCAGCAAAACGGATTGTGAACAGATGGACTCACAGAATTTGGTCTGGTGCTGAATCGTTACATAAATGTAAACAACAAGAGGAGGAACATTATGATCAGACTGTACGACACAGGAGCATATCTGTTAAATGGCACAGAGCTTATCGAAGACAATGCGGATGCGGCGGCAAGACTGCATCAGGCACTTGGCGATCAGGTACCTTCCAAAGAGGAAGCGGCAAAGAATACGATCGCGTACTCGATTCTCCGTGACCACAATACGTCCGGAAATATGGAAAAGCTGAAAGTCAAATTCGATAAGCTGACCTCACATGACATTACATTCGTTGGAATCATTCAGACTGCACGTGCGTCAGGACTGGAAAAATTTCCGGTTCCGTATGTGCTGACCAACTGTCACAATTCCCTTTGCGCAGTCGGCGGAACGATCAATGAAGACGACCACATGTTTGGACTGAGCTGTGCGAAAAAGTACGGCGGTGTCTATGTTCCGCCTCATCAGGCAGTCATCCACCAGTTTGCAAGAGAGATGCTTGCGGGCGGCGGAAAAATGATCCTCGGTTCGGATTCTCACACCCGTTACGGTGCGCTTGGTACAATGGCAATGGGTGAGGGCGGACCGGAGCTGGTAAAACAGCTGCTTGGCCAGACGTATGATATCAACATGCCGGGCGTCGTAGCAATCTATCTGACCGGCAAGCCGGTAAAAGGAGTCGGTCCGCAGGATATCGCACTGGCGATTATCGGCGCTGTCTTTGCAAACGGCTATGTCAACAATAAGGTCATGGAGTTTGTCGGACCGGGCGTTGCAAACTTAAGCGCAGATTTCCGTATCGGTGTGGATGTTATGACGACCGAGACGACCTGCCTGTCCTCCATCTGGAAAACAGATGATACAATCAAAGAGTTTTATGAGATCCACGGAAGAAGCGAGGATTACCGCGAACTGAATCCGGGCGCAGTTGCGTACTATGACGGTGTGGTAACGGTTGACCTTAGCGAGATTCGTCCGATGATCGCAATGCCGTTCCATCCGAGCAACACCTACACCATCGAAGAACTGAATGCAAATCTGATGGATATATTGGATGATGTAGAGAAGCGTGCGAAAGTCAGCCTTGACGGCGCAGTCGATTTCACACTGAAAAATAAAGTAAGAAACGGTAAGCTGTACGTAGATCAGGGTATCATTGCGGGCTGCGCGGGCGGCGGCTACGAAAATATCTGCGATGCAGCGGATATTCTGCGCGGCAATTATATCGGAAGCGATGAATTTACGTTAAGTATTTACCCGGCAAGTACGCCGATCTATATGGAGCTGGCGAAAAACGGAAGAATGGCCGATCTGATTCAGAGCGGCGCAATCGTAAAGACTGCGTTCTGCGGACCGTGCTTCGGAGCAGGCGATACACCGGCAAACAACGCATTCAGTATCCGCCATTCGACGAGAAACTTCCCGAACCGCGAGGGCTCGAAGCTTCAGAGCGGACAGATCGCATCCGTAGCACTGATGGATGCCCGTTCCATCGCGGCAACCGCAGCAAACAAGGGCTATCTGACGGCGGCAACCGACATCGACGTCGATTTCACGAAACCAAAATACTTCTTCGACAGCGCGATTTATGCAAACCGCGTCTTCGACAGCAAGGGCGTGGCAGATCCGAGCGTAGAGATCAAGTTTGGTCCGAATATCAAGGACTGGCCGGCAATGTGTGCACTCACCGACAATCTGGTACTGAAGGTTGTTTCCGAGATTCACGATCCGGTTACGACGACCGACGAGCTGATTCCGTCTGGAGAGACTTCCTCCTATCGTTCCAACCCGCTTGGTCTGGCAGAGTTCACACTTTCCAGAAAAGATCCGGCGTATGTGGGACGTGCAAAGGAAGTGCAGGCGGCAGAGAAGGCGAGAGAAGAGGGCCGCAGCATGGAAGAAGCACTTGCTGATCTTGGACCGGTGCTTGAAGCAGTGAAAGCATCCGAGGCAGGCGCGGGCGTAAATGCGGAGAATACCGGCATCGGCAGCACAATTTTTGCAGTAAAACCGGGCGACGGCTCTGCGCGTGAGCAGGCAGCATCCTGCCAGAAGGTACTCGGCGGCTGGGCGAATATCGCGAACAGCTATGCGACAAAGCGTTACCGTTCGAATCTGATCAACTGGGGTATGCTTCCGTTCCTGATCGATGAGGGCGAGCTGCCGTTTGCAAACGGAGATTACCTGTTCATCCCGAATATCCGCGCGCAGGTAGAGAACTGTGCATCCGAGATTCCGGCTTACGTGGTAAAGGACGGCGGTCTTACACCGTTTACGCTGAAGCTTGGCGAGATGACGGCAGAGGAGAGAAAGATCATTCTCGACGGCTGCCTGATCAACTACAATCGGGTAAAATAAGAGAAAAAGAGATAGCTGAAGCATATGCAGAGTGTAAGCTTCCGTGAAAATGATGATTTTCCATAGAAATGGAAATTTCCGGACTCAGTTAAGAGAAAAGGTGGACACCATGGTATTCTGGAAGGCAGAAATAAATCTGTTTTCTGAGGTGCCATGGTGCCTTTTTATTTAACCGAGTCAAGCAAGTCCCTTGTGAGTTTAGAACAACAAATATCCGTTTTGTTTACTGTCGAATTTTCCGGAAAAATAGATACAGTATAAATAATCTGATAAAATATAAAAATAAATACAATTAACAGCTAGAATAAAATATAAAGAATAAGATAGAAAAAATTTAAATAAAATATAAGAATAGTATTGACAAAATAGAGGGATTCTGCTATCATACAAGCAACAACAGACAAGAGTTGTTCCTATAGATTACAACTATAGACATAACAACCAAAGGACAGGAGGTCGATTCCAGTGGATACAGTCTCACATCATTTTACAGCATGTGGCGAAGTAAATGTTTCCTGTAAAAAAGACCTCTATCAGAACTGATTCACAGTGATCGTATTAAAACGATAATTGGAGAGAGGACGAATCATCTGGTAGAGCACATTTACTCAACAGATCGCCTGATTTGCTCCGGTAAATGATCCTCAGTGACTATTTCTCAATCTGCAGGATGTGATAACAAAACCGGTTATCCATTCCTGAAACGCAAAGCAGAAGAAAATTCACAGATCAGGTATCAAAATGCAGGATGATAAAATCCAAAGCAAAAGATACCGATTTCGTTCACATCAGAAAAGAAAGATGAAAAAGAAGACCGGAACCAAAAGAGGCCGCACAAGCGGTAGTTCTACAAAGGTTTTTCAAACAACGCTCTTACAACCGTATCAAAACACTCATGAGAATTTATGAAGGGCGTACAGATGACAGGATCGAAGAAGAAAATGTAAGATCAGATCAAATAAGATGAAGTCAAAAGATGAAATCAAACAGGATCAGATCAAAGTACAAAGTAAGACATACGATCCAAGAAAAAGATGTGAGAGATATAGAGGACACAGGAAAGCGGACAGCGATGCGGAACAGAGAATCAGAAGATTCCTGAAAAGCATTCCGAAAAGAAAACCACATGGTTTATAAAAGAAAAGTACGTGTAAAGAAACGATTTTATCTCTTTATAAACGAACCGGCAGGAAAAGAACCTCTCCAATGTAAATCGATAAAAATAGCAAATAAAAAACCAAATCAGAAAAACTAAATAAAAAAGATAGAAAACGGAGATGCGAAAAAGTCGCATCTCCGTTTTTTTCCAGAAAAATCCTCATTTTTCTGCCGGGATGTTTTGACAAGGAAATACAGGTATGGTACACTGAAAGATGGTTATTTCTGTGTATTTTCAGGTGATATAGATCGAAAAAATGCGATGAAATAAGAACAGAAAAATAAAAATGAGTTGAAACTAACACTATAAAAGATAGAAGTAAGAAAGAAAGCAGTAAAATTCCGAGGATTCGGTTAAAAGAGAATTCCGGTGAAGAACTGTGAGACAGAAGACATGCCGTGTGTGAAACAATACAAAGCAGAAAGACTGCCTGTATCGGAAGAAGCAGCAATGGCTTGATAACAATTAGAATAGACACAGACAGCGAGGCGGAGAAAAGAGTTCCGTCTGACGGATTGATAACGGGGTGGAAAAATTGGATAAATATGAATATAACCTCAAACTGGAGGAAATAGATAAACTTGTCGATCAGGGCGCATATGAGGAAGCGGCCGATGTAGCAGATGCGGTGGACTGGCGAAGGGTAAGAAATGTGCGGACACTCTGCCTGATCAGTGAGATTTATGAGGCGGCTGGCCGTCTGGAGGACAGCAAACATATTTTGGAGCGCGCTTACAAAAAATCGCCGGTCGGAAAAAGTGTTCTATACCGATTGGTAGAGGTGACAACCGCGCTGCATCAGTATGATGAGGCAATGGAGTATTATTCGGATTACGTGCAGGTGGCGCCGCACGACGACAACAAATATATTCTGAAATATAAGATTTACCGCGGAAGAGGCAGCTCGATTGAGGATCAGATCGAGATTCTGGAGGAGTATCTTGGGCAGGAATACACAGAGCGCTGGGCGTATGAGCTGGCACAGCTGTATCGTCAGGCAGGGCAGATGCAGAAATGCCTGGCAGCCTGCGATGATCTTGTATTATGGTTCCACAGCGGGAAATACGTGCAGAAGGCACTGGAACTGAAGAAGAAATATGCGGCGCTGACACCGAAGCAGCAGCAGATCTATGAGGAATGCCTGCAGGAGGAAGCTCGGGAGAAACAGTTGAGTCAGGCGGAGCCGGAAGCAGAAGATAATGTTGTCGTGAATATGGACAACATTGACGGCGATGTCATGGCGGAAAAGATCATGGCGGAGACCGAAAAAGAGATCGCGGAGCAGGTGACAGCGCGGAAGGCAGAGCTGGAGGAGCATCAGAAGAATCAGGGCGCTGCGCAGCCGGAGGTTGCTGCGACGATAAGAGTGGATACGGATGATATCCGCAGAGCATCAGCGGTTCTGGCTGCAGGCGCACAGGCTGCGGTAAACGATATGCAGGCAGGAACGACTAATGCCAGCGTGCCGGAGGTTGCTGCACAAGAGCAGAACAGTCAGACCGCAGCGGATATGGGAGCGGAGGCAGCAGGTGAGGAAAATGCAGCAGGGTATGACGCATCTGTGGCAAAAACAACAGCCGGGGACGGTAAAAGTGCTGCAGCCACTGCTGTGGATGCAGGCGAGGGCGCAGCGGATTTTGCGGCCGGAGTGGCGGACGCGGCAGTACAGAAAAATGAAGCATCCTCTGCCACAGCACAGGGCGTACAGCAGACCCCGGAGCCGCCGATCTTCGATAAGGAAAAATTCCAGCGCGATATTGCGCGGGATATGCAGAAGATTGTGTCCAGCGTGGCACGAAAGGCGGAGATCCCGGATGAGGATCTTCCAGCTTCCGTTGAGAGCCGGATTCAGATGACACAGAAGGTGGAGGCACCGAAGGTACAGCCGCACACGGCGGGCCGCCTTTCCATCGATGATATTTTGCTGTCCATGGGCGATAAGGGAAAAGAGATCGCAAAGAAGGCAGAGCAGGCAAAGCAGGAAAAGGAAGAGCAGCTCCGCCAGGAACAGCGCATGAGAGACGAGGAACTTGCAGAGGAAGCGCGCCAGGAAGAGGCGAGAATTCAGGAACAGAAACGCCAGGAGGAAGCAAGACGTCAGGAGCAGCAGCGTCTCGAGGAGGAAGAGGAGCGGAAGCGTGAGGAAGAAGAGCGCCTCGCTTCGATGCCGAAGACGACGATGACGGATATGGCACAGGAAGATCTGACGGATGCGCAGAGAGAGGCACTGCAGTACACAAGCAATCCGGAAAAACTGCTTCGCAACCGCAGAGCACTCCCGACTTATGAAGAAGAGCCGGAGGCACCGGGTAATACAATCCGGATGCCGGAGCGGGAAGAACTGATGGAAGCAGCGCGCCAGGAATTGATGGAAGAGGAGAAGATTCGTCTTCCGAAGGAGCAGGCCGAGAAGAAACTCCCGGGTGCAAAAGAGGAGCAGAAACCGGTTCGCAGAGGACGATTCGGCAGCCGTTATTTGGAGAAAGCAGCAGTGGCTCAAAATGAGGGCGAGGAACTGGAGGAGCAGGAGCTTTCGGTTACAATGGAACAGGCACGGCAGAATGCACCGCAGCAGATTCTGGAATCTTCCGCGATCCGGGACAGCAGAGAGACTGAGCCGGTGGATATGGATGAAAATGCAGCGGAAGTGCAGGCAAAGCAGGAAGCTGCGGCTGCGGCGGAGATGGCCGACGATAAAGCAGATGATTTGTATGGTGAGGATACTGACGACAACTATTCAGAAGAAGCCGGTTTTGATGGACACGCGGCTGAAAGTGACAGCATTTCAGAAGATGAGGCGTATGCAAATGACGGCGATTACGAAGATGCAGGAGCTGATGAAGCAGAAAACGAAGCTGCATATGAAGAGGACTACGATGATGTGCCGTATGAAGAAGGCGATTATCTGACGATTCCGGATCATCTGCGCAGCCTGTTTGCAGGCTTCACACAGATTCCGGAGCTGGAGGATCAGATTGCAAACGCGATCATTCAGGCGGAGGCCAAGGGAAATGACCGTACCTCCAAGACCGGAAATATCCTGATTTTTGGTGCGCATGGTTCTGGAAAGACGACGCTTGCGATGAATCTCGCAAAGGCGATTGCACAGGACCGCGGCAGTCAGGTGGTCAAGATGGCGAAGATTTATGCGGCAGATCTCAATAAGAAGGACATTGCATCGACCGTAGCCAAGATCGCAGGCGGTACGTTGATTATCGAGGAGGCAGGAGATCTGGATGACAACACGATCGAGCAGCTGACGACCGCGATGGAATTCCGCACAGACGGACTGATCGTGATTCTGGAGGATGAGCAGAAGTACGTACATGAACTGCTGATGAGCCATCCGCGTTTTACGATGAAGTACACAGCACAGATTTACATTCCGCAGTATACGGCGCAGGAGCTGATTTATTTCGGACAGATCTATGCGAATGCACAGGATTATGTGATCGGCGAGGAAGGGCAGGATGCACTTGCGGAAAAGATTTCTGCGGCGGTGGAGAACGGCACGGAAGTGACAATCAAGGACATCATCGAGATGGTCGGCAAGGCAATCCAGAGATCAAACCGTTTTTTTCGAAAGATGAAGATGGGGAAGCGGCGATACGATGAGAATGATTTTATTATCCTGTTCGGCAAAGACTTCGGCGGTGTGAAAAAGAATTGAGGATATAGCTTGAAAAAATGAAAATATTTGCAAAATAACGTGCGAAAAGATAAAAAATCGTTAAATAATCGAATTTTTTTGCACAAATACAGACGGATGTGCTATACTATAAGTGATAAACACTACGCCGCGGGGCGGTACAGAGAATTTATACTTCCCAGACAGGTGAAATTTATTTGCGGGATAAAACCGGAAACAGTTTCGGCGTGTTTGTGAACGAATAAGATATGGCAGGAGGGGTTCTATATGCAGAAAAGTTTAATTATAACAATCGGACGACAGTTTGGAAGCGGCGGACACGAGGTTGGGGAGAAGCTTGCAAAGAAGCTTGGAATTAAGTTTTATGATAAAGAGCTGATTAAACTGATCGCAAAACAGAGCGGACTGTGTGAGAAGGTGCTGGAGAGCTACGATGAGAAGCCGACCAACAGCCTTCTGTATTCGATCGTAATGGATATTTATCCGTCTGTGATGTATACGGGACCGACAATTGACCAGCAGATTTATCAGGCGAACTACGACACGATCCGCAAGCTGGCGGACGGAGAGCCGTGTGTCATCGTCGGAAGATGTGCGGACTATATTCTCCGCGATCATCCGGAGCTGGTAAGCGTATTTATCCACGCAAACTCCGATTTCCGTGCAGCGCGTATCGCAGAGGAATATAAGCTTCCGGATGCAAAGGTGCGCGATATGCTCGTAAAGACGGACAAGAAGCGTGCCAGCTATTACAATTTCCAGTCAGAGAAGCAGTGGGGCGCAGCATCCAGCTACAACCTCTGCATCGAGAGCAGCGCAGTCGGAATCGACGGAGCGGTTGATCTGATTATGGATTACATCAATTATAAGAAGAAAGCACAGGGCTGATGATACCCGGTGCATCGGGAAATATGCTGAAAAATTGAGGACAGCTGCGCAGTAAACAGAACCGAAAAAAGAAACGTTCGGAATATATGACAGGATAAACAGCTGCAGTCGGCGCAAATCAGTGAAAAAAAGAAAAAGAGACCGAGAGGAAAGGAAGCAGACAGAAAATGCGGGCATACGAGAGACTGCTGAATTATGTAAGGGTGTATACGACAAGCGTGGAGGATCAGGAGCAGATCCCGTCGACCGACCGGGAATTTGACCTGGCGAACCGTCTGGTCGAAGAGTTAAAGGAGCTTGGTGTGGAGGACGCGCGTGTGGATGCACACTGCTATGTGTACGGTACGATTCCGGCGACACCGGGCTGTGAGAATGCTCCGGCAATCGGTTTTATCGCGCATATGGATACGGCACCTGATTTTTGCGGAGAGAATGTAAAACCGCAGATCATTGAGAATTATGACGGAGGAGAAGTTCAGCTGGGACACAGCGGACGGGTGCTTTCGCCGAAGCAGTTCCCGCATCTGCAGACCCTGAAGGGTCGGACCCTGATTACGTCGGACGGCACGACACTTCTCGGCGCGGACGACAAGGCCGGTGTCTCTGAAATTATGACGGCGGTGGAGCAGCTGCTTGGAAGCGATGCACCGCACGGAAAGATCTGCATTGGATTTACACCGGATGAGGAAGTCGGAAGAGGCGCAGATCTGTTTGGTGTGCAGGGCTTCGGTGCAGACTATGCGTATACCGTGGACGGCGGCATCGAGACAGAGATTGTCTATGAGAACTTCAATGCAAGCGGTGCAAAGTTTGAGATAAACGGTGTGAACATCCACCCGGGTGATGCGAAGGATAAGATGATAAATGCATCGATCGTGGCAATGGAGATCAATTCCATGCTTCCGAAGCTTGAGTCCCCGGAGCATACAGAGATGTATGAGGGCTTTTATCATCTGACGAATATGTCCGGCAATGTCGAGCATGCCGAGCTGTCTTATATTATCCGCGACCACGACAGTGCCTGCTTTGAGGCGAAGGAGAAGACGCTTCGTCACATTGAGAAGGTGCTCAATGAAAAATACGGAGAAGGTACCGTGAAGCTGGAGATCCGCGAGCAGTACCGAAACATGGCAGAAAAAATAAAACCGTGCATGCACCTGATTGATCATGCAAAGGATGTTATGAAGGAGCTGGGACTGACACCGGATGTATCTCCGGTGCGCGGCGGCACAGACGGCGCACGCCTTTCCTTTATGGGACTTCCGTGTCCGAACCTTGGCACGGGCGGCTATGCGTTCCACGGACCGTATGAGCACATCACAGTCGAGGGGATGGATCTTTCCGTGAAGATTATTCTTGGTATTATCGGAAAGTATGCAAAAGAAATGAAATAAATGAGGATTTTGCACAGTTGAATTGTTTTGTGCGCAGGCAGCTTTAAAAGCGCAGGTGTTTTATGAGATTTTGCCTGACTTTGGGCAGCAGCAAATGACATATGAAATGAGTCATGGAAAGCAGGATGAAACGTCATGAGGGCGGGACATCCTGCTTATTTGTTTTTTTGAACGCGGATTGCGAATGTTCGCTTTACACAGCAGAGAGGATGAAATTGTAACTGTCGGATTTTGGCTGAGAAATTTTCTCTGTAAGGAGGCGCATGCAGCACAAAAGAGAGACATTCCGGTAATTTTGCCTTATTTTTAGCTTTTGCTGAATGCCGGAAGAAAAGCGGCGTTGAAAAGAAGCTCTCAGTATGTTAAGATAATGAGATGATAAAAAACGCAGGAGGACTAACAATGAATCTGCTGAAATATCGGGTCAGGACATTTTTCCGGTATAAGGATCTGATCGGGGCACTGGTCAGCCGTGACCTGAAGCTGAAGTATCGAAGAAGTTTTCTGGGATACGTATGGAGTGTTTTGAATCCGCTGATGATCATGATTGTACTGACACTCGTATTTTCCAATCTCTTCCAGAAATCGATCGAGAATTTTCCGGTCTATCTTTTCACTGGCCGTATTCTGTATGACTTTATGAAAGCGAGCACGACAAACGCGCTCAAATCGGTGACGGTAAATGCGCCGCTTCTGAAAAAGGTCTATATGCCCAAATACATCTTCACCGTGTCGAAGGTGACGAGCTGCATGGTGGACATGGTGCTGTCGATGGGAGCACTGATTATTGTAATGATCTTTACGCGGGCACCGTTTTACCCGGAATTTCTGCTCTGTCCGATCGTGATTGTGCAGGTGTATCTGTTCTGCTGCGGACTTGGATTTTTCCTCGCGCAGCTGCATGTGTTTTTCCGCGACATCGAATACATTTACAGCGCAGTGCTGACGGCATGGCTGTATCTGACGCCGATCATGTATCCGCTCGATGTGCTGCCTGGCTATCTGCAGACGCTTGTAAAGTATGCGAATCCGCTCTACTATTATGTGGAGCAGTTCCGGGCACTCATCTATTATGGAAGATTTCCGGGAGTGCGGGTGTTTGTCGGCGGCTGGCTGATCGCGTTTGCGATGCTCGCGTTCGGAATCTGGTGCTTCCAGAGATCGAAGGATAAATTTATTTTGTATATTTAATATCATAAGGAGGGAATCTCACAAGGAGGGACCCACTTGTGGGAGGATGCCTTGTGAGCCGCCCACTTGTGGGAGGATTCCTTATGATCAAGCTAATCATAAGGAGGGAATCTCATAAGGAGGGAATCTCACAAGGAGGGACCCACTTGTGGGAGAATGCCTTATGAGCTGCCACATCAGTGGGAGGATTTTTTATGATCCGGAGAGCAGCGAAGCGGATTGCGAATATCCGCTTTGATTATCCGTTTTACACATTGGAGGAATTTATGGACGATCACGATTATATTGTAGATGTGGATCATTTGTGGATAAGATTTAACCTCGCGAGCCAGAAGGTGGACAACCTCAAGGAGTATGCGATCAAAATGCTGAAGCATGAGCTGATGTTTCAGGAATTTTTTGCACTGCAGGACGTGTCGTTGAAGGTAGAAAAAGGAGAGGCGTGGGGGCTGATCGGAACGAACGGCTCCGGCAAATCGACGCTCTTAAAAACGATCAGTGGAATTTTAAAGCCATATAAAGGGACGATCACGAAGCACGGAAGCATCGCGCCGCTGATCGAGCTCGGTGCTGGTTTTGACGGCAATCTGACTGCGCGGGAGAATATTTTCTTAAATGGTATGGTGCTTGGCCATTCCAGAAAATTTATGGAGGAGCATTTCGAGGAGATTGTTGATTTTGCGAATATTCGAAAGTTCCTCGATTCTCCGATCAAGAACTTTTCCTCTGGTATGAAGGCTCGGCTTGGATTTGCCGTTGCGACGGTGGTCAATCCGGATATCCTGGTCGTGGATGAGGTGCTGGAGGTCGGCGATTACAATTTCCGCCGCCGCTGTAACGAGCGAATGCGCCAGATGCTGGCAGGCGGTACGACGCTGCTGTTCGTTTCCCACAATATCCAGACGGTGAAGAACCTTTGCGATCATGCGATCTGGCTGGACAAAGGTGTGATGCGCATGAGCGGCGAGTCAGGTCCGGTATGCGACGCATATCTGGCGGAGCAGGAAGCGACGGCACATGCAAACAAAGAAAAGAAGAGAAAAAAGATGAGAGAAGAAGGAAAACAGTACGATTATCTGGTGGTCGGCGCGGGACTGTTCGGTGCAGTGTTTGCGCATGAGATGGCGCAGGCAGGAAAGCGCTGCCTCGTGATCGATAAGCGAAACCATATCGGAGGAAACATTTACACCGAGGACGTGGACGGAATTCAGGTGCACCGCTACGGCGCGCACATTTTCCACACGAGCGACAAAGAGGTGTGGGATTACGTAAATAAGCTGACGGAGTTCAACAATTACATCAATTCTCCTGTGGCAGTGCACAAGGATGAGCTGTACAATCTTCCGTTTAATATGAACACCTTCAGCCAGCTCTGGGGCATCCGCAGACCGCAGGAAGTCAAAGAAAAGATTGCATCGCAGATCGCAGACCTGCATATTACGGAGCCGAAAAATCTGGAGGAGCAGGCGCTCTCCCTGGTTGGACCGGACGTGTACGAAAAGCTGATCCGCGGCTACACGGAAAAGCAGTGGGGACGTGACTGTAAGGAGCTGCCGGCGTTTATTATTAAGCGGCTGCCCCTGCGTTTTACGTATGACAACAATTACTTCAACGACCGGTATCAGGGCATTCCGATCGGCGGCTATACGCAGATGGTGGAAAAGCTGCTGGAGGATGTCGATGTGATGACGGATACGGATTTCTTTGAGTACCGCAAAGAGCACGCAGATCAGTTTAAGAAGGTCGTTTATACGGGCATGATCGACGAGTATTTTGATTATCAGTTTGGTCATCTGCAGTACCGTACGGTGCGCTTCGATACGGAACGCATCGAGGAGGAAAATTATCAGGGCAATGCGGTTGTCAATTATACGGAGCGCGAGGTACCGTACACGCGTGTGATCGAGCACAAGCATTTTGCACCGGAGGAGGAACACAAAAATCCAAAGGATTACACGATTATTTCGCGGGAATACTCGGAAGAGTGGGGGCCGGGATCAGAGCCGTATTACCCGGTCAATGACGAGAAAAACGGAGCACTGTACGCGAAGTATCAGGAGCTGGCCGAGAAGGAACCAAACGTTATTTTTGGCGGCAGACTTGGACAGTATCGCTACTATGACATGGACAAAGTCATCCGCGCAGCACTGGATGCATCGGAGAAGGAACTTGGCTGATGAGTGAAAAAAAACAGATCACCGTCTGCATCTGTTACGACGGCGACGAGGAAAAACTGAATAAGACGATCGCGTCCTTCGGGGATTCTTACGCGGCGCGGGTGAAGGCGGTGGTGCTGGAGCACGATGGGCAGGAGCTGTCAGACGTGGGAGCAGATAGGGCATTCTCGGAAAGAGACCGCACTGAAGGGGCTGGGAGAAAACGGAAGGGAATGACCGAAGCAGCAGTTGTCAGAAGTGCAAAAAAAGATGACAGTTCCATGGAGAGGCAGGCGGATATCGATCTTTTGTGGTGTGTCACTAAAGAACAGGCAGCAGCGCAGACCACCACAGATTTTGTCACTGTAATCTCAGCCGGAGAAACGTGGCACGGAACTGCGCTGGAGCAGGAGGTGCAGTATCTCTCATCGGTTGGGGATGCGGCGGACGCGGTGCTGTGCGAGCACGTGACGCGAAAAACGCCCGCGAAGGACAGTGCATCTGCCGGCGGAAAAGTGGTTTCACTTGCAAAGGCAAAGGAAATTCTGCGGCTTCCGGGAAGTCTGCGAGGCATCATTTTTCGTACCGAAGCGATTCGGGAGCAGTTGCCGGAGCTGATCGGGGAGGACGGATGGGATGAGCTCAGGCTATGCCGGATACTTGGGCGAAAGCAGACGGTTGCATTTGCAAAAGATCTCTATTTTTATGCGGAATCTGTCTTCCCGAGCCTCGACGGATTTCGCCAGGAATGGCTGGATGGCGGCTGGTACGTGCGCAGGCTGCGGCAGATCGAGGTGCTTCTGGCAGCGGATACTTCTCTTTTTCTGCAGGCGCAGGCGCTTTCGGAGATCGGAGTTTTTTTCAGTGCAAACGCCGGAAAGCAGAATAAAAATGTGCTGCAGGGTGGCGAACTGCATACATTTCTGTCGGGATGTGGAAAGTGTCTGCGTCAGATATCCGGGGAACTCCTTGTGGTTGATGAAAAGGCACATCTGGAGCGGCGGATATCCCACGGGCTCTGGAGCGCACTGGAAGACGTAAAATATGGGCAGCTTTCAGGGCTGAAGCTTTCAGAACTTGATTTTCTTCCCGCTGTTACACTGGAGCTTCTGGAATATGAAAACGGCAGGCTGCATCTTGATGCATCGATGGAACGTTTTCTGGTAGGCCAGGAGCATATGGAAATCTGCCTGAAGCAAAACGGAAAAAGGGTTCCGATTCGTTTTACAAAGCGGTTTGGCGGGGCCGGATTTTTCGGTGAAAAGATTGGCGTGAAAGCACCGTTTGCTGCAGAACTGCCGGTGGAATCACTTGGAAAAACTTCGAATCTGACCTTCTGGGCGTATGATGGGACAGAGGAAGTGCAGCTGCCTGTCATCACGCTTGACTATCAGTCGAAGGTGACGATGCAGCTAAAAAATTCATACTGGTGCTTCGATTCGTATATGGTGACGCTGGAGCGGAAGAATACGGAAAAAAACAGCGTACTGGCGATTAAAATTAGTAAGACCGGAAAAGTACAGCGCCTGCGCCGCGAGCTTGCTCTTCTAAAAGAAATCGCGACTGCGCCGTACGGCTCGAAGAAAATGTTTGTCATGCGTTCTTTATACTGGCTGACAAAACCTGTGTACGGCAGAAAAAATATCTGGCTCACGTTCGACAAGCTCTACAAGGGCGGTGACTGCGGCGAATATTTTTACCGCTATATGCGAACGCGCAGGGGCGAGGTGGATCCGTACTACATTATCAGAAGCGATGTGCCGGACGGAAAGCGGATGGCGCAGGAAGGATTGAACCCACTGTATTATCTGACATGGAAGCAGCGCCTGATTTACCTGCATGCCTCGATGATCTTTGCAACACACAGCAGTGTGCATGGTTTCTGCGGCTTTTCGAAGTGGGAAGTGCGGTTTGTGCAGGATCTTTTAAAGGCGACGAATACCTGCATTCAGCACGGACTTTCGGTGCAGGATCTGACGCTGGATTCGAACCGGATCATCAATAACAACAAACGATATTACTGTGCATCGCCGTGCGAGATTGAAAATCTTTCCAGACCGGAGTATGATTACGGTCAGGAAGTACTGCGTCTGACAGGGCTCGCCCGGTATGACGGCCTGGTGAACCGCGAACAGAAACAGATTTTGATTACGCCGACCTGGAGGGCTTACATCGCGATGCCGGCAGTCATGGGATCGGCAAGACCGTACAACCCGGAATTTAAGCATACGGAATATTACCGCGTTTTTCAGGAGCTTCTTGAAAATGAGAAGTTGAAGGAGGCGGCGAAGCGGACGGGCTGCCGCATTATCTATTTATTGCACCCGATCCTGAGCGCACAGAAGGACGATTTCAAGGTCGGCGGAAATGTGGAGATTCTCCCGGCGACAGAGATCAATTACGAGGACATTCTGACGCAGTCGAGCCTGATGGTGACGGATTACTCCGGCGTGCAGTTTGATTTTGCCTACATGCGCAAACCGGTTGTCTATTTTCATCCGCCCACACTGCCGCCGCATTTTCTGGACAGTGGATTTTCGTACGAAGAGCAGGGTTTTGGAGAGATCTGTCAGAGCGTGGACGAGCTTGTGGATGAGCTGTGCAATTACCTGGAATCCGGCTGTGCGCTGAAAGAAAAATATCGTGAGCGCGAGGATGCATTTTTTGCTTTTCAGGATCACGGAAACTGCCGGAGAATTTTTGAGGATGCGTTGGAATATCAAAGAACACACCGACCGTAGAAGCCAGAAAGGAGGAGCCGCCCCATGTTTCGAATCAGACAGTGGATCAAAATGCTGCTGCAGAACGTACTGCTGCCCATCATTTACGGATGGTACCGCAGAAAACCGGTACAGCCGGGGCGGATTTTGATGGCGGACGCACACCACGACGAGATGCCGTTTTCCATGCGCCGCGCATGGGAGGAGCTGAAAAAGCGCGGGTACGAGCCCGAGCTGTTCATCGCAGACTTTTCGCATTTGTCATTCGGAGCGATGGTTTCGTTTCTGATCCGTTTTATGAAGGCGTATGCGCAGGCAGAATGCGTGTTTATCTGTGATTATTTCCTCCCGGCCGCGTCGTGCAGGAAACGGAAGGAGACGAAGCTGATTCAGCTCTGGCATTCCTGCGGTCTGATGAAGAAGATTGCGTTTGATGCGGGGGACGACATCCCGAAAAATTACCATGGTGATATGTTTGGTAATTATACGTATCTGACGATGAGTGCGCCGATTTGTGTGCCGGTGCATGCGCGGGCGCTGCATCTTGACGAGAGCCGGATTCGCGCGACGGGCATCAGCCGTACCGATTACTATTTTGATACAAAATGGAATGCGAACTGCCGGGAAAGATTTCTGGAGCAATATCCGCAGGCGGGAGGAAAAAAGATTGCCATCTGGGCGCCAACGTTTCGCGGCAATGCGGCAATGCCGTATCTTGCAGGGACGGAGGATGTGAAGCGCGCGGCGCGTGAGCTTGGCGATGAGTGGTTTGTGATCATCAAGGCTCACCCGCATATCGACGCACATGGAAAGGTTTCCAACTGTGAGCTGCCGACGGAGGAGTTGTTTTCCTCGGCGGATCTTCTGATTACGGATTATTCCTCGACGATGTTTGATTACCTGATCTACCGAAAACCGCTTGTGCTGTTTGCACCGGATCTTGCGGAGTATGAGAAGAAGCGCGGCTTTTATCTCGATTACCGGAAGATGCCGTTTCCAGTGGTGGAGGATGGTGCGCAGCTTGCGGAGGTGATTCGCGGTGCGGCGCAGGAATGGAAAAAACACGAAAAAGAGGTGGAGGAGTTTATTCAGCTGTATACCGGTTCCTGTGATGGAAAGGCGACGGAGCGGATTTTGGAACTGGCGGGACTTCTCATAGAATAAGAGCGAAGGAGGGGAGATGGCATGGAAAATATTGCAATTATTTTTGCCGGAGGCAGCGGCGTGCGCATGGGAGCAGGCGTGCCGAAGCAGTTTCTGGAAATCAACGGGAAACCGATCCTGATTCATACACTGCAGCTGTTTCAGGAACACGAAGCAATCGACTGCATTTATCTTGCAGTCAATGAAGAATATATCTGTTATACACAGCAGCTTTTAAAAGATTACCGAATTAATAAAGTGTCGGCAGTCGTACCGGGAGGCGAGACGGCGCAGGACTCCATTTACAATGCGCTGAAACGGGCGGCGGCGGAGCATTCCGGGGACAGCGTCGTGCTGATTCACGATGGCGTGCGCCCGTTTATAGAATACGAGGTCATCAGTGATAATATTGCTTCTGTCAAAGAGTATGGAAGCGCGATTACGTCGACGCTCTGCTATGAGACCATTCTGATCAGCCGTGACGGGGAGCAGGTGGAGACACTGCCGCTTAGAAAAGACAGCTATTCGGCGCAGGCACCGCAGAGCTTTTATTTGGAGGATATTTTAAGCGCTCACGAGACAATTCGTGCGACTGAGAATCGATATGAAAACATGGTGGATGCATGTACGATCTATCGTGCGATCGGCCGTCAGCCGCATATGGTTCAGGGGAACCGCGGCAATATCAAGGTGACAACACCGGAAGATGTTTATATGTTTCGGGCACTCTTGCAGTACAAAGAAAACGAGCAGGCGTTTGGATTTGGCCTGACAAACCGGCTGGCGGCAAAGATGAACCGTTACCTGGGGAAGAAAGTGCAGGAAGACAAGAAGCAGGAGATACATGCAGAAGAGGAAAAAAGCACGAAGTTCTGGACGGAGGATGGGGCGCTGCAGGAGGATTTGAAACGGATTGCCATGTCAGATCTGATCGACTGGGAGAAACTCAGAGGAAGCAGGATTGTGGTAACCGGAGCGACCGGACTGATCGGCGGAATGCTTGTGCGTGCGCTTATGTGTGCGAGTGAACTGCGCGGACTTGATCTGAAGGTAGTGGGATGTGTGCGCAGCAGGGAGAAAGCGGAGAAGCAGCTGAAATCTTTTATAGAAGCGGGAATGGAACTTGTGGTGCAGGATATTCAGATTCCGATTCGTATTGATGGTTCTGTGGATTACGTGATTCATGGAGCCGGGATGACTGCGTCGAAAGACTTTGTAGACCATCCGGTGGAGACGATCATGACGACGATTCAGGGAACAAAAAATCTCCTTGAATTTGCCCGCGAAAAACAGGTAAAGAGTATGGTTTATCTCTCATCCATGGAAGCATACGGCGTAGTGGAGGATGCCAATTATATTGTGCGCGAAAAGGATTACGGCTACATAGATCCGCTTCAGGTGCGCAGCAGTTATTCTGAGAGCAAGCGGATGGCAGAGGGGCTGTGCGGTGCTTACGCACATGAATACGAGGTGCCAGTAAAAACGGCACGCCTGGCGCAGACATTTGGTGCCGGCATTCCGAAAAATGAGAACCGTGTCTTTGCACAGTTTGCACGCAGCATTATGCATGGCGAGGATATTGTACTTCATACTGACGGAAGCAAAGCACACTGCTACTGCTACACGACGGACGCGGTGCTTGGCCTTCTGACGATCCTTTTAAAGGGAGAAAACGGGGAAGCATACAACGTCTCAAATGAGGCGACATATGGCACAATTCGTCAGATGGCAGAGATGCTGATCGAAAAATATCCGGAGAGCGGCTCAAAGCTGATCTTTGATATTCCGGAGGATGCGAACAAGTTTGGTTATGCGCCGACTTCGCGGATGCTGGTATGTGCCGAGAAATTAAACTCTCTTGGCTGGAAGGCGGAGGTATCGCTGCCGGAGATGTTTGAGCGGCTGATCCGCAGTATGAAGGCGCAGGAAGTTTGAACGCAGCATTTGCTGCAAATAATGAGAACAGCAGAAATAAAAACTGGAATGAGGTTTCATCGAAGAGAAAAGAGGAATACCGGATGGAACAGAAAATCACACCGGAAATGATATGGAAAAATTTTGAGGGCAGCCGCATTGTGCTTGCCGGAGTCAGAAACAGTGATCGGACGCTGTTTGGCGAAAGTCTTGGAACGGTGGGAAGCCAGCTGGGCGGAACGGTCACGGTAGCAGATGGCGAGGAGCAGATCTGTGAGGGGGATTATGTGCTGCTTTTTGCAAGGACTGCAGCGCCGGATAGAAAACGGAAAGCATCAGAGTGGACGACCACAGCTGACGACTGGAAAATGGCCGCCGGTGACTGGGAGGAGACACTGCAGCTTCTGGAAACGCTTCAGAGTCTGCCGGAGAAAAAGCCGGTCGGCGTGCTTCTTATTTCCGGAAATGAGGTCTATGGGAAGAGCTATGGCTATCGTCGGGCAAAAAAAGAAGACGATCTTGGCTACGTCTGCCATACAAATGCGGCGGATGCGGCGGCGCAGTGCATGCGCACAGTGGAGCAGTTTGCATGCCGTCTGGCAGCGGAAAAAAATCTTCCGGTGCGGATCGTGCGGATGAACGGCAATGCGGAAACCGAAGAACTTCGCCGCCTGCCGCTTCAGGCAATGCGTGTGCTGATGCTCGGTGCGCCGGGGGAAATCTACAATATCTCCGGAAAGAAAGACGAACCGGCGGCAGAAAAGCCAAAAGCGTCAGCGGAGGGCAAAAAACCAATCCGGATCGGAGATCCGAAGATCGTCTCATTTCAGGATCGGAAAGAAGAGCGGGAGAACCGCCAGGCGATGCTCGAGCGGGAGCGCAGCGCTTCCTATACCTGGCTGCGGGAAAACGACCCGGAGCACATCGAGGCGCGTGCACATGGGCTGACGGATTATGAGATTGAAAACGGAGAGATCAGCACATCGCCGCTCTCGCCGATGACGGTTGTAACCGATACGACGAAAGCAGAAAAGCTTGGAAAGTAAGGGATACTATGTTACTGCGGGATTTTTTAAATGAATTCGAACTGGACTGGGCGCAGGCGGCTTACCGGTCCGGCCAGATCTCACTCAAAAAAATAAAAAAGAAAAAGATACTTCTGATCGGAGAGCAGGAAGCGCTCCAGGACGCGGCGGCGTGGTCCTTTATGGCGTGGAATGACGAGGCAAAAGCAGGAGTCCGCGTCGAGAAAGCTTTTTTAAATGCAGAGGGTGCTTTGGAAGTGCGCCATGTTTTCACGGAAGAGGGCTTTCAGATAAAGGAAGCGGATGTGGTCATTCTGACCGGTCTTTGCTGTGCACAGGTGCCGGAGGGAGCGGATGCATCGTTTGCGTATCTGAAATCCTTTGCAGCGGTGATCGATGCGCTTTGCGGTCTTTCCGGACTGGAGCTTCTGCTGCTTTCTGACGGGCGCGTCTATGGACGGACGGCCCATGCGTTTGCGGTTTCCGAATATGAGGCCGGTGCGACCAACCCGGCCGATCCGGCTTTTGCGCAGCAGTATCTGCTGCAGGCGATGGAGAGTATTCTGATTACGAAATGCCGGGTAAACCAGAAGCCGTATCGCATTCTGCGCACCGGATGGATTTACGGACCGTGCATTCCGATGATGAATCATGCAGCCGCAGTGCTTGCGGGGAAAACGGCACGCGGCGAAAAGATCGAGCTGAAGCTCTCGGCGGAGCGTGATTCCTACATCTGTATTCACGACGTGCTGACGGCCATCCAGTATATGCTGACTGAGCTTCCGGAGAATAAGATCTTTAATGTAAAGGGAAAAGCGTCCGACTGTTCCCCGGCTGAGCTTGCACTTACGCTGTACCAGAATTTCCCGGAACAGTGTAAGCTGAGCCTGACGACTGAAAAGGCGTCCGGCGAATATCAGGCGCAGGACTTGGATGAGGCAGGACTGCGGACTGACGAAGCTTCAGGCAGGGTAGAGACAACTACGCCGGCTTCCGGAGAGAAAACGCAGGAGAGCTCGCCCGCGCCGTCCAGCATCCTGCTGAATACACAGCTGATCGAGCACTGTGGATTTGAGCCGACGATTACGATGGAGGACGGTCTGATCATTCTCGTGAAATGCATGCAGCAGACCGGCGAGGTCTTCATTTTCGACAACACGTATCTTGGAAAGCTTGAAAAGGTACAGAAAATTCTGCTTGGCTACCTGCTTGAGATCGACCGGATCTGCCGTCAGAACGACATCAAATATTTTCTGGCGGGTGGCACGCTGCTCGGCGCGATCCGCCATCACGGCTTTATTCCGTGGGATGACGACGCGGATGTCATGATGCTGCGCGAGGATTACGACCGCTTCCGCAAGGTGGCGCAGCGGGAGCTGCCGGACAATATTTTTGTGCAGCTGCCGACCACGGAAAAGGGAAATTACAATCCGTTTACGAAGCTGCGCATCAATGACACAATGTTTGCGACGGAGTTTACCGGACATTTTATGGATATGCACAACGGCATCTTTTTCGATGTGCTGTCGCATGACCGCACCGGTAATCATAAATGGTCACAGAAGCTTCACCTGATGGTCACAATGCTGTCACGATCTGTGGTGTTTAATAAATGGGGAAATACAGATATCAAGAGCGGCGGCAACCATCCGCTGATCTGCAAATTTGTCGACAAGGCAAAGTATCTGATTCCGATGCGCTTTGCACTCTGGGCGCAGAACCGCAGTCTGGAATTTTTCCGGGACCGCGGGACAGACTATCTCTATGACGGGATGGGGCGCAACTTAAAGCGCGGCGCATTTCCGAAGAAATGGCTGGATGAAGTGATTTACGTGGATTTTGAGGGCTATCAGTTCCCGGTTCCGAAGGAATACGACAAATATCTGACGTACCTTTACGGGGATTACATGCAGATGATTCCGGTGAGCCACCGCAGAACCAGCCACAGCATCGTACTGACGGATCTCGGATCCTACTCCGATTTCCGAATCGGTAAGGAAAAAGAGAAACAGGAAGGATAAAAAAGATGTTATCCGTAGTTTTACCAGCTTACAATGAAGAAAAAATGATACAGAAGGCGGCCGATACGATTGATGGAATCCTGGGCAGGGAGAAGATTCCGTATGAAATCGTCTTTGTGAATGATGGTTCAAAGGATCATACCTGGGAGGAAATTGAGCGAGTGGCACAGTGCAATCCGAATGTGACGGGCGTCAATTTTTCCCGGAATTTCGGCAAGGAATCCGCGATGTATGCCGGACTTGCGAGCGCTTCGGGGGACTGCTGCGCGGTGATGGACTGCGATCTGCAGCACCCGCCGGAGACGCTGGTCGAGATGTACCGCCGGTGGGAGCAGGGATACGAGGTCGTCGAGGGTGTCAAGCACAGCCGCGGAAAAGAGAGCGCGCTGCACAAGGCGAGCGCCGGACTGTTTTACAAACTGATTTCAAAAGCGGTGAAGATTGATATGTCGCGCGCGTCCGATTTTAAACTTCTGGACCGCAAGGCTGTGAATGCGCTGCTCGATATGCCGGAGCGGAACGTATTTTTCCGGGCACTTTCCTCGTGGATCGGCTACCGAAAGACAACGGTGGAGTTTGATGTGCAGGAGCGCACCGAAGGCGAATCGAAATGGTCGACAAAATCCCTGATTGAGTACGCCGTAAAAAATATCGTCTCATTTTCGACTGTGCCGATGCAGTGCGTGACGGTGGCGGGCGTGTTTGTGTTCCTGATGGCGGTTGTGCTTGGCATCGAGTCACTGGTACGGTATTTCACCGGACACGCGGTGGAAGGCTTCACGACGGTTATTCTGCTGATTCTGATAATCGGAAGCATCATCATGATCAGCCTTGGCATCATCGGATACTATATCGCGAAGATTTACGAGGAAGTAAAGGGAAGACCGCGCTATCTGATTTCGAGAAAGCTGGAGCGGAGGGCGGCTGCTGATGGCAGAAAGGCAGAAGAGCACCAAAACACTGGAAAGCTGGAGATGAATGAGGACAGATAGGATTTATTGTTTTGGGCGAATGAACAGGTAAAACGTTAGAGAAAATATCGCGGCACAGCCTGTTAGATCGACGTACATGTAGTCGATGCAGAACATTACGGAATGCTGTATTGGTACAGCGATTGCGAAATAACTGTACCATTGCTTCAATTGCAAATATCGAATTTGATTGCCGCATGCGGTGCGGCGGCTATGGCTATTTACGAAAAACTGTACTATATTATTTACGGAGCTCATATACTTGGGAAGATAAAACAGCGGAGGCACCGCTATGAATGGAATCTGGGGCGGAATGCTCCTGGTGGGAATCATTTACGGAGTGCTGACCGGGCGGACGGAAGCAATTTCTGCCGCAGTGCTGGATTCTTCCCGCGAGGCAGTGACGCTGTGCATTACCATGCTTGGCATCACCGGTTTGTGGATGGGGCTGATGCAGATCGCACAGGACGGCGGAGCGGTTTCACTGATTTCGGCAAAGATGAAACCGCTGATTCGTTTTTTGTTTCCGGGGATTCCGGAAGATCATCCGGCTGTCGGTGCAATCACCTTAAATTTTGCCGCGAATTTTCTCGGGCTTGGCTGGGCAGCAACTCCGGCGGGACTTCAGGCGATGAAGGAGCTGGAGCAGCTGCGGGAACAAAAAGGCGGGGAGGCCGGGACGGCGAGTGATGAAATGTGTGCATTTCTGATCCTGAATATTTCGTCGCTGCAGCTGATTCCGGTCACGGTAATCGCGTATCGGAGCCAGTACCACAGTGCAGATCCGGCAGTGATCACGGGGGCTGCGATTGCGGCGACGGCGGTAAGCACCGCAGCGGCCGTCCTTTTCGTAAAATGGGCGGGCCGAAAAAAGAAAAAGACGTAAGAAAAAAGCTGTTCGGGATCAGGGGTTCCGGGCAGCTTTGACTTTAACCGGACAGGACTGCATGGATCAACCGGAGAGGCTTGTGACTGCCCGGTATAGAATAATTGAGAGATTGACTGATAAGAGGAGGTATCATTATGAACACAAAAATCTGGGCGCACAGAGGCGCATCCGGTTATGCACCGGAAAATACACTGGAATCCTTTGAGCTGGCGATTGAGCAGAAGGCGGACGGCATCGAGCTGGATGTACAGATGACGAAGGACGGTGAGCTTGTTGTCATCCATGATGAGACGATCGAGCGGACCGGAAACGGCACGGGCCGCGTGCAGGATCATACATTAAAAGAATTAAAAGCACTGAACTTCAACAAGACACATCCGGAGTATGCGTCAGCGAAGATCCCGACGCTGCGAGAGGTCTACGAGCTCGTAAAACCGTCCGGCATTACGGTAAATGTGGAGATGAAGACAGGCGTTTATTTTTATCCGGGCATCTGCGGCAAAGTGCTGGAGCTTGCGGAAGAGATGGGGATGAAGGAGCGGATCTGGTATTCCTCATTCAACCACTCTACGCTTGTGACCCTGAAAAAACTGGATCCGAGCGTGAGAACGGGAATCCTCTATGCGGACGGCTGGCTGAATGTGCCGGAGTATGCTTCCCGCATTCAGGCGGAGGCGCTGCATCCGGCCTATTACAACCTGCAGTATACCGGATTTCTGACCGAGGCAAAGCAGAAGGGGCTGAAGCTGCACGTCTGGACTGTCAACGACAATGACATGATGGAATATCTCGCAAAAGAAGGCGTGGACGCGATCATCACAAATTATCCGGACCGGGCGAGAAGAGTACTCGAGCGTGTTTGAAAAATCATTCCCGCAATCTAACAGGCTCATAAGGAATCCTCCCGCAAGCGGGTTCCACCTTATGAGATACTTTGCGGTATATTTCGCCTTCATTTGGTTGACGTAGCCCGCTACGCCGCCCTCATTCAGACGGAATCTCCCACAAATTGTGACGCATATCTTGCAGAAAGCATTTTTTAAATACGCTCTGCAGAGCTGGATGTGTAAATGTAGTACACAGGGTAAATCAGAAGAAAAGAGGAAATCAGAGATGAAACACGAAAGAGAGTGGCTCCTTGGCACGCTCGGCGTGGCCGGAGCTTATCTGCTGGCAATCATGCCGGAGCGAAAACACCGGGCGGAGCGGATGAAAGGGATTTTTTATGCGCACCGCGGGCTGCATGATCTGGAAGCAGGTGTGCCGGAAAACAGCATGGCAGCATTTGCGGCGGCAGTGGAAAAAGGATATGGGATCGAGCTGGATGTACAGCTGACGAAGGATCAGATCCCGGTTGTGTTTCATGACTTTACATTAAAGCGCGTCTGCTCGGCGGAGGGGCGCGTAAAGGATTATACATTTGAGGAACTGCAGCAGTTTCCAATCGAGGGAACGGATCAGCGGATTCCAAAGTTTGCGGATGTACTTCAGCTTGTAAACGGTGCGGTGCCGCTTCTGATTGAGCTGAAATGTCCGGATCTTGGCTGTGAGATCTGCCGTCTGGCGGATCAGGAGCTGCAGGGATATCACGGCAGCTATACCATCGAATCGTTCAGCCCGATGGCGCTTCTGTGGTACCGCAGACATCGCCCGGAGGTTCCGCGCGGACAGCTGGCGATGAATTATCAGCGGCAGGAGGGACATTACGGTCCGGAGCGTATGGCATCCCGTCATCTGCTCTACAACTTTTTCTCAAAGCCGGATTTTATTGCCTACGATATCCGGGACCGGAAAGCACTCTCCAAGACGATCTGCAGGAGCATTTTCGGCTGCCCGTGTGCAGCGTGGACAGTGCGTTCTGCTGCTCAGCTCGAGCAGGTGCGGCCATATTATGACTGCTTCATTTTTGAGGGGTTCTGCCCGTGAGAAAATATGTTCAGAGGCACAGCGGCAAAATACTGCGTATTTCACCTGCCTCTGAACGATAACACATGGAAGAATTTCGTTTTGAAAATTGTTGTGGTGAGTGGAAGAATGCGGTATACTAAGTCTATGAAAACAGGAAAGTCAGTTACTTTGCATCTGCGGTGCTTACGTAACTGCCGACCGGAACTTTCATCATAAAAAACGAAGGATGTGACGAGATATGAAGAGAATAGGACTTCTGACGAGCGGCGGAGACTGCCAGGCGCTCAATGCGACGATGCGTGGTGTGGTAAAGGGTCTTTCCGCAAACCTCACGGAGCTGGAGGTATACGGCTTTATGAACGGCTACAAGGGTCTGATCTATGGTGATTACAGACTTCTGACCTCCCGTGATTTTTCCGGTATTCTGACGAAGGGCGGCACGATCCTCGGATCCTCCAGACAGCCGTTCAAGCTGATGCGCGAGCCGGATGAAAAGGGTCTCGATAAAGTAGAGGCGATGAAGCAGAATTATTACAAGCTCCGTCTGGACTGTCTTGTAATCCTTGGCGGAAATGGTACGCAGAAGACCGCGAATCTGCTGCGGGAGGAAGGACTGAATATCATCCATCTTCCGAAGACAATCGACAATGACATCTACGGCACCGATATGACTTTTGGTTTTTACAGCGCGGTCAACATCGCAACCGAGGCAATCGACTGCATCCACACGACGGCGGCATCCCACAACCGTGTATTTATTGTCGAAGTCATGGGTCACAAGGTAGGCTGGCTGACGCTTTACTCTGGCATTGCGGGCGGCGCGGATATCATTCTGATCCCGGAGATTCCGTACGACATCAAGCGCGTCGTGGAGGCGATTGACCGCAGAACGAAAGCAGGCAAGGGCTTTACCGTCATTGCAGTTGCAGAGGGTGCGATCTCAAAAGAGGACGCAAAGCTCAGCAAAAAAGAATACCGCAAGAAAATCGAAGCACAGAAATATCCGTCTGTCGCATACGAGCTTGCAGAGCAGATCAAGGCAGCGAACGGACCGGAGGTTCGTATCACAGTTCCGGGACACACTCAGCGAGGCGGCAGCCCGTGTCCGTACGACCGTGTTCTTTCGACAAGAATCGGCGTGACGGCGGCGAAGATGATTCTCGACGGCGAGTACGGCTACATGGTCGGCATCGTAAACGGCAAGATGAAGAAGGTGCCGCTTGAGGAGGTTTCCGGCAAGCTGAAAATGGTATCCCCGAAGGATTCCATCATTCAGGAAGCAAAGCTGATGGGCATCAGTTTCGGCGACTGATGAGATAAAGCTGATGGAAATCGTTTCAGAAGTCAGCTTTTTCCTGAAAGTAGAATTGTAAAAGCTGCGGACGGACAGCCTGAGGCAGAATATCTGCGCAGGCTGTCTTTTGCGTAAGGAAAAAGGATTAACAGGAGGAAAGATGGGCTACACAGCGTTATACAGAAAATTTCGTCCGGATACGTTTGAGGATGTAAAGGGACAGGATCACATTGTAAAAACACTGAAAAATCAGATCCGTGCGGACCGTGTGGGACACGCTTATCTGTTTTGCGGCACGCGCGGCACCGGAAAAACGACGATCGCGAAGATTCTGGCGAAGGCAGTAAACTGTGAGCATCCGATCGACGGCAGCCCGTGCAATGAGTGTGCATCCTGCCGCGCGATTGCGGCCGGGGCTTCGATGAATGTGATTGAGATCGACGCGGCATCCAACAACGGTGTGGAAAATATCCGTGAGATCCGTGAGGAGGTAGCCTATCCGCCGACGGAGGGAAAATACAAGGTTTACATCATTGACGAGGTGCATATGCTCTCGATCGGTGCATTTAACGCCCTGTTAAAAACACTGGAGGAGCCGCCGTCGTACGTAATCTTTATTCTGGCTACGACCGAGGCGCACAAGATTCCGGTGACGATTTTGTCAAGATGCCAGCGCTACGATTTCCGCAGAATCAGCCAGGAGACGATTCTGGCAAGACTGCAGAATCTGATGGAGCAGGAGCATGTCGAAGCGGAGGAAAAAGCGCTGCGCTACGTGGCACGGAAGGGTGACGGCTCAATGCGAGATTCCCTAAGTCTGCTCGACCAGTGCATTGCATTTTATATGGGCGAGACATTGACGTATGATCGCGTGCTTGACGTACTGGGTGCGGTGGATACGGAGGTATTCAGTGAGCTGCTCGATCATATTTTAAAGGATCGGATCACGGATTCGATTGCACTTCTGGACCGGCTGATTTTGGATGGAAGGGATCTGACGCAGTTTGTCAGCGATTTTACGTGGTATCTGCGAAACCTGATGCTGATCAAGGCGTCGGACGACATGGAAGATATCCTGGATGTTTCGACAGAGAACCTTGCACAGCTCAAAAAAGAAGCGGCGGTAATCCGCAGCGATTCGCTGATGCGTTACATCCGAATTTTCTCCGAGCTTTCGGGGACGATCCGCTATGCGGTCAACAAGCGTGTCATGCTGGAGATGGCGTTGATCAAACTGTGCCGTCCGGAGGCGGAAAAAGATGAACTGTCGATCGCGGAGCGGCTGCGCAGGCTGGAAAAGCGTCTGGAGGACGGCGTGGTCATGGCAGCACCAGGCGGTGGATATGGTGCGGGTTATCCGGGGGGAAGTGCAGCAGGCTATCCAGGCGGAAACGGGGCGGCTTATGCAGGCAGCGCAGGTTATCCGGGCGCGGGCGGAAGCGGCTCTGGAGCCCCTTATCCGGATGCTGGCTTTGATGAAAACGGTTATCCGACGGGCGACGGTTACAACGGAGCTTACCCGTGGCCGGACGGCTTTGTTCCGGCAGGTGGTGCGGGGCAGGCAGGCGGTGTGCCTTCACCGGTAGCCAAAGCAGCGCCGGAAGACCTGAAAAAAGTCCGTTCCATGTGGAAAAATATCATTGCGGAGACATCAGCGGCCTTTCGGATGGCACTTGCCTCTGCACAGGTGAAGTACAACGCAGGCGACGAAAACGACAATCGACTTTTTGTTGTCTTTACCGATTTCCTGGCGGAGCGCTATACAAGAAACGCCGGACAGATGGCGGAGCGCAAGGCTGAGCTGGAGAGCATCATCGCGGACAAGATCGGAAAACAGGTGGAAGTGAAGCTGATGCTGGCGGCAGATGAGGATATCCAGAAAAATAAGCTGGCGGAGATCGACCTGGACGAAAGAATCCGTGAATTTATTCATACAGATATAGAAATCGTAGACGAAAACTGAGAAAACTGATAAAATGAGAGAGGCGACATCTTACAGAAGGACCGATTAGTGCTTGTGCGGGATAGACGCGAAATTATTTAACCGAGTCAGGCAAGTCCCCTGTGAGGTTGCGGGGAGCAATAAGCAGTAGATGACTTGCTTTATGACTTGGCAGGCGGCAAAGCGGACCTGAAATATCCGTTTTGACAAAAACAAGATTAAATGGAGGAAATAAAAATGGCGAAACGCGGAGGGTTTCCGGGCGGCATGCCGGGTAATATGAATAATCTGATGAAGCAGGCACAGAAGATGCAGAAGCAGATGGAGGAAAATCAGAAGGAGCTGGAAGAGAAAGAATTCACAGCAGCAGCAGGCGGCGGAGCAGTTGAAGTGACCGTGACCGGCAAGCGTGAAGTAAAGAGCGTAAAGCTGTCAGAAGAGGTAGTTGATCCGGACGATATTGAGATGCTTGAGGATCTGATCGTGGCAGCGACAAACGAGGCAATGCGTCAGGCTGAGGAGGCAGCGGCATCTGTTATGTCGAAGCTGACCGGCGGCCTTGGCGGTCTTGGAGGATTCGGATTCTGATGGATTACTACGGAAGTCAGATGTCAAAGCTGATTGAGCAGCTCTCTTCCCTGCCGGGTATCGGCGGGAAATCTGCTCAGCGGCTGGCATTTCATATCATTCATATGCCAAAAGATCAGGTCGAGCAGCTGACCTCTGCGATTACAGATGCACGCGAAAACATTCGCTACTGCAAGGAGTGCTGCACGCTGACTGATCAGGAGGTATGTCCGATTTGTGCGAACGCGCAGCGCGACCATAAGACGATTATGGTGGTGGAAAATACGCGGGATCTGGCGGCGTATGAGAAGACAGGAAAATATGAGGGCGTTTATCATGTCCTTCACGGAGCGATTTCGCCGATGCTCGGTATCGGACCGGCAGATATCCGGCTGAAGGAACTGATGCAGCGGCTGCAGGGAGATGTAAACGAAGTGATTATTGCCACGAACTCAAGCCTCGAAGGCGAGACAACGGCAATGTACATCAGTAAGCTGATCAAACCGACCGGCATCAAAGTCAGCCGGATCGCGAGCGGGGTTCCGGTTGGCGGTGACCTGGAGTACATCGACGAGGTGACGCTTCTGCGGGCGCTGGAGGGACGGACGGCGTTGTAATAATCAAGCAAGCCCCTGCTTTAATTGCGGGGAGCAATAAGCAGGGGCTTGCTTGTATCATAAGTGAGACGGCGCACTCATGACAGAGGTTACGAACAAATAGCGAAGCGGGCTTAGAATATCCACTTTGACTTTTATAGCAGGCAGGAGAGAATGCATTCGCATACCTCTTCTGCCATTTTTATTACAGTTGAGAGACGGGCAGTCTGAAGCGCGAGATAGGGATGCAGACTCTCCGAATTTGTGACCCCGGTAATTGAGATATCTCCGGTGTGCGGCAGACGTTTGTGTACGCCGGAGCCTGGCTGCAGACCATAGGGATGAAGAGAAAGCGCACCGATTCTGGAACCCGGACCAAGTGAGGCATCGATCGCAAGGATCGGAGAATTTGGGTGGCGTCTGCGGATAACGGATGACTGCACGTCCAAGTTCAAAGCGTGGACGGGTTGTGTCAGCGTGCCGTAGACCGGGCAGGGGCAGCCGTGCTGGAGCAGAAAACTGCCGGTAATCGGACCGAGACTGTCTCCAATCAGCCGGTCCGTGCCGATACAGAGAATGACCGGACGGTCCGATTTTCTGGAAAAAGAAGTACGGCAGCTGCGAAGCAGGAGCAGAAGAGAATCCGGACAGAGCGGGAGTGAATTCTGCGTATTGGATTTTAAATCAGGTAATTTCGATTTCATATAAGACTCCTTTTTGTTTAACCGAATCAAGCAAGTCCACTGCTTCAATTGTGCGGAGCAATAAGCAGTGGACTTGCTTGTATCATGAATGAGATAAACTCACTCATGATACAGGTTATGAGCAAGTAGCGAAGCGGATTGCGAATATCCGCCTTGACTCGAGTCAGGCAAGCTGGATACATGTTACAGTGTATCCAGGGCAGCGGAGGTGTATGCGGTAAAAGAAAAATTAGAGCAGGAATCTAAAACGCTGCGAAAAAATTTTCTTTTTTGTCCATGAAATACTAAATTCTGCATACAGTGTATGGTAGAGTAATTCCAGAATCTCGTAAGGCGGGATCTGCCTGACGGGCGGCTCCCTTATGAAAGCCCTGCTATTGGGCTCGCCTTATGATCATGCGGGCTGCGAAAGTGAATCTGAAAATGGCTGCTTTCGTGAAAAGCCGGGAAAAGGAGTGAGCAGAGTATGGAAAAAGAGACAGCACTGCCGAAAAACATACGCCAGATCGGGGAAGTCCGGGGAGAGGAAAAAATCTGTCTGGAAGACTACGTGATGACCTGTATTCATAAGAAAGAGCAGCAGGAAAAAGAAGGATATCTGGGAATCTTTTTTGGAGATCGAAGGCAGGAGGCAGAAACAGAGTACGTGTTTATCCGCGGCATCCTGGAGCTTTCCAAAACATGGGAGCCGGAGTTCTTTGCGGAGAAGCTGGAGGAGCAGCGGGCAAAATATTTTCCGGACTGGACGGTGCAGGGTTGCTGCGTGATCGGAGTCTACGACACAGATCGGATTCGCGAGGTACGGACGCGGATTGAGGATGCGGGACATATCGTGTATCATCTGCAGGAGCAGGAGGAGACGCTGTACGCACAGCGGGACGGAACGTATCACAAAATAAAAGGCTATTTTATTTTTTACGAGCAGAACCGAAAAATGCAGGCCTATCTTTCAGAGGAGTTTAAGGAAGATCGGGTGGAAAAAGAAAGCTTTCCGGACAGGGCAATCAAAAGCTTCCGGGAAAAGGTACGAATCAAGAGCGAGAGAAAGAGCAGCAGTATGCTGAAGATGGCGAGCTCTTTTTTTGTTGTGACAGTGCTTGCCGTAGCAGCAGTTACGGTTACAAAAATGGATGATCTGAGAAAGGTGCGCCAGACGCTGAACGCATCCGACAACGCGGCTGAAAATGAAGCGCAGGATCACATTTATATGGATACGGCAGGGATGGGAGAAAATACCAACCAGATCGCGGATAACACATCAGGCAGCGGAAATTCTGGCGGGGGTACGTCCGGAAAGACCGCTGTTTCGAGTGAACAGAACAGTGGGGGAAATACAGCCGCCGAAGGAGCGCAGAGCGGCACTGGAAGCACCGCGGCCGGAGAAGCACAAAGCAATACAGGAAGCAGTGCCGCCGGAGGGGAGAGCAGCATGGGAAGCAGCGCATCAGAAAGCCAGGACAGCATGGAGAGCACTGCGTCTGCAGGCACAGGCAGCATGGAAAGCACCACAGCAGAAAACAGTGCAGCTGGAGTGGTGGAAAGCAGTATGGAAAACACCGCCGGGGCAAAAAACAGTACGGGAGGCGTAGCAGCGGATGGAATGGAGAGCACAGCAGGAAGCGCCATCGCGGATGAAAATGCCCCAATCGCAGGCGGCAACATGACAGCCTCAGACGGACTTGCCACGGCTGCATCCGGAGGAGCAGGCGATGGAGTACAGACTGCCGCTCAGAATGATGTTTCAGCAGCTGATTCTGCCTCTTCTCAGGATGGTGCACCCGCATCCGTACAAAGTGATGACACGACGCTTTCCGCCGAAAATACAGCTGCGGATCAGACGGCCGGAGAAAATTCCGCCTCCGCATCAGATGACACACTGCAGTCTGCCTTCGCCCAGCCGCGCCGCACTCAGGCGACCTACACAATCCGCGAGGGCGATACGCTGGCTGATATCTGCAGCAAATACTATGGGAATTTTGACAAGCTGGATCTAATCTGCAGTGCAAACGGGATCACAGACGCAAACCTGATTATGCCGGGGCAGAAGATCGTGCTGCCGTGATACATCCGTTTGCATCATGACTGGCAGAGGCAGCTCCGTCAGATAAAATTACTCTGAAGGTTATCAGGATGTAAAGAGGACATTCGCAGTCTGCTTTGCCGCTTGAAGGATCATAAGGAATTCTCCTGCAAGTGGCCGCCGCTTCGTTTAGCGGCTTTCAAATGCGGTGCCGATTCAGATGCCTTGCACGTACGGCTACTTTCTGTTATAGTTATAGCACTTCCGCAAATATGATTTTATGTGGACATCATTATTTTACGGAGATATGATAAAAACGTGCTGCAGTTCACAGGTTTTCTGCGCACTGCAACAAATGCGTAAACTGAAAGGATAAATTTATGAATAAAAAGAAATGGGGAAAGACAGCAACCGGTCTGAAAGAAAAGCTGCAGTTTTTGCGGCTCGACGAAGATCTGGATGAGGAAGATGATCTGGACGTCGAGGAAGAAGAACTCGCACCCGGACGAACGCTGCAGGAGGAACTGAAAGATAAGCTTGCGCGAAAAAAACGAAATCACAGACGGCTGCGTCTGGTGCTTTTGGGGGCCGCAGTAATTGCGGTGTTTGGTTTCTGGCTGTACAATCAGCTTTACGTATTTAAGGATTATGTGATCAGCAGAAGTGAGGCGATTGAGGTGGCTTCCGGCACGAAATACGTTTCCGCCGGTAAGCTGCTCTATCGCTACAATTCGGATGGCGTGTCCTGCATTTCACGAAACAGCGATACGAAGTGGAGCATTACGTACAATATGCAGGCGCCGATTTCAGATATCTGCGATACGACGATGGCGATCGCCGAACAGCAGGGGACGCAGGTCTATATCATTAATGAGGATGGTCTGGTCGGAAATTTTGAGACACAGTATCCGATTCTGAAGGTGCGCGTATCGACACAGGGAATGGTTGCCGTCGTACAGGAGCAGGACAATATTACATGGATCAACCTGTATCAGGCGGACGGCACGGTTGTGGCGAATGATAAGACAACGGTCGGTGAGACAGGTTATCCGATGGATGTGGATCTTTCGCCGAACGGACAGAGAATGGCAGTGTCCTACCTGGGCATGAAGGAAGGAATTCTTGGCAGCAGCGTGGTATTTTATGATTTTGGTACGCTGGGCCAGAAAAAAGAAAATAATATCATCAGCAGTGTGGAATATCAGGATACGGTAGTGCCGGAAATTTATTTTGTGGATAATACAAGGACCGTAGCTGTGGCGGACAATGGGTTTTATGTGTTCGACGGTGGTGATGAGCCGGCGCAGACGGCAGAGGTCGATTTCAGTGAGGAGATTATCGGAAGCTTCCACGATGACAGCCAGATTGGTTTTCTGTTTCTAAACGAGGACAGCGATCAGGAATACCGGATGGAGCTTTATAATTACAGCGGCAGACGCAGAAAAACACGTAAGATCGATGCGACGTTTGACAACATCAAGATCGAAAACGGCCAGATTCTGATGTACAACGAGAAAGGATTTGATGTATTCAGCAAGAGCGGACGGCTGCGATTTACGTCGGCATATGAAAAGGAAGTAGAGGAACTGTTCTACTTCGGTTCATTCCGCACTTATCTCGTCATCACGAAGGACAGCTTTGACTGGATCCGTGTAAAATAGAAATGAGGACATCATGAACATAAATATACTTGAAATCGCGGTGGCTGCGATAATCCTGCTCTTTGCAGTGGCGGGCTACCGGAGGGGATTTGTAAAGAAGCTGGCGGCGATGGTATCGCTGCTCGTTTCTGTGGCGCTTGTATCAGCGCTGCTGCCGTGGATTACCGCTTTTCTGAAGGAAAATACGCCGGTCTATACGATGATTGAGGAGCAGTGCAGAACCGTCATGGAAAAACAGATCGGTGAAGCATTGTTTTCGGGCGCAGAAAAAAGTTCGGATGGCAGTTCGCAGGCGGACACCTACCGGAATATGGGCCGGGAGGAAATCAGGGCGCTGATGGAGGCAAACGGGTACGATGGAAGTCTGCTCGATGCGCTCAGTGATGAGCAGCTGGAGCAGTATAAAGAACAGTATATTCAGCAGTATTTTGGCGGAACAGATACAACCGGCAGTGAAAGCAGTGGCACGGGACTTCTCCTTGGCAATCTGACGCGGATTGAGCAGACGGAGCTGATCGAAAATCTTCCGCTTCCGGAATTTCTGCAGGACATCCTGCTCGATTACAACAACGAGGAGGGGTATCAGGGACTGGGCGTCAGCACGTTTCAGGATTACCTGATCGGCTTTATTGCGACCGGTATTTTGAATGTAGCAGCATTTCTGATTTCCGCGTTGGTCGTGCATCTGCTTTTGTGGCTGTCGATCTCGGCGCTGAGTATTCTGGCAAATCTGCCGGTGATCCGTGTGGTGAACCGTGTGGCTGGTCTTTTGCTTGGCCTTCTGCAGGCACTGCTGGTGCTCTGGCTTGCGTTTCTGATTTTGTCCCTAGTATCAGGAACCGAAATCGGAATGCAGATGACGAAGATGGTGGAGAGCAGCTGCTGGCTGAACTGGCTGTATCAGTCGAACCTGTTTCTTGAGATTGTGCTGCGCGCATCGGCGTTTTTTGGGTAGAAATCGATCTTCAAAACAAGATAAAATTTTCTGCCATTTCTTCTTGACAAAACAAAATCGTCGTGCTACACTTTAACACAACAAAGGAACAAACCGATGAGAAAGAGTAGTAAGTTTCATTTGTGAAGGCACAGAGAGCTGCAGGTGGTGGGATTGCAGTACGGAGCAGGAAGCTGAATGGACTTTTGAGGGCGGTCTGAAAGAGAGATTATTAAAAGAGATCTCAAAGTAGGATATGCCGGGAACCGAACCCGTTATCAATCAGGAGTGTATGATAGTACACGCGAAAGTGGACGACTTGTCAAAATGAGTGGCACCGCGATAATAAGAAATTATTACCGTCTCAGAGAAATCTGAGACGGTTTTTGTTTTACCAGGAAATACACCGGTTGATCCTTTGAAAATAAGAAAAGTGAAAAAGGAGAACAAAACTATGAAAAAGAGAGTATTTGCAACCGTAACAGTATCCATGGCAGCAGCGGCAATGATTACAGGAAGTGCAATGGCAGCAGATTATAAGGTAGGCATCATTCAGTTCGTAGACGATGCATCCTTAAATCAGATCGAGGCAAATATCGAGGCAGAGCTGACAAAGAAATCCGAAGAGGGCGAAGACAACTTCATTTTTGAGGGAAATGTATATAATGGACAGGCAGATTCCACGACACTGAATCAGATCGCGACACAGCTGATCTCTGACGGCGTTGATGTAATCATCCCGATCGCGACACCGGCAGCACAGATCGTACAGACAGCGACCGAAGACAATCAGATTCCGGTTGTATTTTCCGCAGTATCGGATCCGGTCGGAGCAGGACTTGTAGAATCTATGGATGCACCGGGTGCAAACATCACAGGAACAAGCGATGCATTGAATACAAATGCAATTCTGGATCTGATGCTTGTAGCAAATCCGGATATTAAATCAGTAGGACTTCTTTACAGCCAGTCCGAGGATTCCTCCAAGCAGCCGATCGCAGATGCGAAAGCATATCTTGAGGAAAAAGGCATCGATTACGTAGAGAAGACGGGAACAAACAACACCGAAGTATCTCAGGCAGCAGATGCACTGATTGCAGCAGGCGTGGACGCAGTATTTACCCCGACCGACAACACGGTTATGACAGCAGAGCTTGCAATCTACGAGAAATTCATCGATGCAGGCATCCCGCACTACTGCGGCGCAGATTCCTTCGCATTAAACGGAGCGTTCTGCGGATACGGAGTTGATTATGCAAAACTCGGCGTTGAGACTGCAGATATGGTTGTTGAGATTCTGCAGGGTGCAGATCCGGCGACGACCGCAGTCAAGACATTTGATAACGGAATCGCAACGGTCAACACAGAGACGGCAGAGGCACTTGGCATCGACTACAGCGGATTCGCAGAGAAATGCACCGGCGTAGTAGAGACCGTTACTGCAGAGGAGTTTGAGTAAGCGGATTGCCAAACTTTTACAGTGATAAGACAAAACATGGCGGCAAAGAACAGGAAGCAAGTCACAAAGAAACACATTTTTGAAGTGTCAGATTCCGCGAAAATACCGACTGAAAATTGAAACGAAAAAGAGATAACCAGGCTGGGCTTCCAGTCTGGCTATTTCTGTAGAAAAGGAGATTATATATGGCATCGTTGCTTTCCTTCCCGGTTATCATCAGCGCGCTGGAGCTGGGATGTATCTACGCCCTTGTGGCGCTCGCGCTGTTTTTGAGTTACTCGATCCTGAATATCGCAGACCTTTCGACGGACGGATGCTTCACACTTGGCTGCGCGGTCGGCGCACAGGTGGCGATTATGGGTCATCCGATTCTTGCGCTGTTTGCGGCTATGGCAGCAGGCGTATGCTCCGGCTATATCATGGCTTTTCTGCAGACGAAACTCGGCGTGGAGTCGATTCTGGCGGGAATCATTGTGAATACCGGTCTTTACACCGTAAATCTGGCGGCGATGGGCTTTTCGTCGAATCTTTCTTTATTTAAGTGTGAAACTGTTTACAGCCTTGGAAAAGGACTGTTTGGAGCTACCTGGTACAAGCTTGGAATCTCAGCGGTGATCGTTGTGATTGTATGTCTGCTGCTGAAATGGTTTCTCGGTACGCGCCTTGGTCTGTCAATTCGTGCAACCGGTGACAATGAGGACATGGTGCGTGCATCCAGCATTAACCCGGGCTTCACAGTTACGGTAGGTCTGTGCGTATCCGGTGCGATGACCGCACTTTCTGGCTGCCTGATCGGACAGTATCAGAAATCCTGTGATATCAATCTTGGTACAGGTATGGTAACAATCGCGCTTGCCAGCCTGATCATCGGTGAAACACTGGTCGGTAAACGGACTGTCACACGGCGGATGATCGGCGCCGTGCTTGGAAGCTGCCTGTATCGATTTGCGATTGCGATTGCACTTCGCCTGCACGTACCGGCAGAATGCCTGAAGCTGGTATCATCCGTGATCGTCGCAGTGGCGATTGCAGCTCCATATATCAAAAGCCGGGCTGCATTTCAGAGAAAGAAAATGGCTGCGGCGAAGGGAGGAAATACGTCATGCTGAAGATGACCAATATCAGAAAAGTATTTAATGAAGGCACCGTAAATGAAAAGACGGCGCTGGATGGCGTGAGCCTGACCGTAAAAGACGGAGATTTTGTGACAATCATCGGAAGCAACGGCGCGGGAAAATCCACGCTGTTTAATTGTATTGGCGGAAGCTTTTACCCGGATGAAGGAAGTATTTTCCTGGATGACCAGAATATCACCTACATGCCGGAGCATAAACGTGCAGTGGAGATTGGCCGTCTGTTCCAGGATCCGATGAAGGGAACCGCGCCGCACATGACAATCGAGGAAAATCTTGCACTGGCCTACCTGCGTGTATCAAAAAAGAAATCTGTATTTTCCCGCGTAAGCAATGCGGATCGTGAAATGTTTCGCGAACGTCTTTCACTTTTAAATATGGGGCTGGAAGATCGAATGAAACAGCCGGTCGGCCTGCTCTCTGGCGGACAGCGGCAGGCGTTGACTCTTCTGATGGCGACACTTGTCATGCCGAAAATTCTCCTGCTGGACGAGCATACTGCAGCGCTGGATCCGGCAACCGCAGAAAAGGTACTTGCACTGACGAAAAAAATTGTGGAAGAAAATCATCTGGCCTGCCTGATGATTACACACAATATGCATTCTGCACTTGAAATGGGAAACCGGACTCTGATGATGGATTCCGGGAAGATTGTTCTCGATATCAGTGGAGAGGAGCGCTCCGGTCTGACGGTAGACGGACTGCTTGAAAAGTTTAGTGCCGGAGCCGGAAAAGAGCTTGATAACGACAGGATTCTGTTCTCAAAGGTAGAGTGACAGAAAAACGGGGCAGCAGTTTTTACAGCTTCGCAATTAATAAGAATAGAATAAAGATGGAAGAAAAGAGAACTCTCATGGTTTCCTGCGTTAGCCGGAACTGTGAGAGTTTTTTAAAGTAGATATTCGCAAAAAAGAATTAAAAAATATTCGCAAAAAAAATGAAAAAAGACTGTTGACAAAATACGATTCCGATGGTAATATATAACTCGCTGTTGAGGCAGTTCAAAAAACTGCAAAACAGAGAAGTGAAAAAAGTTGAAAAAAGTTGTTGACAAACCGAAAACACTGTGATATGATATCAGAGTTGCTCCGGTAGAGAGACAACAGAGAAACAACTTAAGAACCTTGATAACTGAACAGTGAAACAACCTTGAAAATTCTTAAAAAGTTTTATTTTTTAAGGAACTGACCTTTAAAACAGTAAAAAGGGAATGAATAGCCAAGTAGTTATTCTGAACCATATCAAACATTTTATCAGAGAGTTTGATCCTGGCTCAGGATGAACGCTGGCGGCGTGCTTAACACATGCAAGTCG
>JAQXVT010000029.1 GCA_029225065.1 Lachnospiraceae bacterium | reverse complement strand
TTTAAAATGCAGCGAGGACGGAAACTACTGCATCCATTCTCTCGGCGAGCAGGATGCTTCCAGAGCGGCAAATTTCCATGGAATCATTCGGAAGGTGGAGGTGCTTGGAGCAGAAGAAGCGCCGGTATGGAGGCGTGACGCAGAAGGGCTTCATATCTTTACGGAGAAGAAGAGCAGTGCGCCGATTGTATTTCGGATACTGGTGGAGTAAGTACAGGAGTGCGTCAACAAACGCTTCTTTTTCGAGCGCTTTTCAGTGGTAAAAAGGAAGCTGTCATGGTATGATAACAGCAGAAAATGAGCGTCTGGCATACGGAGAAAGGAGCTGCAGGCATGAACGATCACATTCTGGAAGACCTGAAAGCAGCGCGCGAGACGTGCTGGATAAATGAGGAGATGCACCATTTTTCAGAGGAAAAGGAACGGCTTTTGCTGAAAAAGGAGGATATAGAGGATGCATCTGTGCGGCTGGAACGTTTTGCACCGCTGATTGAAAAGCTGTTTCCGAAAACGGCAAAAGATCATGGACTGATCGAGTCACCGCTTCGTGAGATCGCGTCGGCAAGAGCGGAGCTGGAAAAGAAGTGCGGCGAACTGCCGGAGGGGAGGCTGTTTCTTAAATGTGACAGTCATCTTGCAATTGCAGGAAGTGTGAAAGCGCGCGGCGGCATTTACGAGGTGCTGAAGCACACCGAGGAGCTTGCATTTGAGCAGGGGATCTTAAAGGAAGGGGATTCTTGTGAGAAGCTTCTGAAACACAGGGACTTTTTCGCCGGATACAAGATGCAGGTCGGTTCGACGGGAAATCTCGGAATGAGTATTGGGATCATGAGTGCGGCGCTGGGCTACCAGGCGATCGTGCACATGTCAGCAGATGCAAAAGAGTGGAAGAAGAAACTGCTGCGCTCCAAAGGCGTGACGGTAAAAGAATATGCCGATGATTACGGAAGAGCCGTAATCGAGGGACGTAAGCTTTCGGAGGCAGATCCGAAGAGTTACTTTGTGGATGATGAACACTCGAAGGATCTGTTTCTTGGCTATGCGGTAGCCGGGGAACGGCTTAGAAAGCAAGTTGAGGAGCAGCAGATTACTGTGAATGAGACACATCCGCTGTTTGTGTATCTTCCATGCGGAGTGGGCGGAGCGCCGGGCGGCATTACGTTTGGTCTGAAGCAGATATGGGGTGACAATGTACACTGCTTTTTTGTAGAGCCGGTACAGGCGCCGTGTATGGCGGCCGCACTGGTAACAGAAAAGGGAAGTAGTATCTGTGTACAGGATCTTGGACTGAGCGGCAAAACAGAGGCGGACGGTCTGGCGGTTGGACGGGCCTCTCAACTGGTCTATGAGATGATGCGCTACATACTGGACGGCGAATTTACGGTAGAGGATGAGAAGCTTCCAGTGTATATGCGACTGCTTTGGGATGCGGAACAGATCTGCATTGAGCCATCCTCCTGTGCTGCGTTTGATGGTTATACAGCAATGCTGCACAGCTCGGAGAGTATCGCACGATACAATGAGATTATGAAAAACGCAAAAGGAGCAACTCATATTTTGTGGGCAACCGGTGGAAGTCTGATGCCGGAGGAGGTGCGGCAGGAGCTGCTGGAAAGAGTGAGGTAGTCAAAATTTTTGTTTGATATAGTTGAGCCAGTTCAAAGTGGCTGTGAGTACGCTGGTTTCATGGCCGAACAGCTCAAAGAACAGGGAGGAGACAGACGAAAAGAAAGATGAGAGGGAGATAAACGATTACATCGGCTTTGGGATTGAAAATCCGTGAGCCTGTGTAATCGTTTATTTTTGATTTTGACAAAACAAAATTAACTTCAAAATGTTCTTTTTTAATGTGTTTTAGTTTTAGAAAAATGTAAAAAAATAAACTAATATCTAAAAATAAGAAAATTTGAAGAACATTTTGATATATATAAAAAAACATTACGAGATGTACAATTTGTTCTTAAAATACTACAATACAGACAACCAAAGAGCTCAATGGTGTTGCCGAAAACAACATCATGGAATCGCCTGAACGAGAAGGAGATTTCTATGAAACCAGAAGATACGCTGAAACGAAATAAATTTTATCATTGTCTTGAATATGATCACGATCAATCGGGAGATATCTGCCTGATCACCTGCGGATTTGAGCAGTGTGACAAGGGAGTCCTTTATGGCTCCAGTGTGAAGGACTGTTACTGTTTGCACGCGGTACAAAGCGGAACAGGTACGCTTCATATAAACGGTCAGGAGCTGCACCCGAAGGGCGGCCAGATGTTTCTTTTAAAGGAAGGAGAATTCGCTGAGTATACGGCGGATACCGAGGATCCCTGGAGATACTGCTGGGTCGGCTTTAAGGGAGAACGGGCGAAGGAGCTGTGTGAGCAGATCGGTTTTACGGATGGAATCTACTGTATGAATTCTAAAGTGGAAATATCGGAATTCTATGATCTGGTTTACCGCATGCATGAAAAGCCGGAGATTAATTTTGTGAATGATCTGCGCAGAAGGGGACTGCTGTTTGAGTTTTGTGCACTTGCAATAAACAGTGGGACGGAAACGGAGCAGATTCAGCAGCAGAAACGCAATTCACCAGAGGTATATGTAAAGCTTGCGGCTGAGTTTATCAGACACAATTATGCGACCATCACGGTAAATGATGCGGTAGAATACGTTGGTTTTTCCAGAAGCTATTTTTCAACACTGTTTCGGCAGCGGATGGGGATGTCGCTGCAGGAATATCTGATGAAATGCCGGATTGACCGAAGTCAGGAGCTGCTTGAAAAAACGGAACTGTCTGTTCAGGAGATTGCGCAGCGGATCGGTTATGACAATCCGATGAATTTTTCAAGGGCGTTTAAGGGAAGCTGCAAAATCAGTCCGGTTGGTTATCGGAAGATGATAAGACAAAAGGAGATACAAAATGGGTGAGATGATCGCAAAAACGCCGCCTATGGGGTGGAATTCCTGGAATACTTTTTTTGACAAGGTAAATGATGAGCTTCTGTGCTCGGTTGCCGATGCCATGGTAGAACAGGGACTGGCAGCAGCTGGTTATCAGTACCTGATTGTGGACGATGGCTGGCTTGCAAGACAGAGAGAGGAAAATGGCCGGCAGGTGCCGGATCCGGAAAAATTTCCGCGGGGAATTGAACCGGTCATTGAGTATATCCACAAAAAAGGATTGAAATTCGGAATTTATTCCTGCTGTGGGACACATACCTGCGGGGGATATCCGGGAAGCTTTGAACATGAATTTGAGGATGCGAAGCAGTATGCACAGTGGGGTGTAGACTACCTGAAGTTTGACAACTGCTACCGTCCCGGCACTACGCCATCAGAGGTTCTCTACAAGAGAATTGCCATGGCGCTTCGGGCATCCGGAAGAGAGATTTTGCTCGCTGCGTGTCAGTGGGGGACGGAGGATGTGCATAAGTGGATCCGCTCGTCGGGAGCTCACACATTCCGCTCAACAGTAGACATTCAGGATTCCTGGAATTCCATTTCGAAAATTGCGCTTTCCCAGATGGAGCTCCAGGGATATGGCGGACCGGATTGCTTCAATGATATGGATATGCTGGTGGTCGGCATGCATGGAAAGGGACTGAACCCGGAGACATCCGTAGGAGGCTGCACAGATACAGAGTATCAGACGCATTTTGCGCTTTGGGCAATGATGAATTCGCCGCTGATCATCGGCTGTGATGTGCGCTCGATGACCGAGGAGACAAAGAAGATTCTGATGAATCAGGAAGTGATTGCTCTGAATCAGGATGCGGCGGGACACAGCTGCTCCAAAATTCCGGTTTATGCCAATCCAGATGTCTTTATTCTGGAAAAGCCGCTGGCAAATGGGGACTATGCACTGGGATTTTTCAACTTTGGGGATGCGAAGGCAAAGGCAGTACTGAACTTCTGGGATCTTGGTCTTTCGACATCATCCGGGTACGCACTTGAGGTTCGTGACTGTATTGCAGGGAAGGATATTGGTGTTTGCAGAGAATTTTTAGCTCCGGTGGTAGAGCCACATGGCTGTATGGTTTACCGGTGCCGCCTTGTGAAGGAAGGATAAAATTTATGACAGAGCATCAATGCAGGAAATGCGGAGCATTTCTGGAAACGGATGAGATTTCTCTGTACAGAAAACTGATTTCCCGCAGCGCTGTGACGTATCTCTGTCTGGATTGTCTGGCAGAAGAATTGTCTACAACGCGGGAAAAGCTGACTGGTTTGATTCAGTATTTTTATGAGACAGGGATCTGTACCCTGTTTGTGAAGTAAATATGTATAATTATGGAGGGAATGAAAATGAAAAAAACAATTTCAGGTCTGATGGCAGCAACAATGGCATGCACATTTGCAGTATGCGCAGCTCCGAACGTACAGGCGGAGGAAGTATCTTTTACAATCTACAATTCCAAGAATGAAATTCAGGAGCAGCTGGAGGCAGCATGCGAAGCGTATGGGGAAAAGAACGGCGTCAATATTGAGGCGTACTACAGCAATGATACAGTGTCTGCACATCTGGCAACGAGATATGCGGCAAATGATCCGTATACACTGATGATGGTAGACGAGAAGGATGTGTATTCGCTCGGCGCAGAGCTTGGCGCGGATTTAAGCGATGAGAAATGGACGGCAGATACCAATTATGCGATCTCGGTAGACGGACAGATCAAGGGCTTCCCGGTATGCATTGAGGCACGCGGACTTCTGTACAATGCAAATGCAATTGAAGCGATCACCGGAAAGGAATTTGTTCCGGAGGATTATGCGACTTTGGATGCATTTACAGCGCTGCTGGATGAACTGGTAGCAGGCGGCATGGAGTATCCGATCGCAGTTCAGAAGGAGGACTGGTCCTTAGGAGCACATTATTTCCAGCAGGTCTATGAGCAGAGAGAGGATCCGGATGCATTTGTAAAAACGCTTTATGACGGAAGCGCAGATCTGATGAACGATGAGCGTTTTAATGCCGTGATGGATACGTTTGATGTGCTGATGAAGTACAATTATGCAGGAGATGCTGCAGCTGCAGCGGAGCGCGAGGTATCACAGCAGAAGCTCGCAGAGGGCGAGATCGCATTCCTGTTTGACGGCTGCTGGGCATGGGGAGATGTAAATGATTTTGATTATACCGACAAACTCGGCGAGATGCCGCTTCCGGAAAATACGGAGGATGGATATAATCTGAAGCTGGTTGGCGGCGGTTCCAAGTTCTTTATGATCGATGCTTCTGAGTATACAACCGATGAACAGCGTCAGGCTGCGAAGGATTTCCTGAACTGGCTGGTATATGACGAGGAAGGAAAGAAATTTATCTCTGAGGACTGTGATATGATTTCTCCGTTTGCAAATAATGACTGCTCCGTTGTAAACCCGTTTGGTCAGAGTGTAAAGAATTATGCAGATGAGGGCCTGATGGTCAGCAATTACAGCCACGATCCGGACGACCATCTCTCAATCGTAGGTGCTGCTATGCAGAAATACCTTGCAGGTGCGATTGACCGTCAGGGACTGGCAGATGAAGTACAGGCGTACTGGGCTTCAGCAACACCGGCAGAGGAGTAAGTACGGATATCGGATACCCGGTCAATTGATTATAAAAAAGAATAAAAGCAGAAACAGCATCCGGGAATCGGTCGGTTCCCGGATGCTGTTTTGCTTTGCAGCTTAGAAAATTTTCTTATCTTTGTTGCACTCTTTGATGACTTCGATCTCTTCGTCATCGTATGGAGTAAAATCGGAATGGAAGATATCGTGCATCCACAGTCTGGTATCGATATCCGGCAGATTTTTGATGAATTCCCATACGTAGTTGAACTGTGCCTTGCCGTTTACGAAGCCAAAGAAATAGCTGCCGATCTTTTCCTTTTTCCACAGCGGCAGATGGGTCTGAATCAGGCTGCGGTACGGACGGTGCATCCATTCTGTATTGACGAGTGGGCGTCCGAACTGCTTTAAGCAGTCAATATACATTCTGGCATGCGAGTAATCACCGTAGAAGTGGAAGGAAATGATATCGGAAAGATCGATTGCCACACGCTCCACTTCAGCGTAGATGCCAGGGTTTTTCAGCCAGCCGTACGGATGGTCAGCGCCTGCACCCCAGACATCGGCAGTCAGCGGCTGCATGACGTCCTCCTCACGCATCCAGCCAAAGACCTTCCTCATCAGAGGAACAGATTTTTCCATACGCTGGGAGTTGCCGGCCTCATTCCAGACATTCCAGATCAGGATTCGTTTGTCTTTTCCAAAGGTACGTGCCATTTCTCTTACATAGGCTTCTACGACCGGCTCCATCTCCGGCTCATCCGTGATGTCATAGCCTACGGTATCCCCGTTTTGGGTATCGCTGTCGAATGGCGTGACAGCAGTGCCGCCGAAGTAGCCCGGTACCGGCTCCGGCTGCGGTCCGAGAATCGTATCCGCGTATTTGGATTTTGCAACGCAGCAGTCGTTGAAGAGCGTCGGCATCATCGTCATATGGTATCGGTCGAGCAGAGCAAGCAGCTGCTCAAAGTTTTTCATAAATGAATCGTGCTGCACGCGCCAGAGATAGAACGGCACGAAGAAGCGGACACTGTTGAGTCCAAGACTGGCTGCAAGTGCAATCTCCTTTGCAGCATCGCGGAATGCGTTTTCATGGTCGTATTCCTGCAGAAGCCAGACTGCGCCGTCCATAGCTCCGCTTGGGATGAAGTTAAAGCCGGAGATCCATGGCTGTTCTTTGTACCACGCCCAGATCTCATCCTCAGTCCATTTTCGTTTCATAGCAAATCCTCCTATAGTTTGTTTATAAGCTTTCATGATAACAATGTCAGAAAAGCACTGTGATTAATTGCGCTTTTTGGAAAAGCAGATTTGATTGTTTTATAAAACAGGCAAGTCTCATCTTTTGTGGTACGAGGTGAGACTTGCCTGCCAGAGCTTCTTGTTACTGAGTTGAACATTTAATGATGTCAGGCCGCAACAGGATTACGAATCAATACCGTATCTGGCAGCCTGTACATCGTCATGACTTTACTGCGCCTGCTGTCATACCGGCTACAATATACTTCTGTGCACAGAAATATATGATAACAGCCGGAACCATTGCGATCAGGGAGGCCGCGAAAGCTACGCTGACGTTTGCGGAATATTCACCGAAGAAGTAAAACTGCATCAGCGGAAGAGTACGGCGATCCAGCTTCTGACAGATAATCATGGAGATGATGAAATCATTCCAGGAAGCCAGGAAAGCAAGCACGATCGAAGTCATAGTGATCGGCTTGAGCAGTGGGAACACGACGTAGAAGAAGGTCTGATAGCGGTTGCATCCGTCGATTGCAGAGGCTTCTTCCAGTGAGATCGGCACATTTTTGATGAATCCGGTGTAGAGGAAGACGTAGTACCCGACATTGACACCGGCCTGGGCAAGGCACAGACCCCACAGCGTATTCAGTGCACCGATGGAGCTCAGTTCCTTGTACAGAGGGAACATAACCGTCTGGAACGGAATCAGAATGACGAGCTGGAAAACATAGTAAACTGCGTTGTAAAATTTATTGTTCTTTCTTGCGATGATATAAGCACCGGAAGAGCAGAACAAGATAATGATGATTACCATGAAAACAGCAACGACTGCACTGTTTCTGACGGAATCAAAGAAGTTTCGTACGTTTAAGGCATCTATAAAGTTTCCGAGATAAAGCTTGGTCGGAAAGGCCAGCTTTGTCTGTGCAAAATCAACCTTTGATTTGAAGGCGTAGCAGACGGCAACGTAAAACGGTGCCAGGCAGATCAGGGCCAGGAACGACAATGCCAGAACCCGGATCGCATTTAAAATTCGAGCTTTCGGTGTTTTTATCATTGTTCAAATTCCCTCTTTCTTAATGTTCTTGTCACGAAATTGGAAAGGATGATACATACAACCAGGTAGAGCACAGCAACGGTCTGGCCGTAACCGACTTTATTGTACGGGAAGAGGTAGCTGTAAATGTAGTATGCCATCGTTTCTGTAGAGTGCTGCGGTCCGCCGGAGGTTGCCACGAAGGAGTAATCGTACATACGAAGTCCGGCTGCGAGCCAGAGCGGAATACAGTAGGTAAATGCCGGTGCGAGGAACGGAACAGTAACGTTGCGGAATCTCTGCCAGAAGCCAGCTCCGTCGATGATGGCTGCTTCGTTGATCTCTGTCGGGATATTTTTCAGTCCGGCCAGGTAGATCATCATGGCAAGTCCGCTTTCACGCCAGATACTCATGATACACAGGCCGAGCATAGAGGTCTTTTTGTCAATCAGCGGGCTCTTCCAGCCAAGCATGGAGAAGAAATCACTGTATACGTACATCCACATCTGCGATACCAGCACGAGGCTGACAACGAGAGGGATAAAGATAATACTTTTGATTATGTTTACGCCTTTGAATTCTTTATTTACAGCCATCGCAACGGCAAGACCGATGACGTTGATGGCAACGACAGTGACGAGGGTAAATAAAATGGTATTGCAGATCGGCTGAATCAGATCCTTGTCATGAATAACGGTAATATAGTTTTTCAGTCCGACGTAATTCAGCTTCGGCATCAGACCGTCCCAGTTCGTAAAGGTATACTGAACGCCTCTTACAAGAGGAATCAGGATAATGAACAGAAACAGAATCAGGGAAGGTGCCAGAAAACTGAAATCCATCAATTCTTTTTTCCAGTTTATCTTTTTTTTCATAGGGTGTCCTTTCCAGAGAAGAGTATGGGTAAAGAGAAGGGGGCATCCAGCCGGATGCCCCCTGATAGTTGAAACATGTTATTTGCTGGCTGCTGCGTATTCGTTGTCGAGATTTTCAACAAATTCATCGACTGTCATTGTGTCAGAAACTGCGTAGTCCTGCAGGCAGTTGTAATAAGCTGTGCTGTACTGTCCGCTCGGAGCGCCGTACTGTGTCCACATGGATACGTTGCATCCATCGTTGATCAGGTTTGCGATATCAGCTGCAGCTGCCGGAAGCTGAGTTGCCTCAACGCCGTCAAGGGCACTTAACTGTCCAACAGTTCCGATCCAGTTTGCATTGACATCTTTACGTGTCATATACTCAAAGAAAGCATCTGCAAGTTCAGCATTCGGAGTATCCTTCATGATCATCCAGCAGTCATCTGTATTCAGCGGAAGTGCGTTGTCCTCAGCATTTTCCTCTGACGGATAAATGAAGCCGCCGCAGTTGAGATCCGGGTTGTAGTTCATGATTGCGCCAAGTCCCCAGGTACCGATGATGATCATTCCGGACTCGCCGTTTGCGAAGATCTGCTCAGCACGGTCTGTTGTGATTGTTCTGCAGTCCTCGTTCTGGTATCCGATGATCTCACGGAACTGTGTCAGTGCCTGTGCAAAGGTCGGATACTCGCTCCAGCTCTTGCCCTGATTCTGTGTCTCATCTACGTAGTGCTCACAGCTTAAGTACGGAGTGCCGTAGAACATGGTGTAGAAGTTTGCACCGATGGAAATCTGATCCTGATAGCCTGCTGCACATGCTGCATATCCGGCATCCTTTAAAGCCTTGCAGGTATCAATGAACTCTGTGTAGGTAGTCGGAACGCTCAGTCCCAGGTCGTTGAAGATGTCCTTGTTGTAGAATACAACGTTTGCCATCTGATCAAGAGGAACTGCATATACCTTGTCATCCAGCTTCTGCAGAGACAGAGAGCCTTCGGATACGCGGCTTACGTAATCCTTGTCTGTCAGATCCATGATGTAGCCTGAATTAACGAGCTCCGGATAAGTGCCAGGTCCGCCGAACATGATATCCGGTGCATCTCCGGAAGAAAGACGAAGCTTGATAACATCAAGGTAGTTGTCCATGCTGACTGCCTCAGCATTTACCGTTACGTTCGGGTTTTCTGCTTCGAAGCCTGCGATCAGATCGTCCAGCGCCTGAAGCTTAGCATCCTCGGTGAGGTAATGCAGAAGTGTCAGTTCTCCGGAAAGATCAGATGTCTCTTCCGCTGCAGCCGGTACAGCCATCATGCTTGCTGCCAGTGCTCCGCAGAGCAGTAAACTTGTAAGTTTTCGTTTCATAATAATGAATCCCCCTTCTCTTAAAAGATGTTCTTGTTTCAGATGAACTTATCATACATCAATTAAGAGGAGGGGGAAATTCACTTTTTTACCACTTTATTTGCAGCGGATATTTAAAATCTTGCTTTTTTATCTGTTATTTTGCCCGGCTGCGGTTTTTCGAGTATTCCGTCGGCGTTACGCCTGCGAGTTTTCGGAATACCTGATAGAAATACGCATAATTGCTGAATCCGACCAGCTCGGCGACCTCGTAGACTTTGTAGGTGCCCGCGGCGATCAGATGCTCTGCCTTCTGAATGCGGATCTTATTTAAAATATTGACGAAGGTCTCGCCGGTCTCATTTTTGAGCAGGCGGCAGAGGTGGCTCTCGGAAATGCCGGCGTCGGCTGCGGCATCGCCAAGAGAGATTGGCTTCATGTAGTTCATATTTAAGAAATCAAGCACACGCTTCGTCTGGGCAGAGAGCGGGAGCGCATCCGGGCGGGAGCTGGAAATGCAGCTCTCTGTGTATTTCCGGAGCCAGCGGATCATGTCGTGTAAGCTGGAAATATGCTGAATCTCCTCCTGAATGGACTCCATCGTTTTGAGCTTTTTTCCACCACGGCCGTCGAGCATGCTCGAGACAGAAAATGCGATCTGGACAAAAAGCGTGCGGACGTAATCAACATCGTAGCGGTTGTCCTGCTCCAAAAGTGCCGTAAACTCATCGAGACATTTCAGTACGTCGTCTGCTTCCCGGCGTCCAAGCGCCTGAAAGAGTTCCTGCATTTTTTTGCTGAGCACGTACTCATTGTGAACACTTTTGCTCATGACGCTCTGATAGTGGATTACATTTTTATTTTCCAGGAAAAAGCGGCTTTCTGCGGCAAATTCTGCCTGCTCAAACATTTTTTCAAGGCCGGTGAGGTTTGGCGCATAGTTGCTGATTCCGATAAAGATGTCGAGTGCGCGTTTCCGGGCTTTCTCGACAATCGCATTTGCCAGATAGATCGACTCGAGGTCATAGTCCCGTGTGAGGCGCAGGGAAGGAAAACCGAGCAGCACAAGACGGCCCTCCTTCTGCTCCGCATTCAGGTAAAGCATATGTTCCGCGTTCAGAAGTTCCCAGATGTCAGATCGAAGCGCGGAGAATGCATCGTCCTCCCCCGCAGATTTGCGGATCAGCAGGAGGGAGTAGCCGTAGGCATGCCACTGCTGTGCAAGGTGCTCATCGAGCATCGGTGCAGTACCGCTGCAGCCGCTGACACTTTCCATGAGAAGCTTTTCGCACCAGTCTCGCCGCAGGCTGTCGGCCTCTTTTGGCGTGCGCTGCAGGGAGCGCGATGCCTTATCGAGAATCATTTTCAGCTCGCCGGTATCGAGGGGCTTAAGCAGATAATCGAAGACGCCTAGCCGCAGCCCTGCCTTGGCATACGTAAATTTGTCGTAGGCGGAGAGCAGGATGATGAGCGGCGGGTGCTCCATTTTCTGAATCAGAGAGGAGACCTCAAGTCCGTTTAAGCCAGGCATATGGATATCGAGGATGACGATATCCGGCTGACAGTCCTGGATTTTTTCCCAGGCTTCATTTCCATTTTCCGCGAATCCCACCAGTTCATAGCCCCATTCACGCCATGGAATTGTATTCTGCATGGACTGCAGCGTAAGCTGGTTGTCATCCGCGATCAGTATTTTTATTTTTGTCATAAGGTAAATAAATCCTCACAGTCATACCATTTCCAGGCTCACTTTCCATTGTCATGCCGTAGTCTGCTCCGTAAAGGATATGGATTCGCTTGAGCACGCTCTGGATACCGATGTGAGCACGGTGTTCTTTCGGGTTTTCAATTTCTTCTTCCGAGGATAAAAGGGCGTCCAGCATAGCCTGATCGGCGCCTTTGCCGTTGTCGTTGACCGTCAGCGTGAGTTTATCATCGCGGATGTCGGCCGTAATAATGACGATGGCATCCTGCAGCATCTCATCGAGACCGTGTAAGATCGCGTTTTCCACGATCGGCTGCAGGATGAGCCGCGGTACCGGAAGAGAAAGCAGAGAATCATCGACGTCGATGTCCCAGGTGAGACGGTCGCCCGTGATGATGCGCTGCATTTCAAGGTAACAGGATACATATTCCAGTTCTCCGGAAAGGGCGATTTCCTGTACGCCGCTGCTTAAGGAGGCGCGCAGCAGATGGCTTAAGAGCCGGATGGCGTTTACGATCTCGTCCTGGCCGCGCAGCCTTGCCATTGCGCTGATGGATTCCAGAGAATTATAAAGAAAATGCGGGTTCATCTGGGCAAGCAGCGCGCTGTATTCTGCCTTGTCGAGCAGCGTGTTCGTCAGAATCATCTGCTGCGCATTTTCCTGCAGCTGGTGATACATCGCATCAAACTGTTCGCAGAGGTATGTCGTCTCGTCGTGAGAGTGCGGCTCGATTTTTCTGGTCGCCTCCTGATTGTGAATCCGTCTGAAATTCTCGGTCAGTGCGGTGATATTCCAAAGGAAGCCTTTGGTGATCCGGTGAACGATAAGGACAACCACAATGCCGAGCAGAACTTCGGTCAGAATGAGCATCCGGATCAGCGCGTCGAGGTCGCGGAAGGCGACGGCGCGGGAAATATAGCTGACCATGTACCAGTCGCCGCGCTTCCGGCGGATGGAGGTCGAGACAGACAGATAATTTTTCGGGTCTTCCAGCTCGGTGCGTGTGGCAGCTTTGGAGCTGAAGAAGAGGAAATTCTGCTGCTCATCATACAGTGCGATATCAAAATTGTACTGACCGAGCAGCTTTTGAAAATTGCTGTCGTCGATCGTCAGACAGACGATCCCGTAATAATCCAGTGTGACCGGATCGATGTACGATTTGATCATGTAAAGCTCGTTCGGTGCGTCGGTACAGCTGCGCCAGATCGTGCAGCCCCTTGCCGAAAACAGCTTCTCCTGTGATTCCAGAATCCGCTGAAAGATTTCCTTTTGCTGAAAATCGGAAAAAGTCACGCCGTTTTTCTGGTAATCGCAGAAAAAGGTGCTGTCATCACGATCAAGTACAAAAATATTTGTGCATTCCAGTCCGCGAAAATGCATCAGAGTACCGAGCGTGCGCATTTTCCGTTCCATGTTTGCTGCGGACAGCTCCCAGTTATCGGTCAGATAGCCGAACAGATCGCTGCGCTGGATTTCATTCATGAAATTTTCTTCGAGACTGCCAAGAAGGTTGTGGATATTGTCTGAAAGAATCACACCGGAGTCCGTCATGGATGCGATTTCCTTCTGCTCGATGTCACTTTGATAGATCCGGTAAACGGCAACATCGATGAATGCCATGACGATCAGAAGCAGAAGGATGAAGCAGATGCTCAGCTTGCCGCGGATGCCGACGAAGGGCCGTTCTTTTTTCTTTATCTGCTGCATGGCGTCTTTAACGGAACCGTGCGGTCATGCTCCGGTGTCAGCTGCGGGGTAATCACGGTCTTGTTCCCTTTGACATAATAATCAAGGAATTCCTGAATGATCTGGTCGATTAAACTGCCGCTAAGGCCGTGGACGCCGCCCGGCACGAGATACATATGGACCGGCACGCCTGCCTTTTCCAGTGCGTTGCGCAGTGCGCGGGACTGATCCGGGCTGACGGTCGGATCAACAGAGCCGTGCAGGATCAGAAACGGCGGTTCCGTTCCGTCGATGTAAGTAGTCGGGGAAGCAAGTGCGGCGCGCCCCTTTTGGGTCTTTCGATCACTGTGTGTGCCAAGCAGCTGGTTTAAAACGGTATTGTCTTCCTGTTCGCCACCACAGAGATCACCGAGACAGCACGGACCGCAGAAGTCAACGACAGCCTGTACGGTATAATCCTTTCCCGGCTGTTCCCAGTCGCGGTTGCCTGCCGAGACACCGAGCAATGAGCAGAGATGGCCGCCCGCCGAGTCGCCGGAGAGGATGACTTTGCTGCCGTCATAGCCGTATTTACTGCCGTTTTCCTTTACAAAAAGGAGTGCATCCTTTAAGTCCAGCATCTGCGCCGGGAAAATATCCTCATCTGAGTAGCGGTAGTCGACACTGCAGATGGCGTAGCCGCGGGTAAGCTGCGGCATCACAAGGCACCATTTGCGGTTCAGATCCTTCCAGCCGCCTCCGTGAATCCACAGGATCACCGGTGGATTTGCGACATCTTCCGGAATATAAAAATCGGCGCACAGGTCGTGGCCGGCTGCGTGTTTAAATGGGATGTTTGAGTACTGTTTCACGATTGTTCCTCCTTTTGGTAGCGTATGGCCTCACAGCCTTTTTTTCAGCATCTCCGGATTGGTACAGTAGCAAAGTGCCGTGTCCGCCGTGATGCGGCGGGACTTGTAGAGCTGCAGCAGGCTGCTGTCCATGGAGATCATATCTTCTTTTGCTGAGGTGTAAATCATTCCCTCGATCTGGTGTGTCTTGTTGTCGCGGATCAGGTTGCTGATTGCGGGCGTCATAATCATGATCTCAAACGCAGGCACCATGCTTCCGTCCGTGGTCGGCACAAGCTGTTGGGAGACGACGGCGCGCAGAATCATGGAAAGCTGAATCGCAATCTGGCGCTGCTGGGATGGGTCAAACGCGTCGATGATTCGGCTGATCGTGTTGGCCGCTCCGATTGTGTGAAGGCTGGAGAGGACGAGGTGTCCGGTCTCAGCGGCAGTCATGGCGGTCTGAATTGTCTCATGGTCGCGCATCTCGCCGAGCAGGATGACATCCGGGCTCTGGCGCAGCGCCGCGCGCAGTGCAGTCAGATAATTGTTCGTATCGGTCGAGATTTCACGCTGACTTACAATGCTCTTCTTATGGCGGTGCAGAAATTCCAGCGGATCCTCCAGAGTAATGATGTGATCCTGGCGCGTGGAGTTAATACGGTCCACAAGGCAGGCGAGGGTCGTTGATTTTCCGCTTCCGGCAGGACCGGTGACGAGAATCATACCTTTTGTAAAGGAGGTCAGATTCAGTACCGACTGCGGAATGCCGAGCTGATTCGGGTCCGGCAGCTCAAATGCAATGATACGGATGACAGCGGCAAGGGAACCACGCTGTTTGTAGGTGCTGACACGGTATCTGGAAAGACCCGGCAGTGCGAAGGAGAAGTCATCGTCTCCGCTTGTAAGAAACGGGGCGATCGGGCGTCCGTCCGCAAGCGTGTAAATCTCGCGGATCAGCTCTTCGGTTGTATTCGGCATCAGACGGTTGCCTTCACTGTGAAGTGTTCCGTTTACCTTGTAGGTCAGCGGAAGTCCGGCGACGATGAAAATATCAGAAGCTTTTGCATTGGTCGCGGCGGTGAGAACCGCAACGGCTTTTTCAGTGGATTGTTCCATGGGGATCTCCTTTTTTCAAGAGTGTTTTAACGAGTCAGGCAAGTTCCCTGCGAGGTTGTGAGTATCAGCTTTGCCCTGAGTTCGGTAAGTTTAACGTAAGGTAATAGTTGGACTAATCCGGCACATAGAGCTTTTGGCTCGTATCAGGTGTCCAGTCGGAAGTATTGACTGCCTGCTGTCTGGTGATTTCGTACAGCGTATCGTCGTCTGCATCCGGCCAGCGAACGGTAAGCTCGCACTGCAGGCTTTGCCTGTCTGTAATCGCAGTCTGAAAAGAAATTGTTCCGGTGTCAGGATCAGTGCGTTTCCATGAAATATCCGGAACCACATCTGCGATGGAAGCACAGGATTCCAGATATGCCTTTGCGGGCGTATCCGAGGCGGAAGCCTCTTTTACGTACCCGGACAGGGCGTCGTCGATTTTTGCCAGAGTTTCATTTGCCTCGGACAGGGCATGATAATAATCGGTCGTATGCTGCGCTGCCTTTTCGCTGAGTTTTCTGTCTGCCGAGGATTCCGACACGGACAGAAGGGAAAATGTCACAAGGCATAAGGATAAAAAGATCAGCAGCAGAAGCGACAGGCCGGAGGTTTTTCGCATAATGGCATCTCCTGGGTTCAATAGTACACGTAGTCAAAAGTGACAGCGAATGAACAGTTTCTTATTCTTTATAATATTTTTCAATGATACAGGTGTGCTGTTTTGTTTTTTTGTCGTAGTTAATTCCGGCAAGAAGCAAATTACCGTGGTAATCTTTCAGAGCATTTACATACTGTTTTTCTTTGATCTGTGAAATTGCTCCGGAAGCAGTTTTATCCCATTTCAGTTCAATGACTGCCGCAGGTTTATCTGCGTGCAGTTTCCTTGGAATAAAACAGATATCTGCAAATCCCTTTCCTGTGGGCAGTTCCCGGATCACGGTATAATATTCCCGGGCAAAGTAAAAAGCCAGATTGATGGTACAGCTCAGAGAATTTTCATCATTATACTGGAGAACAGAAATTTCGCTGTGGGCTTTGTCAATGCCTTTTGCTACGGCAACTCCATCCTGATTCCAGAGCGCTTCCAATAATTTTCTGGACGATTCCACAGAATCAATTACTTCGTTCCAGTCCATTGTGCTGATTGCATTGAGATACTCCTGAGAGACTTCCTTATTTGGAATTGTCACAGTTCGGTCCGGCCAGTGATAGCTGAGATATCCCAGGTGAACGAGCAGCGTCAGGACATCATCCATTCCCTGAAATGTGGTCATATCGTTGGAGAATGTTCCGGTATTGATCTGAACTTTATCTCCGGCAAGCATTCGAATCACAGCATCCTTCAGCCCATCGAAATTCAAATGGATATATACTTTTAACGCTTCGTATGTCTCCGTCTGATTCCAGTAATTGTCGAACACACCGCTTAACATGGCATCCACTACGGATTTTGGACTGTACATGGAATAGATTTTCTGCTGACTGTTTTCCATTGTGACGAGTTCGTATCCGTCATACCATGCCTGGGTTTCCTGAAAATTTCTGTCGTACTGTGTGCAGAGAATTTTTACTTCATCTTCAGTAAAACCAAAAAATTCAGCCATTTCTCTTGGGTTCGTCATGGAATATTCTGTGAACATATTCAGTGCAGAATGAGAACCATATTTTTTGATGGGAAGAATTCCGGTCATATAGGCGAGTGCCACATATTCCTGATCTTTCAGCCATGCGCGCAGAAAATCCAGGTATTTTTTCTGGACATCCGTGTTCTGTTTGAATTCCCGGAAAACGCAGTCCCATTCATCGATCAATATGACAAAAGGATGTCTGGTATGAGAAAAAACATCCTTCATTGCAAAGACAAGATAATCACCGTTGATGTAATCTGGATACTGACCTTTTAATTCATGGAGCAGTCGTTTTTGAAGCATGGAGAGCATCTCATCCATACTTTCGGAAGCGCTCAGAAATTCCTGCATATTGATCCGGATTACATCGTACTGGTTTAAATGTGTCCGGAAATCAGGATCAGAGCTGATTTTCAGATCAGCAAACAGATTTTCAGCATTTTCATCCCGTCCATAGTACGCGGCCAGCATATTTGCAGCCATGGATTTTCCGAAGCGCCGCGGTCTGCTGACGCATACAAAGCGCTGTTCTGTGCCCAGCACTTCATTTGTTTTTGCGATCAGATTGCTTTTGTCTACATAGATTTTTGAACGTCGGCATGTCCGGAATAATCCTCCGCCCGGATTCAGATAACTTCCCATGCAATACACCCCTTAAGTGTCAAAAAAAGGTTTCGCAGTACCTGTTTTTATATTATAATCATGATAACACGAAAGTATTTTTCTGTAAATTGGAGATTGGATTTCTGATTATTGGCGGAGGAGAAGGAGTGAAAAATGCAGAAATATAAGAAACCATTGGAATGCATAATCAGGCGGCTGCGTGGTTACGATCCAATGGTTTCTTTTTTTGCTGCGGGTACATGAAAGGTCACCGGCAGTTCATAGATGACTGTGCCGTCAATATCTTTTGTCACGATCGTTACCTGTTTCTGGCTGCCGGATATGGTGAGCGACGCGGTGACGGTGTAGAAAGCGCTGCCTTTTGAGCAGGGGGTAAATTCACGATCATAGTAAAATGCAACGGAGGTTCTGGCAGAAGCATCGGCGCTGGCGGTAGTGCTGTCAGATTTGTCGGATATGGCTGCAGTTCCTTCTGCGGCGGAATCCGGTGCGACCTCATACACATCATCCGGAAAATATTCCGGCAGTTCGTCTGCGCGGTTCACGCCGCCCTCCACAAGCTCTGCGATTGAGGAGGATATCTGCTGCGCATGCGAGAGCGCGCTGGCTTTCTGTGTTGTCAGGCGGGCTGCGACGAAGAGCCGAAGGCAGACCGTACTGATAATCAGAAAAAAGAAAATCACGATTAAAAATTCGATGAAAAACAGGCGCGAACCTGTTCGGGCATTTTTTTTCATAGGATTATAAGCCGGGCGCGGACGGCGCGGGGCAGCCTCCTTTCGAACGGATAAAACAAGTAAAGTAAACGCTTTACAAAGAAATTCAATTGAATCAAACAAGTAGTCTCACACGGTTAAATCAAAGGGATTGCAGATAACGTCTCAGTTCCCACACGAAGTATGCACAATCACCGACTGTACAACTCCCGTGTCATCGGCAGCCGAAAGCCGCAGCAGATGTCCGTCCTCTTTGCCAGGAGAAGAGAGTTCCTCAAAGGTAAAGGAGGAAAGCTCTGTGATTTTGCTTCCGGTTTCCGGTATCGGCGTGGAGGAAGCGGCGGTGAAAAGTTCGCGCAGCGCTCCGTCGTAATAGTAGATATAAGTGACGTAATCAGCGCCGTCTTTTGTTTCCGCAAGTGCAAGCGCAGGCTGCTCACCAACTGTGGTTTCAGATAACGCGTCTGCTTCATCGTGCTGCCGCAGTTTTTCCTGAAGATAGGCGAGCGCGGTTCTGGTTGTGTAGTTCTCGTTTAGGCTGTCGGTGCCTTTCTGATAGATCACGGAGCCGACGCCGGAGAGCAGAAGAGAGAACAGAAGAAACGCGATCAGAAGAAGAAACGCAAAGAGCGCGTCGAATACGTGAAATGATTTTTTCTGTGTCATGGAGCCCTCCTGTTGAGTATAGATTTGCAAGCAGCGAAGCGAACTGCGAACATCCGCTTTAACTCGAATCAGAGAAGTATCTATTTACTGCTCTGATTTTTATGGTGATTTAGTTTAGCGGAATCACCGTCACCGACGGCATCAGATTTGCACCGATGATCTCATAATCAACCACATATTTGTTTTCATTCCAGGTCACGCCGTAATGCTCCTTCAGGTAAGAAAGGCTTTCCGGGTAAGCGCCCTCGAAAGCGTAGCAGCTGACGGCGCTGCGCAGGATCGCATTTTTGAGGCTTTCCGCCTGACTTTTGGAAGAGGTCGCAAGCACAGAATTTGTACCGGCCAGAAGAAGCGCGATCCCGCAGCCTGTTACGGCGATGGAAGAAAAGACGCGCCGCAAAAGATGAGGTCTGGTACTGTCTGTTTGAAATCGATTCCTCATATGGAGCCTCCTTTTACCCGATATTTGCCATCACGCCAAGTAAAGGCAGCATAACCGAAATCAGAATAAGTCCGGTCAGGATGGAAAGCACGGCGGTCAAAGTCGGTTCGAGTGCGCCAACCGCCGACTGCACGCGGTCATCTGCCATTGCCTGACTGTCGACGGCGATCTTTTTCAGGGCGTCCTCGGCGGAGCCGGTCCGGAATCCAATGGATACCATCCGCGCGTTCATGCCGGTAAAGATTCCGCAGTCGCGCAATGCCTGCGCCATATCAATGCCTTCGTCCATCTGCGTTTTGGCCAGTGTAAGACGGTCAGTAAAATCCGGCTGGTCGGCAAGCCCGGCGGCGAGTTCAAAACTCTCTCCCATATCAAGACCACTGTGAAGCGCAAGAGAGAGTGTGTCCGCAAAGCGGGAACAGGAGAGCAGATCACGGATTTTTACGACCATAGGAATATGGACGCTGAACCGCTGAATGAATGCACGCCCTTTGTCGGTGCGCAGTGCAAAGAAGCACACAGCTGCGAGTCCGACCACAAGGACGAGAAGTACCGCCGAACTGCTCTGTAAAAAGGTGCTGACTGCAAAGACCGTACTGGAAACGCCGGTCAGCTCAATGCCGAGTTGGGCGAAGACTTCGCGGAAGACCGGCATAACCTGTGTCATGAGCACGAGCAGAACGCCAAAGAGCATGGCAAGCAGGATTAACGGATAGGTCAGCGCGTCGCGGATGCTGCGCGCCAGATTTTCCTGACGGCTGTAGTAGCTGCTCAGTCCGTCCATGACATCCTCGAGCGTGCCGGAGCGCTCACCGATTTCTGTCATTTTTATAAAATATTCCGGAAATACGCCGCTGGTGCGAAGAGAATCGGCGAGATCGCCGGTCAGCTCCAGTGACTCATTGATGGAACAGAGAATTTTGCCCGCTTCTTTAGAGACGGCATCTTCTTTTAAAATTTCAATACCCTCCAGCGCCGAGATGCCGGAATGCAAAATCATGGCAAGCTGTCCGGAAAAGACAGAGAGCTCGCCGTCTGTCATCAGCTGTTTCATATGATATTCCTTTCTGGTCAGAGCAGATATTTGCGAAACTTTTATGCACTGCCCGACTCGATTTGCTGCGTTTGGTCAGTGAACAATCGTATTTATAGCAGTCTCAACATTGCACTTTAACGAATATACTGCACCGTATAATTAGAACTGTCCCCTATGTACTCATCGATAGCCTGATTATCCTCATTTCCCGCTGCTGCGGCAAAGGTAGGATCAATCATTTTCCATTCGTTTCCGTTAAATTCGACGGCGCGCTTCACCCAGCCGATCGATTCAATGTAGACATCGACCCAGGCATGACGCACGTCGCCGCTGTAGCCGATGTCAAGCCGTGCCGGGATAGACAGCGAACGGAGCATGGAGGCGGTGAGCGCAGCATAGTCGAAACAGATGCCGGTGCCGGTGCGCAGGGTTTCATCAATGTCCGGCAGATAACCGGTGTCCACGGTGGCTGCCTTTTCGGTGTCGTAGGTGATATGCGTTGTCACGTACTGATAGATGGCATCCAGCGCGTCGAGATCCTCCGCTGCATCTTTTGTGAGTGAAGCGGCAAGGGAAATGGCCTCGCTGTCAGCGGTAAAATTTACATACTGATTCGGATATAAAAACGGATAAAATTCGCTGTCAAGCGTAACATCCAGCGCATAGCTGAACAAAGAAGCAAACTGTCCATCCGAAATTTCCTGATAGGCGAGCACCAGATACGCACCGTTTCCAGCTGTGATCGGAAATGAGGTCCAGACGTCTGATTCGGACAGAAAATATTTGTAGCAGACATCGTCCGGACCGGTAATCTGAATGTTGATTTTGGTATCTGACTGCGTGAGCTTTCCCATAAAATATCCCTGACTTGCGTTGGAAAAATCGAGAATCAGCGGATCATCACCTGTGGTCACGGTTCCCGGAGCTTCCGGGACAAGCACAGTGGTCTTGCCCGGCGAATAAGACTGAGGCGGATTGGCCTCGCCGCTGCTGTTATCGCTTTTTTTTCCGCAGCCAAAGCCGAGAAAAAGACAGCAGAAAAAGAGAAGCGCCACGCCAAAACGGCGAAAGCCGGTAGTTTTCATCGTAATCGTAAAATCCCTTCGTAAATGTAATTAATTTTCTTCAGTATAGCAGATTCCTCCTGAAAAATATACAAAAATGGAAATGAAAATTTGGTAATTTGTAAAGAACGGTCAGGGTTGACAGAATGATGGTCAATATATATAATGCAAATATGAAGTACACGTGTACGCAAAGCAAAGATGCACAAGTAAATGCAGAAACTCGATTCGTTTACACGAAAAAAGAACGGACTGCATTTTTCTTTTTCTTGAAAATGTACACGTGTACGCAAAAAAGGAAATAGAAATGTTACCAGACGCCGGAGAAGCAGAAGAAGCGGGACTGCAGGAACACATAAACGCAGATGTCTTAACTGAGCCGAAAAGCAGTGAGACAAGTTACAGCCGCTTTTGCATTATGGATTGTATCTGGAGTCTGGTGCGAAGGAAAGCAGCAGGAAAAGTGGATCACAGCCATCCACACAACAAAAAGGGAGGAACATCACTATGAAAAAGAAAACCATCAGTTTGCTCATGGCAGCAGCACTTGCATCATCGATGCTTGCAGGCGGAATCGTCGGATACGCAGAAGAATCCGATCCGATCACACTTTCCGTATGGGCGCCGTTTACCGGTTCAGACGGAGACGTGCTTCGCGAGATCATCGACAATTATAATGAGACAAACACGGACAACATCACAGTACAGATCGACATCATGGACAATGCGACGCTGCAGTCCAAGCTGCCGACCGCCGTTTCGACCGGCACCGGTCCGTCCTTCGTTCTCGTTGGCATCGAGTTTTTGCAGCAGTATGCAAAGAACGGACTGATTGAGGACATCAGCGATTTCTGGGATGAGACAGGCGTTGATAAGAGCAATTTCTATGAGAATGTACTGGCAAAATCCTACATTGGAGATGTCCAGTACGGCGTTCCGATGCAGTACAATCTGCAGTATCTCTACTATAATAAAGATATTTTTGAGGCAGCAGGACTTGATCCGGAGACACCGCCGACTACGCTGGAGGAGCTGAAGGCGGACGCGATTGCCTGCACGGATGCATCCAAAAATCAGTACGGCATCGGCATTCCGTATGATTACGCTTCCTACTGTGAATATCTGTGGGCGAACGGCGGAGATGTCATCAGTACGGACGGTACAGAAAACCTCCTGAATTCACAGGAAAACATCGATACACTGACCTGGCTGCAGGATCTGGCTCTGAATGAGGGCGTATCACCGGAGGGACTGACCGCAGCAGATGCAGATACGATGTTCCAGGCAGGACAGCTGGCAATGTACACGAGCGGCCCGTGGAACATCAACGGCCTGACCCAGCTCGGCGTAAACTATGGCATTACAGCGATTCCGGCAGGCAGTGCGGGCGCGTACTCACCGGAAGGCGGATGTGCCTACATGCTGACAAAGGGAGCAGACGATGCAACGAGAGCAGCCGTTTACAAATTTATGGCATACTGGCTGTCTGATGCGACCTTAAAAGAGTGGTCAAACCGCAACGGATTCCCGGTATGGTCCTACTCCGTACTGGAGGATCCGGATATCCAGGCAAACGAGATTCTCTCCAACGTATCAAAGGCATCTGAGATCGGAAGAGACTGGCATCTGAACCTGACAATCGGCAGCCAGATCGACACGGATGTTATGCAGCCGATGATGGAAAAAATCCTTGCAGGTGACGATGTGGCAGAGAGCGTAAAGGCTGCATCCGACGTACTGGATTCTGTTATTGCAGGACAGTAAGCGGGATTGGTTAAAAGAACGTCATTTCCATCGCGGATTTGGATGAAAGAATAAACAGGGAAAAAGGAATTACGGAAACCTCCGGGCAGGCGTGAAATGGGCAAATGTCCGGAGGTTTTCATATGATAGGAGTTTTATATTATGGAAAAGAAAGCTGCGGGAAAGGGACTGAAAAGTCAGAAGCAGGCCTACCTGTTTCTTGCGCCGTCCCTGATTATCCTGACGATATTCGTTTTTGTGCCGCTCATCGGTGCGATCGCGATCAGCATCATGAATATCAATATCTACATGAACGATATTTCCTTTGCCGGCCTGAAAAATTATCTGCGGATGTTTTCGGATGCGCGTGTGGGAAATGCGACGCTGAATACGTTTTATTTTGCACTTCTGGAGGTGCCGCTGCAGATTCTGCTGGCACTGCTGCTCGTGATGTTTATGACAAAAAATACGAGATGGCACAAGCTGATGCGCACGACATTTTATCTGCCGTACGTCTGCTCGATGACGGCGGTCAGCATTATGTGGTCGATGCTGCTCAACAAAAATTATGGAATGCTTCCATACCTGCTCGGAAAGATCGGCATTCAGATGCCAAGTCTTCTGACCAGTACGACCTGGGCGATGCCGACGGTCATCTTTGTGACGGTGTGGAAGGGCTTTGGCTATACCTTGACGGTGCTCTCCGCGGCAGCGCTTGGCGTTTCCAATTCCCTCTATGAGGCGGCGGAGCTGGACGGTGCAGGCGGTCTGCAGAAATTCCGGTATGTGACGATTCCGGGAATTCGTGATACGATAGGCTTCTGCGCGGTCACGACGCTGATCACGGCACTTCAGGTCTTCGACCAGATTTATGTCATGACAGAGGGCGGCCCGCAGTATAAGACGGAGACGCTGGTCGGCTATATTTACAACAAAGGATTTCAGACGGCTCCGTTCGATCTTGGTTATGCCTCATCGGTGGCGGTCTATCTGTTTCTGATCATTGCCATATTGACATTTGTGCTCAGAAAATATGCATTTCCGCAGGGAGGTGAGGAGGAATGAAAAAGAGCAAAGCAAATCTGTTTGAGCGGATCGGCGATGTGATTCTGCTTCTGATCATGCTGATCGTGGTACTGCCGCTTCTGTGGCTTCTGGTGTCCTCCTTCAAAAGTGACGCGGACGTCATCAAATGGCCGCCGCATTTCTTTCCGGCGCAGTGGGTGGCCGATCAGTACCGTTACGTGGTAAAGGCGATCCCGGTACTGCGGATGCTGCGCAACACGGTAATCTTTGCGGGCAGCGTAACGGTCATCAGTCTGTTTTTTGATTCCATGGCGGCGTATGCGTTTTCCCGAATGCATTTTCGCGGGAAAAAAGTGATCTTCAATCTGATCCTGCTGACCATGATGGTGCCGTTTCAGGTTATCATGATTCCGCTGTATCTGGAGGAATTCAACCTCGGCATCCTGAACACGTACGCAGGACTGATCCTGCCGCGTGCGGCGAGCGCCTACGGTATTTACATGCTGACGTCGTTTTTCGGAAACATCCCGAAATCACTGGACGAGGCGGCGCGTATCGATGGCATGAAGGAGTTCCAGATTTATTCGCGGATCATTGCGCCGCTTGCAAAGCCGGCATTCGTGACACTTGGTATCTTTCATTTCATGAACAACTGGAACGATCTGCTGTACCCGATGATGCTGACGAGCTCGGTCGAAATGCGTACCCTGTCCGCCGGTCTGGCGGTGCTGGTCGGCAGCAACTCCATTAAATTCGGACCGACGCTGGCGGCAACCGTGATCTCGATCGCACCGCTTCTGCTTCTGTTTCTGTTCGGGCAGCGGTTCTTCATGGAGGGAATTGCGACATCCGGTATGAAAGAATAAGAGGAGAAGATATGGAAAAAACAAACATTATTGTACATAAAAAATTTCAAAAAGGGGAAATCAGCCCGGAGATTTACGGCTCCTTCGTGGAGCATATGGGAAGGGTCGTCTATTCTGGCATTTATGAGCCGATGCACCGGACGGCGGATGCGGACGGCTTCCGCGAGGATGTGAGAGCGGCGGTAAAGGAGATGGGGGTCACCGCTGTGCGCTATCCGGGCGGCAATTTCGTCTCAAACTATGACTGGCGCGACGGCGTAGGACCGCGCGATAAACGGCCGCGCAAGGTTGATCTGGCGTGGAAGGGCATCGAGACAAATGAGGTCGGTACCGACGAATTTATGAAATGGGCAAAAAAGACCGGGGTAGATCCGATCTTTGCGGTGAATCTTGGCACCGGCGGCGTGAAAGAAGCTGTTTCTCTGCTCGAATACTGCAACTTTTCGGGGGGCACGTACTACAGCGATATGCGCCGGGCAAACGGGCAGGAAACGCCGTACGGCATAAAGACATGGTGCCTTGGTAACGAGATGGACGGTGACTGGCAGATCGGCCATAAGACGGCGGACGAGTACGGACGCCTCTCCTACGAGGCCGGTAAGGCAATGAAGCTTCTGGATCCGTCCATTAAGCTGGCGGTGTGCGGCAGCTCCATGTCGAGCAACGCGACGTTCGGCGAATGGGAGCGCATCGTGATGCAGCACACGTATGGCTGTGCGGATTACATTTCCCTGCACCAGTATTACGGCGGACAGGAAAAAGGAACGGCGGCATTTCTGGCGCAGTCAATGGATATGGAGCGTTATATTCGAACCGTGTGCGGGATCTGCGATGCGGTCGGTGTGCAGCGGCACAGTTCGAAGAAAATCGATATCTGCTTTGATGAGTGGGGGGTATGGGAAATTCCGGATAAAGAGGTGCAGGCAGCCGTTGAAAACGCGCCGTGGCAGATCGCTCCGGCATTCAGTGAGCAGATCTATACGATGGAGGATACACTTCTCTTTGCGGGCATGATGATGAATTTCCTGCGGTGCAGCGACCGCGTAAAGATCGCCTGCCAGTCGCTTCTGACGAACATCAGCTCCTGCATCATGACGGAGCGCGGCGGCGATGTCTGGGTGCAGCCGATTTATTATCCGTTTGCCCTGATGGCAAAATACGGCCGCGGCGTTGTGCTGGATGAGCGCAGCGAAGGACCGTCGTACGCAAGCGGAGAGTTTGCGCAGGTTCCGGTGATCGATAAGGTGGCTATCTGGAATGAAGAGGCGGGAGAAGTGGTATTTTTCCTGGTCAACCGCGGTGAGGAAGCGGCGGAGGCAGAGATCGACCTGCAGGGCTTTGAAGCGGAAAAGATTCTCGAATCCACAGTGCTGCATCATGAAGATAAAAAAGCGACCAACCAGATTCAGCATGACCGTGTTGTACCGGCCGAATGCGAAAACGTCACTTTAAAAGACGGAAAGGTAACGTGTGAGTTGCTGCCGCTGTCGTTTGAGATGGTGAGGGTAAAGGTGAAATAAAAAAGTAAAGAAACCAGGGAGGCCGCTTCCTGGTTTTTCTGCGCTTTACTGTCGGAAAAAAGTTGCGGTGTGTCATTTCCTACACTATAATGGAAAAAGAAAATCTGGTGAAAATGAGAAAAGTCTGGTACAGAATCAGAACCCGGAAAAAACAGGTTACTGTTCAGACAGCAGGAGGAATCACAGTGGGAATTACAACAAAGGACCTCGCACAGCTGTGCGGGGTGTCGAGAACGACGGTACACAGGGCACTTTACGGGGGTGGACGCATTCATCCAGATACGAAGGAGATGATCCTGCGGGTGGCAAGGGAGCATGATTACCGGCCGGATCTTCTGGCGCGCGGACTCGTAAAGGGGCGCACGTATTACATCGGCGTTGTCGTAATGGATGTAAAGAACCGCTATTTTTCTGCAATGCTGAGCGCAATCAGCAGGGAAGCGATCAGCCGCGGCTACAACATCAATATCGCGCTGCACGGAAATGACCGGGAGCTGGAACGGCGGCAGCTGATGAATCTTGCAGCCTATCGTATGGACGGAATTATCCTTTCCTCGGTAAACGAGGGCGATGAATACCGGGAATTTCTGGACAGCCTTGGCATGCCGATCGTATCCGTCGACAACCGCATTGCCGATGGCATCCCGTTTGTGAGTATCGATCAGCGCGCATCGATGAAAGCATCTGTGCGGCATGCGCTGGAAAAGCCGTATGAGCGCGTCGTATTCGTCTGCCCGGCAATGGCGTCCGGAGAGAAGGAAAATATGTATGTGCACCGCGAGCGCTTAAAAGGCTTTCGGGAGGGCATCGGGGAGGCAGCACGGGAGCAGAAACGGGAGATAGAGACGATCTGCCTTCTGGACTGGAATTATCTGGAGAAAGTGGGAGATCTGGTTGCAGACGGCAGCCGCACGGTCTTTGTCTGTGCGGCGGATGAGTTTGCGCTTGATATCATGAAACGCTTAAAAGAGCTTGGAAAACGGTGTCCGGCGGATTACGGCATCATCGGTTTTGATAACATTGATACGTTAAATTATGTGATTCCGCGCCTGTCTACCGTCTCAAATGCAGTGGATGAGATTGCGAAGACGGCAGTAAACCGCCTGTTTGAGCGGATTGAGGCAGGGCAGGAAAAAGAAGGCGGCACGGAAGAACTGCGAGAGGAGGAAGACTGTATTCTTCCGTATGAGATTGTGGAGGGGGAAACGCTGTAACCCGCATTCCTCCTGCATTTTGCACAAACACATACCGCCAAAACGGCTTTATGAAAAGTATGATGGAAAAATGTAACAAAAATGAAAAAGATGCCAAAATCGGTTGACATTTGCGGGCGAAAAAACTATGATAATACTGTAAATGCTTATAAAATCTGATATAAAGGCAAATCTGTTGAAAAGCAGAGACGCAAAGCCAAAGGGTCTAAGGCCTCCGTATTCGGAAGCTATGACAGCCGGTTGCCGCATTTTCCTCACGGGCGTAAACCGTGATACTGATGCATCTCATCCATGGTTTCTGTGAATGAAATCTCCTAAATATGAGAAGAATTTACATCAGGGAGTGTGTAAGTGGTGACCGCTGATTCAAAAGAGAATCAAGCGGTTTTTTTACATCCTGGATAAAGTTTTATATCAGACAGTTTTCAGGGAGGTAGAAGACATGAAAAATCAGAAAATGAAAGAAACTCTTCGGCAGATATCGAAGAAGGCCGGAGCACTGGTACTGGCAACAGCCATTGTTTTTGGCGGAGGCACTTATGTGTACAATCAGCAGAATCCGGTACCGGAGCTGGTAACTTATGTGGATGAGGACGGTCTTGTAGAAGTTCAGGAGGAAGAAACACCGCTGGCAGCACCGAAGATAACGAAGTCCACAAAGACGACAAAGTCCACAAAGAAGATTTTTCTGAAGTCTGCAGCAACAAGAACGTACGCACAGACAGGAAAAACAACAACCAAGAAGAAGACAACAAAGACAAAAACTTCTAAGGCAACAACAACGACGGATACTGTAACAGCAACGACTATTACGAACAATTACAAAAAAGGTTCCAAAATTAATACGCAGGTAACTACCGTAAAGACAACGGTTACAAAGACAACGATGACTGCAACAGCGACGACACCGACCACGAATGTTACAAACGGTACGGTCACTGTAACGCAGATCACTCCGGCAGCGGATAAGAGAGTGCTGAACGCATTCCAGAAGCTTGGATTTAAGGTGGTAGTGAAATCGACAGTTCCATATTCCGGACTGTTTGACGCAAGAACACGTACAATTACACTGAAGAAAGTAGATGCGTCTGCTTACCATGAACTGGGACATTTCGTAGCATTTGTTGCAGGAAATGCAGATAAGACGGCAGCTTTCCAGAAGATTTTCCAGAATGAAAAATCAAAATATACAGCATTCGATAAAGCCTATGTTGTGCAGGACAGCTCCGAGTACTTCGCACAGTCCTTCCGGAACTACACCGAGAACCCGGCGGCTCTGAAGTCATCCAGACCGCAGACTTATGCGGCAATTCAGCAGGCACTGTCCAAAATAACAGATGCGCAGGTTAACAACATTCTGAAGACATACAGCTCAGTTTGGGGCAAATAAAACAAAGCTAAAGTAAAAAGTTATCGCTCAGGTGTGACGCGAGCTGGAGCATTCGCCTGAATTCGCATGGATCAAAGCCAGAGATAAAAAGTACCGGCCGGCCATCTCCTCCCCCCGAAGATGACCGGCCGGTCTTTTTAGCGGATAAACAATTCCCCTGCCAGTTTGCAAAGCGCAGCCGGGCAGGGGAATTTCTGTCATTTTTTCAGAGCATTTAATTTTGTGTATCGTTCGAATTTTCTGATTCTTCGGAAGCGTCCTGTTTTTCTGTATCATCTGCATGCGCGGAAGAGTCATCTGCAGCTTCTTCCATATTTGCGTTTGCAGCCTTCGCATCCGGATCATCGAAGATCGATTCCGGCATTTCATCGACAGACCAGCCATCGGAGGAGCTCTCCTCTTCTTCCTCTTTCGGCATATACTTTGCGAAGATCTTCTTGAGGAAGAACGAATGTGCAAATGCTACGAGTGCGAAGCCTGCGAGGATCCAGACGAGGATGCCATACCAGAACGTGTAGTTGTTGAGGAACGTAACTGCGACAGCTCCGATTGTAATCACCAGCATAAGGAAGGTGCGTGGGAAATCTGCAATCGCCATGATGAACGCGTTCTTGAAGATGGCCTTTGTGCTGTTGTAAAAGCGGGCCAGTACTGGGAACACGTAGTTCAGCATGATGAGATACAGAAATCCGGTGGCGGTGATGATGACCCGGAACGCTGTCCAGACGGTACCGGTGGCCTCCTTCATGATCAGAAGATCGAGCACGATGATAATGCCGAACAGCAGCATGATCAGCCAGATCACGGTCGCCTGTTTGAAGTTCTGGCGGAACGATTTGAAGAAAGAACGGGCAATGTAGCCGTCCTCATTTTCCGCTATCTTCAGGGTCACGTAATACATGGCGGTCAGAGAAGCGCCGATCGTGAAGATCGGGATGCTGCACACGATAAAAAGGATGTTCAGGATCATCAGATCGGCCAGTTTTCCGAGCGCGCGGAAAAAGCCATTGTCCATGTTGAAAAAATTACTCATTTGTTAAGCACTCACTCTCTTTTCTTTTCGGCAGAAATCTGCCTTTTTGTGTTGTCCCACACGCATCTGCGAAAGATTCGCAGTATTATATCCAGTATAAGGGAAATGTAGGGAAAATGCAACGAAAAATGCAGGTATTTTCAGCACATCATAAATTGACAAGGTATTGCGTGCTGAGCTATAATAAAAAAATGTGTATACAACAATAATGGATATTGTTCAGAGCCAGCCTCCGAACTGCTTCGCATTTCGTCGGTATGGCGTATCCGCCAAATAAAATTTTGAAAACAGGCTTAATAACGCATGCGTTTTACGCCTGTTTCGCAAAATTTTGCTTGGCTCTGAACGGAAGATATATACAGAGCACTCATAAAGGAGGCAGACAATGTACGACAAAGTACTTACAAACCGGAACGTCGTCGAGCATGAGAAAGCAGTCGAGAAGTTCTGGAAAGACAATGATATTTTTAAGAAAAGTATGGACAGCCGTAAAGAAGGAGAGACCTACACCTTCTACGATGGCCCGCCTACCGCAAACGGAAAGCCGCACATCGGCCATGTGCTGACGCGTGTCATCAAGGATATGATTCCGCGTTACCAGACGATGAAGGGAAAAATGGTTCCGAGAAAGGCAGGATGGGATACACATGGTCTGCCGGTAGAGCTGGAAGTAGAGAAGATGCTCGGTCTTGACGGCAAGGAGCAGATCGAGGAGTACGGCGTGGAGCCGTTTATCCAGCACTGCAAGGAGAGCGTCTGGAAATACAAGGGAATGTGGGAAGATTTCTCCGCAACCGTTGGATTCTGGGCTGACATGGATGATCCGTATGTTACGTATCATGATACGTTTATCGAGTCCGAGTGGTGGGCACTGAAAAAGATCTGGGAAAAGAAGCTGCTTTACAAGGGCTACAAGATCGTTCCGTACTGCCCGCGCTGCGGCACCCCGCTTTCCAGCCATGAGGTGGCACAGGGATATAAGGATGTCAAGGAGCGTTCCGCGACAGCACGCTTCAAGGTAGTCGGCGAGGATGCCTATTTCCTGGCATGGACGACGACACCGTGGACCCTTCCGTCCAACGTGGCACTCTGCGTAAACCCGGATGAGACTTACGTAAAGGTAAAAATGAAAGAGGAGGACTACGTTTACTATCTGGCACAGGCTCTGGCTGATACTGTGCTTGGCGAGGGTACGTATGACGTCCTTGAATCTTATAAAGGAAAAGATCTGGAGTATAAGGAGTATGAGGCTCTTTATCCGGCAGAGCTGAAGAAAAAAGCGTACTACGTTGTGTGCGATACGTACGTAACGATGACAGACGGTACCGGTATCGTTCATATCGCTCCGGCATTCGGTGAGGACGACAGCAAGGTCGGCAGAAAATACGACCTTCCGTTCCTGCAGCTGGTTGATGAGAACGGTATGATGACGAAAGAGACGAAGTGGGCAGGCCACTCCTGCATCGCAAGAAAGGATCTGGAGGGCGAGAACGGCGTATCGCCGGAGGTCATCAAGGATCTGGATGCGAGAGGACTTCTGTTCAACGCACCGAAGTTTGAGCACAGCTACCCGCACTGCTGGCGCTGTGACACTCCGCTGATTTACTATGCGCGTGAGTCCTGGTTTATCAAGATGACCGAGGTGCGCGATGATCTGGTGCGCAACAACAACACCGTCAACTGGATTCCGGAGAGCATCGGAAAAGGACGTTTCGGCGACTGGCTGGAGAACGTACAGGACTGGGGTCTTTCCAGAAACCGTTACTGGGGTACTCCGCTGAACATCTGGGAGTGCGAGTGCGGTCATATGCATGCGATCGGAAGCAAGCAGGAGCTGCATGAGATGTCGGATGACTGCCCGGAGGAGATCGAGCTGCACCGCCCGTTCATCGACAAGGTGACGATCCGCTGCCCGAAGTGCGGCAAGAAGATGCACCGCGTACCGGAGGTAATCGACTGCTGGTTCGATTCCGGATCGATGCCGTTTGCACAGTACCACTATCCGTTTGAAAATAAGGAATATTTTGAGAAGCACTTCCCGGCACAGTTTATCTCCGAGGCAGTAGACCAGACGAGAGGATGGTTCTACTCCCTGATGGCAATCTCGACGCTGCTGTTCAACAAGGCACCGTTCGAAAACGTTATCGTCCTTGGCCATGTACAGGATGAGAACGGCCAGAAGATGAGCAAATCCAAGGGAAATGCAGTGGACCCGTTTGAGGCACTTTCCACCTACGGCGCAGATGCGATCCGCTGGTACTTCTACATCAACAGCGCACCGTGGCTGCCGAACCGTTTCCACGGAAAGGCAGTGCAGGAGGGACAGAACAAGTTCCTGGGCACCCTGTGGAATACGTACGCATTCTTCGTGCTGTACGCGAACATTGACAATTTCAATCCGATGGATTACAGCCTGGATTATGACAAGCTTCCGGTTATGGACAAGTGGCTGCTCTCCAAGATGAATTCCATGGTGAAGGCAGTTGACGACAACCTTGGCAGCTACCGCATCCCGGAGGCTGCAAGAGCACTCGAGGAGTTCGTCGATGACATGAGCAACTGGTATGTCAGAAGAAGCCGCGAGCGTTTCTGGGCAAAGGGCATGGAGCAGGATAAAGTCAACGCTTACATGACGCTTTATACCGCACTTGTAACCGTATGCAAGGCGGCAGCTCCGATGATTCCGTTTATGACTGAGGAAATCTACCGCAACATCGTTGTAAAGGTAGACCCGAAGGCACCGGAAAGCATTCACCTGTGCGATTTCCCGAAGGTGGAAGAAGCACATATCGATAAGAAGCTGGAGTCCGAGATGGACGAGGTTCTGAAGGTCGTAGTTCTTGGCCGCGCATGCCGCAACAAGGCAAACATCAAGAACCGTCAGCCGATTGCAAAGATGTATGTGAAGGCACCGGAGGCACTTCCGGAGTATTTCGCAGCAATCATCCGTGATGAGCTGAATGTCAAGGAGGTTGCATTTACCGATGACGTCAGCGGATTTATTTCCTACAGCTTCAAGCCGCAGATGAGAACCGTTGGACCGAAATACGGCAAACTGCTCGGAAAGATCCGTCAGCTGCTTCCGGCACTGGACGGCACGGCTGCGATGAACGAGCTGAAGACGACCGGTGCGATCCACCTGGATGTAGACGGCAGCGAAGTGGTACTCGGCGAGGAGGATCTCCTGATCGAGACGGCTCAGACCGAGGGCTGCGTAAGCGAGGCAAACGGCGACATTTCCGTAGTGCTCGATACGAATCTGACGCCGGAACTGCTTGAGGAGGGCCTTGTGCGCGAGCTGGTCAGCAAGATCCAGACGATGCGTAAGGAAGCCGGCTTCGAGGTAATGGATAAAATAACGGTATCCGCAAAGGGTAACGATAAAATAGATGCGATTCTGAAAAAGTATGAGTCTGAGATCAGGGATGAAGTGCTTGCCGTAAAGGTAGAGTACGGCACCGTGTCTGGATACAGCAAAGAGTGGAACATCAACGGAGAAACCGTGACACTTGGCGTGGAAAAGCAGTAATTCCGCGCCCCTGATGAAGTATCAGGATTATATGACAGGATCCGATTACTACCATTTGAAGGAAAGGAAAAATGTGATGAGCAAAACATTTGACAAGGAAGAATTCAAAGAGCGTGTAAAGGAAAACGTGAAGACTCTTTATCGTAAAACGATCAAAGAGGCGACACAGCAGCAGCTGTTCCAGGCTGTATCGTATGCCGTAAAAGATCAGATTATCAACAACTGGCTGGCAACCCAGAAGCAGTACGAGATGGACGATCCGAAGACCGTGTACTATATGTCCATGGAATTCCTGATGGGCCGTGCGCTTGGAAACAACCTGATCAACCTGTGCGCATATAAAGAAGTAAAAGAGGCACTCGAGGAGATGGGCTTTGACCTCAATGTGATCGAGGATCAGGAGCCGGATGCAGCGCTTGGAAACGGCGGTCTTGGCCGTCTGGCAGCATGCTTCCTGGATTCACTGGCAACTCTTGGTTATTCCGCATACGGCTGCGGTATCCGTTACCGTTACGGAATGTTCAAGCAGAAAATCGAGAACGGCTATCAGGTAGAAGTACCGGATAACTGGCTCAAAGACGGCAACCCGTTTGAACTTCGCCGTCCGGAGTATGCAAAGATCGTCAAATTCGGCGGTTATGTACGCGTTGAATATGATGAGGAGAAGAAGAGAAACAACTTTATCCAGGAAGGATATCAGTCTGTACGTGCCGTACCGTTTGATATGCCGATTCTCGGATATAACAACAACGTAGTAAACACCCTGCGCGTATGGGATGCAGAGGCGATCACAGATTTCCATCTGGATTCTTTCGACAAAGGTGATTATCAGAAGGCAGTAGAGCAGGAGAATCTTGCAAAGAACATCGTTGACGTTCTTTATCCGAATGACAACCACTATGCAGGCAAGGAGCTTCGTCTGAAGCAGCAGTACTTCTTCATTTCCGCAAGTGTTCAGGCTGCAGTGGAGAAATACAAGAAGACACACAGCGACATCCGCAAGTTCTACGAGAAAGCAACCTTCCAGCTCAACGATACCCATCCGACTGTAGCAGTTGCAGAGCTGATGCGTATCCTGCTCGATGAGGAAGGCCTTGAGTGGGATGAGGCATGGGAGGTAACGACAAAGACCTGTGCTTATACAAACCATACAATCATGGCTGAGGCACTGGAAAAATGGCCGATCGAGCTGTTCTCCAGACTGCTTCCGCGTGTATATCAGATCATCGAGGAGATCAACCGCCGCTTTGTGGAGGAGATCCAGAGAAGATATCCGGGCAACCAGGAGAAGATTCGCAAGATGGCAATCATCTATGACGGACAGGTAAAGATGGCGCATCTGGCAATCGCTGCAGGCTACTCCGTAAACGGTGTTGCAAGACTGCACACTGAGATTCTGGAGAAGCAGGAGCTGAAGGATTTCTATGAGATGATGCCGGAGAAGTTCAACAATAAGACAAACGGTATCACACAGAGAAGATTCCTGCTCCATGCAAACCCGCTGCTTGCAGACTGGGTAACAGAGCACATTGGCGATGAGTGGATCACAGATCTGCCGCAGATCGCAAAGATGAAGGTTTACGTAGATGACAAGAAGGCGCAGCAGGAGTTCATGAATATCAAGTATCAGAACAAGCAGCGTCTGGCAAAATACATCAAGGAGCACAACGGAATCGATGTAGATCCGCGTTCTATCTTCGATGTACAGGTAAAGCGTCTGCATGAGTACAAGCGTCAGCTGCTCAACATCCTGCACGTGATGTATCTGTACAACCAGATCAAGGATCATCCGGAGATGCCGTTCTACCCGAGAACCTTTATCTTCGGTGCAAAGGCAGCAGCAGGCTATCGCCGTGCAAAGCAGACTATCAAGCTGATCAACAGCGTAGCAGATGTCGTTAACAATGACAAGTCCATCAACGGAAAGCTGAAAGTTGTCTTCATTGAGGATTATCGTGTATCCAACGCAGAGCTGATCTTTGCAGCAGCAGATGTATCTGAGCAGATCTCTACTGCAAGTAAAGAGGCATCCGGTACCGGAAACATGAAGTTCATGCTGAACGGTGCACCGACACTTGGAACCATGGACGGAGCAAATGTGGAGATCGTCGAGGAAGTTGGCGAGGAGAATGCATTCATCTTCGGCCTGACTGCAGACGAAGTTATCCGCTATGAGAACGAGGGCGGCTACAACCCGACCGACTACTTCAACAACGATCAGGATATCCGCCGCGTGCTGATGCAGCTGATCAACGGAGAGTATTCCAACGGAGATATGGAGATGTTCCGCGAGATCTATGATTCTCTGCTGAACACAAACTGCAGCGACCGCGCAGATACGTACTTCATCCTGGCAGACTTCAAGTCCTACGCAGCGGCACAGAAGCGCGTAGAGGAAGCATACCGCGATGAGGAGCGCTGGGCGAAGATGGCAATGCTCAACATGGCATGCAGCGGCAAGTTCACATCTGACCGTACGATCCAGCAGTACGTAGACGAGATCTGGCATCTTGACCATGAGGTAATCAAGGTAGATCCGGAGAGCTTTGAGGCGTAAGATAAACTTTATAAGGAATATCATAAAGTGGGAGCAGATACCTTATGAGCTGCCTATGTGAGTGGCAGGATTCCTTATGAGTCATCAGATGGGGCAAAATAAAATAAATCTGATAAGATAAGAGGGTCGTCGCTTCGCGAAAAAATCGCGGGGCGGCGGCTTTTTTTCTTTTTGTGTATAAGTGCTGTGTTTCTGGAAATCCTATCATTAAATCAGAGGGCATCATTTTTGAGTGGAAGATGGAAAGTGAGTACTGTTCAGAGTTAGGAAAAATTTCACAAAGCGGGTATAAAATGCGCAGTATTTTGGAGACGGACTTTGAACAGTAATGAAAGTAATTCTCTGACTTGAATTTGGTGACCGGACTGCAAAATAAAACGGGTTGGAGTAATCCGTTTGACAACACGTGGACAGGACGTCAGGTCAGTGTTCACGGGAAATGGATGAGGTGAATGATCTGGATGGAAAACGTTTGAAAGAATTCATTACGAAACGAAGCACAATCTGGACGCTCAGCTTCTGCATGACCGGAATCATTGTCCTGGGCGGCATTGCGTCGCTCGAGCGGGCACAGCGCGGCGATGTTCAGCAGGAGACGGAGATGGTGCCGGGAGAGCAGGCGGTGGCGGATGATCTGATGGGAAGTGACAGCCAGATACCAGGCGGTGCATTGGAAGATGCTGGTGAGGAACAGGCACTGGCAGACGGAGCAGATGGAAACGCAGATGACCTGGCGGCTGCAAGTGCGAATGGCATGGCAGACGGAGAGGATGGTCAGGCGGGAGCGGATGGAAATACGGATGCTTCTGTGACGGCGAGTGCAGATGGCACAGTGGGTGGAGCCGGTGATGGTTCAGACGGAACAGGCTCGGGCACAGGCAGCGCCGGGATAAATGAAAGTGCAGATGGAGATGCTATGGCGGCCGCAAATGCAGACGGCGCAGTGGACGGAAGCGGCACAGATGCCGCAGAAGCTGCCTCTTCAAACATCATCTCCGAGCAGGTACTGATCGACAACGGCGTTTCCTACGAGGCGCAGGGAGCATCGCTGCTCTGGCCGGCGGCAGGCACAATTCTGATCGATTACAGCATGGACGGAAGCGTCTATTTTCCGACGCTGAACCAGTATAAATACAATCCGGCGCTCGTAATCGGCAGCGATACCGGAAATCAGGTACTCGCGGCGGCGAAAGGAATCGTGGAATCGACGTACGTCGATGAGGAGACGGGTACGACGCTCATCCTGAATATCGGAAACGGCTATAAGCTGACGTACGGCGGCCTCAAGGAACTTCAGGCAAAAGAGGGCGATGTGCTGGAATCCGGTGCGGTACTCGGTTACGTGAGTGAACCGACAAAATACTACAGTACAGAGGGCAGCAACGTGTATTTTGCGATGACGAAGGACGGGGAACCGGTAGATCCGGTGCTGTATCTGGAGTGAGAGCTCTGAAACGCGATGGCGCTGTGCAGGATTAATAACGGATGGGAATAAAAAGTAAGAGCTGCACATTGCCGAGAGTATGGTAAGAACAGAAAAGAATGAGAAAGACATGCACGGCAGGAAAAGAATCGGATACAATAAAGTATAGCGATCAGGCTTGAAGCAGAAATTCGTATCACAAAAGAATATGCAGCCGGACTTATTTCCAGAGAGCAGTGGAGAGATAACTGATTGAATTACCGTTTTGCCGGCTGCTTCTTATAAATAAAGGCGCCAGTTTTCTGCGAAAAACAGAAAGCTGACGCTTTACATAAAAAACAAGAGTTTATTTGTATGTACGGTGGATTGCCTGACTTTGTTAAAGCAGTGTATCCTCATTTTCATCAAAAAGCTTATCATTGATCGCGAACAGATCAAGCTTGTGGAGCAGTCCGTAGTAGATGATTGCGTCGCGTTTCAGCTTCGGGTAAAGCTCGGCCATACCGCACAGTCTCAAGAGCTCCTGAGTCTCATCAATGCTGGCTTCCAGTCCGTAACACAGGCAGAGGAGGCGGTTTCTGGAAGGAGTCCGTCTTCCGGCGAAAATCTGATGAAGATAGATTTCACTCATTCCGGCCTGTTTGGCAAGTGCAGCTTTTGAGATATTTTTCTTTTCAAATAAGTGATTTAATAATTCGGCGACACTTTTATCTACGAATTGTTCCTGATTTCTGGACAGAAACTGCGACAGATCTGTTGAGTTCATAAGTTCCTGCTGTAAACCGTCTGTATTTTTCTTATCCATATATTACATCCTGATAAAGTTTTATTATTTATTATAATTAGAGCTGACATTCGCAATCCACTTCGCGACTGCATTCAAATTTGATTATTTATAACTGGTATGCTACAATCATGTCGAGGTGGATATACAAATCCATATTATTTCTATTAAACTATAAATAATTCAAAAAAACAATATGCATAGGGCATAGCGTGTATGAAAAAATCATCCGCAAAGTATTTTTCAAACACGCTCTGATGGTAAGGTTAGAAAACATGGAGATTTATGAAGACCTTTTGGAGGCGGTTCGCAGAAAGTACGATACGATTGCGCTGATCAAGAAAAGCGAGCGGGGCCAGGTTTCTCTTGTACGGCATAGAGAAAGTGGTACTCGCTATATTTTTCGGCATTTTTACGGAAACGGTGAGGTGTATCAGCAGCTGCTTGGCGTATCATGCCGGAATCTGCCGCAGATCATGGAAGTCGGAGAAAAAGACGGGCAGACCGTTGTGCTTGAAGAATACATACTGGGCGATACGCTTGGAGAAATCCTGGAGGGAGGCCTGTTAAGTGCAGCGCAGGCAAAGCAGATCACAAGGCAGCTGTGCAGCGCACTGTGGGTGCTTCATTCAATGGGCATGGTACATCGGGATGTTAAGCCTGACAACGTGATCCTGCGGGGAGACGAGGCGGTCCTGATCGATTTCGATGCTGCAAGAGTCTACAAAAATGAAGTGCAGAAGGATACGCAAATCCTTGGAACGACCGGATTTGCAGCGCCGGAACAGTATGGGATGTCTCAGTCGGACGGACGTGCCGATATTTATGCGGTCGGTGTGCTGCTCAATATCATGCTGACGGGTGAGCATCCGTCCAGGAAGCTTGCGAAGGGCAGGATGGGCCGGATTGTGCAGCGTTGTACGATGGTAAACCCGGAGAAAAGATACAAAAATATACTTCATCTGATGGAGGTCTTATAGAGGAGAAAAGTATGAGCAAAAAATGTGTGAAATGCGGGCATAAAGAATCTCGCCGTTTTCAAGTGCCCATGCAAGATCTTTCTGATTAATAACCGGTCCACGGGATGTATTGATGATCATGGCAGTATTTTTCATCTTACGGAATGTTTCCTTATTGAAAACGTGCGTGGTCTCCGGTGTCAGATTTACATGAACGGAAATAATATCACTTTTCTCAATCATTTCATCAAATGTAACAAACTCTACATGTGGATACTGTGCCTTGACTGCATCCGATACATAGGGATCGCAGGAAATAATTTTGGTGCCAAAGCCACCGTGAAAAATGTCATGCAGATATCTTCCGGCAGCGCCGAATCCATACAGCCCCAGCGTCAGGTCTCTTACGTCAGGTGGAAGCAGATACTGACATTTTGGCCAGTTCCCTTTCCGAATTTCTTTATCATAATAATTGGTGTTTCTGATCAAGCCCATAATCATGGCACAGGCAAGATCTGCCAGTTCCTTTGCGCAGAATCCCGGAAGATTCAGCACGATAACGCCATGTTCTGCTGCTGCATCCAGATCAATGGAATTCACGCCAACGCCAAAGCGCTGAACAAATTTCAGATCCGGAAGTGCCTCGATTACCTTTCGTGTGACTGGCGGATTTCCCGTTCCAAGAATGGCTATAGCTCCCTGGCATCCCGCGATAATCTCTTCCTCCGTGGTAAAATGGCACAGCTCCAGTTCAATACCAGCCTTTGCATAGGCCTCTTTTACTGTTTCCAGTTCTTTGGCAGTTACACTGCCATAATCTTTATCTACGACTACTGCTTTCATGTCTGATCTCCTTTTTACAATGGCCAAAATATTGGTATCAAAATCAACGAACCGATCAATGTTACCAGCGTAAGACCTATACCTGGAACAAAGAAATCACGAAATCCCAAATTGCCCGGTTTGATAATCAGAGTATTTGTTCCGGAACCAACCGGAGTTAAAAATGGTGCTGAGGCTGCGACACAAATAGCTACACCGATTGCTACCGGATTGAGTCCCAGTGGAAACTTATTTGTGACAAAAAGTATAACCATGATACCTAATACAATTAATGTAATAATCGCAGGATTCATCACATACCTCCCTATAAATTTATTTTATGATTTTCTTTTGCTTTTGTAAGATTTATGCGCATCCTTACTGTGTTTTTTATTTTACTCACATTCATTGACAAAAGCAAATTAGAATAATAAGATAAAAAGTATAATATTTTTGTTATAGTTAAAAGAGGTGCTTATGAATCATAATTATGAATATTTCCTAACTATCGCTGAAGTAGGAAATCTGACAAAAGCTGCGCAGATACTGTACACGACTCAACCGGCACTTAGCCAGTATTTAAAACGCCTTGAAAAAAGCCTTGGGGTTGAATTGTTTGACAGGAGTACCTCTCCTTTAAAGCTTACTTTTACCGGGGAGCGTTATTACCGCCATGTATTACAGCTTCAGAAAATGGATAAAGAACTGCTGAAAGAATTTCATGATATTAAAAATGATATTTGTGGTCGTCTTCGCCTTGGGATTGCTCTTTGGCGCGGAGCCTGCCTTCTTCCTGAGGTTTATCCGGAATTCCATGAAAAATATCCTGGCATTGAAATAGAATTGTTTGAAGGCCGTTCCAATCAGCTGGAAGCAGCTCTTCTTCATGACAACATAGACCTGGCGGTCATGAACCTTCCTCATAATCTGAATTATGGGAAACTTACCTGTGAAAAAATCATAGAAGAACCTATTCTTCTTGCGGCCCCTACCACACATCCCGCCATTCAAGAATTGTTACAGAACTGTAAGTATCATAATTTTTATCCAATTGCACCCATTGATATTCTAACGCAGCTTCCGCTTATTATTACGAAACCGGGACAGAATCTTACCTACGAAATCGAATATTTTCTTAGCAGAAATCAATTGGAACCACAGATATTAATGGATACGGGAAACCTTACCACTGCCATTAATCTGGTGGCCAGAAATGTTGCCTGTGCTTTTGTACCTGCAGAAGGGGCAAAGGTATGCAGCCATCCTGGGCTGGTCACATTCTTTATGGTGGATGACCCGGATTTTCACTGGCCACTGGCAGCAGTTTATAAAAAAGATACCTATTTGCCGAAAATTGCTCAGTTGTTCATCTCATCCCTTCATAAAGCATTGGATAATAAACAGTAGGAAATAAAAAATGAGGGAACCACTCCCGTGATTCCCTCTCGTTAAAGTCCTTATTTTATGAAATTTTCTGATTAGCCGAAGTATCTCTTAAGCAGTCCCTCGAATGCTCTTCCGTGTCTAGCCTCGTCACGAGCCATTTCATAAGTCATTTCGCTTCGCTCGTGACTTCAAAACCTTTGTATTATAAAGGATTTCTTATCTTTTATAAGAAACACAGGTGTCTCCAAAAGTAAAAGAAAAATCCTAAAAAATGTGTCCCCAGAACACAGGAAAGGGCGACAAAAATGACAAAAACACAGGATTTAGGAATATCTCAATTACCAAACGGAAACTGGTGCTATCGTTTCACAAAAACAGTTGATGGGAAAAGAGTAAATCGCAAAGGCTCAAAAGATGAAGCGGGAAACCCTTTGAAAACAAAGCGGGCAGCAGCACAGGCAAAAGCGATTGCAGAAATGCGTTTTGAAGCAAGTCTGAACCAGAAGCCAGAACACCGCATGACTTTTGGAGAGGTTTACATGGAATATTGCGAACAGGGGCGCAGCGGAAAAGCATATTCCACGATAAAGAAACAAAACAGCTTATGGAAAAATCATCTTGAAGAAAAATTTGGTTCGCGCTATGTTGACAGCATTTCTGTTGCGGAAGTAAATGACTATCTTTCTTTTCTGTATTACAACGAGGGACGCGCTTATAAGTATGTAGAGGGTTTTTTGAAAATGTTCTATCTGATATTCGGACAGGCGTATTCCCGCAATTATTTAGACGTAGATGTATATAACAAATTATGTGTAAACAAAGATGTTCGGATTCGTATGCCGAAAATGAAGATTGATGAAGATACCGAAATTGTAGCATTCAGCAAAGAAGAAACAGAACGCCTTGACACTTATTTTCAAGGCACAAATGCAGAAACCGCTTATCTGTTGGGAAAGTGCTGTGGCTTGCGTATCAATGAGTGTTACGGCTTGAAATGGGAAAATGTTGATATTGAGAACGGCAGAATAACTATAGACCGACAAATGCAGTATCAAGATGGCTTGATTAAACTTGTACCGCTGAAAACGCGCAACGCGCGGCGTGTAATATATATGAGCCAGAAGCTAAAAGACTATTTTGTAAGACTTGCGGCAGAAACAAAAGCGCATGAGGTTGATTTAAAGGCGCAGCGGGCGCAAAATTGCACTTATATTTATGATGTTGACGGTAACAAAATTTCATCTTTAGAATTAGTAAACAGTTTATCGAACGGAAAAATACAGACTGTAAATTCTATGAAATATCACAGCCGAACAATCAAAACAGCATTAAAAATAGACTTTAAATATCACTATCTGCGCCATACATACGGCACGCGGCTTGCAGAGTTAAATACACCTACACACATTCTTTGTAATCAGATGGGACACGCAAGCGGAAAAGTCACAGAGCGTTATTATCTTGCAGTTTCAAAGTCTGGAATTGATATTCTTGTAAGAAATTTAAACGCTATATAAAATAAGCGTGTGACGCATGAAACGGCTATTTACGGCACGCGGCAGCAGCAGACGGATATTTTATCTATACAAAGGAAAAGCGGGACGCGCAAGGCTTCCCGCTTATTTTAAAGCTATTAGAAATCAAATACTCCACCCTCATTTATCTCATATTTACGCACAGGATAAGGACACTGTAAATCGTCATGTAAAAGATGATACATATTATCCAGAAGTACAAGCATTTCTCCGCATACTTCTCTATCTTGCATTTGTAAGCCCATATTATCCCAAACAAGTTGTAAAGTTCCTAACATTTCTTTTTCTGTCATAGTGAGTTCTCCCCTTTAAAAATTGAATTGTATCGGCGTAGGAGAAACTTGTTTCTCCACGCCGCTAATATTTATAGTATCTGTTTTATTTATATTTATTTCTATATCCTTTCCCGCTTCGTTATTTACGGTTTGCGGCGTTCCATAAGCGTCAGCCGTAAAGTCTAAGCCGTCAATCGTTTCTATTGGCTCTGTATGCGTGACGCGTTGTGGTATTTCATAGAAATCATAGATATTACTTTCCTTGCGCTGCACAAGATACCCTTTATCTACCAGTTTTACAAATTGGTCGCGATAAGTAGACGCAGGCATTCCTATTGCCTGCCTTATGGCAGCAGGTGAGAGCGCAAACTCATAATTATTAGCATTAGACGCAAGATATAAATAAAGCATGAGCGCGTGTGCGCCTAAGTCGCGCGCCGCAGCTTGCCAGTTTGCGTTTTGTATTCCTAAGAAATCATTTAAAAGCATGTTTCTATGAATGAATACGGTACGCTGATTAGGTACTGTATAAGGCATATATAAACCTCTTTTCTATTGGAATGGCAGGGCGGCAGAACCGCCCGCCAGTGTATTCTTATTTACGTTCTAAACTGTTTATTTTGTCGTTTAGTCCATCTATTTTGTTAAATATCTCTTGCGTGTCAACTGCTGTATTTAAACGTGATAAAACTTCTTCGGTTACTTCGTGGACAATTTGTTCATGCTCTAATTGCTTATAAAGTTGCTGATTCATCATTTCCTTTTGGAATGTATATGATAAATTTACATCTCCTGCTTTTCTCAGAAATTCAGCAAATTGATAAGTAAATCCGTTGTCACCAAACATACGGTATCCCCCTTTCTTTTAGATTTAAGAAATTTCTTTTTCTTATGAACATATTATAACAAAATTTTTTATTTGAATAAAATAAAGGGCGTTTTAACTTGGCAGGAGAATACAATAAACCTGCTGCCACCCCCCGCCCCTATTTCGGGAAAAATATTATTTTTATGCGTGACGCGGCTTATGCGTGGATAACCGCGACACGAAAAGGTATTTTTATTTGCCGTTATCGTAAAATAAGCCTTATTTAAGCCTAATCGCGCTAAATAGATAAAAATAAGATATGATATAGGCTTATTTCATTGAAATAAACCTTATTACAACGAAATAACAAAAATGAGAAAAGAAATAAGCTTTATTAAGATGATTTTTGATAATATTAAATACTATGCATACTGCATATTGACAGAATATATATATATATATAATTAAAAGTGCAAATTTTATGCAAAATACATAAAATATTATTCTAAGGAGGAAATGAAAATGCGTGTGACTATTGATCTTGACAGAGACATTGTTATTATTCCAGACAATTTTTTCAAGAAAATTATGGAGGAAAACGAAAAACTGGAAAAATATGGTGCAAAACCAGTGAAAGCAATCGACCGTATTAAAAAGTCATTTGAAATTGCAATGAATGATACGGATAACCGTTTACTGACACAGTCAAATGCAAAGACCACTACACGTGCCAGAAAATCGAATGGTGCCGCTGAGTCAGTTGCAACTAGCGAAAGTAATATTTCTGCTGACACTGCGACTATTGATAAAAAGTAATGGGCGCGCCGCGTGTAACACCGCAGGAAATCGTTCAAATGTACCGTTTATATGCGCAGCTTGGTAATTATGCCGCCGTTGCGCGTGCTATTGGACGTAGTGCAAGCACTGTATCGAAATACATACAGATGAAAGGTGTACCGCTGAATGTGAGACTGGCGGTTAATAATTTAATGCAAGATAATGTTTGAAAAAGAAATGAATGCAATGAAAAAAACGAATAGAGGATTGCGGGAGGATGGATAATGAAAAAATGCACAAATATATTTAAAACGCTTTTTTCAACAATGCTTATTGGAACGGTCGCTTTTTCTACTGTTTTTACGTTGAATGTAGAAAAGGCTTATGCAGAAGCAAATATTTCTGGTTTAGAGGATGACAGTGTCGGAAGCTGGGAAAATACAGAGGTGGTTGATGAATTTGGAGATGCTACAGGTGAATCTGCTATAAGATCGGTCGTATCGGGAACTTTCAGCAACACGGCGACGGCTGAGAGTAATTTGACAGTAGTGGCATCTATTACAATGGGCGTTCCTGCATATAGCAGCGATTTTATATCTGATAATGCTACTTTAATTAGGAATACTCTTACATATCCTACTTCTGCATATAATGTACAATTCAGACTATTAGAATATGATAAAACGCCTGCTACACATTTGAAATCGGATAATATGATTCTGAAGACAAAAGTTGGTGAGGATGTCGAAGAGTATATTTTAATAGGAAATGAAGATAACAGCGATCTTTTAGTAAATCCAGTAATAATGGGTGTAACTGGTTTTGAAAGAAATGGAGAATTACTGTTAAAAGATTTATATGAAGGAAATGATGTTCGTTGTATTGTTGAAATAGGTTCTTCAAAGTATAAATTTACTTTAGAAGCAGGAAATTTTCAAAAAATTATTGATGAAAATAATTTGGAAAAACCTTTAGATGCAGAGGGGCAAGAACAAAGATTTAAAGATCAGAAAGCGGATGCGCATCTGGAAAAAGCAGAAAGTGTTATAAAATCCAAAACTGATTTTATCGCAGCTTATGTGAATCATGCAGATGCAGATAATAATTATGAAAGCGGATATTATTATTTTAATGGTCATGCAGATGAATTTGAGGATTTAACAGAAGAAGAGTTATCAGCTATTTTCCCCTGTAGGTTTAGATATTATCTGGTTAATCCTGTATTAGCTGGAACGCCAGGTGCAGGAGATCTTTATGAATATGACGCAGATGGTAATACAAAACAGCTTGGACGTTTTGGAACAGATGACAGTTATCGCACAAGGGAGGAAATAAATCCAAATTGGCCTGAAATTAATGGAAGTTGGAGAATAGAAAATGGAGAACTGATTCGTACAGTGGCGCCCGCAAAAGCGGAAAATAAGTATAAAGTTAAATCATTAGATCACGATGGATATTATTTGTTATGTGGAGCGTCTGGAAATGGCCCAGCTATGATGATTGTCTTATATGATGAAAATAATATGCCGTTACACGAATTTACAGAAGAGTAAATCAAATGAAAATAGATTGAAATTTACTGTAGTGAATAAGGAGCAGGGTGCGCGGCCTGCTCCTTATTTTATCTGTTCGCAAGAGTACACCTTTACAAACACGCAAAATAGCGTGTATTTTTATGTTCGAGAAAGTTATTTTTATATTTACAAACATATTCGTAAAATATATTGATATTTACGAACACTTTTGATATAATACGAACATAAGGAAATGGGAGGGCGCAAACATGAACAGCCGCACATACTATTATGCAAGAGTATCAAGTAAAGAACAGAACCTTGACCGTCAGATAGCAGCTTTCAAGGCTCTTGGAGCAGATGAAAGGGATATTATCACAGATAAGGAAAGCGGAAAAGATTTAGACAGAAAAGGTTATCAAGCATTAAAAAATGCCATGCTGCGCCGCGGCGATACACTTGTTGTAAAATCCCTTGACAGATTGAGCAGAAACAAAAGTGACATTCACAACGAATTGCAGTATTTCAAAGACAACGGCATTCGTTTGAAAGTGATTGACTTGCCAACTACTATGATGGACTTACCAGAGGGGCAAGAGTGGGTTTTTGAGATGGTGAACAACATTCTGATTGAAGTATTAGGAACAATCGCAGAACAAGAACGCACAACAATCAAACAGCGTCAAGCAGAGGGGATTGCAGCAGCCAAACAGAACGGAAAACGTCTTGGACGTCCCGCACTCACATTTCCCGAAAACTGGAATGAAGTCTATTCCTCTTGGAAAGCGGGAGAGATTACTGCAAAGACCGCAATGGAACAGACAAATACCAAAAGAACAAGCTTTTATAAACTTGTAAACATGACTGAAAACAATTAAATTTAGGGACACATTTTTAAAGGACACATTTTCTTACTTTTGGACTTGACAAAAGGCAGTGGGACACACAAGGGACACTTTTACAGCCTGTAAATATGACAGAGAACAACTAAAATGCGGGACACATTTTTAAAGGACACATTTTCTTGCATTTAGGATTTTCAAAAAGGGAGCAGGACACGCAAAGGACACAGGAAATATAAAAAATCAGCAGAAGCAGCAAAAAAAGAGGAAACCACTTTCGTGATTTCCCCTCGTAAAAATCCTTATTTTATGCGGCTTGCAGATTAGCCGAAGTATCTCTTAAGCAGTCCCTCGAATGCTCTTCCGTGTCTAGCCTCGTCACGAGCCATTTCATGTACGGTGTCATGAATTGCGTCCAGATTTGCAGCCTTTGCACGCTTAGCCAGATCAGTCTTGCCTGCGGTAGCACCGTTTTCTGCCTCTACACGCATCTCAAGGTTTTTCTTGGTGCTGGAGGTAACAACTTCGCCAAGAAGCTCTGCAAATTTTGCTGCATGCTCAGCCTCTTCGTAAGCTGCTTTCTCCCAGTACAGACCGATTTCCGGATATCCTTCTCTGTGAGCAACTCTTGCCATTGCAAGATACATACCTACCTCAGAGCACTCGCCCTCAAAGTTTGCACGAAGGTCAGCCTTGATATCTTCCGGAACGTCAGATGCTACACCAACTACATGCTCAGCGGCCCAGGTCTTCTCAGCAGACTGCTCAATAAATTTGGAAGCCGGTGCTTTACAGATCGGACAGACCTCCGGTGCTGCTTCTCCCTCATATACATATCCACATACGCTGCATACAAATTTCTTCATAGTGATAATCTCCTTTTCTTTTTTGATTTTAAATGTTGTTATTTTAACCGAATCAGGCAGTCATTTCTCTTCACAGCTGTGCGGATGAATCTGCCTGTATCAGAGGAAGTAGATTCTTCTGATAAGCTGAGGATCAGCTATTCGTTCTGAAACAGTGTAGTAAAAGTACTGAAGTATTTAATTAATATCAGTAACTATTACTGTTTTAATATAGCACATCGCTATCTGATTGTCAAGGCCTTATTGAAAAATTTTTGCAAATTCTCAGGAAGGATTTTTTGTTTTCAGACAATGCTCACAGGTTCCATAAAAATTGATCCGGTACGTATCGATTTGTCCTTTGCAGCTGGCGGCTGCGGTATCCATCACGGAATCGATGTTTCCCATGCCCGGAAGGTCGTAGACACTCTGACAGCTGGTGCAGATAAAATGGTGATGCCGCTGCACATTGGTGTCAAACCGGTCGGCACCTTCACCTGTCGTGATCTTCATGATCTCACCCATCTCAGTGAGGAGCGTAAGATTTCGATAGACCGTGCCGAGACTGATATTCGGGTACTGCTCGCGGAGGCAGGTGTAGACCGTGTCGGCAGTTGGATGATCGGTACGACCATCCAGGAACTCCTTGATCGCCTCGCGCTGTCTGCTGTATTTTCTCTGCATATACTGCGCCTCCTTAATAATTATAATTGTTACTATAATTAATATAGCAGAAGATTTTGGAACTGTAAAGGAGAAATATAAAAAAATAAACAGATTCAGATGGCGAATCCACAACCTGACTGCCCGGAAATTAAACGGGAAGCAAACGGTGTTCTGGTTGCGATTCAGGATGGAAAATGGTATTCTAAAGATACAGAGGTCGGGCGGTGTATCGCTTGCCGGAATGATTTTTCGGACACGCGCCCGGCCAAAAGAGCTGCAAAAAGGAAAGCAGTATGGATAAAAAGGCTGCAGAACAGAGAAACTGTAAGAGCAGGGAGATTTATAAAGGCTGTGTGGGACAGCAGCGCAATGAAACAGCAAATCCGAAAGATATGGAGAGATGCGTGGACGATGGCAGTCATCAAAGGAAATCTCCAGAATCGATTCGGAAGAAAATGGGAGGCAGAAAAGCATGGTTTATGATCTGATTATCGCAGGTTCCGGGCCAGCCGGCCTGACGGCGGCTATTTACGCAAGACGTGCGGGATTGTCATTTCTCGTTCTGGAAAAGGAGAGTATGAGCGGCGGTCAGGTGCTGAACACGTATGAGGTGGACAATTATCCGGGGCTTCCGGGAATCGGAGGCTTTGAGCTTGGCATGAAGCTGCGGGAACACGCGGACAGACTTGGCGTTTCCTTTATTAATATAGAAGTAAGACATATCGAGCTTGAGGACGAAGGGCGGGTTAAGGTGATCTATACGGACGGTGAAGTGTACCGTGCCAGAAGTGTAATCTTTGCGATGGGGGCAAGGCACAGGATGCTCGGCGTTCCGGGAGAAAAGGAACTGACCGGCATGGGCGTTTCCTACTGCGCGACGTGCGATGGCGCATTTTTTAAAGGAAGAACGGTGGCGGTCATCGGAGGCGGCGATGCAGCGGCGGAGGATGCGATTTATCTGGCCAGGGGATGTGAGAGAGTTTACGTAATTCATCGGCGTGATACGATGCGGGCGGCAGCGATTTTACAGGAGCAGCTGAGGCGCTGTGAAAATGTTACATTTTTATGGGACACGGAAATCACGCGGATCGTCGGAGAGGAACATGTCGAAGGTGTATGGCTGAAGGATGCCAAAACGGGTGAGAAACGGATGCTGGATCTGGATGGTGTGTTTATTGCCGTCGGCATGGCGCCGCAGACGGAAATTGTTTCGAAACTGTTACAGACCGATGAAACAGGTTATATTGTGGCGGGGGAGGATACCGTTACGAGTCGGCCGGGCATTTTTGCGGCGGGCGATATCCGGACAAAGGCGCTGCGGCAGATTATTACGGCTGCGGCGGACGGAGCGAACGCGGCAATTGCGGCACAGAAGTACCTGATGGAAGCGTAGAAGTCTGGTCAAAGTGGATATTGGCAATCCGCTTCGCTGATTGCCTGACTCGGTTAAATCATGAATGCAGATAAGCTTCTCCTGCGTCATGCGCGAGGGTGGATGAGATTTCTGCCGGAGGAGAAGTAAATCAGTCGGAAAACAGGCCGTAAAAAGAAAATATCGTTAATAATAGGAAGGACCGGGAGTGACAGCATTCCCGGTCTTTTTATGGATTCAGGCGAGTCACCGGTGAGACTGCGCAGCATTTTGGAGGTTGGCTCTGAACAGTTACATTATGAAAAAGGTTGTGAATATCTGCTTTGATCTTGTCATATCACTCCCACATAAGTTACAAAATAGACGAATATTGTTATCGAAATCATATCGAAAAAATTACGAAAATTAAAAAATATTAATAATACTTGACATCTGAGTTCATATTTGCTATGATTACGACATAAGAAATGTAACAAATTCGTAATAAATATATTTGGTTTGGTTTTTTGGAGGTTTGGCAGTAATGAAAAGAGCAGTATTACAGTTTACAGCATGTGTTCTGGCGGCGGGCATGACCGTATCCGGAACAGGGATCGCGGCATTTGCAGCGAAGGACGATGCGCTGGCCGGATTTGGCAGCACAGCAATACAGAGCATATCCGGAAATGAAGTAGGAGATGCGCAGGAGAGCGAGACACAGACGGAAGAGTCTGTGATTGGAGAGGTACAGGATGGAGCCGAGGAGGCAACCGAAGCGGCGCAGGAAACTGCAGCAGAGGAGCCAACTGAGGCAGTCCAGGAAACTGCAGTGGAGGAGACAACTGAGGCAGCGCAGGAAACTGCGGCAGAGGAGTCAACTGAAGCAGCTCAGGAAACTGCAGCAGAGGAGCCAACTGAAGCAGCCCAGGAAACGACAGAAGCAGTTCCGGCTGAGGATGTGACAGAAAGCACGCAGCAGACAGACGTGCTGGATACCAGCATGAGTGGTGAGCAGGCATTTGCTCAGTGTGAAGAATATATTAACGTAAGAAAAGAAGCGAGCGCAGACAGTGAAGTAGTCGGAAAGGTGTACAATAATGGTTCCGTTACGATTCTCGGTGCGATCGATGGATGGTATAAAGTACAGTCCGGCAATGCGACGGGCTACGTAAATGCAGAATATTTTGCAACCGGTGCGGCTGCAGATGCCATTGCGCAGGAAGTTGCCTACAATGTGGCTACCGTTTATTCAGACGCACTGACCATACGGTCTTTGCCGAGCGAGGATTCCGAGGCAATTGGAACCGTATACAGCTCAGATCAGCTGGAGGTTGTAGCGTATGAGGGTGACTGGATGAAGGTTGCACTTGGCAATGACGTTTACGGTTATGTGAATGCTTACTATGTAGGTTACGATACGTATTACGCAACAGCAGAAACGCTGGATGAGGAGCAGGCACGTCTGGATCAGCAGTGGACAGACTATCTTGCACAGCAGCAGGCAGAAGAAGACAGACAGAATCAGGAGTGGCAGGCTTATCTGGACGAGCAGGCAGCGCAGAGCAGTGCGGAGGAAGCATTTTATCAGACACAGTCGTATGAAGCTCCGCAGGCGGAAGCAGCAGTCTATGATGAAAGCAGCGATGCACAGGCAGAGGCGGCAGCTTACGATTACAGCAGTGATACACAGGCAGAGGCGGCAGCTTATGATTCTGGCAGCGACGCGCAGGCGCAGGCCGATGCGGCATATCAGAATTATCTGGATGCACAGGCGGCAGCAGATGAGGCAACGACTCAGGCCGATGAGCAGCAGGTATACGATACCGCAGCAGCAGCGCAGGAAGCATATCAGGCATATGTAAATGCGCAGGCAGAAGCAGATGAAGCAGCAGCTGGCGGTTATACAGATGAGTCAACTTATCAGGAGACAGAAGCTGCACAGTATTATGATGAAACACCGCAGACGGAAGCACCGGCTTCGGATTACAGCTATACAGAGGATTCCGGTAATACAGAAGATTACAGCAATACAGGTGATGCACAGTCACAGGCTGATGCAGCATATCAGGCATATCTGGAGGCACAGGCAGCAGCAGACGCAGCAACCTCCCAGGCAGATGAGCAGGCAGTATATGACACTGCAGCAGCGGCACAGGAAGCATATCAGGCATATGTAAATGCTCAGACAGCAGCCGATGAGGCAGCAGCTGGCGGATATACAGAGGAAACCGCGCAGACGGAAGCACCTCAGTACGAAGAGACTTATGTGGAGACGGAAGCACCCCAGTATGAGGAAACAGAAGCTCCGACATACGAAGAGACCGAGGCTCCTCAGTATGAGGAAACCGAGGCACCGCAGACGGAAGCTCCGGCATCTTCTGCCGGAATGGCAATCGTCAACTTCGCAACACAGTTCGTTGGCAATCCGTACGTATGGGGCGGCACAAGCCTGACAAACGGAGCAGACTGTTCCGGATTTACCCAGTCGGTATTTGCAAACTTTGGTATTTCCATTCCGCGTACGGCAGCAGCACAGGCATCCAGCGGAACACCGGTAGACTTAAGTGAGATTCAGGCAGGCGACCTGCTCTTCTACTACGGAGACAGCGGAATCGGCCACGTTACGATCTACATGGGCAACGGACAGGTCGTACACGCAAGCAACGCAAGTACAGGTATTACTATCTCTGACTACGGTTATCGTACACCGTGCAGTGCAAGGAGATATTGGTAATATACAAACCAACCAAAAAACCAAAACCAAAACAAACTAAACAAACCAAAACCCAAAAGGGAAGCGGCACGCAGGGAGAAAAACCTGGGTGCCGCTTCCCTTTTTTTCGGGAGAGAAAGAGGATGAAGGAAAAGGGCGTGGAATGAACACTGCTTTTTGTTGCGCGCTGCGCGCTATGGTGCTATACTCGAAACAACACAGAAAACAGCTGTTAGAGCCTGTTTTTAGCGGCTGTTTTTTCACTTTTTTGATTCAGGAGATTTTTATGACGAAGAAAGACTGGTATGAGGCCGGAGACCAGATCCGGAATCTCGTACAGGACGCAATTGATAAGGAAGATTTTTCACAGCTGAGCAGTACGATCTCAAATGTGGTGAACGATACGATGAGCGGGCTGGAGAAGGCACTGAAGGATTCGTTTGGAGACGGGGCGCGGCAGACGGGAAGTGCGGCCGGAGAAGAAAAAGAAAGTTCCGGGGCACGGTATAGCGGCGGGCAAAATGCCCGGAATCAGGCAGGCGCTACGTATCGCACCCGCCGTCCTTATCAGACTTGGACGACGCAGGCGAGGCAGGAAGCGGCCGACCGCATCCGGATCAATGTGGAGAGGACGCATCAGACGAAGGATACGAAGCATGCTCAGAAAGAGAGCACGGCGCTCGTACCGGTAAAAGCGCCGGGGCGGGTCAGCGGCACGGTGATGAAATGGGTTGGATACAGCTGCAGCGGCATGTTTGGTCTGTCACTTGCAATCCTTGGTGTAGTCGGAGCGGCAACGGGAGTTTCACTGGCGCTGCCGATCGGCATTTTAGGCGTGCTGTTTGCCGGTTCGCTGGGGCTTGGCATCGGAGGAAAGAAGCGCTTGGAGCTTGGACAGCGTTTCAAAAAATATGTGGGCGTGCTCGGAAACCGGACGTACTGTATGGTGGAGGAACTGGCGGATTCCGTCGGTGAGAGCAGTAAATTTGTACGGAAAGATCTGAAAAAGATGATTCGGCAGGGCTTTTTCCCACAGGGATATCTCGACCAGAAGGAGACATGCCTGATTACCGATAAGCAGACGTATCAGCAGTATCAGAATGCGCAGCAGTCGTATGAGGAGAGACAGAAAGCGGCACAGCAGAGTACTGCTTTTGGAACACAGGATGGCACACAGCAGCAGTTTGAGACAGAATTGGACTCCAGAAGCAGGGCGGAGAGTGAAAGTACGGCTGCAAAGCGAAGCGGAGCGAATCCAGATGGAGCAGCTTCTGATGGTTTTTCAGATGGCGGTATCCGGAAAGACCTGGACCCGAAATGCGCAGAGCTGATCGCACAGGGCAGGAGCTACATCCGCCATATCCATGAGTGCAATGACCGTATTCCGGATGAGGCGATGTCAGAAAAACTGGCGCGGCTGGAATTAGTGACAACCAGAATCTTTACCGAGGCGGAGCGGAATCCGGAGGTAGTGGACGACCTCAAAAAGATGATGAGCTACTATCTGCCGACCACAAAGAAGCTGTTGGATGCCTACTGCAATTTGAATGAACAGCCGGTGAGCGGCCAGAATATTGACAGCATGAAGAGGGAGATTGAGGATACGCTGGATACCTTAAATGCAGCGTTTGAAAAGTTGCTTGACGATCTGTTTGAGGAGCAGGCGTGGGATATTTCCTCGGACATCAGCGTGCTGAATACGATGCTGGCGCAGGAGGGGCTGACGGGGAACCAGTTTGAGCGCAAGTAGCGAAGCGAATATCCTGCTTTGACAATGCAGGCGTGATGTGTGAGAAGAACTGTACAAGGCTTTTGAGTGGATGTACAGAGCTGTCGGGAAAGAGAAGTATTTGTTTATGTAATGATGCAAAAGTTGGATATGCGGCATGCCGGAAAACGAAAAATAGTCATAACGCGATGAAGCAGGAAAACTTTGTGACAGAATATGCTGCAAAAAATAAAACGCAGGTGGCAGGAAACAAAATAGAAAACATCAGGAGGAGCAGGAAATGAGCGACGAATTTAAGGAGTTTGACGAGGCACCGGCACCGGTGCTGACATTTGGCGCGCCGGTGGAAGAAGAGAAGGAAGTGCCGGCAGAGACGAAAAAGCCGGAGGAGCCGCAGCTGGACGACAGCATTTTGACCGAGGAAGAGCGGAAGATGGTGGACGATTTCAGCAAGCAGATTAATCTGAACGATACGAACGGCATTCTGCAGTACGGCGTCGGTACACAGAAGAAGATGGCGGACTTTTCGGAAAATGCACTGAAAAATGTGAAGACAAAGGATCTCGGTGAGGTTGGAAATATGATTTCGGGCCTTGTGACAGAGCTGAAAAGCTTTGATGTAGAAGAGGAGGAAAAGGGCTTTCTGGGTCTTTTCAAAAAATCCGGCAATAAGCTGACGACGATGCGCGCGCGGTATGAGAAGGCAGAGGTCAACGTGGAGAAAATCTGCGAGGTGTTGGAAGGTCATCAGGTACAGCTGATGAAAGATGTGGCAGTGCTTGATAAGATGTATGGCCTGAATCTTTCTTATTTTAAAGAACTCTCCATGTACATTCTGGCAGGCAAGAAAAAGCTCGCACAGGTGCGGGCGAATGAACTTGCGGAGGCCGTGGCGAAGGCGCAGGCGAGCAATCTGCCGGAGGATGCGCAGGCAGCGAGGGATCTGGAGGATAAATGTGACCGGTTTGAGAAGAAAATTCATGATCTGGAGCTGACAAGGATGATCGCGATCCAGACGGCACCGCAGATCCGCCTCGTACAGTCGAGTGATACGGTTATGATCGAGAAGATTCAGTCGACGATTGTCAACACGATTCCGCTGTGGAAAAGCCAGATGGTGATTGCGCTCGGCGTGGAGCATGCAAATCAGGCGGCGAAGGCACAGCGTGAAGTGACGGATATGACGAACGAACTCCTGCGCAAAAATGCGGCGGCTCTCAAGACCGCGACGGTGGAGAGCGCAAAGGCTTCCGAGCGCGGAATCGTCGATCTTGAGACCTTAAAGAATACAAATCAGGCGCTGATCTCGACGTTTGATGAGGTCATGAAGATTCAGGAGGACGGGCGGCAGAAGCGTCGTGCGGCTGAGGCGGAGCTGAACCGGATGGAGGAAGAGCTCAAGGGCAAGCTGCTGGAGATTAAGAAATAAAACAGTATTGCATAAAAAGGAGAATATCCATTTGACAGAAATAAGATAGTGGATTATAAAATTGAAGAAAGACAGAGTCAGACAAGTAGTCCCCTGCTGGGTTGCGCGAAGCAAGAAGCAGGGGACTTGTTTGTACCAAGAATCCTGTTGCTTCAGTCCGCATCAATCATCCGATACCCAATTCCGATCTCTGTGAAAATGTATTCCGGCTGAGCGGGATTCTGCTCGAGTTTACGGCGGATATTTGCCATATTGACGCGCAGGATGCGGTTGTTGTCATCCGCGTAAGGCCCCCATACGTGGGAGATCAGCGCGTCGTAGGTGATGACTCTGCCGGAATTTTTTGCGAGCATGGAAACAATCTTATATTCGACCTGCGTCAGGTGAACCTCCTGCTCGTGGACAAAAATGCGGCGGCGGTCAAAATCAATCACGAGGCCATGTGCCTCAAAAATATGAGACTGTGCGCCCTGACCGTTTGCGGCAGAGAGATGGCGGACTGCGGTGCGGACGCGGGCAAGCAGCTCGGAAGTGCCGAACGGCTTTGTGATATAATCATCCGCGCCGGCGTCAAGCGCCAGCACTTTTTCGTTTTCCTGTGTGCGTGCGGAGATGACGATGATCGGCATGGAGGACCATTTGCGGACTTCCTCGATAATGTTCATGCCGTCCATGTCCGGCAGGCCTAGATCGAGAAGCAGGACATCCGGACAGCGGGAAGTGATCTGGGAGATTCCGTCTGTTCCGGAATAGCTTTTGAATGCACGGTATCCCTGGCTGATGAGGGCCGCCGCGATAAAATCACAGATATTTTTTTCATCTTCTATAATCAGAATGGAAATTTTCGTATTCATTTCTTTTCCTCCGTTTGTACCGTATCCTGTTCTTCCCTCGGAAGTGTAAAGCAAAATTCTGCGCCCCGCAATGAAGATGGTTTCTCCGGCACAGCGCTGTAGCGATGAAATGGTGCAAGGCGGCGCTGATCCGATTCATTTTCCGGGGACGGAATGTTGCGCGCCGTGATTGTTCCATCGTGTGCGGCAATGATCGTTTTGCAGATGGAAAGGCCGATGCCCATGCCACGGCTGCTGTCGGAATTGCCGGTTGGCGCGGCACCGGTGCCGTCAAAGATGACCGGCAGCTTTTCTTCTGAGATGCCAACTCCGTAATCGCGGATGTGGAACGATACGGAAGCGTCGTCATACGTGATGTAACAATCAATCGGGCGGGTGCTTTTGGCGTGAACCACTGCATTTTCGAGCAGGTTGATGATGACCTGTTCGATTAATACTGCATCCATCGGAAGCATGAGAAATTCATCCGGAATCCGCACATTGATCTGTGCGTCAGGCAGTCTTTTTTTCAGCCGCTGCACAGCCTCGGAAAGCACCTCCTCAACTGGTTCCAGCGATTTGGTCACTTTTGCATTTGAGGCATTGATCCGCGTGACAGACAGCAGGTTTTCAACCATATTTAAAAGCCAGTTGGCATCCTCCTGGATGTTGCAGATGAGTGTCTTTTTTTCCTGCTCATTAAGCTGGCTGCCGTTTTCCAGGTACAGATTGGAGGCACCGATGATACCGGTGAGCGGCGTGCGCAGATCATGCGAGATGGACCGCAGAAGATTGGCGCGCATTTTTTCTTTTTCTGCCATTGCGAGCTGCTTTTCCTGCTCAATGCGGATTTTCGTCTGCGCTTTTAAGTTGGTCGTGGTGGCGCTGGTGATCGAGGAGATCACTAGCATCGAGAGAAAGGCGAGTGGATAACCGTCCAAGGTAAAATTAATCCGCATATAAGGATAGGTAAAAAAGCAGTTGATGCATATAATACCAATGACAGAAGCGAGAATGCCATAGAGATAGCCGGTTGTAAAACGCGCGATTGTAACGACAATCATCAGATAAATAAAAGAAGCATTCAGGATATTCTGCGTGGTAATCCGCATGAGCACACAAAGAACTGTCCCGAAGGCAAAAAGTGCGATCGAGACAAGGATGTCATGCAGTACGGTATCGGTGCTCAGACGTTTGAACTTGCCGGAAAGAAATTTTGGGGTGGTCAAGAGAGGCGGGCCTCCTTTCTTTTGGGGATAGTATACTATAAATTTTTGTACTTGAGTATGGCGGAATGTTAAGATGGTGCTAAAAGTAGCAGAGGGCCAGAAAGCCTGTCATAATTCTTTTACGTAGCGAATCCCTTCCAGAAGGCGAATCTCGGACAAAATTTTACTGTGAGACATATTACAGGGAAGTTTTACGGAAACGGTTGCACATACGTCCCTGACATACCATTTATTCAGTTCTTTTCGTTCCAGATTTGTATAGATCAGATAAAGCGGAGTCAAAACGATTTCTGTTGGGATGATCATGGTAAGAATGACCAGAACAAAGATTTTATCGCGGCCCTTCCATTTAATTCTGGAGAAACCAAAGGCAACAATGGAGGAAGAAATTGTCCGAACCGAAAGGCGGGATAGTGGAAGGCCACCGGGTAATTTGCAAACCGCAGTGGCCATACCCCAAATTTTGGCGGAAACTGAAATAACTGTTCGTAGCTTTTGAAAGAAGTTTTACAGCTGCATCCAGGTTTTTGGTGTTTGGATTGATGATCCATCCGAGCATGTTGCTGGAAGACTTGCGCTCTCCGGTCTTTGGGTCGAGCGGAAGCTGCACAACATCCCAATTAAAAGAAGTAATATTTGCGTAAGTGGAGATTTTCCATACACCTGCGGTGAACATTGCGATTTTTCCACTCATGAACATATCGTCTCCGGAAGAAGTTATGTTGTTTTATAAAAGGTAAAAGAGAGAATATCTGTTTTGGACTGGGTCGGACAGTGAGGGAAATCGATTCATAGTGCTGATTTTCAATGACAATCCGCGCAAGCTGTGCTATACTGATAAGAAATAATCGTCTGCGGGCTCTTGTGGCTAAAATGGTGTGTACAGAAGACGACGGGCGGAAGAAGTGAGTAAAAAAATAAGCGGCAGTTTTGAATGCGGATATCGAAAAATATCTGTATTTATAAGCAGGAATCGAAAGCAAACCTGAGAGGTAAACTGCCGAAAAAAAAGAAAAGCGAGGTGCAGAGTATGGACAGCGGAGTATTACTTGCAGTATTGATTCTGATGGTTGTGATCGTGGCGGTTGTAGTCGTGGCAGCGGTCGTATCGGTCGTTTCCGGCGTGATCGCGGAGGAGGAAGACGAGGAAGAATAAAAAGGGGAGCGCGTGTCAGCGCGGATCCGGACGGCAGAGCAGATGCGAAAGTGCCGTTTGGGTGACAAAAAAGGAAAAGGGGAGATTCGATGACAGAGTATACTGTGTCACAGTGGCTGTTGTTTTTTTACATTTACTGTTTTCTCGGCTGGGTCTGGGAGAGCATTTATGTATCAGTATGTGAAAAAAAACTTGTAAACAGAGGATTTTTGAAGGGACCGTTTTTGCCGATCTACGGAAGCGGTGCGATCTGTATTCTGGTCGTGACGATTCCGGTGCGCGGCAATATTCCGGCGATGTGCATCGTGGGCATGATAGCGGCGGCGATTCTGGAGTACGTGACCGGTTACGTGATGGAGCGATTGTTCCGTGTGCGGTACTGGGATTATACCGGTAAGTTTCTGAATATCAACGGCTATATCTGCCTGTCATCCATTCTCTGCTGGGGCGTGATGACGATTCTGGTGGTTGACGTGATCCATGTGCGCATCGAGCATGTCGTGATGCTGCTGAGCACGCAGGTGGTCGATCTGATCGTTTTGATCGCTACACCGCTGCTTACGGTTGACTTTGTGACATCGTTCATTGCGGCAATGCGTCTGCGTGATATCCTGATCAGCAAAGAGCGCATTACGGAAGAGCTGAAAAAGCTTGCGGGGAAGAAGGAAGAGCTGGAGGCTGCGCTTGAAAAGGCAGTTGCAGGAAAAGGAGACAGAGCGAAGGAACAGATCCGTCAGGAACTGCAGGAGCTGTATATGACGGCGGGCGGTATGAAGCAGAAGCTTCAGATTAAATATGCAAAGTCCATCCGTGGTCTGCTGAAGCGAAATCCGACGGCCGTATCATTCAAGCACAGAGAGACATTTGCAGACCTGAAGAAATCCATGGCGGAAAAGCTGGACGGTATCCGCAGCGAGGTGGATTTCTCTGCGATCAAAGAGCAGAAGGGCAAGTGGCTGAAGCGGTAAGTGATAAAGCAATGCTGTATTGCAGGTGCACTTTTGTGGAGCGAAAAAACAGGCAACGCGATAGAGGCAGAATTTCTGAAGAATGAACAGCCAGTGAAGGTGGTTGTGAATATCAGCTTTGTGTGACGGGACAAATTAGAAGGAAGAAAAATGAAAGAAAAGAAGCAGGCTGAAAATGAAATGGATGACGACGACATCATTGAAGAGTTTGCCAGCGGATTCTGTAAGGCGCAGAACCAGACGCGCATGGTGATGTGCGAGCTTAAGGTGCTGCCGGACGGAAAAAAGGAGATTGTTTCGTCGGACTGTGCCTGGGGCAGATGTGAGCATACGAAGACATGTCTGCTGATGGGGCAGATTATGAATGAACTGTAGAGTGTGTTTGAGTGCAGGGCGTGAAGCGGATTGCGAATGCCCGCTTTACAGTGCTTTCTGCAGGATGTGCGTACAGATTGCGGGAATAGTTTTTTGAACAGGCTCCGGAATCGGTGGGAGGTTTATGATTTCACTGGAAGCATTTGAAGAGTATACAATGGAAACAGCAGATTCGTTCCCGGAAGTATTTTTCCGGGAACTGAATGGAGGAGTCATGGTCAGAGCCGGCAGCCCGCTGCATCCGGCTGCGGAGGATCATGACCTTTTTATTTTGGGTGAATACCATATTGACCGCTATTTAGGGCGGTTTATTGTACTGTACTACGGTTCGTTTGCGCAGTGCTGCGGCGGCTGCAGCGAGGAAGAAATCCGCGTGCAGATCCGCAAAGTCCTGCTGCATGAATTCCGTCATCATCTGGAATCGCTGGCGGGTGAGCGGGATCTGGAGATCGAGGATGCGGTGAATGTTTCGCAGTATAAGGCGAAAAAGAGGCAGGAAAAAGACTTGACGAATAGTGAGGCAGGTACTAAAATAGGGAAAGTGAGTTTTTAGACGCGACAATTGTGCGTGTATTAAAGACACTGAGGAGAATGAAAAAATACTGGAGGAGACGGACTATGAAGCCATACAGAGAAATGACCCGTGAGGAACTGCAGAAGGAAAAAGCGGCGCTTGAAGCCAAATACAAAGAGTTTCAGGACAGGGGAATGAAGCTTGATATGTCGAGAGGAAAGCCGTCCAAGGCACAGCTTGACCTTTCCAACGGAATGATGGACGTACTGAACAGCAGTTCAGATATGGTATGCGAGGCAGGCGTGGACTGCAGAAACTATGGAATCATGGATGGTATTCCGGAAGCACGACAGCTGCTGGCGGATATGTCAGAAGTGCCGGAGAAAAATATTCAGATCTACGGCAACTCCAGTTTGAATGTAATGTTTGATACAGTTGCCCGCGCGATGACGATGGGCGTCTGCGGACATACACCGTGGAGCAAGCTGGACAAGGTAAAATTCCTCTGTCCGGTACCGGGCTATGACCGTCATTTTGGTATCACGCAGTTTTTTGGAATTGAGATGATCAACGTTCCGCTGCTGCCGACCGGCCCGGATATGGATCTGGTAGAAAAGCTGGTAGCGGAGGACGACGCCATCAAAGGAATCTGGTGTGTACCGAAATATTCGAATCCGACCGGTATTTCCTACTCGGATGAGACTGTAAAGCGGTTCGCAAGACTGAAACCGGCTGCCCCGGATTTCCGTATTTTCTGGGACAACGCATATTCCATCCATCATCTGTACGATGACGATCAGGATGTGATTCCGGAGCTGCTCACCGAGTGCGAAAAGGTCGGCAGTGAGGATATGGTATACAAATTTATCTCCACTTCAAAGGTAAGCTTCCCGGGTTCCGGTATCGCGGCAATGGCAGCGTCCGAGGCAAACCTGAATGATGCAAGAAAGTGGATGAACTATCAGACCATCGGTCATGACAAGCTCAACCAGCTGCGACATGTGCGTTTCTTCAAGGACATGGACGGCATGCATGAGCACATGAGAAAGCATGCGGCAATCCTGCGTCCGAAGTTTGAGCTGGTACAGAAAACACTGGAGGAAGGCCTTGGCGGACTTGAGATCGGTACCTGGACAAAGCCGAAGGGAGGCTATTTCATTTCCTTTGATTCTCTGGACGGCTGTGCAAAGCGGATCGTGGCGATGGCAAAAGAGGCAGGTCTTGTACTGACCGGAGCAGGAGCAACCTACCCGTACGGCAAGGATCCGAAAGACAGCAACATCCGTATCGCACCGTCTTTCCCGACACTGGAAGAGCTCGGAAAGGCAGCGGAGCTGTTTGTGATCTGTGTAAAGCTTGCGTCAGCAGAAAAGTTGCTTGAAGAGAAATAATCTACATGAAAGACAGGGGCGGAATTTACCGTCCCTGTCTTTTTTTGCTTGCTCTGATATCTGATATAAGGTATAATAAAAAGTAATGGTTTTTTGCAGCGAAGAGCGTGCAAAAAGATAGGAGGATCGAAAATGAAGCGGTGTATTATCTGCGGAAATGTGGGCAGTGACGACAGCACGGTCTGCGAAGTATGCGGCAATCCGTATCTGGATATCCGGGAATCGAATTACAGTGCGGAAGAAGACGAACAGATGGATGACGCAGATGCTGTATATGAAGAGGATACAGCATCTGTTGAAGATACATATAAAGAGGAAAATGATGAGCAGGAAGATGCTGACATGACTTTTGTGCCGGAAGCGGCAGAGGAGAGTGGTCAGGCAGAAAATGTAAGTGCAGAAGCGGATACAGCAGAGTCGGAAGCAAAATATGAGCCACTTGATTCGTCTGCTTCGGCAGAGGAAGAAGATCTGGCGTATGTGCCGCAACAGAAAGCGGCAGAGCCGGAGGAAGATGCATCGCTGTACGAGGTGCCGCGCATGGCGGCTGATCCGGAAGAAAAAGCCGCACAGGATGCGGAAGAAGTGAAAAAGCAGGCGGCTCCGCTTCGCGGTGAACCGCATATTTACGGGCAGAGCGACGCGGACCGTTCAGGAAAGCAGCGGATGACATCCGGAGCAATCCGAAGAGAGATGGGACGTGCATATGAGGGGTCACTGGCTGACGCTCCGGCAAGAGGGGCTGCCAGACCGGCGGATGTGCGCAAGCCGGCAGAGATGTCGGGGAGAGCATCAGGAGCGCGGCGTCCGGAGGGAAGAAATGCAGCTGAGCAGGCTCGTCCGGAAGATATGGGCGGTATGCAGAGACGTCAGGCAGAAGCGCGAAACGGCAGACGCCCGGTGCAGCCGGGAGCAGCAAATGATAGCCGTGCAGTACAGCAGGGGACAGCAAATGGTGGCCGTGCACCGCAGGCAGGAGCAGGAAACGGCGGCCGTCCGGTGCAGCCAGGAGCAGCAAATGGCAGATGCCCGGTACAGGCAAACGGCGCAGCGGGAAGTCCGAATAGCGGACAGGGAGTGCCGAACCGTGGTCCGGCGGCGGTGCGTCCGGTCAATGTACAGGGCGGACCGGTCAACATGCTGAACCGTCCGGCTGGCACTTACGTAAATGCAGCCCGCCCGGTCAATTATGCGGCACAGCGGCTTGCCATGACGGCGAGAGGCGCACTGAAATCTCCGCTTTTGATTCTTGTGGCGCTGCTGCAGACGGCCTATCTTGCAGGCTCCGTGATGGCGGTCTTTTTGAAGCAGGTGGATTTTTCACAGGTTGCAAGACTCCTCTCCAATGTAAATTTCCCGGCACAGATGGCCGGTTATATGAACAGCGTGCTTGGTGTTATCTCTAAAATGGGAAGCGGCGCGATCGTGGCAAGCCTGATTCCGCGCATTCCGGAGCTGCTGCTGTGCATCGGTCTTTGGATGACTGTGATTGCGGCACGCACGAAGAAGGAAAAAATGTCCGGCACAGGACTTGGCTTCTGGAAAGCATATGTGATTATCGGAATGATCGGCGCATGCATTGCGATGCTGGCAGGTCTGGTCATCAGCGTAGCGCTCGTCGTTTCCGCATGGGTAGCCGGTTCAAAGAGTGTGATTGTAGTATCAGCAATCGTCCTGATTCTTCTGATTGTGGCGACAATGCTGGTTGTGATGTACTATTTCAGCTATCTTGCAACATTGAAAACCTTCCGCAAAAATGCGAATGGTGAGGTTTACGGTACGGCATCAGGTTATGTGGCAGTGATTCACATCATTATGGGTCTGTTTGGAATCATCAGCCTGCTTTCTGGTATCGTAAATGCGGAAATTGGCACAATCATCAGTGCAGTCGGCCAGATTGGCTGGATGGTACTGTTCGGTGTATGGATTTTCCAGTATCGTACGAAGATGAGCGGCGAGGAAGAGTAGAGGGCAGGAATCCCACAAACAAAACAGACAGAAACAAAGGTGAGACATGCATACCGATTGTGTGCAGGTCCGGACCTTTGGAACTGGCTGGGGTGTTTGATGGGGTTCCTGTTTTTTGACTTTAGATAAAAGAATATTCGCTTGACACATGCCCACATCTCTGTTAAACTGGATAGCAGTTTAGCAAGGTAGAGTGCTACTAAAATAAAGCATTCACAGGAGGATGAAATTATGAGAAGAAGTCTGGTATGTGTATTAACAGGAGCCGTACTTGCGGTATCCATGATGGGAAATGTCTGCCTGGCGGACGAAGCAAAGACTTTTACCGTTGGATTTGATGCGGAGTATCCGCCGTTTGGATATATGGATGAGGACGGTGAGTACACCGGATTCGATCTGGAGCTGGCTCAGGCGGTTTGTGATCTGCAGGGCTGGGAGCTGGTAAAGACTCCGATCGACTGGGACTCCAAGGATATGGAGCTGAATTCCGGAGCAATTGACTGCATCTGGAACGGATTTACAATAAACGGTCGTGAGGATGATTACACCTGGTCAGTACCGTACGTAGATAACAGCCAGGTAATCATCATTCCGGAGGATTCTGATATCGCAGATCTTGCAGGGCTGGCGGGAAAGACCGTGGGCGTACAGGCAGCATCTGCTGCACTGGAGCTGTTAAGTGACGGTGGAGATCAGGCAGATCTGGCAGCAACATTCGGTACTCTGCAGCAGTTCCCGGATTACAACAACGCATTTATTGAACTGCAGGCAGGCAGCATCGATGCGATCGCAATGGACATCGGAGTTGCAAATTATCAGCTGAAGCAGCATGAGGGATACAAGATTCTTGATGAAGCACTCAACAGCGAGAAATACGCAGTTGGCTTCAAGCTTGGCAATGAGGAGCTGCGCGACATCGTGAACGATTCTCTGATGCAGCTGAAAGAGGACGGCACATTTGATGCGCTGGCTGAGAAATATGAGCTGACCGATATGGTATGCCTGGGCGAGGACAGCGATGCAGAGGCAGCAACCGAAGCAGCAACGGAAGGTGCTTCCGAGGCAGCAGCTGAGACTGAGGCAGAAACTGAGGCGTAAACATTAGAGGCTGTTTGAAAAATTATTTCAGCAATTTTGCAGAAAATATTTTTCAATACTGATTCAGCTGAAAAGATATGGGATTCAGGCTGAGGCAGGATCTCAAAATTCGGACATAAATAATAAGAAAAATGCACAGGGACTGCCGCATTTTACCGCGGCAGCCTCTTTTGCGCTGATGGAGAAGCAAAATATCCGGCGGATATAGTAAATGCAGGCCGTGAATGTCAGTTTTACTGCGTATAGGGCATCTCTTTATATGCCTGAAACACTTTATTGGCAGGAACGAACTTTGCAGCGCCGAAAAAGAAACGGAGGAACGTATGAAATTTTCAGTCATGCTGGAACAGCTGAGCAGCGGTATGCTCAAGTCGATGGGAATCTTTTTCCTGACACTTATTTTTTCACTGCCGCTCGGTCTTCTGATTGCATTCGGAAGAATGTCGAAGAACAAAATTCTGCGCACGGTAATGAAAGTCTATATTTCTGTGATGCGCGGCACACCGCTGATGCTGCAGCTGCTGGTGGTTTACTTTGGCCCCTTTTATTTGTTTGGAATGAAAATCGGCGGTTCCTACCGCTTTCTTGCGATCATCATTGGATTTGCGTTGAACTATGCGGCGTATTTTGCGGAGATTTACCGCTCCGGAATCGAGTCAATGCCGCAGGGACAGTATGAGGCAGCGCGAGTGCTTGGTTATACGAAAACGCAGTGCTTCTGTCATATCATTTTTCCGCAGGTTGTAAAACGGATTCTTCCATCGATCACGAATGAGGTAATCACGCTGGTAAAGGATACTTCCTTAAGCTTTTCACTTGCGTATGCGGAAATGTTTACGATCGCAAAGCAGATCGCAGCGTCACAGACGACATTTATCCCGTTTGTTGTGGCGGCAATTTTCTACTATGTATTCAATCTGGTAGTAGCGGTGGCAATGGAGACGCTCGAGAAGAAGATGAGTTATTACCAGTAAAATGGGATGCAATCGGCTGACTGTGGATAAGCTCCGGCTGGAAGCGGGAATATGTGGATAAAGTTCGTTCAGGAGAAAAATGATGTGGACACAGACATTTTAATGTGACTGTGATCATGGAAGCATTTTTCAAATGCGCTCTAAGGCCTGGGTTAATGTATGGAACGTGGAGGAAAATATGAAACTGCTGGAAATGAATCACATAAAAAAAGAATTTGACGGGCTTGGCGTGCTGAAGGACATCTCTCTTTCGGTGGAAGAGGGCGAGATTCTTTCGATCATCGGTCCGTCCGGCTCCGGCAAATCGACGCTGCTGCGATGCGCGACGATGCTGGAGGAGATCGATGGCGGCGAGCTTCGATATATGGGAGAGACCGTTGCAAGTGTCGATGAAAATGGAACGAAGCATTACCCGAAGGGAGAGCAGGCGAGAAAAATCCATTCGTATTTTGGACTGGTATTTCAGAATTTTAACCTGTTTCCGCATTTTTCGGTGATGAAAAATATTACGGATGCGCCGATCCGGATTCAGAAGCGCGGAAAAGAAGAGGTATATCAGGAGGCAAGGGAGCTGCTGAAAAAGATGGGATTGTCAGATAAGGAAAATGCTTACCCATGCCAGCTTTCCGGCGGACAGTGTCAGAGAGTTGCGATCGCACGTGCGCTTGCACTCAATCCGAAAATCCTCTTTTTTGATGAGCCGACGAGTGCGCTCGATCCGGAGCTGACAGGAGAGGTATTGAAGGTCATCCGCTCACTTGCTGATCTGCAGATTACGATGGTGATCGTCACGCATGAAATGAGCTTTGCACGGGATATTTCCGACCGCGTAATCTTTATGGATAAAGGTGTTGTGGCGCTGGAAGGAAAGCCGGACGAGGTATTTGACGCGGATCATGCGAGAATTCGTGAATTTCTTGGAAGAATCAGCGAAAGATAACAGTGGAAACCTGTTTTGCTGTTTGCACAATTGAGGAATCTGTGTTATAGTAGCAACGGCACAAAGTACCGGGGCGGATCTTTGGGGTCCGCTCCGGTATTTATTTCATAATCGAATTGCTGTTTTGCGGCGATTCGGGGAAGCGGCAGTTATATTATTTGAAAGAAGGAATTGTATTATGATAAAAGTTGATATTTTTTCCGGTTTCCTTGGAGCCGGAAAGACAACACTGATCAAAAAGCTGATTAAAGAGGTATTTGCAGGCCAGCAGATCGTACTGATTGAGAATGAATTTGGTGAGATCGGTATCGACGGTGGCTTTTTAAGAGACGCGGGAATCAATATCACAGAGATGAACTCCGGCTGTATCTGCTGTTCTCTGGTCGGTGATTTTGGAAAGGCACTGAAAAAAGTGGCAGACGAGTATCATCCGGACCGCATTATCATTGAGCCGTCAGGCGTTGGCAAGCTTTCTGATGTCCGCCGTGCGGTAGAGGATGCTTCCAAAGAAGCAGGACTTGAGATCAATGCATTGGTTACAGTAGCGGATGCCGCCAAGATTAAAATGTATATGAAGAACTTTGGTGAGTTCTATAACAATCAGATCGAAAATGCGGGAGCAGTTATTTTGAGCCGTACACAGAAGCTCTCTCAGGAGAAGCAGCTGCAGGCAGCAGAGCTGATCCGCGAGAAGAACCCGAAGGCAGTTGTCATCACGACTCCGTGGGATGATATCACAGGGGAGCAGATCTTAAAGGCAATCGAGGGTACAGATTCTCTGGCAAAGGAACTGCTGGAGGAGGCAGAGCATCATCATCACCATCATCACGACCACGACGAGGAGTGCGGCTGCGGTCATGATCATGAGCACGACCACGAGCATCATCATCACGACCATGACGAGGAGTGCGGCTGCGGTCACGACCATGATCATGATCACGAGCACCATCATCACGACCATGACGAGGAGTGCGGCTGTGGTCATGACCATGAGCACGACCACGAGCATCATCATCACGACCATGACGAGGAGTGCGGCTGCGGTCACGACCATGATCATGATCACGAGCACCATCATCACGACCATGACGAGGAGTGTGGCTGCGGTCACGACCATGAGCACGATCACGAGCATCATCATCACTACGATGAGAACGGTGTATGCAGCTGCGGTCACCATCATGATGAGGATGGTCATCACCACCATCATCACGCAGACGAAGTTTTCACTTCCTGGGGACGTGAGACACCGAGAAAGTATACAAAGGATGAGCTGGAGCAGATCCTGAAGACCTTGAGCGATTCGCAGGAGTACGGAATTGTACTGCGTGCAAAGGGAATGCTGCCGGATACCGAGGGTACCTGGCTGCACTTTGATCTGGTACCTGGCGAGTATGAGATCCGAAATGGTTCAGCAGACTACACCGGAAGACTGTGTGTGATCGGCTCGAAGCTCGATGAGGCAAAGCTTGAAAAGCTGTTCCAGCTGTAAACAGTTATAGCAATTTCGGGAAATACGGCAGTCATTGAGTGTATTCTTCAGTTGAGTCAGGCAGGTTTCCTGCGAGGCTGCATGGAGTAATAAGCAGCGGATTGGGATTTGCGGCACGCATTGGTGAAGGACGTAAAAAACAGACCTGCAGGCGGTTGTTTCGCTGCAGGTCTGAACTATTACAGATAAGGAACTGTTCAACAAAAAGGGAAGGATTCTCCTACAGCCAAAGCGGAGAGATGAATTACAAAATAAAAAGGAAGTGACGAAATGTTTTCTAATACGATACCACTTTATCTGATCAATGGATTCCTGGAGGGCGGCAAGACCTCTTTTATTCAGGATGTGCTCACAAACGGTGATTTTGCAGATGGTCAGAAGACACTGCTGATTCTGTGTGAGGAGGGGGAGGTCGAGTACGATCAGTCCGAACTGACGAATCTGAACATTCTTTCTCTGACGGTAGATGAGGAGAAGGATTTTAATGGAGAATATCTGCGGAACTGCATCCGGAAATATCGTCCGAAACGCATTTTCGTTGAGATGAACGGTATGTGGGACTGCAAATGGATGTTTGACAGTGCTCTTCCGCGCGAGATCGAGATTGCGCAGGTAATCACGATTGTGGACGGAAGTACATTCCAGGTGTACGTCAACAATATGAAGGGCATTCTGAGCAACCTGTTTACGTACACGGAGATGGTAATTTTCAATCGCTGCACCGAGGATATGCCGCTGCATTCCTTCCGCCGCGCAGTACGCGGTGTCAATCCGCGTGCCATGGTTTACTTTGAGGACGAGGAAGGCAACCCGGTTGACCCGGGCATGGAAGAACCGCCGTATGATCTGAATGCGGATGTGATTCAGATCGACGATATGGATTATGGACTCTGGTATCTTGATGTCTCCGACAATCCGGAGCGTTACGAGGGCAAAAAGGTGCGGTTCCTTGCAAAGGTCATGAAGTCAAACCGTTTCCCGCAGGGTGTATTTATCCCGGGCCGCAATGCGATGACCTGCTGCGAAAATGATATCCGTTTCGTGGGTTATCTGTGCAAGGCAGAATTTGCAAATCTGCTGAAATCCCGCCAGTGGATCTGGATTACGGCAGAAATCCGGAATGAATACGCAAAAGAGTACGGAGAAGAGGGACCGGTGCTTTACGGTATCAGCTATGAGACCGCGGAGAAGCCGGCAGATGAGGTTGTATATTTTAACTGAGTCCCAGGTAAGACGCCTGTGTTTCCGGATGGAAGCGCAGGCGTTTTTACAAATGCTTGACAAATCTGCGCAAAACCTGTATAGTTGAAACATCCGCGCAGCCGGGGAGATAGCGGTGCCCTGTACTCGCAATCCGCTACAGCGAGGGTGATGCCGAGCCGAGGGCGTACTGCTGTGGAGCTGCCCTGAATAAGTGATGTTGACGCCTGGGTCTTGCGCAACAGGAACCCGTGAACCGTGTCAGGTCAGGAATGGAGCAGCACTAAGCGGGACCACCTGTGTGCCGTAAGGGTGCCTGGGTCGAGTTAACTGTTCAGGTAACGTCCATGGTATGCGTTCGAAGCAAGGCGCGCGGATAAAAAAGTCATCGCAAAGGGTAAAGGTGCTTGATCGAAAGCAGGATTTACGATTTGCGATGATTTTTTTTGAACACAGATAAGCAAGCAGCGAATCTCTGCTTTACCGCAGATATTGTGGCAGGGAGCGAGATGCAGAAAGGAACAGACGGATGGAAAAGCAGGAACTGACGGAAGATGAAAAATATATGAAAGAAGCACTGCGTCAGGCAAAGAAAGCGTATGCGCTGATGGAGGTTCCGATCGGCTGTGTCATCGTGTATGAGGGCAAAATCATTGCGCGGGGCTATAACCGCCGCAACACGGACAAAAATACGACATCTCATGCAGAAATTAACGCAATCCGCAAGGCGAGTAAAAAGCTTGGTGACTGGCGGCTGGAGGGCTGTACGATCTATATCACGCTTGAACCGTGCCAGATGTGTGCCGGTGCAATCGTTCAGTCCCGGATTACAAGGGCTGTGATCGGCAGCATGAACCCGAAAGCCGGCTGTGCAGGCTCTGTTCTGAATCTTCTGGAGATGCAGGAATTCAACCACCAGGTTGATGTGGAGCGCGGTGTGCTGCAGGAAGAGTGTTCAGCGATGTTGTCGGGATTTTTCCGGGAGCTGAGGGAGAAGAAAAAGAGGGAGAAAGCAGAGCGGACCGCAACAAAAATGGAAGAAAACAGTTGACGTATCTCTGCCCCTGCTTTATAATATTTAGATGTGGTAACACATTTTATAATCTGGAGACGTATCGAAGTGGCCATAACGAGCTTGACTCGAAATCAAGTTGTCGGGTAACCGGCACGAGGGTTCGAATCCCTCCGTCTCCGTACCGATGAAAGAGCGGAAGTCCTGTAGTTATACGGGATTTCGGCTCTTTTTCTTTTTGAAAAAGGAAAGGATTTTGGAGTTATACGAAAGGATAAGGCAGCTTCAAACTTGTTTAAAGTCTCCGTGTCTCGTTCAAGATCACTCGGCTTTCGTACTTACCATCATGTCTGGCTTGAGTCAGTTTGAACGTGATTTAATTAGTCCAGGAATGAACGCGGGTTTGGCAAGTGCGAAAGCACGCGCATCTCTGATACTGTCTGCGGCATGGGACTTTCCGGAAACACAGTAAACAGGATTGTGCGCAGCACGGGAATGTGATATAACAAGAAAAAAAGGGAAATTATCATGGCTGACAAAGATAAGATACCGTTTGGTGGCAGAGACTGGAACAAAGATGGCAAATACGATAATTTTGACAGAATGACCGACTTCTACGTATATAAGAAAGTTACTGAGGACTGGAAAGAGAATGGTGCATGGGAGAAGAAAAAAGAACCGCCACGCGAATATACGCCGATAGAAAAGACAGAAGAAGAATTCTTTGAAACTTTCATTTCCATAATTGGATTTCTGCTGACAATTGCCTTTGTCTGGTGGTTAATATCAGCTTTTGCAAGTCTGTAAAAAAAGCCTGCTTTTCTATAAATTTTTTTGCTTGTATGGATAAAATTCTGCCCATTAATCAGGTGAGCAGGTGGCGAAGCGGGTTGCAAATGCCCATTTTGCTAAGAAGCAGGGTTTGGCGGGAAAGAAAGGAGCGAAAAATTCACAAATGAATAAGGATCTGACAGTCGGAAAACCGGAACGGGTACTTTGGACCTTTTGCCTTCCGTTGTTTGGAAGTATTATTTTTCAACAGCTGTACAACATTGCGGACAGTCTGGTAGCGGGGAAATTTATTGGAGAAAATGCGCTGGCGGCGGTTGGAAACAGCTATGAGATCACGCTGATTTTTCTTGCATTCGCGTTTGGCTGCAACATCGGCTGTTCGGTTATTGTTTCACAGCTGTTTGGAGCGAAGCGGCTGAATGATGTAAAAACAGCGGTGTACACGACGATGATCGCAAGCGGTGTGCTTTGCCTGATCTTAATGACCGCCGGAATTTTGGGCGCGCAGGCATTGCTTTCGCTGATTCGGACGCCGGAGGAAATCATGGCGGATTCGAAGCTGTATCTGGATGTATATATCTGGGGACTGCCGTTTCTGTTTTTTTACAATATTGCCACGGGTGTATTCTCAGCACTTGGGGATTCTAAAACACCGTTTGTCTTTTTGGCTGTTTCATCAACTGCAAATATTCTTGTGGACATTTTATTTGTTGCTGGATTTCATATGGGAGTAGCCGGAGTAGCCTGGGCTACGTTTCTGTGTCAGGGAATCAGTGCAGTACTGGCGGTCGCGGTAGTACTGAGACGGCTGTCAGGTATTCGAACCGGGAAAAAAGCGGCGCTGTTTTCCTGGAAGATTCTTGGAAAGATTGTGCGAATTGCGGTGCCGAGTATTCTGCAGCAGAGCTTCATTTCGTTTGGAAATATCATCATCCAGACGGTCATCAACGGATACGGGCCGAGCGTCATTGCCGGTTATGCTGCTGCGGTCAAGCTGAATAATCTGGTCATCACTTCATTTACAACGATCGGAAACGGGATTTCCAATTATACGGCGCAGAATCTCGGGGCTGGAAAGCTGGAACGAATCCGGCAGGGATTTCGTGCCGGGCTGAAAATGATCTGGACGATTTGTATTCCGATGATCGTGCTATATTTTCTGGCCGGGAGATGGCTTTTGTATCTGTTCATGGATCAGCCGACGGATACGGCGATGCATACGGGTATTTTGTTTTTGCGGATTCTGTCCCCGTTTTATCTTGTGGTATCGGCAAAGCTGGTGGCAGACGGAATCCTGCGCGGTACAGGATTGATGAAACAGTTTATGGTGACAACGTTTACTGATCTGCTGCTGCGTGTAGCACTTGCGATCGTGCTGTCGCACGCGTTCGGCGTGACCGGTATCTGGTGTGCATGGCCGGTGGGCTGGTCGATTGCAACGTCGCTGTCGGTACTGTTTTATCATAGAAGAGCGTGGGAGCGGGAGAAAATGTGATGAGCCATTTCGCTCAGAAATGCAGACGTGAAAGGGAGCAACAGCTCCCTTTTTCAGATTATATCATTTGTCCGGTCATAATTACCGATTCTCAAAAATTAGCAACCAAAGTTAAAGTAGTTGCAGATTGCCTGGAATAACTCAGAACAGTTATTAAAAGAAAAACACATCATTTTATCCTCCTTCTTTTCTTGTATTTTATCCCTGCAGGCATGTATCAGCTGATTACAAAAGAATTGTAACAATTTCGTAATAATATAGCAATAGGAGAAAAATGGATTTTCATTTCAGTTTACCATTATCAAATCGATAAAAAAGTATTTCCACTGTTAAGTTTACAAGAAATAAAAACTATGAATTTTTTATAAAGTGCACAAAAAGGAGTTGATTTTTTTGTAAAAAAGTATATGATATTAGCCGACTAACTAATTTAACCAAGTCAGGAAAGTAGCAAAGCGGACTGTGAATATCCGCTTTAACCCCGGAAAGGAAGGGATTGCATGAATGATGAAGGAGCAGCTTTGCACAGGACCCCGGCGCACCGGGATGAATTATATGGGGAAAGCTGCGAGACCGAAGCTTCAAAGCGAAGCGGCAAACAGGGAAAGCAGCAAAAGGAGCGTTGCAGTGGGCACCCGTGGACAGACCCAAAATGCGGCAGCGACCGGTTTGAACCGGAAACAGACGGGGAAAATGAATTTATGAAAGGCCCAAAAGAGGGCGAAAACAGTATTCAGGCCTGTTTTATGCGGCTGATGCACTGCTGTGTTTCTGCGAATTATAAAAGGTTTCTCGGCATAGGGATTCATCCGGGGCAGCTTGGATTTGTAAAAGCGATCAGCGAGCATGAAGGAATCAGTCAGCGGGAGCTGGCAGAAGGGCTTCATGTGAAGCCGCCGACAGTAGCGGTGGCGGCCAAACGTCTGGAAAAGGCAGATGTGGTGTACCGCAGACCGGATCCGAAGGACCATCGGATCAGCCGGCTGTATCTGCAGGAAAAAGGAAAAAGGATTGCAGAGGAAATGCTCTGGAATATCCGACAAAATGAGCAGATGCTGACTGAGGGATTTTCCGGCGAGGAGCTGGATCAGCTGAGAGAGTACTTTCGGCGTATGACAGAAAATATGGAGCGATTTGCGCAGGAGTCGGAAATTGCCGCCGAAGCAGAAGCATGTCAGAAGCTGCCAGAGGGCGGTGCAAAAAAGAAAGAAAGAAAATGAAAAGGAGGAAACTATGACAAAACTTGCAAAGTATCTGAAGAGCTCGGCAGGGCTGGTGGTCGCAATCGTTGCGCTTTTGTTTTTACAGGCGTATTGTGACCTGACTTTGCCGGAGTATACTTCAAAAATTGTAAATGAAGGAATTCAGCAAAAAGGCATCGAGGACGGCGTGCCGGATAGGATGCGGGCGGAGACGTACGATACACTGATGACGTTTCTGGATGAAGACGGGCAGAGTGTTCTGGAAGACAGCTATGAGCTGGACGGCGATGTGTATGAGCTGAAAAGCAGCATAAAGGGAGAGAAGCGCGAGGCGCTGGCAGACTCCCTGCTGGACGGTGAGATGGTAGTGACAGCGCTGCAGCAGATGGAGAGTGCGCAGAGTGCAGACAGCAGCACCGCAGATGTTCAGAGCACAGAAGATGGACAGAATGCGACAGAAGGTGCATCGGCACAGAGCGAGACCACACAGGACGCGGCAGAAGATGCATCGGCACAGAGTGCGATGGCTCAGGCAGGCACTATGCAGCTCCCGGCGGGTGTTTCTGCGGTCGATGCGGTGAAAGCACTTCCGGAGGCAATGCGCAGCCAGATCGTAGAGCAGATCAAAGAGAAATTTGCGGACATGCCGGAGATGATGACAGAGCAGTCGGCAATCCTGTTCGTACAAAATGAATATGAGGCGCTGGGGGAGGATCTGGACAGCTTTCAGATCAGCTATCTGGTAAAGGTTGGTGTACAGATGGTGCTTCTGGCATTGCTGGCGATGCTGGCTTCCGTGCTGGTAACCTTTTTCTCAGCGAGGGTGGCAGCAGTTGTGGCACACGATCTGCGCGGGGATGTATACCGCAAGGTCATCGGATTCAACAGCCATGAGTTTAATCAGTTTTCAACAGCTTCTCTGATTACGAGAAGTACGAATGATATTCAGCAGGTACAGATGCTGCTGGCAATGGGCTTCCGTCTGGTGCTGTACTCTCCGATTCTTGGTATCGGCGGTGTGCTGAAGGTGGTAAAGACGGATGTATCGATGAGCTGGATCATTGCACTTGCGGTTATTCTCATTATGATTGTGATCGGCGTGCTGTTTAAGGTGGCAATGCCGCGGTTCACAAAGCTGCAGACGCTCATTGACCGGCTGAATCTGGTCACGAGAGAGCAGCTGACCGGTATCATGGTTTCCAGAGCGTTCAGTGCAGAGAAGCACGAGGAGGAGCGTTTTGAGAAGGCAAACCAGGATCTGACAAAGACGAACCTGTTTGTAAACCGCTGTATGACCTTCATGATGCCGATTATGATGGTTATCATGAATGGAATTTCTGTGCTGATCGTTTACAAGGGCGCTTATGCGATCGACGGCGGCACGATGCAGGTCGGCGACCTGATGGCATTTATTCAGTATGCAATGCAGATTATTATGTCATTTTTGATGATTGCAATGATGTCGATTATCATTCCGCGTGCGAATGTCGCTGCGAAGCGTATCTATGAGGTTCTGAGCACTGAGCCGACCATTCATGACCCGCAGCAGCCGAAGCTTCCGGCAAATGGCGAAAAGGGAATTGTTGAGTTTGATCATGTTTCGTTCGCTTATCCGGAGGCAGATGAGAAGGTACTGGAGGATATTTCATTCCGTGCCGAAAAGGGACAGACGGTAGCGATCATAGGAAGTACGGGAAGCGGTAAGAGTACACTGATCAACCTGATTCCGCGGTTTTATGATGTGACTTCCGGTGCAGTCCGTGTAGATGGCGTGGATGTCCGGGAACTGGCAAAGCAGGAGCTTTGCGACAGGATCGGATATGTACCGCAAAAGAGTATCCTGTTTTCCGGTACGATCGATTCCAACCTGCGCTACGGATGTGTAAACGCGTCGGAAGAGGAGATTAAAAAGGCAGCCGAAATTGCACAGGCAAGCGAGTTTATCGAAGAAAAAGATGAAAAGTATAATACACCGATTGCTCAGGGCGGAACGAACGTATCCGGCGGTCAGAAGCAGAGACTGTCGATTGCACGGGCGATTGCCAAGAAGCCGGAGATCCTGATTTTTGACGACAGCTTTTCCGCACTGGATTATAAGACGGATGTGGCGCTGCGGCGTGCACTGAAGGAGTCAACAGCGGAGACCACGACGATTATCGTTGCACAGCGTATCAGCACGATTCTTCATGCAGACCAGATCATTGTGCTCGACGAGGGCAGAGTAGCCGGAATCGGTACACATAAGGAACTGCTGAAAAACTGTGAGGTATATCGTCAGATCGCGACCTCTCAGCTGTCGGAGGAAGAGCTTGCGAAATGACAGAGAACTGCAGCAGAAAAGATATACGCCGTGCAGAAAAAATGCAGGCGAAAAGCAAAGCGGACGCAGTGCACGAAGCGACTGTAAATGTTCGCTTTACAGAACAGAACAGCAATCAGGAAAGGAGCTGGCAGCATGAGTAATAATACGGGAAGGCGCAGAGGCCCGGGCGGCGGTCCGAGAATGATGGCCGGAGAAAAGGCGAAGGATTTTAAGGGCAGCATGGCAAAGCTGATCCGGTATATGTCAAAATATAAATTTCGTTTTGTGATTATGTTTGTGTTTGCGATCGCAGGCACGGTTTTCAATATCATTGGACCGAAGATTCTTGGTAAGGCAACCACAGAGCTGTTTAACGGCCTGGTGGCGAAGATTGGAGGCACCGGTGGAATCGATTTTGCAAAGATTACGCAGATCCTGCTGTTTACACTGGGGCTGTATGTATGTTCGTCGATCTTCTCCTTTATTCAGGGATTTATTATGACCGGCATTTCAAATGATACGACCTACAGTCTCAGAAGAGATATTTCAAAAAAGATCAACCGGCTTCCGCTGAAATATTATGAGAGCAGAACAACCGGTGAAATTCTCTCAAGAGTAACCAATGATGTGGATACGCTTCAGAACGGACTGAACCAGAGCGTGACGCAGCTGATTACCTCTGTGACGACGCTGATCGGCGTGTTTATCATGATGCTGAGCATCAATGTATGGATGACACTGGCAGCACTTGTGATTCTTCCGGTCTCGATGGGGATTATCGGGGGCGTGATGGGAAAATCCCAGAGATTTTTCCGAAATCAGCAGAAGTACCTCGGTGAAGTAAATGGTCAGATTGAAGAGGTATACGGCGGACACAATGTTGTAAAGGTATTTAATAAGGAAAAGGACGTCGTAGAGGAATTTGAAAAAGTAAATAAAGAGTTGTATAATTCAGCATGGAAGTCCCAGTTCTTTTCCGGAATCATGATGCCGATCATGCAGTTTATCGGAAACCTCGGATACGTGGTTGTGGCGATTCTCGGTGGCTTTATGGTTATCAAAAATGCGATCGAGGTCGGTGATATTCAGTCGTTTTTCCAGTACATCCGAAACTTCACTCAGCCGATTCAGCAGATCGCGCAGGTGACAAACATGCTCCAGTCTGCGGCAGCGGCATCTGAGCGTGTGTTTGAATTCCTGGAGGAGGACGAGGAAGACCAGACGGCAGAGCATCCGGCATCGATTGAAGGACTGAAGGGAAATGTGGAATTTGCGCATGTACAGTTTGGTTATGATCCGGAGCAGATCATCGTCCATGATTTTTCTGCAAAGGTAAAGGATGGCCAGAAGATTGCGATTGTCGGACCGACCGGAGCAGGAAAGACGACGATGGTCAAGCTGCTGATGCGTTACTACGATGTAAATAAAGGAAGCATCAGGATTGACGGCCATGATGTGAGAGATTTCAACCGCGGCGAGCTGCGTGAAATGTTCGGAATGGTGCTGCAGGATACGTGGCTGTTTTCCGGAACGATCATGGAAAATATCCGGTATGGCAGACTGGACGCGACGGATGAAGAGGTTATCGCGGCGGCGAAGGCGGCGCATGTGCATAAATTTATCATGCAGCAGCCGGGCGGCTATCAGATGGTGCTCAATGAGGAGACGAGCAACATTTCGCAGGGCCAGAAGCAGCTGCTCACGATTGCACGTGCGATTCTGGCAGACAACCGCATCCTGATTCTGGATGAGGCGACGTCCTCTGTCGATACGCGTACGGAGATTCAGATCCAGAAGGCGATGGATATGCTGATGGAAGGCCGTACAAGCTTTGTGATTGCGCACCGTCTGTCTACGATTCGTGATGCGGATCTGATCCTCGTCATGAAGGATGGCGATATCATCGAGCAGGGCAACCACGAAGAGCTGATGAAAAAAGGTGGATTTTACGCAGATCTGTACAACAGCCAGTTTGAGCAGACAGCGTGAAAAAATAAAAAACAATGAAAGAGCCGGAGGGCGGCAGGAAAAACTTTGCCGCCACTTCGGTGAGTTACGAGAGGGGCGGAGAGCATGAAATACCGTATCATAGCAATTGAGAGAGAGTACGCGTCCGGCGGAAGCGAAATCGGAGCGCGCGTAGGCCTGGAACTGGATGTGCCGTGCTATGGAAAAGAAGTTCTGGAACGGGCGGCAGAGCGCATGCAGACAGTGCCGGAGCGACTGATTCATCTGGAGGAATCGACATCGAACAGTTTTCTTTTTTCACTTGGCATGGCAAACCGTGTGGCACTTGGCGAGCGGGATGGCCTGACGGAGGAAGGCGAGCTCTATGTGGTGGAGGAGCAGGTAATCCGGGATATGGCACTGCAGGGGCCATGCGTCATCGTTGGCCGGTGCGCGGGCTGGATTTTGCGGGAGCGAGAGGATGTGCTGCGGGTATTTATTCATGCGGACCGCGAGTTCCGAAAGAAGCGTGCAATTCAGGAATACGGCATTGAGGAGCGCAAGGTGGAAAATGTGCTGAAGCGTTTCGATCGCAGACGTTCCAATTTTTACAGTGCGAATACGTGCATGCGCTGGGATGATAACCGCGGCTATGACCTTGTGCTGGACAGCTCATCGCTTGGCATTGCGGCGTGTGTGGATCTGATTTGTAAGACAGCGCAGGGAAAATAAAAAATAGAATTGGTGGCCTGAGGGGAAGCCGGGAATGCGTTGAGTGGCTGCCCGGAAGAGGCTGGAAACAGGTTAAGTGGATACCCGGAAGGGAATGAAACGGGGTTAGTCGGATTCCCGGAAGGGGACGGAGCCGGAGTACATTTTCATTCCACATTGTCTTTCTGATGTCTGTTCGTTCATGACGGATTGTATCCGCCCTGACCGTACATCCGTCGCAGACATGTGGAAAATCGAAAACGCACTCCGGCTCCGTCTGCGTGCGGGAGAAATAAGAATCTGTCTCGGATATGTTCTGTATGCGGAAGAAAAAGAAAATATACTCCGCTTCCGTCTGTGTGCGGAGAGAAAAAAGAAGATGAGAAAAGAAGATGAGAAAAGATTAAGAATTGTGCGATTGGCAGTGGTGTACGGCTATGTTATACTGGGATTAAGAGTTTTATCGGGTGAGGCAAATGTGTGAGAGTTTTTGGCTGGCACGGTGAGAAGAAGTTATGAGCTGGTTGTTTATGGGATTGGATTGAGAATATTTATTGTAATCAACGAGAATGGATATTCGTGGTTCAGTAGGCTATTCAATTAATTAAAAGTGGTCGGATATCGCAGCAGATCCGACAATAAAAAAGGGGGATTTTTATGAGAAAAAGAACAGGTAAATTTGCAAGGCAGGCAGCTATCTTTGCGGCGGCTCTGGTTGTACCGGCAGCGGCACAGGCGAAGGAGGATCCGGGGGAAGAACTGAAAGAGATTTTGGAAGAGCAGATGGATCGGGGAGAAAAATCATTACTTTCCAAAACGCTTGGCTTGGATGAACTGCAGGAAAATATGGAGGAAGAGGGATTTTCTGTGCAGACGAAATTTGGAGTCTCCAGAGAAACGTGGAAGCTGCTTGGCGTAGAGGCACTGATGTCAGAAGACGGGTATCTGCAGATGAATCTGAGGGCGGCACAGGATGCGGAAAAATGGCAGTTTGATCTGGAGGCTGCAACGGATGAGAATACGAAGTTTCTTAATTTCTCCCTGTATGCAGATGAAGATCAGCTGGCGATGTCGATTCCGCAGTTTTATGATGGAGCGCTTGCGATTCGCTCCGGCAGCCTTTTGCAGCAGTATAGTGGTTCGTGGCTGGAGCAGATGTCAGAGACGCCGCTTGAGGGGGATGTTGATCTGTCGTTTGTTCCGGGTGAGAAGAAAGATGATGAGACACAGGAAGATGATGAGATACAGGAAGATGATTCCTGGGATCTGGTAAAAGATGCCGCGCGCGTGGAGAAAAGCGAGCAGGGGGATGAGACGGTTTACTCGGTGATCGTACCGACGGAAACCTTTCTGGAATTTTGCCAGGCACAGTATGACGGAATGGTAGAATGGCTTGCGAGCATGGCAACGGTGACAACATATGGTGATGAAGAAGCATTCTTTGCCTGCCTCAAAGAGGCGATGGAAGAAGAGTGTGTACTTGATTTTCATGTAAAGGATACGCTTTTGACAAATGTTACGCTGGAAACGACGCTCAATATGGCCGCGGTTGAGGAATATCAGAAAGAGCAGGGAAATTCAGAAAATTCGGATGGACCGACGGCATCATTTGGGGCTGGTTTACCGGGCACTCAGACTGAGACTGGCGGGACAAATGCGGAGAACGCAGAAGCAGACCAGAAAGAGGGCTCCGCACAGATCATAGGTGGAGCAGATGGTCCTACCGATATTTATCTTGAGGGTACCGGGGTCATCACAGAAAAGCTCTCGTTTGAATTTACAGATCCAAAGAATCCAAATGCCGGGTTTGAGAGTTCTTTAAAATTCGAAAATGGCGAAAATGTGATCACTGTGGAGCTGTCGGGTGAGCGGAAACAGACTGGAAATACGGAAACATATACACTTCACCTGCTGCTGAGCGATGTAGATGGAGTCGAATTTGATGATGATTTTTATTGCGTAAGCTTTAATGCTGAAACGGGAGAATATGACAGTGTTCTGAATTTTGGAGAGGAAGTCGGAATGATTGGGGTTGACGCTGCTTTTACAGAGATCAAAGCGGGAGAAAGTTTTGATCTGAGAGTGGATGGCCTCACGATAGCGGATGAGACAGGTGCAGGTTCTATGAGTGGAACCGTTTCTGTGCAGACCGGCCCGGGAGAGTTGAAAGCGCCGGAAAATGAAAAAATGTTTTTCGAGCTGACGCAGGCGCAGCTGCTCAATCTGATGATGGAAATTCAGGAAAAAGGGACAGCATGGCAGGAAAAATTTATGCCGGAGCAGCCGGAGACAGAGGATGAACTGTACGGAAAAGATTATGCGTATGACGAGCATGAAATCGGAGAAGATGAAGAACCGGATTACGGCGCTGACAGCGCGCTTCCGGGAGATGGCTACAGGACGGATGAGGAAAACGTAAAGCAGCCGGAATATGGTGGGGAACAGAATGCAGAGCAGCCGGGATACAACGGAGAGCAAAGTGGAGTATATCCGGAAAATTCAAACGGGGATCATCCAGAGGCAGCGCCGTCCGGAGACACAGCAGTGGCGTAAGCGCAGATAGATATATCTAAATTTTGACAAGATAAATGAGTGAGAGAAATTGCCGGAAGAACGATAACTGCAGTGTCGGATGAAGAGAAAACGGTCTCTCTTACTGACGTGAAGCAAATTGCTGTCGAAGTATATTTTGTATGTCAGATTTCGTGAAAATACGGATCGTGGATTGAACACAGGTCGCGAAGCGGATTGCGAATGTCCGCTTTACAGACATAGCGGAGGAACAAACTGTGAAGAGCAGAACCATAAAATTAAATAATGGAATTGAAATAGACCGCATCGGCCTCGGTTTCTGGGAGGTACGCGGTGAGGAGGCGGAAAAAACGCTCTGCAGCGCAGTAGAAGCGGGATACCGCAGAATCGATACGGCGATGTATTACCACAATGAGGAGGATGTTGGAGCAGGCATCCGCGCATGCGGGATTCCGCGCAGGGAACTGTTTGTCGCGTCGAAGATCTGGTATACGGATATGTGTGGCGGGCGACAGGAGGAGACTTTTTATAAGAGCCTCGAAGCGTTGGGACTGGATTACATTGATTTGTATTACCTGCACTGGCCGATTGGCGAGGTGGCGGAATCCTGGAAAGTGCTGGAACGGCTGTATGAGGCCGGAAAGATCCGGGCAATCGGTGTCTGCAACTTCCAGCCGGTGCATCTGCAGAAACTGCTTGCGAAAGCAAATGTCTGCCCGGTGATAGATCAGATCGAGAGCAATCCGTGTTTCCAGCAGTCACAGGCTGTGGCATTTTGTCAGAAGGAGGGTATTGTGCCGGAAGCGTGGGGACCGCTTGGAAAAGGAAAGGATCTTGGCGAGCCGCTGCTTTGGCAGCTGGCTGCAAAATACGAAAAGACACCGGCGCAGATCGTACTGCGCTGGCATCTGCAGCGTGGCCTGACTGTAATACCGAAATCCGTTCATCCGGAGCGCCAGCGCCAGAACCTTAATGTCTGGGATTTTACGCTGGAGGACGCGGATATGGAGCAGATGGCTGCGTTGGATACCGGAAAATCAAAACGCGGATACCCGGTGGAGTTCCGGTTTGACGGGGGAATGTAACAATGGGAAGGTTCGTAAATCCGGATCATTCGGCGTTTCAGGTTGCGCTTAATTCAGAGATTTACATGCTATATCTGCAACAGCCGTCCAAGACGCTTTGGAAAATCGATCACGGCAAATATGCTGACCGCATATTACAGCAGGGGCTGTGATTCGGAGGCAATGTTTTCCGGCCTGGAAATCAGCAATGCGCCTGATTTTAAAAAGCATCTGAATCAGTATGATGCAATTCATCTGGATATTCAGTGGTGTATCAATCCAGCTGGCGTACCTTACCGGAATCCTGCCGATCAGGAAGGAAAAAACGCAGTCTGCCCTGAATAATTTTGACGAGTTTACGATGCCTGGTGAATGAAAATTCACTGAGCAGTGTGCTTGCGATCGCGTACTTAAGCGCCATAAGCTGCGAAGCGGATTGCGTATATTTGCTTTGATTTGTGGAGCAGATTTGAGTGCATAGCTCAAATCAGGGCAACGCAGGCTTGCCATAAAGGCGCCGCATCAGGTCCTCAAGGGAGTTTGTTTCCTGCTGGAGGGCAGAATCCGCAGCACCATCACTTTTCTGTGCCGCGTGCTCAGATATCAACGAATTTTCATCGTGGTTATCTGCATTGGAGTTGCTGCGGCTGCCTCCTGTCTGCTCAAGCAGCTCCGGATAAATGACAGCCTGCTCGCTTTGCTGCTGCGTTTCCGGCGTGAGCACGGCGGTATGCAGGGAGCAGATCTCCTCCGGCTGCGTGCCGTCAGCAAAATATTCCAGATACGTATCGGGACAGCCGTTTTCGTTTGCACGAAGATGGCTGTCTTTGCATATGGAAACAGAAACGACAGAGTCCGGCTGCGGAAACGTGCCGATAGTAAGGCCGGTGTGGACACGGTTCATGACGGTGCTCCAGAGCGTTTTCTGATAGCTGTGTGCGGAGGCGGGGAGCGCGCTGTGATCGTCGTATCCGCCCCAGACGGAGCACGTATAATACGGGGTGCTGCCTGCAAACCAGATGTCGCGGTAGCCGGAGGTGGTGCCGGTTTTTCCGGCGACGGGCTGTCCTGCGGCAGAGACTGTTCCATAAGCAGTTCCGGATGGACCGGAAACGACGCTGCACAGCGCATCGGTGAGCAGAAACGCGGTGCTGTCTTTTAAGATACGGGTGTTGTCGCGCTGCACCGGCGTTTCCTGGAAAAATTCCGAGGCGGAAAAATCGCGCACTTTTCCATTGGTATCAGAAAAATTAAAAAGGACAGCGCCGTTTCGGTCCTCAATTCGCGTGAAAAATCGCGGTGTGCGGTAAATGCCTCCGTTTGCAATGGCGGCGTAGGCGGCACCAAGCTCCAGGTTGGAAACACCTTCCGTGATACCGCCGAGGGCAAGCGGCTGGATGACATCGGATGCGCCGTCCGATCCGTCCGCGTCATGAAGCGTTGTAATGCCGAACCGTCTGGCGTAGGAAAAACCGACCTGCGGCGAGATTTCCGTGATGCATCGCACCGCAGCGACATTGATGGAGCGCACGATTGCCTCGCGGATGGTGACGGTTCCGCCGTAGTCAGTTTCATCCCAGTTGCCGACCGGGGTGCCGTCCGCGTAGGTAAACGGTTCGTTTTCATAGCAGGAAGCGAGCGTTTTGCCGCAGGCGTCCAGTGCCGGGGCGTAGGCAGCAAGAATTTTAAACGTAGAGCCGGGCTGACGCAGCGAATCAGTGGCGCGATTTAGCGTGAGACTGGCGTTTTTTTTGCCGCGGCCGCCGACGATGGCGCGCACGCAGCCGGTTTTCTGGTCGATCAGGACAAGCGAAGCCTGCAGCTGCGCATCGCTTCCGGCTTCATCGGGAAAATTGGCGGGATTGGAAAACTCTTCCTCGCAGATCTGCTGGAGGGCGTCATCCTGCGCCGAGTAAATGCGCAGGCCACCGCAGAAAACGGCGCGGGCGGCCTGTTCCTGCGAGTATCCTTTTTCCGTCATCAGAATCTCCTGCACCTGGGCAATCAGCGCGTCCTCATAATAGGAATAGACGGATCCGGTGTCCATTTCCGGGCCTGTCTGTCGGACCCGGTTGTAGACCGGATCATTTTCTGCCGCCTGATGCTCGGCAGCGGAAATGTAGCCCTGCTGCTGCATGTAATTCAAAACGGTGAGCTGGCGGCTTCTGCTTGCCGCGGGATGCAGAGCCGGGTCATAGCCGGAGGGATTCTGCAGTGCGGCGGCGAGCACAGCTGCCTCGGAGAGCGTGAGGGAAGAGGCATCCTTTGCAAAGTACCTCTTTGCAGCAGCCTGTGCACCGTAGCATCCAGAGCCGAAGTTTACGGTGTTCAGATAATTTTCCAGAATCTCTTCTTTGGAAAGTCGTTTTTCAAGCTGGAGCGCAAGATGCTGTTCCTGTACCTTGCGGCGCACGCGGTCATAAAAGGAGTTCTCCTGCGTCCACTGCGTAAAGACGCTGTTTTTGATGAGCTGCTGAGTGATCGTGCTCGCCCCCTCAGAAAAGGAGCCGTGGGTGATGCCGCTGAAAAATGCACGCAGGATGCCCTTTGTGTCTATTCCGTGGTGCTCATAAAAGCGCCGGTCCTCGATGGCGACGACGGCATTCTGGAGATAAACGGAGATTTCATCAAGTCCCACGATGTCGCGATTGGAGGCAGCAAGCGTCAGGCGGCGGATTTCGTTGCCCTCCTGATCACACAGATAAGTGGCGGATTCCTGCGGGGAGACGGAAATCGCATCGATCGAGGGCGCGGAGGCGATCAGACGCCACAGAAAAAGAAGGAAAAGCAGACACAGTATCCCAAACGAGATGGCAGCGCCGATCAGAATTTTGCGCCAGGGAAGACGGCGCAGGCGATGAGGCAGGCTGCTGATCTTCGGAAAATGAAATTTTTGCGGGAAAGACAGGTGGTTCATGGCAGGCTCCTTTATGATGGACAGGTTTTCTGTAACAGTGTTTATTACTGTTCTGAACGGTAACCAGTATTTCCAAGAAGGGGGAAAAACATGCACCGGATGCTTGCCACAGCACCGAAATCTTGCTATGATGTAGGTCAGAAATCAAAAGGGGCAAGCTACCTGCCAAAAACAGAAACAGGTGAAACCATGAAAGAGATAAAGATAGTATACGAGGGCGGCGAGGGTGAACTGATTGAGAAGAAATCACGGTTTATCGCGACGGTGCGCCCGGTGGAAAGTGAAGAGGAAGCGCTGGGGTTTATCGCGGCGATGAAGAAAAAATACTGGAATGCAACGCATAACTGCTCGGCGTTTGTAGTGGGTGAAAACCAGGAGCTGCAGCGGTGCAGTGATGACGGGGAGCCGCAGGGAACGGCGGGGCGTCCGATGCTCGACGTGCTGCTCGGCGAGGAAATCCACAATGCGGCGGTTGTCGTGACGCGTTATTTCGGCGGCACACTGCTCGGCACGGGCGGTCTGGTGCGCGCCTACTCAAAATCCGTGCAGGAGGGGCTGCGCGCGAGCAAGATCATTGAGAAAAAGATCGGCGCGCTGCTCGGAATCCGGACGGACTACAACGGGCTTGGCAAGGTGCAGTATCTGCTTGGGCAGAGGGGGCTTACCATCACAGGCTCCGAGTACACGGACATTGTGACGGTGGAAACACTGGTGCCGCAGGCGCAGCTGCAGGAACTCAAAGAGGCGATCACGGAAGGCACAAACGGGCGCGCGGAGTTTATCAAAGAGGAAGCGGTGTGCTTTGCATTTGTGGACGGGGAGCCGCTGATTTTCTGAGCAGGCGGAGTGGTATCATGATCAGAGCGATGATGACTGCCATGCAGACGGCACAAGGATCGCTTTTCTGAGAAAATGCAGTGCGTATCATAAGTCGCATAGAAGAGTCAGAATAAGAAAAGTAATGTCAGGAGACGGTAAAATGACAGCAACAAAAAAAGAATCTGAAATAAAAAATACGGAAAACAGCACGCCATCAACCCTTTCCGACGCCCCGATCGGTGTCTTCGACTCCGGCGTGGGCGGGCTTACGGTTGTGCGGGAGATCATGCGCAACCTGCCAAATGAAAAGATTGTCTACTTCGGTGACACAGCGCGCGTGCCGTACGGAAGCAAATCTCAGGAAAATGTAATCCGGTTTTCGAAGCAGATTATTCATTTTCTGCGGACACAGGGCGTGAAAGCGATCGTCATCGCGTGCAACACGGCGAGTGCGCTGGCACTTGACGCGGTGGAATCCGATCTGGATATCCCGATTATCGGAGTGATCAAACCGGGTGCGCACATGGCGGCGAAAGCGACGCACAACAAGCGTGTCGGCGTAATCGGAACGGAAAGCACGATCCGCAGCCGCACATACGACCGTTTTATCCAGCAGCAGGATCCGGAGATTGTCGTGTTTGGAAAGGCATGCCCACTTTTTGTGCCGCTCGTTGAAGAAGGCTGGCTGAAGGACAGCGTGACAGAGGAGGTCGCAAGACGGTATTTGAGCGAGCTGCTGCGTAAGGATATTGATACGCTTGTGCTTGGATGCACGCACTATCCGCTGATTCGCTCACTCGTCGGCAAAATCGCAGGCGATCAGGTGACGCTTGTCAATCCGGCATATGAAACGGCGCAGGAGCTGCGCAGGCTTCTGGAGCAGGAACAGCTGATCAACACAGGAGAGAACAATAAAAAAGACGAGATGCATCAGTTTTACGTCAGCGACGCGGCGGAGAAATTCGGAGAGTTTGCAAACTCGATTCTGCCGTATGACGTGAAACGTGCGCGGAAAATCAACATAGAGGAGTATTGAAAAACACATTATGACGGAAGATGTACTGATTACCGTAACCGGACTTCACGCGGTAAACGGGGAAAAGGATGCGGAGGATGAAGTGGAAATCACCTCGGCAGGAAAATATTATAAGAAAAATGGAAAGCATTTTGTGCTCTACGATGAAGTGGTGGAGGAGACCGGCGACATTATCAAGAACCGGCTCAAGCTCTCGGACGGAGCCATGGAGATTCGCAAGACCGGTCCGATGAAGACAAATATGGTCTTTGAAAACGGCAAAAAGAATATGAGCTGGTACGGCACGCCGTATGGAAATATGCTGGCCGGGATCGAAGTGATCGGAATGGATGTGCAGGAGAGTGAGGATCTGATCGATATCAATATCGATTACATTCTGGAAATGAATTATGAACACGTGTCAGACGCTGCGATTCATATCAGGATTATGGCGAAGGACAGCGGACTGTTCCGGCTGATGTAGGAGAACGGGAGTCGTCAAAATACGTTTCTGGACACCGGGATGAACGAGCATCTGGCGAAGCCGTTTCGGATTGAGAAGCTGTATGAGGTGATGCGGAAGTTTTTGCGATAGTGTCACCTGAGATGTCACCAAATGTCACCCAGTGTCACCAAAGCTGTCGGCCAGGGTGAGAGGAAAAAGAAAAGACTCTGTGGAATTCCACGGAGCCTTTTTTATACTGGTTTATTTACTTTTTTTCTTTGCCTTCTGATTTTTTGATTTTGCCTCTTCGGCTTCCAGCTCTTTCTGGGCTTTGGTAAGCTTGGATCTGAGCTTCTGCATCATGGATTTTTTCTTTGGCGGAGTCTCAAGCGGTCCGCGCACACCGCGTACTTCCATGATGTAAATACCGCTGACAACAGCCTTGACTTCTTTTTTCACCGGAATGGTGTCAAAGATTGCTGCGTCCGCGACGAGTGTCATGATTCTTGGACCAACTTTTGCCTTTACGATCGGAAGCTTGGAACGACGCATCAGCTTTGGCGTCTGGTCGATGACCATCTGCGGCAGTCCCGCTTCCTTGATGGGCATTCGTTTTTTATCGATGATCAGCATGCTGACGGTCTGCTTTACAGCCTCCATCTGTTCCTGCTGTGCCATCTGCTTTTTCTGCATCTTCCGGCCAACGAAGTAGAGGACAACGAGTGCGATGACAAGAATAATCAGGATAACCAGTAATACCTTGAAAAATGTCGACATATGTACCCTCCCACAAACAGAATTCAACCCATATTTTAGCATTGTTCCGGGGAAAGTGCAAGCAGTAAGTGAGGGAAAAAATCAGGGTGAGGAGAGGGAGGAGCAAGCGGATAGTTACAATTGACGCGGGGGACTTTCGTGGCTGTCTAGATCTTTTGGTGGAAGCAGTATCAGACTTGGAAGGTGGAGAAATGTATGGTACACTGTGGATAAGTCCTGACGATTTCGAAAAAGGTATGGACAGTGCCGGAAACCGAAGGAAACGGACATCAAATAGTCTCGGCGGAAGAGCGTCAGGTGGACGAAAACTGGCAGAGTTTTGCCAGATGTATGAAAACAGCAGCCGGAGGCTGCAGAAACAAAAGAAAAGGAGAGAGAATCTATGCGTTTACATTCCCTTGATTTAAAAAAGATTCAGATCAACGATCCGTTCTGGTCCAAGCACGTGGATCTGGTAAGAAATGCAATCATTCCGTATCAGTGGGAGGCGATGAATGACCGGATTCCGGACGCGGAGTCGAGCCATTGCCTGGAGAACTTCCGCATTGCGGCGGGCAGAAGCGAGGGCGAATTTTACGGCGCGGTATTTCAGGATACCGACGTGGCAAAGTGGCTGGAGGCAGTCGGATTTTCACTTGCGTGCTATCCGGACGCGGCGCTTGAGAAGACGGCGGATGAGGTCATTGACCTGATTGCCGAGGCGCAGTGCGACGATGGCTACATCAATACGTATTTTACGATCAAAGAGCCGGAAAAACGGTGGAGTGACCTGTGCGAGGGTCACGAGCTGTACACAGCCGGTCACCTGATGGAGGCGGCGGTTGCTTATTATGAGGGTACCGGAAAACGGAAATTCCTGGACTGCATGTGCCGGTTTGCCGATTTGATCGCGGATACGTTCGGCACGGAGGAAGGCAAAATTCACGGCTATCCGGGCCATGAGGAGGTCGAGATCGGACTTGTGAAGCTGTACCGTGTGACCGGTAACCAGAAGTATCTTGATCTCGCGAAGTATTTCATCGATGCGCGCGGCGTCGGAGAAAACTATTTTATGAAGGAAATGAGCCGCCCGGATTATAAGATGATCTTCCCTGAGTTTGCGGATTATACGCCGGCATATTCTCAGTCAGACCGCCCGGTGCGTGAGCTGAAGACGGCAGAGGGCCATGCGGTGCGTGCCGTTTACCTTTACAGCGCCATGGCGGATCTGGCAGAGGCTTACGATGATGACGGACTGAAAAAAGCCTGCGAGACGCTGTGGGAGAATATCACACAGAAGCGCATGTATTTAACCGGCGGCATCGGTTCGTCAGGGCATCTGGAGCGATTCACAGTCGATTATGATCTGCCGAACGAGTACAATTATTCAGAGAGCTGTGCATCGATCGGACTGGCGATGTTTGGCCTGCGGATGAATCAGATCACGAAGGAGTCCCGTTATGCGGACGTTGTGGAGCGCGCGCTTTACAATACAGTCCTTGCGGGCATTGCGCTTGACGGAAAGAGTTTCTTCTATGTAAATCCGCTTGAGGTGTGGCCGCCTGCATGTATGCCGGGCACTTCCAAAAAGCATGTCAAACCGATCCGCCAGAAATGGTTTGGTGTAGCGTGCTGCCCGCCGAATATTGCGCGTACGCTGGCATCGCTTGGTCAGTATATTTACTCCGTTGACGACAAAAAACGCGAGCTGTATGTTAATCTTTTCGTATCGAACACGACGGAGATCGCTTTTGAAGAAGGACAGGCAATGCAGGTTTGCATGGAAACACGTTTCCCGTGGGAGCCGAGCGTCCGCTTTGCACTTTCAAATGTGCCGGAGAATGGAATGGATCTGCTCGTGCGTGTGCCGGATTACGCGGAAAATTATCGTATGACAATCGGCGGCGAAGCAGTCGGCAGCCGCACGGAAAACGGTTACTGGAAGCTGCACGTGGAGAAGGACTGCCGCATCGAGACTGCATTTGAGACACCGGCGCATTACGTTTATGCGAATCCGCAGGTGCGTGCCGATGCCGGAAAGGCAGCGATCGTGCGCGGACCGCTCGTATACTGCCTCGAGGAGTGCGACAACGGATCCAATCTTCCGTGGATTTTCCCGGATACCGATGCGCCGCTTGAAGAGGAGCGCTCGGAGCTGTTTGGCGGCTGCGTGGTGATCAAAGGAAAAGGAAAGCGCGGCGTGGAATCCTCCTGGAAGGGCGGCCTTTACGGATTGCGCAAGCCGGAGCTTGAGGACGTGGAGTTTACCGCCGTTCCGTATCCGTACTGGAACAACCGCGGCGAGGGCGAGATGATCGTGTGGATGCGCTGTGCTTCAATCTGAATCAAAACGGATACAGTGCTTCTGACAGACCTGAGATTAAGGTCGGAGAGAAAGATCAGCTCAGAGTAGACCGGAAGAACCGCGGCTGTGAAAAATATGGATATTATATGTCATTTCTGCTGTCCTCTTTTACCTGGAAGAGCAGCAATTCATCGGTGACCACTGTTACGAAAAATAAGAGCGGAAGCGGAACGATCAGAGGAGTAAAGGCAGGAAAAGCCGTCGTTACGTGTACGATGAAGAGCGGACTTAAAAAGCAGATTCCGGTCACTGTGAAGTAAAAAGGCGGCGGCACATGTGTGTGTAAATTCTGTGATTTTTCTTAAAAAAGAGCAAAGCCGGTGCAAAAGTAAAAACGGATATGCTATAATGGCGTAAGTATTGTGCAGGAAATCAAAGATAAAGAGAGGGCTTAAATATGAAAAAAAGAAATCTTATGGCAATTCTGGCATGTACCGTATGCCTTGCAACGGCATCTGTCGGTGCACCGGCTGTGATGGCAGAGGGGACAGAGGCAGTGACTGAAGCAGCGACCGAGGCGGCAGATACAGAAGCGGTAACCGAAGCAGCGACCGAGGCAGCGGAGGACAGTACCGAGGCGGGCACAGAGGAAACCTACGAGAGAGTGCCGCGCCCGGATTATACAGCATCGGATTATGTAGAGCTTGGCGAGTACAAGGGCCTGACTGTAAAGATTGCTCCGCTTGAAGTGACGGATGATGAGATTCTTGCTCAGATCAGGGCAAATGCAGGAAGTGATGCGATGGAAGATGTGACCGAAGGTACGGTGGAGGAAGGCGACACCGCAAATATCGATTATGTCGGCAAGCTGGACGGCGAAGCATTTGACGGCGGTACTGCAAAGGGATACGATCTGGAGATCGGTTCCGGCACTTTTATCGATGGATTTGAGGATGGTCTGGTAGGCGTAAAGATCGGCGATACCGTAGATCTGACCCTGACCTTCCCGGAGGCATATCCGTCAGAGGAGCTGGCAGGCAAAGAGACTGTATTTACCGTGACCGTCAATTCCGTACAGCGGATGAAAGAGGTGACCTCTGATCTGGTAAGCTCAATCACAGACGGCGAGTACACGGATGTAGATGCATACAAGGAATCTGTAAAAGAAACACTGATGCAGAACAAAGAGGATTCACGCGACAGCGAGATTAAATCCGACATTCTTTCCCAGATCAGCGAAAACTCTGCGATCAAGGATTACCCGCAGGAGATGCTGGACTACGGTCTCACCAACATGCAGAACGCATACAAGCAGATGGCATCCCAGTATGACATGGAGTACGCAGATCTGCTGCAGAATTATTTTGGAATGACTGAGGAGCAGTTCGACGAAGAAGCGCTGAACGTAGTAAAGCAGAATCTGGATGCAGAGATGTACCTCAAAGCAATCGCGGAAAAAGAAGGCATTGAGGTTAGTGACGACGATTACGAAGCTGCGTGCCAGAGATATGCGGATAATTACGGATATGATTCTGTGGATGATCTGAAGGCAGCATACGATGAGGATACCATCCGCATCAGCGCACTGCAGGATAAGGTGCTTGATTTCCTTAAGGAAAATACGACCGTGGAGGAGACCACCGAGACTGAGGCTGAGACGGAAGCAGCTGAGGAAAGCACCGAGGCAGCTACAGAAGCCGGAACTGAGGCACAGACAGAAGCAGCTGAATAAGTGTCACCCGCTTACGTTATAGGAAAGAGGGAGTGTTATGAAAAAAGCAGGAATGATTCTGGAAGGCGGCGGCCAGCGCGGCATTTTCACGAGCGGCGTGCTGGACTATCTGATGGAGAAAAAGGTGGAACTGCCGTATGTGATCGGCGTATCTGCCGGAGCCTGCAACGCAGTGGATTACGTTTCCAATCAGATTCTTCGAACGAAAGAATGTATGCTGGATGCACAGCTTGACAATGAACTGTATGGCGTTAAGACCCTGATGCATACGAAACACTTTATGAATATGGATCTGATCTTTGATGAGTTTCCAAACCACACTTATCCGTTTGATTTTGAGGCATACGTAAAATCACCGACCAGATGTCTTCTGGCGGTCACGAACTGTGTGACCGGAAAGGCAGAATTTATCGAGGAGTATCGCGATAAAGCGCGGATGATGAACGCCTGCCGTGCATCCTCGAGCCTTCCGTTCGGTGCACCGATGGTAGATCTCGATGGCATTCCGATGCTGGACGGCGGCATCGCGGATTCGATTCCGATCCGCAAGGCAATCGCCGATGGCTTTGACCATAACATCATTATTCTGACCAGAAGAAAAGGCTACTATAAAGAAGAAAAGACCGATGCGGTGATCCGTATGGCAAAGATCTGGTACCGAAAGTATCCAAACCTCGTAAAAGCGCTTGCACAGCGCAGCCATGCATACAACCGCACGCTGGATCTGGTCGAGCGCCTGGAGAAAAAAGGACTGGTTTTCGTGATTCGTCCGACTGCTCCGTGTGTCAGCCGTACTGAGCGAGATCTGGAAAAGCTGGAGGATTTCTACTGGCACGGCTACGAGGAAGCGGAGCGTCTTTATCCACAGCTGCGTGAGTGGCTGGAAAAACGGGAAGAGTGCGTGAGCCGGAAGCGGCTGCTGAGATAAAAAAGAAAGACCTGTGGAAAACAAGTTACGTCCGCAGGTCTTTTTTCATTTCTCCCGCTTCTGTACAATTCTCCTGCTTTATGGTACAGTGATAGGAGAAATGTGTGCAAAAACAGGGGGCAAAAGAAAAATATGTCAGAAACAAGTTCAAAAACACTGCTCACAGAAGGCACCATCTGGAAAAAAATGCTTGCGTTTGCATTTCCACTTTTTCTGGGCAATCTGTTTCAGCAGTTCTACAATACGGCAGACTCGCTGATCGTAGGGAATCTGCTTGGGAGCAATGCGCTGGCGGCGGTCAGCTCATCCGGCAGCCTGATCTTTTTGCTGGTTGGATTTTTTAACGGACTTGCAGTTGGCGCAGGCGTAGTGATTGCAAGATATTACGGTGCCCGGGAAATCAGGGAGCTGCAGAAAGCAATCCACACGACAGTAGGATTCGGCATTCTGTGCGGACTGCTGCTGATGGTGGCAGGACTTTTGCTGGCACCGCGCATGCTTGTGTGGATGAAGACACCGGAGGAGGTACTGCCGGAATCTACCGCGTACTTTCGTGTCTATTTCCTCGGCTCGCTAGGGTTCGTGCTTTACAACAATTTCGTCGGAATCCTTCAGTCGGTCGGTGACAGCCGTCATCCGCTGTATTATCTGATTTTTTCCTCTGTGATAAACATTGTGCTGGATCTTGTGTTGATCGGTGTATTCCATTTCGGTGTTGCATCGGCGGCCGCCGCAACGGCGATTTCACAGTTTGTCAGTGCAGCGCTCTGTCTGTACCGTCTGACGAGAAAAAGCCCGGAGGAGTACCGCATATCGCTTCGCCGCATTCAGCTGAATTCGTTTATGCTGCGGCAGATTATTAAAAACGGACTGCCGGCCGGTATCCAGAATTCGGTGATTTCGATTGCAAATGTATTTATCCAGTCAAATATTAACAGCTTCGGAAAGGTCGCGATGGCCGGCTGCGGCGCGTATTCGAAGGTGGAAGGCTTTGCGGCGCTTCCGGTCACCTGTTTTTCGATGGCGCTGACGACGTTCATCAGCCAGAACCTTGGAGCGCAGAAATACGATCGTGTAAAAAAAGGGGCGCGGTTTGGCATCCTCTGCGGCATGACGCTGACCGAACTGATCGGTCTTGTGCTGTACGTGACAATGCCGGTATTAATCTCCTTTTTCAACAATGATCCAGAGGTCATTTCTTATGGGACGAAGCAGGCGCACATCATCACACCGTTTTATTTCCTGATGGCTTACTCACACTGTACGGCCGGAATCATGCGCGGTGCGGGCAAATCCTCGGTGCCGATGGCTGTGATGCTTGTATGCTGGTGCCTGCTGCGTGTGCCATATGTGTCGATTGCGGTGCATATCAATCCCATTATTGAGGTGGTATTCTGGGCGTACCCGATCACTTGGACATTGTCGGGAATTCTGTTTTTTCTCTATTATCGGAAAGCAGACTGGATGCATGGGCTTGAGCATCAGAAGGAGCGGCATTACCGTTAGAGCGTGATAAATCATTTTTCAAGCACACCAATTGTCAACTTATTTTTAAAACAGGTTGACAATTAAGCGACAGGCAAGTATAATACAACTCGGAAAACACTCAGAGCGCCTGTATTGGTGTGCTCTGAGAGAAAACGAGGAGAAAAAAATGAGCGATATCACAGCAAAATCAAATGCAAAAAGCGGCCTTACCGTTTCACAGATCGCGGTGATCGGTGTCATGACAGCAGTTACGTGCGTGCTCGCGCCGCTGTCCCTTCCGATTGGGCCGGTGCCGATTTCCCTGACAAATCTGGCGATCTATTTTTCACTGTACACACTTGGAACGATGAAAGGAACGATCAGCTATCTGGTTTATCTGTTGCTTGGTCTTGTAGGCCTGCCGGTGTTTTCCAGCTTCACAAGCGGCCCTGGCAAGCTGTTCGGACCGACCGGCGGTTATCTGATCGGTTTTATTCCGATGGCAATCATCGCTGGTCTTGTTATTGACCGTTACATCAACAAGCGTGTCGTATGTCTGCTGGGAATGATTGCAGGTACAGCGATCTGCTATCTGTTTGGTACGGTATGGCTTGCATATCAGGCAAATATGGGATTCCAGGCAGCACTGATGGCAGGTGTGATTCCGTTTATCCCGGGCGATCTGATTAAGATGGTGTTTGCGATGCTGATCGGACCGCAGATCCGCAGTCAGCTGAAACGGGCGAATCTGTTTTAGAAATATCTGTTTTGCAGCAAAAAGTAAGCAAGTCCCCTGTAATGTTGTGTAAAGCAACAGACAGGGGACTTATTTTGTGTCCGAAGCTATCAGCAAAGTTGCGCTTTGCAGGCAAATGCAATTGCGATGTAAATTGATTTGTGTCGATGTGTTGAGATTTCCGGTAAAATCCTTTATAATTTCAAGACGGATTTCAGGAAATATGACAAAAGTGAGGCACTGTTTTATTAGTTTACAGTGTTTCGTAGGATACAAAATCTTCAAGCGGAATACGCTTGGAGGTATGACGGCGCGGATCTGATGCCGGCTGTGCAGAGTAGCCGATCGCAAGGATATTGACCGGCTCAAGCTGCACCGGGAGAGAAAATTCTTCGCGAATGACATCCGGTTTGAAATGACAGATCCATACCGTGCCAAGACCAAGCTCGGTAGCCTGAAGCATCATATGGTCAGTCAGTATGGACGCGTCGATGTCAGTGGACTGTTTTTGGTCGTAAGGGCGTGTCCATGCTTTTTCATGATCGGCGCAGACAAGGATCGCAAGCGGGGCATGGTAGATATTTGCTGCGTTTGCCAGCTTGCCAAGACCCTCCTCGCTTTGAATCACAATCAGGCGGACCGGCTGACGATTTGCTGCAGTCGGAGCGGCATGTGCTGCCTCAAGAATCTGGTCAGTTTTTTCTTTTTCTACTTTCTGCGGAAGGTAGCTTCGAATAGCGCATCTTGTCTTAATGATTTCAGTAAAATTCATGGAAAAACCTCCTTTTTGAAAAAATGTAAAAATTCATTTACAGAATAGAGAATCTGATAGCTATATTGTAACCGGAAATTTCTATTTGATAAGTACGCACTATTAAGGTATATACTATCCTAAAAGATAGTAATGTTCGTTTTAATCTGAATTTTACAGCTTTATTCAGTAAAGGAGACGAAGAGGGAGACAATATGGAACGTAAAATAAAAGAGTATCTTTGTCCGGTGGAAGCAACACTGGATCTGGTCGGTGGAAAATATAAAGCTATAATCCTGTGGCACCTTCTGAATGAGACACTTCGTTATAGTGAGCTTCATAAAAGAATGCCGCAGGCTACGGATAAAATGCCGACGCAGCAGCTGCGGGAACTGGAACGCGACGGGCTGGTCACCCGCATGGTATATCCGGTCGTACCGCCAAGAACAGAATATTCCCTGACGGAATTTGGAAGAAGTCTGACTGCGGTGCTGACAGAAATGCGAAACTGGGGTAAAATGTATCTGGAAAAAGAATCGCCGGAGGCTGCGGCGCGCAGTGAGGCAAACAGCAGACTGCACTGACCGGAACAAAGAGCAGCCTGGCGGCAAAGACATGGAGAAATCCATGCACACATGAGGAGGATGAAAAAATGATCGCAAATTATCATACACACACGTGGCGCTGCAATCACGCCACCGGAACGGAGCGCGAGTACGTGGAGGCGGCGATCCGCGGGGGACTTAAGATTCTGGGATTTTCAGATCACACGCCGCAGATCTACCCGGACAGATACGTAAACCACACAAAAATGCGCCCGGATCAGCTGGAGGACTACGTAAATGTCATACTGGCACTCAAAAAAGAATATGAAAAAGACATCGAGATCCATCTGGGACTGGAAGTCGAGTATTATCCGGCTTATTTCGACAAGCTGCTGGCACTGACTGCGCAGTATCCGATCGAATATTATATCCTGGGACAGCATAACCTTGGAAATGAGATCGGCGATGTGATGGTATTCGCGCCGTTTACTTCGGATGAGACGCTGCAGCGCTACTGCGATCAGGTCATCGAGGCGATGGAGACGGGCTGCTTTTCCTATGTAGCGCACCCGGATGTGATTCATTATGTCGGCGATCCGCAGGTTTACGAGAAAAAGATGTATGCAATCTGCGAGAAGGCCAAAGAGCTTTCCATTCCGCTCGAACTGAACTTCCTTGGACTCTGGGATCAAAGACATTACCCGAATCCAGACTTTTTCCGCATGGTCGGTGAGGTTGGCTGCGATGTGATCTTCGGCAGCGACGCCCACCAGCCGGAACGCGTGTGGAATCCGAATGCACTTGCGATGGCGCAGGAGATGGTAAAGAAGTATGATCTGCATGTGATCGAGACGCTGCCGTTTCGAAAGCCGGAGCGGTAACGGAAAATAAGGCAGATTTTACAAAAGGAGGTTGCCGATCAGAATATGAGCTATTGGATTCTGGAATTTGTGCGTGTATTTTTGGGCTATATCATTCTGATGTATTTCTGGCCCTCTGTGGTCTTTCGAAAAAAATTATCCGGAAAAAGTTTGACGTTCCGATTTGCTTTTTGTTCTACGGTATCGGTTTTACTGATTAATACCCTTGTACTGGGGCTCGGATTGCTTCATATATTAAAGGGCTGGGTCGTTTTCCTGATCTTTTACGGAATATTGTTCCTTTCCGTTTTTAAAGAAAAGGCATTCCGAAAGTATTTCTTTTCACTGGGGAAAAATTTTTTTACCGGAGCGCTTGGATGGAAATCCATGATCCTTCAGGTGGCGGAAGGGATCAAAAACAGCAGTGTCTCTTTTTTTGGACGCATCAATAGAAAAATAAAAGGAAGAAGACTGGAATTTGGTGTTCTGAGTATTCTTCTGATTTTTGCAATCACTTATTTTTCCTATGGTGCATTTCAGAACCACTCCTATGGATGGGGCGATATGTACGTGCATCATTCCTGGATCTATGGGCTGAAGGAAGGAAACATTTTTTCAGAGGGCGTTTATCCGGAGGCCATGCATTGCTTTATCTATTGCATGGATGTATTGTTTGGAATCCCGGTATACAGCAGCCTGCTGTTTTTAGGAGAAATTCATGTCACAGCTTTGCTGGTGGCTGTTTTCTGCCTGCTTCGAGAGGTGATGAAATCAAAGTATACCGTGTATGTGATTCTGGCGGCATTCCTCACCTTAGATGTGGTATGCGTCGATGAGATCTATGGTATTTCGAGGCTGCAGTACACGATTCCACAGGAGTTTGGATTGTATACGCAGTTTTTGTGCGTGCTGTATCTGATCCGGTTTTTAAACGCAGATAAACGTTCCCAAGCTTCCGGTGAACGGAGCACGAAGCGGTGGAAGCTGAAAGTTCCAATTGCCAGATTACGAAGCGACAACGCGTCTGAGCAGACCGCAAATCAAATTGCAAATGTCCGCTTTACAAGACAAAAGAAAGATGACCTGTTCCTGTTTATGACAGCACTGGCGGCATCACTTGCCATCCATTTTTATGTGACGATCATGGCGTTTTTTTTGTGCGGTTCCTTTGCAGTCTGGAAACTTTCGAGTATATTTCGAAAAGAAAACTTTCGGGGGCTTGTGGGCGCTGTCATTTTAGGCGTTGCCGTTTCCACACTGCCGATGGTGCTGGCGTTTGCGTCCGGTATACCGCTTCAGGGCTCTCTGAACTGGGGAATGAATATCATAAATGGTACGGATACAAAGGAAGGAAGAGCACAGCTTGCACAGAAATTAGAGGAGACGGAAACCGAGCAGCAGCCGGCCACCGAAGATGACGAGACGCAGTCAGAGATCAGTGAACTGATTCCGGCAAAAGATGGCAATGTGCAGGCACAGAGCAGCACAGAAGTCAAAAAAAGAGTTTCGGTAAAAGATATCGTCAATAAGCTGATTGACAGTGTGAAACGAACCAGTCAGTATGGATACGTGCAGCTTTATGGCCGGATGCGTGCCACCTGGATTCTGAGGTTTACGCTGCTTGCGACGATTATTACCATTTTGAATCTGGCTATCAGACGCATACGCCATCAGAAAAAATCTTTGGAGCTGTATGTGGGAATCACGTTTGCGTCGGTTCTTTTTATGGTTTTGTATGCAGCGCCTTATCTGGGGCTGCCGGAGATTATTGCGGGAGCAAGACTGTGTCTGACGGAGCAGATTCTGATTCTGGCTATGATGGCAATTCCTGTGGATGAGCTGTTTTTCCGGTTTGAAAACTCAGCGGCAGGAGCTTATTCTCCATATTTAGGACTTTTAGGGGTAATTGCGGTTTATGTGGGAACAAATTGTCTGGGAGTCTTTCATGGATATTTGTATTATGAGCTGACACGGTACAATTCGGCGGTAGAACTTACCAATTATATCAGTGGTAAATATCCTCAGTATACGTATACGATTATATCTACGACCGAAGAATTATATCAGGCAATTGAAACGGGAAGACATGAGGAGATTCTTGATTTTTATAACCGGTCAAAATCGGAAAACTATTATATTCCAACCGAATATCTGTTTTTCTATATTGAAAAAAATCCGATCCAGTACGCGCAGTATCATTTCTTTGCAGGACCGAGGTGGCTTGCACAGGACAAGTACACGCAGTACTATAAGTATTCGAATGCAGTTCTAAGCGTAGGGGACCAGATCAAGCACGGAAAAATTTCCGAGAGATATCTGAATGAACCGCTTGCAATTATGGGAAAGGCATCCGATGCTTATTCCAATCTTACAAACAGAAAAATTCTGGAATCGGAGATGTATTACTGGTGTCAGAATTTTAAGACAATCTATCCGAATGAGATAAAGGTGTATTATGAGGATGAGGATTTTATCTGTTACGTTGTAAAACAGAATCCGGATCATCTGTTTAACCTGGGTACCTGACATTTTGCAGAAAAATGAGGAGACTGGCTATGAAAAAACAGCGCATATGGATTGCCGCAGGGCTTGCAGTGCTGACTGTAATCGTAATCAATATGGTCTGGCTTTGCACCGGAAAGAACAGAAAACAATATGAGACAACCGATGAGGCTTTCGGCAATCCGCTTATGGGTTATGCACCGTGTGCATGGCTTGAAAATGTGAAAGAGGACATCTCTCTGCTTTATATGGACATTACCTGGGCAGAACTGGAGCCGGAGGAAGGGCAGTATGACTGGGAAAAAATTGAAAAAGAAAACCAGCTTGAACGATGGAAAAAAGAAGGAAAACATATCGTTTTAAGGTTTGTTTGTGATATTCCGGGAAGCGAAATGCATATGGATATCCCGGAATGGCTGTATGAAAAGATTGGTTATGCGGGAGCCTGGTACGATACAGCACTCGGAAAAGGCTTTGCCCCGGATTATAACAATGAAACACTCATCGCATGTCATGAAAAAGCGGTGAAAGCACTCGGCGAGCATTTTGGACAGGATGGGCTGATCAGTTTTGTCGAACTTGGAAGTCTCGGTCACTGGGGAGAATGGCATGTAGATTACAGTTCGGGCATTCGGCGTCTTCCCAAAGAATCTGTGCGAGACGAATACGTATCTGCATGGGTTGATGCCTTTCCGAATGCAATGCTGCTGATGCGCAGACCTTTTTCTCATGCTGCGAAATATGGAACGGGACTTTACAATGATATGACAGGGGATGCAAGCGAAACAGCTGTCTGGCTGCGGGAAATTCAAAATGGAGGCGATCTCAGTCAGACCGATGAGGCAAATGCACTAAGTGCCATGCCGGACTTCTGGAAAACGGCTCCGGCAGCCGGAGAATTTACGAGTTCCACTTCGATGGAAGAAATGCTGGAGACGAATCTTTCTCAGACCGTAGAACTGATTCGAGAGTCTCACGTGACCTTTTTAGGCCCCAATATTGCAGTCTCAAAGTATCCGGAGGGATACGAAACGATACTGAAAAATATGGGATACCGCCTGTGGATCTCAGAGGCAGTGCTTGCTCACTGGTACAGAGGTACAAAGCTCGAACTGACCTGGGAAAATGACGGCGTGGCGCCTTTTTACAGGGACTGGCCGGTTCGGGTTTTGGTGACGGACGAAGATGGAAACACGGTAGAAGAGAAAGAAATTAAAATGGAATTATCATCCCTTCTTCCGGGGAAAACGACAAAGACAGAGGTTTATCTGGATACAGAGCAGCTGCCCGAGCTGGCGGGAGAGCAGTATCATGTGAGTGTAGGAATCGTAGATCCTATGACGGAAAAAGCAAACGTTCGTCTGGCAATGACGGGGAAGTATGAAGATGGAGAAAATTTTTTGTGGTAATGAAAAAACAGAATTTATGCATAAATTTTAACCGAGTGGGGCAAGTCCCCTGCGAGGTAGCGCGGAGCAATAAGCAGTAGATGACTTGGCTTGTGTTATAAGTGAGATGGACTCACTCTTGACAGGAGTATGAGCAAGTAATGAAGCAGATTGCGCATATCCGTTTTGATTCAGGCAGGTGCATGGAGATAAAAATGAGTACGACAGAAAAAAGAGAGCAGAATATTGATTTTGTAATGATATGGGTAGATGGCAGTGATCCCAGGTGGCAGGAAGAAAAAAGAAAGATAAGCATTCAGCAGGGAAATTCCTGTGATATAGATGACCGAAAAGAGCGGTACCGCGACTGGGACAATCTTCAGTACTGGTTCCGCGGCGTGGAGAAGTGTGCTCCGTGGGTGAGAAAGGTTCACTTTGTGACCTGGGGGCATCTGCCAAAATGGTTGAACACAGAACATCCAAAGCTTCATATCGTGAATCACAGAGATTTTATTCCAGATGCTTATCGCCCTACGTTTAATGCAAACACTATAGAATTGAACCTACATAGGATAAAAGGTTTAGCAGAGCAGTTTGTCTATTTTAATGATGATATTTTTATACTAAAAGAAATTAATTCAGAGGACTTTTTCCGCAGCGGGAAACCAGTGGACATGCTGGCATTACAGCCGGACGTGGCGAATATCGATAACCCGGTCATGCCATATATCTATCTGAACAATACCATGGTGCTGGCAAAGTATTTTGATAAACGCAGC